>CAKPCL010000001.1 GCA_934141605.1 uncultured Clostridia bacterium
GTATCAATAATATTGTTATTTCCTTCCATATTTTTCTCATTTTAAATTCCTCCAATCATAACAAAAAATTACTATTTATACCTTTTTTAAAAAATTATCTCCACTAATTTTCTATTAAAAAATACAATTTTATTTTGTAAGTTCAATAATATTGTTCATAATTTCTTCAGTAACTTTATCTAAAACTTCCTTATCTTTACTACCCTTATATTGACTAAAATCAAGTGGCTTTCCATAGGTAATAGTAACCTTTCTATTACCTTTTTCCCCTCCCTTTATTCCACAAGGTACAACTGGTGCTCCGCTTCTTACTGCAAAAAATGCTGCTCCATCTTTTACCTTTTCTCCTTTGGCTAATCCATTTCTAGTTCCTTCTGGAAACAGAGCTAAGCAATCACCATTTTTTAAAGTTTTTAAAGATTCTTTAAGTGCAACAACTTCTTTTGAGTCTCTCTTTACTAAAATAGCATCAAATACAATTCCTAAAAAAGCTAGGAATTTATTTTTTGTTAATTCCTCTTTTGCTAGAAATCTTGTATATCTTCCTGTTGTTACCTCAATTAATGGTGGGTCTAAAAAGCTCCTATGGTTACCGCAAATAATTACAGGTCCTTCAGTTGGTATATTTTCTTTTCCTACTACTTTAAATCTGTATACTATTTTGCAATAAATCCAGATTGCTCCTTTTACAATTCCTCTTCCTATTGCTTTTAAAATGTTTTTCATCTTTTCCTCCTACATAATTATTTTAGTTTGTTAAGTCATTATTCAGGTACATAAATATTTTTAATTACAACTTCAAATTCTTCAACATTCATAGCAGTTAGCTTTTCTATTTCTTTTTTAGCTTTGTTTTTAAACTCATTAATTCCTTCAATTAAGTTAAATCCATATACTACTGTAACTTCCATATAAAGTTTTGCACCTTCACCAAAGTTTTCCACTCTGATTTTTTGAACTTTATATATTCCTGGTGTTTTTGAAACTAAATATTCTAATATTTGTCTAAAAACTGTATCTGAAATTGTAAAATTTCCCAAATAACTAAATGTTGGTCTTATTATGGATTTTTCTGATATATAAGGTTGATTTCCTCTTCCTTTTGTCTTAAATATTTGAAGTGGATCTAACAAATATCCAGAAAAGTCTTTTTTAATTTCAAATGTTGGTACTGGTATTACATGTTTACCTTCTGTGACTCTTATTCTTCTTGCTGTTTGCATTTCTTCTTGTGTTGCTACATCTGAAATGTATGTTGTCTCAGATATTTCTGGTAGTCCTAAATTGGCTGCTATTTTTTCTACCATCCCATCTGAAGTGCCTAGTATTAAAATGCTTTCTGGTTTGTATTTTTTAAATGCTTTTATAATTTCTTGTTTTTCTTCTTCTTTATAAAATAAGGCATGTTTTACTGTTTCTATTTTTGTTGGTGCTTTTTTAGCTGATTCGCCAGCTATTACCTTGTTGTCCATTATTAATAGTCCGTCATCTATTATAAATTTTATATTTTTTTCACTTGCTACCATTTGAGCTCTATAGCTTTTTCCTGTTCCTGATGGCCCTACAAAAGCATATACTTTAATTTTATTTGTTCCAAGTTTAGATAAGTTTTGTAAATTAGGTAAGTTAGGCAATTTATTTGGTATTTTATCTTTTAATGACATTTTTATATTTCTCCTTTTACAGTTAATAATTAGTTTGGCTTAACACTGGATATTCAAATTTTTTTCCTTGTTCTGTAAATTGTCCATTTTTAATATGTGTTTTGCTGAATTCTTCTTCTCCCTTTAAAAAATATTTATATTTTGATGAATTACTTAAATATCCTGTTCCGATTAAAATTGGGTCGTCCCATGTGCAGTCTATTGCATACCAAACATTATTTATTTGTACATAATTCCAAGCATGATTTTCTGTATTTCCTTCTGAATTAGTTCCTTTTCCTGATACTATTACACATGGTATATTAATTAAGTCCATTAAGTATTTAAAAGCTTTTGCATATCCCTCACAAACGCTCTTTTTATTTATTAATGCTCCATATAAATTATATATGTTAGGTAGTGATATCGTTTGGTCATAATCTATACTTTCTACTAAATAATCATGTACTGTTTTAATGTTTTCATATGTATTTGATTTTTGGTTATAAACAAAATAATTTTTTATTTTTTCTATTTCATTTAAAGCGTTATTTATTTCTTGTTCTGTTTGAAATTCTGTTGTTAGATAATTTGCATTATTTCCTGAATTTATATATATACTTTATAGCTTTTTTTATTTTCTTTTGTTGTAGTTTCAATGTTTAAATATAATTTTGAAAACTCTATATAAAATACTTCTGGATTATCATATGTATATGCTTCTATTGCTGATTGATAATAATCTCCTAATAGTTTGTCACCATTAGTTTCAGATAGCAATGATGAAAATTGAGTTCCTAAGTTTATTTCATATGTTCCTGTTTTCATATTGTTCTTATTGTTTTCCATTGCCTTGTATATTATTTTTGAATATTCATTTAATTGGCTATAAAAATATTTTTCTTCTGTAATGTTTTTATATTCATTTTTTATTGTTGTGTTTTCTAATGATGTGTTTAAAATTTCTATATTTTCTGTATCTGTTTTATTGTTTTCACTTGATATTGTTATGTTTGATACAAAGTCTTGCACTTCTTGTACTAAATAGTCTTTTCCGATGGCTTCCTGATAAATCATTATACCAATATGTACTAATATTGATAAAATTGCAAATATCAATATTGTTTTTATAAATGATAAGATTTTTGTTTTCATATTAGCTTCTCGCTTTCATGTATATATGTGCTTTCATTATAACATTTTTTATTGTTAAAAACTAGTATATTTTTATTTTTTTTACCAATAATAATGTTAATTGATTAGAATATTGATTAGGAGAGTTACTATGAAAGTAAAAGATATTTTAAGTAATATATTTGTTTATTCTCCCCAAAACACGCATGAATTTTCTTTGCCTGATAATACTGAAAATGATGAAAAAAATTTTACTGATTGTAATCAGCAAACTACTGATGATTCATTAAATGTTTATACAAATTTATGTGAAAATCTTAATTATATAAAAACAAAATATAATTTATTAATTAATAGTGATATTATAACTCGTGAATTCATTTTAAATGCAAAAGGAAAACAGTATAATGCTTTTCTTCTTTATATTGATGGAATGGTGGATTCTCAAATTTTAAATGATTTTGTTTTAGAGCCTTTAATGATGAGAAATAGAAATAACCTTTTTAATAATGAACAAAATCGTGTTATTTCTGAAGAATTGCCAAATAATATTACAATTAAAAAAATAAAAAAATTCAATTTAGCTGAATATGTGCAAAATTGTTTAATACCTCAGAATAATGTTGAATATCAATCTTCTTTTGAAAAAATTTTCTCTGGTGTCAATTCAGGTAACTGTGCACTTTTTGTTGATACTCTTAATGTTGCTTTTGATATTGATGTAAAAGGTTTTAAGCAAAGGGGTATTGATAAACCAGAAAATGAAATTGTAATTAATGGTTCTCATGAAGCTTTTGTAGAAAATATTCGTACTAATACATCTTTATTGCGTCGTTTTACTAATAACGAGAATTTAGTTATTGAGAGTTTAGAAGTAGGGAAAATAACTAAAACCAAGTGTGCTGTATGTTATATGGGTAATATTTCTAATAATGATTTAGTTGCTGAAGTAAAATATAGGATAAATAATTTAGATGTTGATTCTATTTTATCAACTGGACAGCTTGATCAATTAATAAGTGATTCTGATTCATTAGGTCTTCCAAAATCAATTTTGACTGAAAGACCTGATAATGCAGTGCAACATCTTTTAGAAGGTAGAGTTGTTGTTTTAGTAAATGGTTCTCCTTTTGCATTAATCTTGCCTGCTATTATGATTGATTTTTTTACTTCATCAGAAGATAGAAATCTTAAAAATATATTTTCAAATTTTTTAAGATTTCTTAGAATAATTTCTTCTTTTTTTGCTTTACTACTACCAGGTTTATACCTTGCTATAACTAGCTTTCATATGGAAATTATTCCAACAGCATTGCTTTATTCTATTCTTGCTGCTAGAGAAAGTGTTCCTTTCCCAGTTATTTTTGAAATATTAATAATGGAGATTTCTTTTGAGATTATTAGGGAGGCCAGCCTTAGAGTTCCTTCTGCTATAGGTTCAACTATTGGTATTGTTGGTGCAATAGTTATTGGGCAAGCTGCTGTTAGTGCTGGTATTGTAAGTCCTATACTAATTATTATAGTTGCAATAACTGCTTTAAGTTCTTTTGCAATTCCTGATTATGCTTTTAGTTTTCATCTAAGGGTATTTAGATTTTTATTTATTTTACTTGGTTATGTTGGCGGCTTTTTAGGAATTGGTACAGGTCTTTTTGTTTATCTTTCTATAATATGCAATATGGAATCTTTTGGAGTTTCTTATTCTATGCCTTATTCTAAAATGCAAAATTTAAAAAGAACGGGAATTATTCTTCCTCCTATCTGGAAAAGGGAAAATAGAGCATTATTTTTGTCTACAAAAAAAGTTAAAAAACAAGAGCATATTTCTATGAAGTGGAAAATGCAATAAGTGGAGGTGAAAATAAAATGGCAAATCAAAAAATTGGTACAATAAGTGCCGTTATGCTTACACTTTCAATAGTAATTTTATACATTACTAGTTCTTTGCCTATGACTTTTATAAATGAAACAAAATCTGCTACTTTACTAAATATAATTTATACTACAGCTATTGTCTTATTTTTGGTATTGTTAATTTGTAGATTATTTAAAAATTTTCCCAGTCTAGATATTTTGGATATTTCTAAATTTTTGGCCGGTAATATTTTTAAAAACATTGTTGGTGGAATTTTTATATCTTATTTTATTGTTAGTTCTGGTTTTATGCTAAGGAACTTTTGCGAAGCATTAGGGGTCGTTTATTATCCATTAACTAATTATGTTTTTATTATCTTAATGTTTATTGTCGCTATTGCTTTTGTAAATAATTTAAGTTTTAATGCTACTTTAAATACTTCTTCTATTGTTTTTCCAATAGTGTTAGTAAGTGCTATTTTCTTGTTTTGTGGTAATTTAGATAATTTTTCTTTTAACCATATTTTTCCTATTTTGGGAGATGGATTTTATAATACATTTGTTTTAGGTTTAAAAAATATTGGAGCTTTGGGTGGCATTTGTTATTTATATTTTTTGCCACCTATGCTAAAAGAACCTCAAAAATTTAAGAAGATTGCTGTAATATCTATTATTGCTATTAGTTTTTTTATACTTTTATGTGTGGGTACTTTACTTTTTATGTTTTCTTTTTTTATAACAACTGATGAAATCATGCCTCTGTTTTCAGCTGCTAGACATATAGAATTCGGTTCATTTTTTCAAAGATTTGAATCATTGTTTCTATTAATTTGGATTATTTCTTTCTGTTGTTATTTAAGTATAGCTTGTAAATTTTCAGCACATATTTTTGCAAAAATATGTAATTTATATGATGTAAAACCTATTCTAAATGTTTTTGCAATATTGATTTTGGGAATTGCTTTGTTTCCAACTAATTATGCTGTTTCTATTTTTTTTGAGACTAACATTTATAGATATTTGAGAATTATTATTTGTTTTATTTTTGGAATAACAATATTAATTTTAGCTAATCTTAAAAAGAAGAAAGTAGGTGAGAAAAATTAGCAATATATTTAAAAAGATTTTTATAGTTGTTTTAGTTATTATATTTATTTCTGGTTTTTCAGCTTCTTATAATTCTCTTAATATTTCTAACTGTGCTTTTGCGGTTGCTATAGGAGTTGATAAATCTACTAAAAATAAATTAAAAGTAACTTTTGAATTTTTATCAACTTCTCCAAGTGGTGAAAACATTTCTGAAATAACTCCTATATTAAATAGTGTAGATTGTTCTTCTATTACAAATGGAATAAATATTATGAATGCTTATCTTGGAAAAAAAGTAAATCTTTCTCATTGTAAGTTAATCATTTTTTCCGAAGAATTAGCAAAAGATGGCATATCTGATGAAGTATATTCTTTAATGAATGAAGTTCAAGTACGACCTTCTGCTAATATTGTTATCAGTAAGTGTAATACTAGATATTATATTGAAAATTCTATTCCTAGCTTAGAAAGTTTAATTCCTAAGTATTATGACATATTCCCTAATACTAGTAAATATACAGGATACACTTGTAATGCTACAATAGGTGACTTTTTTAATGCCTTAGTTTGTAATTCTTGTTCTCCATATGCAATATTGGGAGGAGTAACTACTTCTGATAACAATTCATCGGTTTTAGATTCTAATATCAAGTCAGATAAAAGTCCTATTGTCGGAAGTAGATTATCTCAAAATATTGGACTTGCTGTTTTTAAAGATGATAAATTATCAGGTGAATTAAATGCTATTGAAACAATTTGTTTTTCAAGTATATTGAAAAAAGTGGATAGTTTTCTAGTTTCAATACCAAATCCACAAAATTCTAACTCTAATTCTAATATTGATATTTATTTAACTCCAAATAAATATCGTTATATTAATGTTAGTTTTGTTAATAGTGCTCCTTATATTGAGATAAAATTAGAATTTTCTGGTAAGATTTATTCTATGAGCCAGAACTCAGAATATCTTAATGTTGATGTCCTGAATTCTATTTCGAATTCATGTAATAATTATTTAGAAAGTGAATTTTATAATTATTTATATAAGACTTCTACTGTTTTTGAAAGTGATATTAATGGATTTGGTTTACATGCGCTTTCTAAATTTGCTACTACTGGTGAGTTTAAAAATTATAATTGGTTAAATAATTATAAAAACTCTACTTTTGATATTAAAATTAATACTGTTATGGATTCTGGTTTTTTACTAACTCAGACTTAAATTGGAGGTTTATATGAATTTTTTATATCATTTTGTTTTCATTTTTATTAGTATTTTTATTTTAATTAAAACTATTTTTTATGGTTTTTATGAAATTAATACAGAAAACAATAAATCTGGTGGAATTGCTGTTATTTGTTTTTCTATATTAGCTATTGTTTTTACAAATATTATTGTATTTTTAAGATAAAAAGTCCGGGATTTGGTGTAATGACCATTAATCCCGATTTTTTCTTAATTTTTTTCTATTATTTCAAAGTCAATCTGTCTTAATATTTTATTAGCTGAAATTACTCTTATTTTAACCTTATCTCCGATTTTATATGTTTTGTTTGTTTTCTCTCCAATGAGTCTTTTTCTTTCTTCATCATATATAAAATATTCATTACCCAAATTTTCGAATCTAATTAATCCCTCTACAGTATTTTCAAGTTCAACAAAAATTCCAAATTGAGTAACAGAAGATATTATTCCTTCGTATTCCTCACCAATTTTATTTTCCATATATTCAGCTTTTTTCAAGTCTTCGCTGTCTCTTTCTACTTTTGTTGCTACTTTTTCTCTTTCGGAAGAAGCTTCTGCTCTTTGGGTGGCTTTTTCTTGATATTCTTCTATCCATTTTTCTTCTACTACATAATTTTCTTCTAAGTATTTTGATATTATTCTGTGTATGAATAGGTCTGGATATCTTCTTATTGGTGATGTGAAATGGCAATAATATTTGCTTGCTATTCCAAAGTGTCCTTTATTTTCTGATTCATATCTTGCTACTTTTAATGTCCTTAGTATTAATGTAGATATGACTTTTTCTTCTTCTTTTCCTTTTATTTTTTCTAGTATTTTTGATACTTCTGTTGGATAAATTTTGTCATCTTTAGTTTTTATTTTTAATCCAAAGTTAAATAAAAATTTGTTTAAGTCTTTTATTTTGTCTATGTCTGGGTCTTCATGTACTCTGTAAATAAATGGTGCTTCTAACCAGTAAAATTTTTCTGCTATTGCTTCATTTGCACTTAGCATAAACTGTTCAATTATTTCATTGCTAAAACTTGTTTCATATTTTCCTACATTTATTGCTTTTCCATCTTTATCTAATTCAATTTTGCTTTCTGGTATATCTAAATTCAAATATCCTTGTTCTAATCTTTTATTTTTTAAGATTTCTGCTAGTTCTGCCATAAGTTCAAAGTCTGGAATATATTTTTCATATTTTTTTAGTACTTGTTTATCTGATTTATCTAATATTTTTTGAACATCATGGTAGTTCATTCTTTCACTTACTTTTATTATTCCCTTATATACTTCTGTGCTTATTGTTTTTCCTTCTGGATTTATTTCCATTGAACATGAAAGTGTAAATCTATCTTCTCCTGCATTTAAGCTACATATTCCATTTGATAATTCTTTTGGAAGCATTGGTATTACTCTTGAAAGCATATATATACTTGTTCCTCTTATTTGTGCTTCTTTATCTAAAAGGCTTCCTTCTCTTACATAATAGCTTACATCTGCTATATGAACATCTAGTTTATAGTTTCCATTTTCTAGTTTTGTAACTCTTACTGCATCATCTAGGTCTTTTGCATCTTCTCCATCTATTGTGAAGATTGTTTGATTTCTACAATCTACTCTGTTTTGTATGTCTTTTAGGTCTATTTTATCGCCATATTTTCTGGCTTCTTCCACAACTTGTTCAGGAAATGTGGAAGGCAAGTTGTATTCTTTGATTAAAGATAGCATATCTACTCCGGCTTGGTCTGGATTTCCTAATACTTCTATAATTTTTCCTTCTGCATTTTTTCCTTTTTGTGGGTATTTTGTTATTTGTACTACTACTTTTTCTCCATTTTTTGCTTTTTCAAAATTTTTTTTAGATATAAATATATCTGTTCCTAGACTTTTGTCATCTGGTACAACAAATCCAAAATTTTTACTTTTTTGAAATATCCCTACTACTGTTTCTTTTTCATGTTTTACAATTTTTATAATTTTTCCTTCTGCTTTTTTATCTTTACTTTTTTCTTCAATTATTTTTATTAAAACTTTATCTCCATTTAATGCTTTTAAGGAATTTTCCTTTGCTATATATATTTCATCTTCTTGATTTTCTATTTTTACAAATCCAAATCCTTTTTGATTTTTTCTGTATGTTCCTTCTTTTTTATCTATCATTTTTTCACCTCGTTAAATATTATTATACCATTTTATTGCCTTTTCTACAACAAAAGATGAAAAAAGAACAGAAAACTCTGTTCTTTATGCTAAATATAGTATTCCTAATACTATTGTTAAAATTCCAAATAATATTGATGATATTATCATATATCTTTTTTGTTTTCCTTCTCTTGTTCTGCCTTTATTTTTTTCATAGAAATTGTTTGTTGAAGATCCTGTTATTGTTTGTGATAATCCTGAATCTTCTTTTGTTTGTATTAATGCTAATATTATTACTGTTAGTGCTATTATAAAATATATCACTGTTAATATTGTTCTTATTATTTCCATTTATAATTCCTCCCTGTGGCTTTCTTTTTTATACTTGGGTATTTTATCATATAAATATAAAAAATGCAATAGTTAACTTTTTTATCTAGCAATAAAAATTATAAGTAAAATTATAATTTTCAAAAAAACATTACTTAAAAGTTTAAAATTTGTACATTTTATTCCAACATCATTTAGTTCATCATATTTATTGACAATTTTGTTTATTTCTTCTTGACTTGAAATTTTTTGTTCTTGCATGTATTCTTTTGCTAAAAATCTTGCTTTAATCATAGCGTCGTTTTCTAAATAAGTTCTTACTGTGTAAAAAGTGAAACCTATTATTGTTAATATGGCTACAAAAAGCATTTTATTTGGCAATAACTTAAAAATTGCTAATATGCAAGTTATAAAAAAATATGCTAAATAAATATTAGAAAATATAAAATTAAACCATAATATTTTTTTACTTTGTATTGAGTGTAGGCATTCATGTGCTATTGTCTGAATTCTTGTATAACTATTTTTTAAGTTTGCAATAAAAATTTTATTATTTATTATTAAATATAAAGTTGAATTAGAAGTTTTGTCTTCTTCTATTTTTACATTTTCATTGTTTAGCTTTTTTAAGTAAGATTTGCAAATTTCTATATTCTCGGGATATTTTTGTGTTAATTCATCTAATTGTTTGTCTTCCCCTATTTCTTTTATTTTTTTCATATTAAAATCAAATATAAATCTTAATATAAAATATATTATTACTACAATTATTAATAAAACTATAAATTCCATGATTTACTCCTTATATTTTACTAATAATGTTATTATAAATTTAATCCATTTTTTATTTAAGGACATCCATTACTGCGTCACCTATTATTTTATTAACATCTGCTAAAATGATGTTAAATTTTGTTTCTGCTTCAAAAAATTTTGTTGCATCTGCATTTTTGAATAATTCTATATATAGTTGTTGCATTTTTTTAGTTTTTTCTTCATCATTTTTTCCAGTTTGCATTGCTGTTATTTGTGCATCATATCTTGCTGTTTCAAATTCTTCTATTTTCTTTTTTAATTCTGGCTTTAAGCTTAAAGTTTCTTTTGCCATTTTATAATTCATATATTCTTCAGATTGTTTTATTTCTTGTGCTAATTTATTAGCTGTATCGTATATGTTCATTTTTATTCTTCCTTTCTTTTAGGAAAATGTCCCTTTGGAGAATTTCTCCATTAGGACATTTTTTACATATTATTTACTGTATTTGTGTTTTCTGTTGTTGCTGGACCTTCTATTTTGACATCTGCATTTATTGGGCAAATATTAATCCATGTGTTTCCATCATTTACTTCTATTTTGTTTCCTTTTAAGTCTTCATATCTTGTTTGTGTTTCTCTTGTTTCTTTTATGCATTTTATTTTTATAGCTTTTCCGTTTGTTATGTAGTATCCGTCAAATGTTCCTATATTTCTTAGTCCTTGTCTTCCTTTATTTTCTACATCGTCTAATGTGTAGTTATCACAGAATGTTATTATTATATTTTTTGTTGTTATGCTATTTCCTGTTTCCCAGTCAGTTTGTGCTTTGTTTCTTGCATATCTTTTATATAGTTTGCTTTCTTCATCATATTCGTATTTTACTTTTTGAAGTGTTGAATGTGGTATTGTTATAGTTGTTGCTTCTTCTCCATTGTCTAAATTTACTTCGTTTGTTACATAGTTAAGTACACTTGCTTTTGTTGATGTTGTTCTGTATTTTTTTGTTTTTGCTGCATTTAATATTGCTTCTGTACTTGTTACTGCATTATGTGGTGCTTTTTTGTCTTTTACTCTCCAAAATGTTTTTTCACTTTCTGTTATTCCATTTAAGTTATTTATTCCTAATGATTTTATATCACTTTCTGCTTGTGGGCTCCAACCATAGTGTGCATATATTGCGTCATTTTCCATTGCATAATCTAAGAAATAATGTCTTGAGCTTCTTACTGGTCCTATTTTGGCAACATTTACTCCTTTAAATAATGCCATTAATCTTGTTTCTCCACCTTCAACAACTATTTCATATGTTAAATATGCTTGATTTAGTCCTGCTTGTGGCCATGCTTGATTGTGATTGTCTATCATTACAGCTATTGGTCTGTCGTTTCCATTAAATATTTTAACTTTCTTTTCTTCTACTCCTGCTGTTAGTATGTTTTCTTCTTGTCGTTCAGATACTTCTGTACTTGTGTTTTGCTTGTCTTTTAAGATTTTATACGCCATTGCTCCACCTGCTGCTAATATTATTATAATTAATATAATTATTAAGATTTTTGCTCCTTTATTTTTCATTTTTAATCACATTCCCTTCATTTTGTTCATTATCTGGCAATTTTTAGTTCACTTAATACTTTTTCTTCTTTTGGTCTCATTATTTTTTTGTCTTCTTCTTCAATATGGTCATATCCCATTAAATGATAAAATCCATGTACTATCATGTAGCTTAATTCTCTTTCAAAGCTATGTCCATATTCTTCTGCTTGTTCTTTAACCTTTTCAATAGAAATAATGATATCTCCTAAGACATCTTCATATAAAAAGTCTTTATTTTTGATTTTTTCATCTAGTTCGCTTTTCTCGAACATTGGAAATGATAATACATCTGTTGCTTTGTCTATTTTTCTATATTTTTTGTTGATTTTTTTTATTTCTTCTGGTGTTGTAAAAGTTACTGTTACTATTAATTTTGAGTCTAATATTTTTTCTACTTCAAAGCATTTATGTAATACCTTTTCTACTGTTTTTTCATATGTTTTGTTTTCTTCTAAATTTAAGTATGTAATTTCGTACATTATGCTACCACCTTATTTTCTTTATTTATTATTCCTGTATATTTTCCTTGTGTTTTATATGAATTTTTTAATTCTCTTATTGCACCATAGTCTACTAATTTTCTTTTATAATATGTTGTAATTTTTGAGTAGTCTATTTTTGAATTTTCAATTTTTTTCATATCATTTTTTATAAATAATATTTCTTTTTGTCTTATGTATTCCACAAAATCTGTGTCTTTTAGTTTTGATATTTCTTTATACTTGTCCCAAAATTTCTTATATTTGTCTCTTTCTTGCATATTTTCCCAATATACTTTTGTTGATAATAGTCTAACATTGTAGTCTTCGATTAAGTTTATTAGCATTGAATATGCTTTTTCCCTTTTTGCTGCCATTTTTGTGTCTTGTACTAAAATTCTTGCGTCTTTTAGTAGTTTTTCATAGCATTGTTGTGCTACTATTAATGGTATGCTATGTGTAAATAATTTTCTGCTTATTCCTAGTAATATCATGTTTTTTTCTATATTATCTCTGGTGTCTAGTTTTCCTACTGTGTAACTTTCAAATTTTTCGTAGTCATCTACTATGTCTTTAAATTCTTCTTCTGGTTGTATTTTCATTTTTAGTGTTAATATGTTTTGTATATATTCTTCTAATGTATAGAAGATTTTTGTATATATCCACTCTTTTGATGAGTCATATATGTTAGTTGTGTCTGCAAGTTTAATTGAGTAATTTTTTAGTATAGATTTATATAGCGAATCCATTTTATTAATGTAAAATTTGTTGTATTTTTCTTGTATTTTTTCTTTTGTTGAAACATCTACACTTTCTTTGTCTAATTCTAATAGATATTTTTGTTTTCTATATTTATAATCCATATATTCTTTTTCTTTTAGACTTGTTACTTCATAGTATCTAGATAATGCGTCTTTTTCAAATTCTGTTGCTGTATTGTTTTTTACTTTTTTGTAAATTGAATCCATTACATATTTATCTAGTGTTTCTAAATATACAGTATATGTTTCTTCATATTTTTTTTCTAGTTCTTCTTTGTTGTAGTCTTCTGTGTCTTTCATATAGTTTTCGTATGCTTTTATTAGACTGTTTCTTTTTATAGAAATTAACATTCCATTAATTCCTATTTTTGTTGGTATTAGCATTTTTGTTAATGTTTTTGTTATTTTGTTAAAAAAAGTGGTATTTGTTCCTGTTATTCTTAAACTTTTTTCTTCCATACTTATCTCTCCTTATATTAAAAAACTATTTTTTCTTTAGTCCCTATGTTTTCTAGTACTTCGTATGTTACATAAACTTCAATTCCATTTTCTTTTTCATATGTATTTATAATTTTATTTACTATTTTTTCTTTATCTTCTATTTCGTTGTCTAATTCTTCTTGTAGTTCTTGTATCCCTATGTTTTTTGCTTCTTCTATTGTGTATGTTTTTTGTGTTTCTTGTATTTCTTTATTGGTTGTTTTTACTAGGGAAATTGGTAAATAAAAGTCTGAAAATATTTTAAATTTTTTTTCTGTGTCTATTGTATCATAAATTTCAAATTTTGAAAGCTTTTTTGACAAATTTATTTCAAAATTATTTATTTTTATTTTATATTTTTTTTCAATATTTCCTGTTTCCTTTTTTTCCGTAGTGTTGTATGGAATTTGTTTACTTTTTGTATGCCATACTTTTGCCTCTATTTCTCCTTTTGCATGTACATATCTTATGCCTGTATATTTTCCTTCCATCCATCCATTTATTAGTGCTGTTCCTATGTTTACTGTGTCTCCTACTTTGGCTGCAATTGTTCCATTTTGGGCGTTTATTTTTGTAATAACTCCTTGTTTGTCTGAAACTATACTGCAATAATCGTTTTCGTCAATGATTTCTGGTTTTGATGTTGCTTTAACAATTTTTACTATTGCATTTGTTCCTTTTAGCTCTATTCCTATCCAAGCGACATCATCTCTATTTAATCTTACTTTGTTTATTATTTCTTTTGATTTTATATTTGATTTTAATTTTCCAATTGTTAGTCCACTGTCTACGATATCTTGATATATGTTTTCCATTGGTTCATTATTTTCTGTAATTATTTCTATATTCCATATAAAGTTTGATGATATACCTAGTAATACAATAATTAATAGTAGGCATATGAAAAATATTTTTCTTTTTTTATACCTATTAAATATGAAAGGTATTCCTTTTTTTCTTAGTATTTTCATTTTACATTGTGTTTGCCTTGCTACTTTTTTTAGTTTTCTTAGGTCTTTTATTCCTACATTAAGTTCTAGTTTTACATTTTTATCTCTTTTTAATTTCCAAATTGCTATTTTATTATTCCTACATATATTTATAAATCTTTCTATGTAATATCCTTCTATTGATATTCTTATGTATCCAATTATATAATTAAATAGAATTTTAATTAACATTTTTCTTCCCTTCATTTTTTATAAAATTTTTAGTCAAAGTTTCTTTCAATGTCCATGCTTTCAACTTTTCCAGTTACTTTTATATCATCATTGGTCATGTTTTCTAGTTTTAATTCGTATCCATTTATATTTACTATTCCAAGTGATGTATTTATTCTGATGTAGTAATCTTCATATTCTAATATTCCTTTATAGTTTTCTATAATTACTTCATTAAATCCTGTTATTGTTATTTTGGGTACATCTGAGTATACTTCTTGTGGCATTTCTAAAATTCTATCTATTTTAGAAAGTGCGTTTCTTTTCTTTTTCATAGTTTTCTTCCTTTCGTGTTTTTATTTGAATTCGTCTAGTGATTTAAATTCATATCCCATATTTTTTATTTCTTTTATGATGTCTCCTAATATATTTGTGTTTGTTTTTGAGTTTCCATGTAATAGCATGACTTCTCCGTTGTGAACATTGTCTAATATTTTCTTTTTGGCTGCTGTTTCATCTGGTTGTTTGTTTTCGTTCCAGTCTTCATAGGCAAATGACCACATTACTGTTTTGTATCCTAGTGAGTTTGTTATGCTTATGCTTTTTTCGCTGAATTCTCCCATTGGTGGTCTTATGTATTTCATTTCATATTGGAATTTTTCATATATTGATTTGTGCAAGTCCATTACTTCTGTTTTTATTTGTTCTTCTGTTAGACTTGGCATACTTTTATGGTTTACTGTATGGTTTCCTACAATGTGTCCTTCATCTATCATTTGTTTTACTAGTTCTGGTTGTGTGTTTAAGTAATGTGCTGTTATAAAAAATGTTGCTTTTACATTGTTTTCTTTTAGTGTATTTAATATTTGTGGTGTATATCCTGCTTCATATCCTTCATCAAATGTTAAATATATGTATTTGTCTGTGTTGTTTCCCATTCCTATTCCGTTGTTTTGTTCTAATATTGATTTATTTGTTTTTCCTAGGTCTGGTTGTTCGTGGTTGTCGTTTCTTTTTATTCCCCACCCTATTTTTTTATTGCTTAGTTCTTGAGCACTTGTTAGTATTGTTTTTTCTGTGTTTTGGTTGTTTACTATTGCTATGGCAAATATTATTAATATTGCTACTATTATTTTTGTGTATTTGCTTTTGTTCTTTTTTATATTGATTATCATTGTATGCATCTCCTATCATTTTATTTTTTTACTTTTTAAATAATATGTGAATTTTTTTGCTATTATTACATCTCTTTAAAACAAAAATAACTATATATCTAAGTTATTGTTGATTTTTTTAATATTTATTGTTCTAGTTTCAAATGCTATTAATATTAATGCTTTTACCAATTGGATAAATTTGTTAATTTTCTATTGACAATGCAAATATTTTAGATTATATTGTTATTGTTTCTGGAAAATAAAGGAAATTTTTGTTTTTTTGTCGATTACTTTTTTTCCGTTATATTTATATTGTGTACAAAGGAGTTAAGATATGTTGAATTTTGTAATTTGTGATGATAATTTGAATATTTTGGATAAATTTTCATCAATTCTTGAGAACATTTTTATGAAGCATAATTATGATGCTGAAATCGGTTTAAAAACAAACAATGTAGATGAATTGCTAGACTACATTGATGACAATAAAACAGATGTATTAATTTTAGATATAAACTTAAAATCTGATATTTCTGGTTTGGAAATAGCTGCTAAAGTTAGAGAAAAGTATAAAAATACTTATTTCATTTTTACTACTGCTCATCTAGAATATGCTATGATGGCTTATAAGTTTAAAACTTTTGATTATTTAGCTAAGCCTGTAACTTATGATAGACTTGAGGAGACTGTTGTGAGATTGTTTGAAGATATTAATGGATTGCCTAAAAAGTATATTAAGATTGATAATAAGAAGACTATTATTGATGAAAATGATGTTTTGTTTATTAGGAGAGATGGTATGAAGCTTATTTTCCATACTAAGAGTCGTGATTATGATACTTATAGTTCTTTTAATAAAATTCAGGATTCTTTGCCTAGTAATTTTATTAGAGCTCATAAATCTTTTATTGTGAATTTGAACAATATTGTTAATTTGGATCCTGTTTCTAATATGATTTTCTTTAATAATGGTTCTACTTGTGATATTGGTCCTAAGTATAAGAAAATTTTGATGGAGGAGGTTAAAAAAAATGGACATATTGAATAATATTTGGACGGCTATAAGTACGCCGAATGAGGTCGCAATTAATATCTTGATTGTCATATTAATGTTTTTCATAGAAGCTCCTCTTACTTTCTTATTGATTACAAATACTTTTAATATAAAACATAATTTTAAACAATACATTATTTATATATTTTTTACAACTTTAGTAGGAATTTTATCTACATTTGCTATACCTTGGCCATTTAATATAGTATTAAATTATTTATCAACATTTTGTTTATTATCTATATTATTTAAATTAAATATTATTAAGACGCTTATTGCATCTATACTTCCTAGCATATTATTTAATTTATTAGGAAATTTGCTTTTAAATCCTTATCTTACTTTATTGGATATAACATATGAGCAATCTATGAATATTCCTATATATAGATTTATTTTTGCAATGTCAATGTATACAATTGTGTTTTTATTTGTTTTAATTATAAAGAATAAAAATATATCATTAAGAACTTTAGATATGCTCGATAATAAGAATAAAGCTATTATAATATTTAATTTTATATTTGGTTTCTTTTACATTATAATGCAATGTGTGCTAACAATAAATTATATAAATATTTTACCAGTTGCTTTTACTTTCTTTAACTTTATTTGTTTATTAATTTATTTTGTATTGAGTTTTTATAGTTTAACAAAAGTTATAAATTTAGTTACAACCACTCAAAAATTAGAAAGTGCTGAAGAATATAATAAGACATTGCATATTTTGCATGATAGTGTTAGAGGTTTCAAACATGACTTTGACAATATTGTTACAACAATTGGTGGATATATCAAAACAAATGATATGGAAGGTTTAGAAAAATATTATTCTCAACTTGAAGAAGATTGTTCAAAAGTTAATAATTTATATATTTTGAACCCAGATATAATTAACAATCCTGGTATATATAATTTGCTTACAACTAAATATGGTGAAGCAGATGAAAAAGGAATTAAAGTTACTTTAACATTTTTAATGGATTTAAATGAATTACATATGAAGATTTATGAGTTTGCTAGAATTTTAGGAATATTATTAGATAATGCAATAGAAGCTGCAACTGAATGTGATGATAAAATCTTGAATATAGATTTTAGAAATGACACTAAAAATAGTAGACATATAGTTTTAATAGAAAATACTTATAAAGATAAAGATGTTAATATTGATGAAATATTCAATAAAGGTGTTACTGGAAAAGAAAATCATACTGGACTAGGTCTATGGGAAATCAGACAAATATTAAAGAAAAATAATAATGTTAATTTACATACAACAAAGACCGATAAATACTTTTCACAACAATTAGAAATATATTATTAGATGATAGATTATAATCTATCATCTTTTATTTTATAATACTAAAAAAGAACAGTTAACTGTTCTTTTTTAGTGGATTGCTTATAATAACATTAAAGTATATTGTGTTTTAAGTACAAGTGTTGTCGAACCACTTATACTTAAATTTAATGACTAATTAATCTTTTTTTACTAAGCTAGCTGGCATTTTTGGTTGGTGTAACATAAACCATAATGTACATGCTGTATTAGTACTTTTTGCGTATTTTTCTGCTACTTTTGCTAATAATTTTAACATAAAGTATTCCTCCTTTGTTTATATATCTATAATACAAAAATACTATAATCGTATTTTTGATATTACCAAATTAATTTGAAGCATTTTCATATAATTCATGTCCATATTTATTATTTGTAATTTTATAAGCTAATCTTGTAATCATACAAGTTTGTATAAAGTATCCAAATATAATTATGTTTGAAATCATATTGTTTCTTATTAGTGTTGATATCACTATTCCTATTATTAAAAAAATATATGACAAAATTTGTTTTTGCTTTCTAATTTTTTTACTTATAATTGGAACTTCTTCTGTATCTGCAGGAGCATATAGTTTTATCATTATAATTCCAAATATCCCAACTGCAATAGCTAAAATGTATTTTGTGATATCTTCTAATATAATATTTTTGGCTAAAAGTGCTGTTCCACAATAAAATGCTGTTGTCGTCACTATGCAACCTATATGTGTTTTTAAATGAAATCCTCCAGAAGCTCCTCTATATGGTGCTAATATTAGAAAGGTAATTAATGTCAATTTAAATATTCCTAACAAATATGCTATTAGCAACATTATAAAAAGTTTTGGTACTTCTCCTAATAATATTTGAAGTCCGTAATTTATTACTTCTGCCCTTTCATCATCAACATCTGGCATTTCTTTTCTAATTCTATTGGTTAGTGCTTCAGTGATTTTATCTATCATCTTTTCACATCTCTTCTTCTTTTGTTGTATTTATTTTAGCATGATATTTTTGATAAAAATTTTTATTTTATAAAACATTATTTTTCTTTTGCATTAATTTCGTTTTTCTTTTTTGTAAAAGATTTTGGTAGTTTCGTAAAATTTAAATATAACAATAAAAAACATGAATCAAAAAAATTATTTTCTAATTCATGCTTTTTTTGAGCTACTTTTTCAGTAACCTCGAATTTTTTACTAGGCTTTTTTATTTCTTATATTTTTCTATTTCTTCTTTACTTGCTCCTGTTATTCTTGATATTAAATCTATTGGTAATTTTTCTTTTAGCATATTTTTTATATATTCGATTCTATTTTGTTGTATTCCGGTTTTTATTCCAGTTTTTATGCCTGCCTTTCTTCCATCATTAAAAATTCTTTCATTTTCTTCCCTTATCATATCAAATACTGCTAACATATCACCTTCACCTCCTACATCTATATTTTTTAAAATTTCTTTTGCCTTCTTCTCACCAACTATATTTAATGCTAAAACACTTGTTGCTTTATTTAAAAATTTTCTTTCTTCTTTAGTATATACTGTTGCATTTTTATTTATTTCAATATAAATTCTATTTAAAGTTTCACATAGCTTTTCTTCCGTTTTTGATTTTTCTATTAACATTATTTTACTTATTATTGATTTTTCTTCTAACAACTCACTATCACTTATTTCATTAATGTCCAAAATGTTATATCTTGATAATTCTTGACCTTTATAGTTTCTCCATTTATGCTGTATGCTTCTTAAATCAAGTTTTGCGTTCCACTTTTCTTTTCCTGTATATAAGACTATTGGAATTACTAATGAATATTCATGCCATTTGCCTATATATTTGTTATCATTTTCCACACTTTCTATTAAATTTAGCTCATATTTTAATATTCTATATGGCATTGAATAATCTATTTTTGTTTGATGCTCAATAAGAAAAAATACATTTTCATTTTTCATTTTATATACTACATCTGATTCTGAGTTTTTTAATTCTTCAGATATATAACTACTATTATATTTTTCAATTTCATTTTCTGTTATTTTTTCATTATCTTTCAAAACTCTATTTATTATTTTTACTGCATCTTTTTTCTTGTCTAGTGCTTTTCTACATATTTTGTCGTGTGGATTTTTTACTTCTAATAATTGGTATTCTGCTTCATTATCGCTTAAATAATCTTGTTTATGTTTTTCATATTTTTCTTTATATAAGTTATATTCTTTAGTTGTAAATATTTCTATAATAGTTCCATCTCCTTTATTATAATATTTTTTGTTTTTATTGTCAATATTTATTTAACAGTTAATATAGTTTTTTTATCCCTCCCTTGCTTTGTCTTTTTAATTTCTTGGGTTTTCTTTAGATTTAATTTTTGAATAAAATTTTATTGATTATAAAAAGCAACTTATGTGCTAAATAGAATATTCTATTTATATCACATATAGTTGCTATTGTAAATAATTTTTGAACATTTTTATGTAAAATTATTTACATCTTTTAAAATACACCATGTCCCTGTACTTTCTGGCAAATCCTTAAATGTCATTTTTTCCTTAGTTATCGGGTGTTCAATTACAAGTTCATATGCCCATAAAGCTATTTGTTTACCCTCACCTCTAGTTCCATACTTTTGATCCCCAAAAATACTATGTCCAAAATGTGAAAGTTGAACTCGTATTTGATGATGCCTTCCTGTATGTAAATTTACTTTTACTAAACTCAAATTTTTAACTTCATTATATGCTACAACTTCATAATCCAGCTTAGCTAACTTTGCATTTTTCTTGTCTTTGCTTACTACTTTACTTATATTGTTTCTTTCATCTTTATATAAATAATCTTCTAAACTCCCGTTTACCATTACTTATTTTTCCGTCTACAACTGCTAAGTATCTCTTTCTAAAAGTCTTATTCCTTACTTGCTCGCTTAATCTTCCTGCTGCCTTAGAAGTTTTAGCAAAAATCATTATTCCTCCAACTGGTCTATCTAGTCTATGTATCAGTCCTAAATACACATTTCCAGGTTTATTATATTTTTCTTTTATGTATTGTTTTACAATTGTAAGCATATCTATATCACCAGTTTTATCTGATTGTGATGGAATATTAGGTGTTTTTTCTACTACTATAATATGATTATCTTCATAAATTACTTTTAATTTTTGCATTTATTTTCTCCTTTTTTGAGACAAATCGCTATGTCCCAACTGTCTCATTTTTCCCATCTTCCATAAATTCCACATGGCAATACTAAGCTTGAGTTTTCCATTGGAATTCCTATTTCTCCTGATTCTAATTTTCCTTTATGTTTTCTTGCAACTGTTAAATTTAAAATATCTTCTAAAACTTTGCTTGATATACCTGTTGTATATGAATTTATCAAGAAAAATAGTGGATTGTATGATAGTACTTCTGTGCATAATTCTACTAAATCATATATATTGTTTTCAAATTGCCATACTTCTCCTTTTGCTCCTCTACCGTATGAAGGTGGGTCCATTATTATTGCATCATATTTGTTGCCTCTTCTTATTTCTCTGTTTACAAATTTGACAACATCATCAACTATAAATCTAACTGGTCTGTCTTGCAATCCAGATGCTTCTATATTTTCTTTTGCCCATGTTGTCATCCCTTTTGAGCTGTCTACATGGCATACTGATGCTCCTGCATAGCTACATGCTACTGTTGCTCCTCCAGTGTATGCAAATAAATTTAGAACTTTAATTTCTCTTTTTTCTGATTTTATTTTATTTATTGCCCAATCCCAATTTACAGCTTGTTCTGGGAATAGTCCTGTGTGTTTAAATCCCATTGGTTTTATGTTAAAGGTTAAATCTTTATATTTTATTTGCCATTGTTTAGGCATTTTTTTGTTAAATTCCCATGACCCTCCGCCAGAGCTACTTCTATGGTATGTTGCATTTATTTCGTTCCATTTTTTAGGGAAGCTCTTGTCTTTCCATATTATTTGTGGGTCTGGTCTTGAAAGTATTACATCTCCCCATTTTTCTAGTTTCTGTCCATCTGCCATGTCTATTATTTTATAATCTTTCCATTCATTTGCTAGTTTCATATTTTTTATATAGCTTAATAGCTACTATCCTCCTCTTTCCTAGAATAGTTCTATTTTACCATATTTTTTTATTTTTTTAAAGGATTATTTTAAGATTTTAAATTTTGTTTTGATTTTAAATAAAATTATAAATTTTTTAAAAATTCTTCTAGTTCTATTTCAGCTTGTTCTAAGATGCTTTTTAGTGTTCCTCGTGCGATTTCATAATGCATTGGAATAATAAAAATTTTTCCGGTGTCATAATTAGCATATTTTGCATGACTGCCTTTTTGAGAACATTTCTCAAATCCAAATTTTTTCATAACTTTAATTATGTCCTTTGGTGGCAGTATTGGATATTTAAAACTCATACAGCCACCTCCAATGTTGTTACAAATATTTCTTTTGGTTTTACTGGTTCTTCATCTTTCATATATAGTTCTAATGCTTCTTTTAAATTTTCCATTGCTTCTTCTATTGATTTACCTTGTGAAGCAACATTATTATCCAAGCATTTTGCTACATACCAGTCTTCTTCTTTTTGTATAATTACATTATATTTTATACTCATGTAATTACTCCTTTCTGTTTTGTAATTATACTATATACTTTAAAATTTTTCAAATATTTTCTAAAATTTTCATAAAACTAAAAATTAAATAAAAATTAATCCCAGATAAAATAAAAAAACTCATTATAATTGCAGAAAAAATTTTATGATTTTTAAAAAAGCTTAATGCCTTAATTCTTCTATTCTCTCTTGGCATCTCAAGCTTGTCCAACTTTGTGTTGTACTTAATATTAAAAACATTTTCCATTTTAAATCCCCCTTTAAACTGAAGACAATAATATTTCTTCATTTTTAATATATATATTCAAGTTAATAATAAAATATTCCAATTATTAAAATTTTATTGTTAAAATATTCAAATGATGATATAATCTTCTTATCATATATTAATATGTATAAGGAGGCATCTACATGAAAAAGAAAAGTTTTATTTTTTGTACACTTGCCTTATTACTAATATCTTGCTTTTTTAAGATATTAGTTCGGAGGAAACGCTCTATAATTCCAATTAAAGTCCGTTTTTTCCGCTCTGATGGTTCTCCTATAAACATGAGGACCATATTTAAGGAACCTGGGCAGTGATGTCCAAGGTTTCCTAATTTTATATAGAAAGGTTGATTTTAAAATGTTAAAAAACAAAGAAAAAATTAAAAAAATATTATTAATTATTTTAATTGCTGTAATGTCTGGTGTAATATTCTTCTATCAAACTAAAAAAGTTGGACTACATGAAGATGAAGGTTATACTTTATGCTCAGCTGTAAATCCAAATAATGGACTTATGGACGCATATGATAAAGGTGTTCAGAACCCTGTTTGGAGAACTAAAGAATATGTGCAAACAGCTATGACTTTATTACCTAATAATATATTAAATTTTAAAGCATTATATTTAAACCAAGCTTATGATAATCACCCTCCATTTTTCTATACACTTGTACATTTTGCTACTTTATTTTTTGGTGGACATTTTTCATTATATTCTGCTTTTATAGTAAATATAATTGCTTTTATAATTAGTTGTTATGTAATTACTAAAATTTTAAAAATATTAGACAAAGAAAACTTAACATTTCCTTCTTTAATACTTTATGGATTATCAATGGGTACAATTTCCATGGTTATTTTCCAAAGGATGTATATGTTACTTACTTTATTTATTTTGATTTATTTTTATTTAAGTTTAAAATTATATAAAAATAATTTTGTGATGGATAAAAAATTTACTATTCAGCTTGGAATTGCTACTGTTATAGGATTTTTAACACAATACTTTTTTGCAATTTACGCATTTTTCATATTTGTAATTATGCTAATCGAAATGTTTAGAACAAAACAAGATAAGACAGTTATTTCTAAATATGTTCGTTCTCATATTATTTATGCTATTGTAGGAGTTTTAATATTTGTACCTTGCATAAAACATTTATTATTTTCAGATAGAGGACTTACTAATTTAGGTAATAGTGGATATTTTACACATATGTTTGATTATTTAAAACATCTTGCTTATGCATTTAGTATAAATAATTCTAATACACCTTTAATGATTACTATATTGGTTTTATTTGCTATTGCAACTATTGCTTTATGTGTAAAAAGTAAAGAAAAATTTATTGTTTTAATTACAATTGTACCAAGTATTTTCTATTATTTTATAGCTGTTAGAATGACATCTTTCCAAGAATTAAGATATATAATGCCTGTAATTCCATTTGTAGTGTTAACATTTTTCTTTATATTAAATGAGTTTATTAATTTTAAATATAATTATATTTTATTTACTGTAATTTCTGCTGTTTTAGTTTTAACTGGTATTGTCTTTTCTAAACCTTTATTTTTATATGAGAATTATAAAAATATTTTAGATATTGCTAACAAAAATAGTGATAAATCTTTTGTTTATGTTTATGATAATTTCTTTAATCATATGCAAAGTGTATCAGAAATGATGGTTTATAAAAGAAGCTTGATTGTTAATGTTAATAATAATGATGAATTACATTGTGTTATTGATGATAGTAGTTTAAATAGTGAAGATTCTTATATTTTATCTATTAAATCATATATGGATAATGATTCTATTTTGAATAGAATTAAAGATGAATCTGAATTTAAAAATATTACTTTGCTTTATAAAGTAGAATCTGGTAATAATTCAGATATTGTTATGGATAATTTATATTTAGTTTCAAAATAAAATTAGCGGGGTTGAGTGTCCACCACATCAAATCCCGCTATTTTTTATTTGTTCTACTATTTTTTCTGTTATTCCTTTTACTTCCATTAATTCTTCTTTAGAAGCTTGTTTTATTTTCTCTACACTTCCAAATTTTTTGAGCAATTCCCTTTTTTTAACTTCTCCTATTCCCTCAATATCGTCTAGCTCTGATTTAGTAATTGCTTTGGCACGCAATTTTCTATGATAAGTAATTGCGGTATCATGCACTGTGTCTTGAAATCTTGTTATCAAATTCATAAGATTTTCTGAAATTGGTATTTCATTTCTATTTTCATCTATTAATGCTCTAGTTTGGTGCTTGTCATTTTTGACCATACCAAATATTTTTATATCAAGATTTTCATATTTATTTATGGCAATTCTTATTGCTCTAATCTGTGTTATACCACCATCCGCAAATATTGCATCAGGTAATTTTCCAAATCCTTTGTCCTCTTTTTCTATAGAGTGTGCTAACCTTCTAGTTACAACTTCTTCCATACATTTAGGGTCATCTTGTGTTAATACTGTTTTGATTTTAAATCTTCTTGACAAGTTTTTCTTGATAACTCCGTCTTGCATTACACACATTCCTGCTACCATGAATTCTCCTGAAATGTTTGATATATCATATGTTTCTATTTTTCGTGGTAATTTATCCATTTTGAGAACTTCTTTTAATTCCATTAATATTTCTGATTTGTCTTTTTCTTTATTTTCTAATGTAACTTTGGCGTTGTTTTCTGCCATTTCTACAAATCTTAACTTCTCACCCTTTTTTGGACTCTTTAATTCCACTTTTTTTCCTAAAATTGTGGATAACCATTGCTCTATTACATCTTTTTCAGGCAATTCTTCTCTTAACATTATCTTACTTGGTATATTGGGATTGTCTAGATAATATTGTTTTATAAATCCTGATAAGATTTCGCTATCTTCCATGTCTTTTAATTCTGTGAAAAAGTAATGTTCTCTGCCTATCATCTTGCTTCCACGAACAAAAAATATCTCTATACATACTTCTAATTCTGACTTGTATAATCCTATAACATCTATATTGTTTTCTGATATATTGGATACTTTTTGTTTTGATGATGCCCTTTCTATGGCTGTTTTTCTATCTCTTAATTCTGCTGCTTTTTCAAAATCTAATTTTTGTGATGCTTCTTGCATTTGTTTATCAAGTTCTTTTATAATTTTTTCTGTTTTTCCTTCTAGTAAATCAATTATTTCATCAATTTGCTTTTTGTATTCTTCTGGTGTCACATACCCCATACATGGCGCTAAGCATCTCTTTATGTGATAGTTTAAACATGGTCTTGTTCTATTTTGATAGTTTCTACATTGGCGTATTTTATATTTTTGTTTTATAAAATCTATCATTTCTTTAGCTGCACCTGGATTTGCATATGGTCCAAAATATTTTGCCCCATCATTTATTAATCTTCTAGTCATAACCACAGTTGGATAGTCTGATTTTACATCTATTTTGATATATGGATATGTTTTGTCATCTTTTAATAAAACATTAAATTTGGGTCTGTTTTTCTTTATTAAATTGCACTCTAAAATTAATGCTTCTGCTTCATTATCTACTACTATATATTCAAAATGGTCTATTAAACTTACCATTTTCTTTATTCTTTCAGTTTTATTTGTTTTTCTAAAATATGACCTTACTCTGTTTTTTAATGATACTGCTTTTCCTACATAAATGATTGTGTCATCTTTGTCTCTCATTACATATACTCCCGGTTTTCCCGGTAGTTTTTTTAGTTCTTCTTCTATGTTAAACATATTTTCTCCTATTCTTTTTTCTTTATATATTATACCTTATTAATCACTATTAAAGCAAGATTAATTTATATATTATTGATATATAAATAAAAAATTAAAAAAACTCTTGCACCAAAAGGCATTTTAATGTAATATAATAAAGTAAAATTGAAAGATGCATAAAAATATTAAGAAAGGAGTTATTTACTTAAGCGCCAGAACCACAATTGCAGTGGTTGACGAGGTCTAGAGTTATCGAAAATATTCGGCGGGTGCTCTAGTGGCTTTTACTTAAAGTCATAAGTATTGATACAAAAATAATAGGAATATTTAAACAAAATTCAATACATTTAAGTTTGCACACTTTCAATTCCAAAAATTTTAATTTAATAGGAGGATTACTATGTGTGGAATTGTAGGTTACATAGGAACAAAAAAAGCATGTCCAATACTACTTTCAGGATTAAGTAGATTGGAATACAGAGGATATGACTCTGCTGGAATTTCAACAATAGAAAAAGATGGATTATCTATAATGAAAGACAAAGGAAGAGTAAAAAATTTATTTGACTTAGATGGAATCGATAAATTAGAAGGGACAGTTGGTATTGCTCATACTAGATGGGCAACTCATGGAAAGCCTTCTAAAGAAAATTCTCACCCTCATCAAGATAATTCAAAAACATTTAGTGTTGTACACAATGGTATTATTGAAAATTATAACGAATTAAAAAAGTTCTTAGCAGACAAAGGTTATACTTTTTACTCTCAAACAGATACAGAGGTAATACCAAATCTGATACATTATTATTTTAGTAAAGATACAAAATCAGATGACTTTAAATTTTTGAGAGCTGTAAAAAATGCTTGTTTAGATTTAAAAGGAAGCTTTGCAATTGAGGTTATTTGCAAATTATATCCTGAAAACATGATAGTTGTAAGGAAAGATAGTCCTTTAGTTATAGGAACTTGTGAAGATGAAAAATATCTATCTTCTGATATTCCTGCTATTCTTTCTTACACAAAAGATTTTTATATTTTAAATGATTTAGAGTTTGTTCTTTTAACAAAAGACTCTGCAAAATTTTATGATAAAGAATTAAATGAGATAGAAAAGAAAACTCAAACTATAGAATGGAATGCATCAGCTGCTGAAAAAGACGGATTTGATGATTTTATGCTAAAAGAAATTTATGAACAGCCAACAGCTATTAGAGAAACAATAGGAGCTAAAATAAATTTGAATTCTAAATGTGAATTTGATGAACTAGGCTTTACAAAAGATTATTTATCAACTATAAATAAAATTTATATTGTAGCTTGTGGTACAGCAATGCACGCTGGTTTAAGCGGTAAAAATGCAATTGAAAAACTTTGCAAAATACCTGTCCAAGTTGATATTGCTTCTGAATTTAGATATAGAGACCCAATTGTAGATGATAAAACTTTATGTATTTTTATTTCTCAATCTGGTGAAACAGCAGACACCATTGCTGCTTTAAAACTTTCAAAAGAAAAAGGAGCAAAAACAATTGCTATAACTAATGTAATTGGAAGTTCAATAACAAGGGAGGCAGATTATTCAATATATACTCATGCTGGACCAGAAATAGCTGTTGCTTCTACAAAAGCTTATACTTCTCAAGTTATATTAATAAATATTTTGGCAATTTATTTTGCTGAAGTTTTAGAAAGTTGTAATGCAGAATTTTTAAATAATATTAAAAAAGATATTTTAGATTTACCTAAAAAAATTGAAGAAACTTTAAAATGTGATGAAACTATAAAAGCCTTTGCTAAAAAAATGTATCAAGAAAAAGATGTTTTCTTCTTGGGCAGAGGAATTGATGAAACAGTTGCAAGAGAAGGTTCTTTGAAGCTAAAAGAAATCTCTTATATTCACTCTGAAAGTTATGCTGCTGGTGAATTAAAACATGGTCCAATTGCTTTAATAGAAAATGGAATTACTGTTATTAGTATTTTAACAGTCCCAGATTTAGTTAAAAAAACTGTAAGTAATATTCAAGAGGTTATTACTCGTGGTGCAAAAACTTTGGTTATTACAAATCAAAATGTTGATAAAAATATGTTTAATGAAGTGGTTACTATACCTGAAACAAATTGTTTTGTTTCTCCTATTTTGTCAGTTATACCTCTTCAGTTACTTGCATATTACATTTCTAAAGAAAAAGGATTAGATGTTGATAAACCTAGAAATTTAGCAAAGTCTGTTACAGTTGAATAAACTTTTTTCAACTCTAATACATTGCATTGAATTTAGAATAAAAAATCAAAAAGCAATATTCATTTTTGAAATATTGCTTTTTAAATTTTATTTATTTTTAATTTTGAACCGTAATAATTGCTTTTCCAGATGGGCTAAATTCAATAACTTGATTGTTCATTGAAGCTTCTAAATTTAAAGTTGTATTTACTGTCTCCTCTCCATTGCAAATTATAATTAAATTTCCACTTGGTGCATTTACTTTTACATGATCCAGAATATCAGTATTATCTAGATTATGCCAATTTTTAGGTATAAATTCAAAACTTTTAGTAGCAATAGTTTGATCGTTATATTTTACAACATAATTCACATTAAATTTTTCATCTGAATATTTGTAAGACATTTCTGTTGCTAAACTACTAGGAATATATTTAGGTGCTACAAGTCCATTATGTAGTGTAATAGTGTATGTATCTACATATTTATAATATTCTAAATTAACAACTCCTTTACTAAATGTTGCATTTTTAACCATATTATTTTGATTTTTGTTTGTAGTATATTGTGATGTTTTATTTCCAATTTTTCCACCTAAATTTTGAATTTCATTTGTAACTTGTTCAATTGTTTTGTTTTTATAACTAGGATCATCACAGTATGTTTCTATCTTTTTTTCTAGATTGTTTTCTTCATTGTTTTCTTCATTATTTGTATTATTATTGCTATTATTACTTGAATTATTATTTGTACTATTATTATTCGAAATATTATTATTTGTGCTATTATTATTCGAATCATAATCGTTTGATTCATTTTCTGAAACTGACACATTATCATTTGATGTTTGTGTATTACTATTTTCTCCGTTGTGTTGTTTGTTGAATGTAATTTAATTTATTTTCTACATTATTGGTTTTATTTTGGCTTTTAAAAGATTTGTTATTACATTTTTCTGTATCATATTCTTCTGTTACTTTTATATCATATGAAATTCCATTTTGACTAAATTTTCGGTTTCTAGGTAATCCATATAAAACTGAACCAGGAGATGCAAACTGTATTGCTAAATCAAAGTCACTATATTGCCAATGGTCATCATATGAAGTTATGCTTCCTAAAATATTTTGTTTAAACTCAATATAAGATTTTTCATTTGATGTTTCATTTAACTTCAAACCACTTAATTCTGTAAAATCTTTATATAGAACAAATGTCACATCTGTCGGTCCACCTTCAGTTGTTGTGTTATATGATAATTCTATTTCTTTTATATAGTCATTTTGTAATAAAGTAGTTTTAAATAACTTATTTTTTGCTTCCATATAATATTTGTTTCCACCAATATATTCTTTTGTTGATCCTAAAATTAGACTATACCAGCCATCGCTGTCCTCTGATATACGAACAGAATAATTTTCAGAATATAAATTTTTATAATCAGCTTTTAATTTTTCTATAAAATCTTCTAGTTTAACATTGAAAGTATATACTCCATTAACATTTGTTAGTCCATATTCTTTTAATTTTTTGTCATTTTTATTTGCTTTGTTATTTGAAATGGCGAATTTTCCACTAAATTCAATTGCTCCATTTCTATTAAGAATATAAATTCCAGTAGCAATTACTGCAATACTAACTAATACTATTAAAATTATTTTCTTATAGTTCATTTTTATTTTATTAAATATATTTTTCATTTTATTCCCCTTCTTATTTTTCAAATTTTTTTAAACTACTACAACAAATATTATAACTTTTTAAGAGTATTCGTTCGTTTGTTCATATTGTATCACTACTATTTTAAAAAGTAAAGTTCTATTAATTCTTTTTAAAAGATATATAAAAAATATGTAGTACAATCTTTTAGTAATTGTACTACATATTTTAGATTAATAATTTCACAATGATTAAGCAGATAGCCCCCGGTAATCCTAAAAGCCCTATCAAAATACTAGTAAAAATATTAAGCCCAATGTGGAAACCCCATATTCCCCCAATTAAATTAATTAAAAATATAGTAACTCCTCCCAAAACAGAATTTATTACTAACTTTAAAATTTTCTTAATTGGAACTATAAACACCCTTCCAAATATAAACAAAAAACAGATACATGCCAAATATATAATTAAATTTGTATTCATATTCAAACCCTCTTTAAACTATATTTATACATCTGTATGTTTAAACATGGACAAATATGAATTAAAATAAATCTGAAATAAAAATTTAGCCTATGTCTTCACTATAATTTTCATATTTTAATTGACTTATGGTATCCATAGTTATTCCACTTGCTTTAGCCAATTTTAGTAAATAATCTAGCTTTGCTTGATTTGCCTTTATATGATATATATAATAATCTACTAGTCCCAATTCAGCATACTCAAAATTTTTATTATCACTTTTTAGTTCTTCTCTAGTTTTTATTATGTTCCTAATTAATTCTATTTCTCTATCTAATTCTGTTCTGTCTTTTAATTTTTGTTCTTTCTGAAATTCTTCTTGCATACATACACTCCTATTTATAGTAATTTTAAATATTATATGCTTTTCTAGATAAAATTATTCTAATGTCAACTTTTTTTCCAAAAATACTTGTTTTTTTCGCTATTTTGTAGGATAATATATATATGTGATATTATAAAAAAATGGCAATTAAATATAATTAATAAAAAGGGGCAATTAAATAATGAAATTTATAGACAATTTTTTAAAGAAATTAGGTGCAAGTAGAAATACTTTTGCAACCTATGTTTTAACATTACTAACGGTATATCTGGCAGTAGATAGAATAGTAGAATTTTTATTGATGGTATTTACAGGAGTATCTTATTCATATTGGGGACCAATACAATATACATTAGCACTTGCTTGTCCAATATTTGCTTATTTATTTTCTGTACCATCAGAATTTGCAACAACTAAAAAGAAAAAAGTAACTCTATTTTATATTTATGTTATTGGATTAAGTATTATAGCAATATCAATGTTTACTCAATGGCTTAATATGGGAGCATGGCTTCTACTAATATTCAATCCTGGATATGTAGATTTAGTTACAGATTTTTCTGACTTAGTAAGACCTGCTTTAACTTCACTTACACTTCTTGTTCCAATTTTAGCAGTGCCAAAAGTATTTAATTTCTTATACTTTGATGTTAACGATAGTAAAGATATGACTCGTTCTATTTGGGACTATGGTGGAATTGATTTATCTGACAAAAAACAAGGTCATGGCCCTTATACTTGTGAAATTTATTTATGTCAAGATAGTGAAACAGCAGCTCAGATAACTATACCAGAAGCCTCAAGATATCAGTCAATGTTTGTATGTGGTGGTTCTGGTTCTGGAAAAACCTCAATGGTATATGAACCTTTAATTGCAAGAGATTTAGATAGAAAATTTTTCTTTAGAGAAGTTTCTAAAGAAATGGGATTTACAGCTTTAAAAACTGGAATTGCAGTATTAAGAGGTCCTTATGATAATGATTTCTTAAATGCTAATTTCAATTTAAATATGTTAATTCCTACATCTGGTAACGAAGATGTTTATAAAGCTTATATGAAAAAAATGATTTTAGATGATTCAGGTGAAGTCACTTACAAAAACTGCGGTATAACAGTTTTATCTCCTGATAGAGAAATTTCAGACCATATGATGAGTGTTTGTAAAAACTTTGGATTACCTTACAAAGTTATTGATCCTTCAGATAAAGCTTCAGTTGGATTAAACCCATTTGTTTATGATAATCCTAACAAAATTGCAATTACAATATCTTCTGTATTAAGAACAATGCTTGATATTTCTAAAGATGAACCTGATGAAACTTATAGAGAATCAGTAGTAGTTCAAGCTATTGAAAATATGTCAATTTTATTAAAAGAAATGTACCCTAGAATGAACCAAGGTATGTTACCTAATCTAGAAGATATGTTAAAAATGTTTAATAATTTTGATTTAGTTGAAAAAATGTGCGAGATTTTAGCACATGATGATGAATTAAAAGAAAAATATAGTACACAAATAGCTTACTTTAAAAAGAATTTTTATAAAGACGGTATAAATAGACAAAACACAGAAATTTATATAGATGCAGCTATAAGTCAATTAGATAAACTTTTAAGAATTCCTGGTGTTAAATCAATTCTATGTAATAGACACAATAATATTGATTTTGATAAGTCTTTAGCTGATGGTGATATTATTTTTGTATGCACAAGGCGTGGTGATTTAGGTGCTTCTAGTCATAAAGCTTTTGGATTATTCTTCTTAATTTCAATGCAAAATGCTGTTTTAAGAAGACCTGGAAGTGAGAAATCAAGAGTTCCTAACTTCTTATATATAGATGAATTTCCTGATTTCATTTGTAAAGCTACAGAACCAATATTTACAATGTACAGAAAATATAAAATTGGTACTACAATTTCAGCTCAAAACCTTGAACAATTAAATGTTTCTGATGGTAAAGAAAACTTTAAGCAAACTATTTTATCTAACTGTGCAAATAAAATCTTTAAAGGTAATGCAAGTATTGAAGAGCTTGAGTGGTGGGGTAACGAATTTGGTCAAAAAAGAGAGTGGTCTATGCAAAACTCTATTGATTTTGACAAGATGAAATATGATTCTAAACATGGTAATGTTGAGTGGAAATTTGTACCTTACTTTAAAGCAGGAAAACTTCAATCATTTGGTCAAAAAGATTGTGCTTATAAAGTTAGAGGTTCAAACGGAAAACCTATGGCAGGTCAAGGAAAACTTGGTTATTTGGAATCTAAATATAAAGAGCCTAAAAAGATTAAAACATTTGATTTTGGTAGATATTCTGACGGAGTAACAACAGCTACTGAAGATGAGGAAAATGGTTTTATTACTAAAAAGAAATTTAATCCTAAAAAGGTAGATTTCATGGATGAGCATAATGAAGTAGATCCTGTCCAAACAAATACAACAGATTCAAATTACTTATTTGATAATGAAGATGCAATTGTTGTAAATCTTAAGAAAAATAAAAAATAAAAAACAGTTTAAAAGCTGTTTTTTATTTTTTATATTGATATTCCTAATAATTCTATTATAATTCCTGATATTGTTCCAATCATATACAATAAAGCAATTATGCCTAAGTTTTCTTTAAGTTTATCATTTGCTTTGAATAGTACAGCAAGTCCAACTCCTGCACCTGTTAATAATCCTGATATCATACTTCCAAGAGATATAACATTTTCCAAGTACATATTTGTAATTATTACTGAAGCTGCACAATTAGGAATTAATCCTATTAATGATGTAATTGCTGGTCCTATAATTGGTTTGTTTAGTATCCAACTTGCGATAGTTTTTTCTCCTACAAAGTGTACTGTTATATTTATAATAAAGGTAATTATTATTATAAATATAAATATACTTAATGTATGGTGAATAGCTGATTTTATTATTCCGCTTTCATCGCAGTGGCAATGGTCTTCTTCACATATGTGTCCAATTTCGTCTTCTTCCTCTTCATTTATTGCTTTTACTTCTTGTTTTTTTATTATTTTATTTTTTATGGTATGTGTAAATAAATCTATTATAATTCCTGCTATCATTCCAATTAATAATTTTATTCCTAAGATTTTTAATATTATTATTGGTGAAACCGCTTCTGAAATAAATATTGGTAACATTTCATCTGAGGTTGATAAATATACTGCTATTAGAGTTCCTAATGTGATAACTCGTCCAGCATATAAATTTGTTGCTGATACTGAAAATCCACATTGAGGAAATGCTCCTAAAATGCTTCCTATAATTGGTCCCCATTTTCCAGATCTTTTTATTGCTGATTTTGTTTTATGCCCCATTTTATGTTCTATGTATTCCATAATCAAATATGTAATAAATAGAAATGGCAATAATTTTATACCATCTATTAAGGTATCTTTTATTATATCTATCATTTTTATTCCTCCCGAAATATTTTGCATTTATTAGTTTAACATAAAATACCAGAATTTGCAATATTTTTTTATTGCAAATTCTGGTAAAAATTTGATGATATCTTATCTTCTCCTAAAGCACCCACAAAAACTTCCTGTTCTTCCATTTGTGTTATTTACATTGTTTGTATTTATTGTTAAAAGTTCATTGTCATTTCCGTTGCAATCATTACTGCTAATAGTTAGTAAATTTCCGTTGTCATTATTAGAACAGGTTCCGTGTTATTGATAATAGTTGAGTTTCATTGTTGCTGTTACAACAGCTGGTTCTTCCTTCTGATTCTCTTCTATCCAATTCTCTTAATATTCTGCAAATTATGTTTGTTAATACTGCTGTTATAAATGCAAGTATTGTATATGCTATTGTGGCAACTAAGTAATTTAGATTTCCAACTACAAATGTTACAACTAAGAATATTGCAAATATTATTCCTGCTACTATAAATGGACATTTAAAAATCTTTTGTAGTGCTATTGATATTATTATTACTGCTATTGGTAAAGCAAAAAATATTAGTAATGTGTTCATGTTTTTTCTCCTTTTCTTTTTTACTATATTTTATGCTTTCAGCTATATTTTGTTACTTCTATGCAATTGTATTAATCATATTCTACACTAACCAAGTATAGTCCATTAGGTTGCAATGTTTTTCCTGCTAAATTTCTATCTTTTGATTCAATAATTTTTTCTATATCCTCTGGTTCAATTTTTCCAGTACCTACATCAACTAATGTACCAGAAATTATTCTTACCATGTTATATAAAAAGCCATTTCCTGTAAGTTCAATATAAATTCTATTATTAGGCATTTCAATGACTTCAGCTTTATATATAATTCTAACACTGCTTTTGCTACTTGTCCCACTTGCTTTAAAGGCTTTAAAGTCATGTTCTCCTTCAAAATATTTAGCTGCTGTTTTCATTTTTTGTATATCTAATTTTTGTGGTATATGTGTTTCTAAATTTCTATATATTGCTGATGAAAATTCTGAATTGTTAATAACATATCTATATGTTTTTTTCTTACATGTTAATCTACTATGAAATTTTTCTTCTACTTCTTCTGCTTTTAATATTCTTATTGATTTTTTTAAATTTGAATTTAGTGCTATTGCTATTTTATCAATTGGAATATTGGAATTAGTTTTAAAGTTTGCAACTTGTCCAAAAGCATGTACCCCTGCATCTGTTCTTCCTGATGCCATTAGTTCTACTTCTTCTCCTGTTACAACTTTTATTGCTTGTTCTATTGTTCCTTGAATATTTAATTTATTGGGCTGTTTTTGCCAGCCATTAAAGTCTTTTCCATCATATTCTATTGTTAATTTTATATTTCTCATTATAATCCTTTCTTTGTCCTTAATATTTGGATTTATAAAAGTCGCTTTTAAAGCGACTTCTATTTTTTATTTTCTTCTTTTGTTTCTGGTTCTTTACTTTTCTTTACAAATTTATTTTTGAATTTTTCAAATCCACTTTGTTTTATATCTTTTTTCTCTGTAAATCTTTTTGTTACTATATTGCTTATTAGTATTTTCTTTAATACATCTTCTCTTACATCTGCAATTAAAGTTCCGTCTTTTGCTACTGAAATTTTTCCTGTTTCTTCTGATACTACAACTACTATACTATCAGATTCCTTTGAAATTCCTATTGCAGCTCTATGTCTTGTTCCTAATTCTTTTGCAATATCAGTATCATCTGCTAGTGGTAATACACATGCTGCTGCTGCGATTTTATTGTTGCTTATAACTACTGCTCCGTCATGTAATGGTGTTTTTGGTACAAATATATTTACTAAAAGTTGTGGTGAAACTTCTGAGTTCATTGGCACTCCTGTTGCTATAATGTCTTGTATGTTAATGTCTCTTTCTAGTACAATTAATGCTCCTGTTTTTGTTTTAGAAAGTTCTGTTGCAGCTATAACAACTTTATAAATATCTTCTTTGGTTTTTGTTGCTAAGTCACTATTTAGTCCAAAAAATTTTGTTAATTTGTTTGTTCCTAATTGTTCTAGTCCTCTTCTTAGCTCTGGTTGGAATATTACGATTATAGCTATTACTCCCCAGTTCATTATTCCTGTTAAAATTGAATTTAATATGTTTAAGTTTAGTAATTTACTAGCCCATGTGGCAATAATTAAAAAAGCTATTCCCTTTATTAGTTGCCAAGCTCTAGAGCCTCTTACCATTTTTACAAAGCAATATAATAAAAATAATACTATTATTAAATCTAGTATTGATGTGAATAAATTAAATGGGTTATTTCCTAGATTTTTAAGTCCGATTCAAGATATTTTCATTGTAAAATTTTATCCAATTATTTCCTATACTTTCTTCCATAAATATACCTTCTTTTATTATAATTTTAGCTTATACTAAGTATTAATGATACTGTTGTTGGAATTATCATCATTGCTGCTAATAGTCCTGCCATTATCTTTATAAATATTTGTCCTTTGTCATATTGTTTTTGTGCTTTATTTTTTACTTTTTTATCTTTTACTTCTTTATTTCTTTTCATATTGTTATCCTCCATTTTTATACTACAACTATTATAACATTAATTTATTGTTAGTTTCAATAATTATTTGCAAATTCCAAAAATTGTTGCTTTAGGTTCTATTTTTTCTTCACCTATTTTTATAATATTTTTTAGTTTTTGTTTTGCTTCCTCTAATTTTCCTTTATCATTTGCATATATATAGGCTAAATCTTCTCCTTTTTGTACTTTTTCTGCAACTTTTTTGCATAGTTTAATTCCTACTGTATAGTCTATAGAATCTTCTTTTTGTATTCTTCCTGCTCCTAAGTTGCATGCTGTTTTTCCTACATCTTCTGCGTCAATTTCTTCTATGTATCCATCTTTTTCTGCTGTTATTGCTTCTACAAATTTGGCTTTTTCAAATTTATCTGTATTTTCTAGGTATGATATGTCTCCTCCTTGATTTTTAACCATTTCTAAAAATTTGTTATATGCTTTTCTATTATTGATGTTTTCTAGCATTTTTGTTTTATTTTCTTCTAAGTTGTCTCCTAATCCTGCAAGTTTAACCATATATGAGCCTAATTCTAGTACTACTTCTTTCAAATCTTCTGGCATTTTGCCTTTTAAAAATTCTATTGCTTCTATTACTTCTAGATTATTTCCTATTGCAAAGCCTAATGGTTCGTCCATATTGGTTAAAATGCATACTGTTTCTCTATTTGCTAATTTTCCTATTTCAATCATTTCTTTTGCAAGTTTTTCGGCATCTGGAATATTTTTCATAAATGCTCCTTTTCCAACTGTAACATCTATGACTATTTTTTCTGCTCCACTTGCTATTTTTTTACTCATTATGCTTGATGCAATTAATGGAATACTTTCGACACATGAAATGCTGTCTCTTAAAGCATATAGTTTTTTGTCTGCTGGTGCTAAATTCATGGTTTGAGAAATCATGCTTATTCCTATGTTTTCTACATTTTTTATAAAGTTGTTCATGTCTATGTCTGTTTTATATCCTGGTATAGATTGCATTTTGTCTACTGTTCCTCCTGTAAATCCTAACCCTCTTCCAGACATTTTAGCAACTGGAACGCCAAGTGATGCGACTAATGGTAAAAGGCAAATTGATACTTTATCTCCTACTCCTCCTGTTGAGTGTTTGTCTACTATTGTTTTATTTAATTTTGATAAATCTAGTATTTCTCCTGAGTTTGCCATTGCTAAAGTTAAATTTGTTGTTTCTTGTTTTGTCATTTTATTTAAAAATATTGCCATTACTAGTGCTGCTGCTTGATAGTCTGCTATCTTCCCTTTTGTATATTCATATACAAAAAATTCAATTTCTTCTTTTGTTAGTTCTTTTCTGTCTCTCTTTTTTTCTATAATTTCTAAAATATTCATTTTTTTCTCCATTTTATTTACAGTATATTATACAAAGTTTTTAGTAAAGCTTTTTCTGTGTATTGGACATAATCCATATTCTTTTATTGCTGCAATATGTTTAGCTGTGCCATAGCCTTTATGACCACTAAATCCATATTGAGGATAAACACTATCCCATTCTCTCATAATTCTGTCCCTTGTAACTTTTGCTATTATTGATGCTGCGCCTATTGAATAGCATTTAGCATCACCTTTTATAATTGAGTCATATGGTACTCCGTCTGTATCAATGTGTTGTAGTGCGTCTATAATGATTAAGTCTGGTCTTACATCTAGTCCTTTAACAACACTTGTTACTCCTTGTTTTGTTGCGTTTAAGATATTTATATCATCTATGACATCTTGTCCAATAATTGCTACTGAATAGCTTATTGCTTCTTCTATAATTTTGTCATATAGTAGTTCTCTCTTTTTTTCAGATACTTTTTTGGAATCGTTTACGCCCTCTATCATTGAATTTTCAGGCATTATTACTCCTGCAACAACAACAGGACCAGCTAGTGGTCCTCTTCCTGCTTCATCTATTCCACATATATTTTTAAAGCCTTTTTCGTGTAAGTTTTTTTCTATTTCTTTTAAATTTGTTAATCTTTCTATTTCTTTTTCTTTCATTTTATTTTCCTTCTGTTTTCTATAACTCTACATTTTGTAATTCTGTTAGTGAATAGTATTTTGTTCCTTCGTTTTCAAATCCATTTGTATTATAGATTTCTATTCCTAGATTTTTTATATCGTATTTTATTATATACCACCCGTCTTTTTCGTTTGATTCAACTTTGGTGATTCCTATGTCTGTTAGATTGTCTGTGCTTAATTTGTAGTAGTATATATAGTTTGCGTTGTCATTTGATATTGTTTCTTGGCTTATGTTTATATTTCCTTTTGTTGTGCTTATGTCTGTTATTTCTTCACCTTTTAGTTCTGCTTTTGCGTTTTCGACTCTTGTTGCTTTATCTGTTGCGTTTTCAAAGTTGGTTCCTAGTTTGAAGTTTGCATTTTCTACATATTCTTTTGCTTTTACTTTTATTAGTAGCATGTTTGTTTTTAGGTTTTCTAGTTCTGATGCTTTTATTACTTTGTTTCCTTGTCCTATTGATATTCCTGCTAGTATTAGTAATAATACTATTGTTATTATTAGTGCGACCATTGTTATTCCTTTGTTTTTTTTCATTTTTGTCCTCCAATTTTATTTTTTATAATTATATCAATTACATTTGTTTATTTCAAGTATTTTCTTATTTTAGATAACATATTTTTGTAGTTCATTTCTATATCCATAAAATAATTACATTTTTTTCACACTTTTTTCACAAATCTCTTGTATTCTAATATAAAATTAGGTTATTATATAATCAAAAGTAATCTTTTAGGAGGCAAATTAAAATGGAAGAAAATCAAAAAAATGAAACAAAATTCAAAGCAATTCCAGTAACAGGCTCAACATCTTATAGCAATACTTCAAAAAATAGTTCAGGTTTTGGAAAAAGCGTTCTATTACCATTTGTTAGTGGAGTTATTGGTTGCACAGTTGTAATTGGAACATGTTTTGGTGTTCCATCAATTAAAAACAAATTACTACAAACTCAAATTTCATCAATTAGCACTACAAACAATAATTCAACAGAATCTAATGGATATGTTCAAGAAATATCTTTAAAAAACTATTCTGATACTGCTGTATATGCTGCAAATAAAATATTGCCATCAATAGTTGGTATTAAAATTGAATACACTGTAAATACTAATTCTATTTTTGGTAGAGGTTCTACATCAACTGCCACTGCTTCTGGTTCAGGAATTATAATTAGTGAAGATGGTTATATATTAACAAATAACCATGTAGTATCTTCAAGTTCTTCTGAATCAAGTTCATATTATCAAATATCAGAAGCTACAAAAGTTAGTGTTACTTTGTTTAATGATGACACAGAATATGAAGCAAAAATTATTGGTAAAGATGAGCAAACTGATTTAGCTGTTATAAAAATAGAAAAAACTGGTTTAACAAAAGCTGAATTTGCTGATTCAGATGATGTAAAAGTTGGTGAATTTGCAATGGCTGTTGGAAATCCTATAAATATGACAAGTACAGTAACAACTGGTATTGTCAGTGCTGTTAATAGAAAAATTACAGATTCAGATGGTAAAACTTATAAATGTATTCAAACAGATGCAGCTATAAATTCTGGAAATAGTGGTGGAGCTTTAGTTAATAGCGAAGGTAAAGTTATAGGTATTAATACTTTAAAATTATCTGGTACAGGTATTGAAGGTATTGGATTTGCAATTCCAATTAATGCAACAACAGATATTACTTCTCAATTAATTCAATATAGTAAAGTTAAAAGACCTTATATAGGTATTTCTGGTATTGATTTAGATGAATCTACTGCTAAAAAATATAATTTAGTTATTGGTGTTTATGTTAAATCAGTAGAAGATTTTTCAGCTGCTGAAAAAGGTGGTTTAAAATCTGGTGATGTAATTGTTGAGGCTGATGGAAAATCTATTAAAACTATGGATGAATTAAATGAGTTAAAAAATTCTCATCAAATTGGTGATGAAATGAAGTTAAAGATTAATAGAAATGGAACTGAAAAGGAAATTTCTTTATCTTTAGGTGAACAACCTTAACCTTAAGATTTTCACCTTTAATTCACAAAATGGACAAACTTTATTATTATAATACAGGCATAGTCAGGAAGGATACTTGACTTAATTGAAAAACATCCCCTTTTATTTTCAAAAAAGAAACTAGATTTTACTCTAGTTTCTTTTTATATTATTACTAAATCCATTTCGCCAGTCATTTGGTTATTACCATATGCAAAAATTATGTATATATTGTTGTTATAAATAAAATATTCTTTTATATTTTCTATTTTATAAATTTCACTGTTTATGTCTCTTGAAAACACATTGTATCCTAATTCTATTAAGTCTTCAGATTTTTTTTGTTCTTTTTCTATGTCTTTGTTTATTTTATTTTGGACTTCGTTTTTGTTTATGTCATATATTTCTAAAGTTTCATCTAATGTAAGTTCTTTGTTATTTTCTAAGTTAAAATTGAAGGTTTGTATTATTGTTCTTTGTGCTGATAGGTCTTGTTTTAAATCGGAATATATTATTAATGATAGTATGTCATTTTTTATGGTTGCTGTGTATTTTACTGTAAAAATAGTGTTTTGCTCAAAATTTTCTAATATTTCTTCTGCCTTTTTTTCAAAAGTATCTTTTATTTCTTGATTAAAATTTTGAACTGTATTATTTTTTATGTTTATGTATGGTATATTTATGTTTAATTCGTAATTATTGTTTTTTTCTTCTTTTTGATAGCTTGTGTATACAGTATTTTGATTTTTGTCTATTTTTTTTGTGTCATAGTCTCCATTTTCTTCTATTTGGTTGTTAAATATGTTTTCAAAGTTGACTTTTAGTTCTGCTTCTTCTTGTTCTGTTCTTTTGGTTAACTTGTTTATTCCAAACATGCTGTCTATTATGTCGTTTCCTAAAATTTGTACTCCTATTACTACAAATATTGCTATAACACATATAATTCCTATAATTGTGTAAATTGTTATTACTTTTTTATTTAGTTTTTCTTTTTCTTGAAGTCTTATATTCATTTTCTTTTCTCCTTAATAATATGTTTGTAAATTTCTTTACATAATTATATTTTAAAGGATTTATTCAATATTTTCAAGTGTTTCTGCTTGTTTTTTTGTTTTTCTTGATAATTAATATTTTATATAATCCTATTGAATATTATAATTCATTGTGTTAAAATATCATGTATAAAATAATGGGGGAAAATAAAATGAATTTTAAAAAGACAATACTAATTTTATTTATAATATTAGTAATACTATTTGCGACATTAGCATATTTATATGTATTTAACAAAAATGTGCTATACAATGTTTATGATGGTCTAAAATACATAAAACAAGGCATAGAAATTAATTTATCAAGTGAATATAAAGTAGCAGACAAAACAAAAACATATTTTAAAGGAGAAAAAAATTTAAGAATTCCAATTTTGTTATACCATGAAATAACTGAAGAAGCTCCTGAAAGAAGTATGGCTTATATGCATACAACAAAGGAAAATTTTGAAAAACAAATTGCAGGTCTTCTTGAATATGGTTACACTGTTATTTCTTATAATGACTTAATTGCCTATAATAATGGTGAAAAAGCTCTTCCTGAAAAAGTTGTTTTAATAGATTTTGATGACGGTTATGTTGGAAATTATTTATATGCTTTTAATATTATTAAAAAATATAATGTTCCTATTAGCATTTATGTAGTTGATGATTTAGTTGGTACACCTGGGTATTTTAATTGGGAACAAGCTAAAGAAATGAGTGACTCTGGTCTTGTAAGCATTAATACTCATGGTAAAACTCATATTTTTTATAATAAAGAATCAAAAGAGACTTTAGTAAATCATATTGAATATGCACATAGTGTTATTGAAAAAAACTTGGGTAAAACTGTTACAAAAGTATTTACATATCCTTATGGAGCATATACTGATGAGGAATTAGATGCTTTAAAACAAGCTGGATTTATACAAAATTTAACAAATGATGAAATAAATAATTCAGATTCTTTGAATTTATATGGATTGAGTAGAATTTATGTGATGAACCACTATTCTAAATTTAAAATTCTTAAAATGATAAAATAAATGAATTTACCCCGGATATATCTATCCGGGGTAGAAATCTTATTTCTCTAAAAATTTTCTCATGCAGCTATATACCTTGCTGGACCAGCTTGGACACTTTGCTGTTGGTGGACAATAAGTATCTCCTATTGCATCTAAGGTAACGCCTTTATAGTGCTTACCCTCTGGTGTTAGATAGCTATTTGCCAAAAGCCTAAAATTTGCTTCTATGCCTTCTGGGTCACTATCATATTTCACCAATTTTTCATTTTTCATGATACTACCATAATTATGAGTTCTTATGTGTTCCTCATCTGAACCATATAGAGATTCTAAAGCAAATACTCCACATATAAAAATCTCATTGACTTTATATTTCTGGCTTAGCTCCCATATAAAGTCTGCATTTCTTTCATAAAATCCATCATAGTCATATTTGAAATTTGCTAATAATTCATAAAAATTTTCTTTTGATAATCCCGTGGTTTCTGTTAAGTCCATATCCCTTGAGATTTCTACTTCATCAATACTTTTATAAACTATTTTAGGTTCAGTTTCATAATATGCTGTGCTTGTTCGCATTTCTTCTATGTTAGATTTTTCGATTTCTAGCTCTGGTTCTGGTAGTTCTGAATCCTCCTTTAGTGTTTCCACTAACTCCATTTGGATGCTTTTTTCTGCAACTTCTGTTTTTATAATTATTGTTTCTTTATCAATCTGAATTTGTGATAATCCAATCATTATAAAACATATTATTGCTGTAATCCGCAAGATTATTTTTTGTTTCATAAGATTTCCTCCTAAATGTAAAATTTTTCCTGCACATATATTATAACATTTATGTATACTTGTGTCAATTAAAAGTTTTTTAAGTTAAATATTCTATTATTTTCATTGACTATTTAGCTATTTTGAGTTATTATATATAATATTAAATATAAGAAATGAGGAATAGAAAGTTATGATATGTTCAGAATGTAAGAAAAACCCAGCAGTACTTTTTTATGAAAAAATAGATAATGAAAAAAACACGCTAGAAGGCTTATGCTATGACTGTGCAAAAAAGAAAGGAATAAACCCAACTGAAGTATTAGCTAGACAACAAGATATTTTAGCTAAAGATAAAATCAATTTGGCAGATATGAATAAACAATTAGAAAATATTTTCAAAGATTTTGCCGAAAATCTAGATATTAATAATTTAGAAAATATAGATGGTGCTATTACTTTTGGCAATATTAGTGAAGATGATGATGGAGATGAATTTGATGAAGATCAACCTAAAATTGCTGGTGCAGCTATACCTTTAGGCTCAATATTCTCAAATATATTTTCAAAAGATAAGCAAAATAATGATAATCAAGATAATGACAAAAAGAAAGTTAAAGTTGATAAAAAGAAAGAAAGTAAACAAAATAAGAAGAAAAAATACTTAGATACTTATGGTACTAATTTAACAAACAAAGCTAAAAACAATGAATTAGATATTGTTGTAGGTAGAGATAAAGAAATTCAAAGAATAATTCAAATTTTAAATAGGCGTTCTAAAAATAATCCTTGTTTAATTGGTGAACCTGGTGTAGGAAAAACAGCTATTGCTCAAGGGTTAGCAATCAAAATAGCTAATCAAAATGTTCCTGCAAAACTTTTAAATAAAGAAGTTTACCTTTTAGATATGACATCTGTAATTGCTGGTACTCAATTTAGAGGTCAATTCGAATCAAGGATGAAAGGCATTATTGATGAGTGTAGAGAATATGGTAATATTATTTTAGTTATTGATGAGATTCATAATATTATTGGAGCTGGTGATGGAGAGCATTCTATGAACGCAGCCAATATATTAAAACCTGCTCTATCTAATGGAGAAATCCAATTAATTGGTACTACTACTTTAACAGAGTATAGAAAATATATTGAAAAAGATTCTGCTTTAGAAAGAAGATTTCAACAAGTTTTAATAGAAGAGCCAAATGTTGATGATTCTATTAAAATTCTAGAGGGAATTAAAAAATATTATGAAGAATATCATAAAGTTAAAATATCAACAGATGTTATAAAACAAGCTGTTATAATGTCTGAAAAATATATTCATGATAGATTTTTGCCTGATAAAGCTATTGATATTTTAGATGAAGCTTGTTCTAGAATAAACTTAGAAAATAAAGATTTATTCAAACTTGAAGTACTAAAAAAAGAATTGTCTCAGGTTCAAACTGAGAAAGAAGAGGTATCTGGTGCAGATACAACTGAAGATTATCAGAAAGCTGCTGATTTAAAAACTCGTGAATGCCAAATTATGGAGAGCATTGATAAATTAAATCAAAAAATTAAGCCAAGAAATCTTACTGTACAAGATATTGCAACAGTTATAGAGAGTTGGACTAAAATACCTGTTAAAAAAATTACTGAGGCAGAAACTCAAAAATTACTTAATTTAGAAACAAATCTTCATAAAAGAGTTATTGGTCAAGAAGAAGCTGTAAGTGCTGTTTCTAGAGCTATTAGAAGAAATAGAGCTGGCCTTCAAAGTGAAAAGAGACCACCTTCATTTATATTTGTAGGTCCAACAGGTGTTGGTAAAACTGAACTTGCTAAATCTTTAGCATATGAAATGTTTGGTTCTGAGGACTCTATTATAAGAATAGATATGTCTGAATACATGGAAAGTCACTCTACATCTAAATTGATTGGTGCACCTCCAGGATATGTAGGATATGATGATGCTGGACAATTAACAGAAAAAGTTAAAAGAAAACCTTATTCAATTATTCTTTTAGATGAAATTGAAAAAGCGCATCCAGATGTATTTAATATCTTGCTACAAGTATTAGATGATGGAAAACTTACAGACTCTCAAGGAAATACTGTTAGTTTTGCAAATACTATAATAATTATGACTTCTAATGCTGGTTCAAATTTAAATAATAATTCAATTGGTTTTGGAAAACAAACTGTTGATAAATCTAAAATTGAAGATAGTTTAAAAGAAGTTTTTAGACCAGAATTCTTAAATAGAGTTGATGAAATAATTGTATTTAATTCTTTGAATAAGGAAGAATTATTACAAATTGTTGATTTAATGCTTAAAGATACTATTAATGCTTTAAGTCAAAAAGATATTTCTCTTGAAATATCTGATTCTGCTAAACAGTTTATTTTAGAAAAAGGTACTAATATCAAATTTGGTGCTAGACCTTTGAGAAGAGCAATCCAGAGATATGTTGAAGATGAAATTTCTGAAAAAATTCTTCGTTCTGAGGTTGTAAATGGTCAAACTATTAAGCTTGGACTAAATAATGACAAATTAACTTTTGAAGTATTATAAGGAGAAAAAAATGTTAAAACATATACCAAATATATTAACTATATTAAGATTTATATTTATACCTATAATTTTATATTCTATTTTTACTGGGAATTATGCTCTGGGAATTGTATTTTTCACAATTTCTGGAATTACAGATGTTTTAGATGGTTTTATAGCTAGAAGGTTCAATTTAGTATCTAATTTTGGTAAATTAATGGACCCTTTAGCTGATAAGCTTACTCAAATCTGTGTGCTTGCTTCTTTGGTAAAAGTAAATATTATTCCTTTTTGGATATTAGTAATTGTTATTATGAAGGAATTATTAATGATTGTAGGGGCGTCATTTCTTTATGGAAAAGATGTTGTTGTTTATAGTAAATGGTATGGTAAATTGGCAACAGTTTTATTTTACTTAGCTATTGTTATATCTTTAATTACTAAACAATTAGGTCTTACTGGCTTCTGGGGTAATTTTGATTTAGCAATCTATTGTATAGCTTTGGTTTGTACTGTTTTTTCTCTCATTATGTATGTTAAGTGTTTATATCAAGGTGGTTTTATAGATAAAAATGACTTAAATGCAGAAAATAAAAAAAATGTTGTTATTAAAAATAAATAACTTAAAGGAGACTCTTTTAATGAGTCTCCTTATTTTTATTCAAAATCTTCTATTAATTGGTTTAACTCTTCTATTCCATTAACTCTAATTCCGTTTCTAACTTCTGCTTTATCTGTTTCTGTTAAATATTCAACTGAAATTTCTGTTTTTTCATATACTTCTTCTTCGTTATTTTCATTTATTTTATATATTGTAATTTTTCCATTATCATCTCTTAAAATGAAATGCTGTCCACAATTACTATCAAACTCTCTGTATAGTATTATGTCATTGCTTGAATATTTTTGTACTTCCCAATTTTTATATTCATTTTCTAAGTCTTTTTGAGTTCCATTTACTAAACTTTGTGAAACATCAATATATTCATTTATTGTATGATTGCACTCATTGTAGTGCCTTTTTAAAGTTATTAAGCAATTTGGTGAAATTTTTTCTTCATTAGCGTTTGTTTCTATTTCTAATCTTGCCTGTTTTTCTAATTCTTCATACTCTTGTGTGCATTCATCTGTTACTTTTTCTGATACTTTGTTAATTTCATTTTCCACATTTACATTTTGTGATTTCTCATTTTTGTTGTATATTGATATTCCTGCTATTACTCCAATAATTATAATTGCAATAAATAGTATTATTATCCAACTTTTTTTCATAATATTTCCTCCGCGTTTTTTCTTTTATTATTTACGGATTTCTTTTATTTTATACTTGCTTCTTTTGTTAACTTCAATTGTAATTTCTCCATTTAAGTCAGTTCTGAAAATTTTGCTGTTAATGTTTTCTAGTCTTTGTAGCACTTCACTATTTGGGTGTCCAAATTTATTATTTTTTCCAACTCCTATAACTGCAATTTGTGGTTTAGCCGTATTTAAGAATTCACTTATACTGGAGCTTTTTGACCCATGATGTCCAACTTTTAAAATATTTGCTTTTAAAAATTGAGTAGTTCTAGAGTACTTTTCTAAAATTTCTATTTCTGCAATTTTTTCAATGTCTCCTGTAAATAGCATTGAAAAGTTTTTATAGTGTAAATTGCAAACAATCGCATTATTATTTAATATATTTGTTGTAATTTGATTGTTTGTTGGCCATAAAATATCAATGTATAAGTTTTTTTCAATATGTATTTTGTTACCACTTACTACTTCATATACTTTTATCTTTTTATTACTAACTATGTCCAAAAATTTTTCGTAATTTTTTGACTTTTCAACTTGTTTTGAAATATATACTTTTTTAACTTTTAGTTCTTGTAAGACAGTCATAATTCCTCCAACATGGTCTTGGTCAAAATGGCTTATTATTATAATGTCTATTTGGGTGAATCCCCTGTCTAAAATGTAAGGGACTAAAGTATTTTTTCCAACATCAAACTCAGAACTACTGCCTCCCCCGTCTATTAGAATTGTTTTATTTTGAGGCGTAACTATCAGTGTTGAATCTCCTTGCCCAACATCAATAAAGTGAATTTTCAAATTTTTGGGTATTAGGTTTACAACTAATATTAGTAAAATTATAATTGCTATTATTGGTTTTATTTTTTGCTTATTTTTTCTTAGTTTTATTTTTGCTATTGCTATTAAATTTTTGGTTCTTATTTGCGTCTTATTTGCTTTTTTGGCTGAATAAATATTATAAATAATAAACAATACTGCTACAAATAAATAATAAATTATAATTGAATTTAAGTTTGGTGTTGCTATGTAGATTTTTGAAAATGGAAGTTTTCCAATATTAGATATAAAATTTATAGTTGTAATTCCTGCTCGAAGTATAGGCTCAAAAATTTTTGCTATTGAGAAGTTTATGCAAGCTATTATTATGAATAAAAATCCAAGAATAATAATAGGTCCTATTGCAAAGCTTAAAATTAAATTTGTTATTAAAAAATATGGATTAAATATGTTTAAATTATATAAAATTATTGGAATTATTGCTATTTGAACTGAAAGCGAAACTGAAATAATCTCTTTTATCTTGTCTGTATATTTTTGAATTAATGGTCTTATTTTATATTTGTATGTTTTATTTTTTATTTTTAAATTCTTTAAAAATTTTAAAATACTTTTGTTAAAAATTATTATTCCAATTACTCCTCCATATGATAATTGTAGTCCTAAATTTTGAATTGAAAATGGATTGTTTAAAAGAATTAAAAGTAAGGATATGGACATTGATGTATAAATATCGTTTTTTCTATAAATTAGTTTTGAGGATATTGCTATAATTCCCATTATTCCTGCTCTTGTGATTGATGGTGAAAAGTTTGTTATAAACATATAAAATATTAAAACTATTATATTTAAAATATTTGTATTTCTTTTTCCTATTATGTTTTTGAAGATTAGGTTTATTCCTAAAATTACATATGCTACATGCATGCCTGATACTGCTAATATATGTGACATGCTTGCATTTCTATAATTTTCTTGTGTTTCTTCATCTAGTTCTTGCTTATTTCCTAGTACTAGTCCTAACAGTATAGAAGAGGTTTCTTTATCTAATATTTGTTTTGTATTTTCTTCTATTTTATTTGATATGTAATTTGTTATTTCTAATATTTTATTTGCTTGTTTATGTTTTATTAACTCTACATTTTCGCATCTTATTGTTCCATATATTTTTAATTGTTTTAAGTATTTTGAATAGTCAAACCCTTTATAGTTTCTTTGTGTCTCTGGTTTCGAATATGTTCCTGAAATTTCTATTTTATCTCCATATTTAAGTTCTATGTCTTTGTTTGTAGTTATATAAAATTTTAGATTTTGGTTATTGTATTTTGTTTTTATTTGATATTTATTATAATATTGTTTCTCTTGTTTTTCGCTTATAATTATTCCTGTTAAATTTACTTTTTCTTGTTTAGATAGTTGATTGTAAATTTTTTCGTAGTTGCTGTTTTGGAAAATTACAATTGTATTTGAAATTATTGAACTAATTATTATTAATATTATTACTTTTGAATTTAAATATATTTTTATATATCTTATATATCTTTTTATTGATAAAATCTTTAATTTTTTAGTTGTTGCTTTTTTGTTTAAATATTTGTAAATATAATATGTTGCAATTATTGGAATATAAAATGAGACTATACTGATTTTAAAGTATAGTCCCACTATTATACCTATTATATATCCTATAACTGCAATTAGAATTGGTCTTTTCAAATTTGCCCTCCTTTTAAATGCGCAATTAAAAGATTCTTCTTGCACCTACATAATTTGTTTTATAATATCCACTGGATAGAGTATCTGTTGTTACTCCTCTACTTGAATTTGCGGCATGTATAAATGTATTTCCCCCTATATATATTCCTACATGGTTTATTCCTGATTTACCAAACATTACTAAGTCACCTGCTTGTAGTTCTGTTACTGCTGTACCATTGCTGTATTGTGCTGCTGCTGTTCTATTTAGTGTTATTCCAAAATGTTTGTATACAAATTGTGTAAATCCAGAACAGTCAAATCCACTAGTTGTTGTTCCTCCATATACATATTTGTATCCTAAAAATTGTTTTGCATATGCTACTACTGAGCTTCCTGAACTTACTGTATTTTCTGTTGTTGTAGTTGCCGTAGTTGTTGTTTCTACTTTTGTAGTTGTTGTTTCTGTGTTTGCTGTTGTTTCTGCTACTTGAGTATTTGTTGTGCTTCTTTGTGTTAATCCACTTCTTGATGTTTCTTGTTTAGTGCTTGATAACAAATATTCTGCTATATATCCTTTAGTTCCATTTACATCAACATATGACCAACCATTTTCTGTTGATATTACTGTTACTTGTGTGTTTATTGATAATTTTTTTATTGCTTGTGATGTTTTGTCTGCTTTTTCTCTCATATTTATTGTTTGTGAGTTTACATACATTGTTTTAGTTTCGGCTGGTACTGTGTTTTGTTCTGTATTTTGTGTTTCTTTGTTTTCTTTATCAATTAAACCAAATAATATTGCAATTTCACCTGTTGTTGCTTCTCTTTTCTTTACGACCCAACCTTCTTTTCCGTCATCTGTTTTTATTTTTGACCAGTCACCTAAATTTTCTATCACTTCTATTTCGGTGTTTTTAGATACTTCTCCTATTTCTATTGCATTAATTAGTGGCACTATTTTTAGTTTTGAGTCTTCTAATATTTCGTATCTTTCTTTTTTAAATGTTGTATTTTCAGGTACTGTGTTTTCAGATGTAGTTGTATTGTTTGTCTCTGTATTGTTTGTTTCTGTATTGTTTGTTTCTGTATTGTTTGTTTCTGTATTATTATTTTCTACTTCTTGGTTTTCTTCAGTATTAGTATTTTCTTCATCTTTTACTTCTACCAAATCATTTCTTATATAGCCTGTTATATTTTTGTATTTTACTTTATACCAGTTTTCAGTTTGTTCTAAAATTTCAACTTCTTCTCCTGAAGATACAAGTTCTAATATTTTGGCATCTGTTTGTGGTTGTTCCCTTAATCTTGCTGTTTCTGTTGAAATTGTCCCGGTATTTGTAGCAAAAGATATATTTATAAAAAACATACTTGCAAAGCATATTGTTGCCATTATGATTATTATGTTTTTTATGCTCATTCTTGCCTTCATTTTTTTACTCCTCATATTATTATATTCAATTAATGTATTGATATTTCATAGTATACAATTAATTAATAGATTTGTCAATTTGTGGTAGTAATTGTTTCTTTCTTGAAACAACACCTTCTAAAAATGCTCTGTTATTTTCTAAGCTTTTTCCAAATGCTTTTTCTACTGCATCTGTTTTTGTTCCTAATGCAATTATTTCAGAATTGCTATTTAATATATCTGTTATTGCTAATACAAATAATGATAATCCTTTTTCTGTAATTTCATTATTTATTGCTTTTTCTAGTTCATCTTGTCTTTTTAGAACATCTTCTATGCTTACTGTGTTTACTTGTGCTATAACGAATTTTGTTCCATTTTTCTCTAAGCTTTTTGCATCTAAATTTATTAATTCTTCTGCTGAAAAGTCGTCTAAGTCTGTTCCTGCTTTTAGCATTTCTAATCCATATTCTTCTACATTTATGTTTGCTATTTTTCCTAATTCTTCTAGTGCTTTTCTGTCATGTTCTGTTGTTGTTGGTGATTTTAATAATAGTGTATCAGATATTATGGCACTTGCCATTAATATGGCTTCTGTTTTTTCAATTTCTATTCCTGATTTTTTGAATTCTTCAAGTAATATTGTTGATGTACAACCAAATGGCCTTGCTGTATAATATAGTGGTTCTGATGTTTCAAAATTTGCTATTCTGTGGTGGTCTACTACTTCTAAAATTTTTGCTTTTTCTATTCCTTCTACACTTTGGTTAAATTCGTTGTGGTCTACTAGTATTACTTCTTGTCCTTCTTCTACTTTTTCTATTAATTTAGGTGCTTCTATTCCTAAATAGTTTAGTGCGTATTGTGTTTCTTTGTTGATGTTTCCTAGTCTTACTGCTTTTGATTTTTCACACCCATTTTTTTTGTTTAATATTTCTTTTACAATTGCTGAGCAAATTGTGTCTGTGTCTGGATTTTTGTGTCCAAATATTAATATTTCGTTTTCCATTTTTTTATCTCTCCTTTTTTATTGACTTTTTTATAATATGATATAATATTTATAGGAAATGGGAAGCCACATCTGTTTATTCTCATTTCCTATGTTCACTACTATATAACATTTCTTATTAAAAAACAAGCGAACACTTTAATCAATTTTACTTTTTTAATATTTCTTCTAATTCTTCTTTTGAAAATTCATACTTTTTATTGCAAAAGTGGCATAAAATCTCTGCTTTTCCGTCTTCTTCAATCATTTCTTTTAATACATTTTCATCTAATGTTGCTAGTCCTTCTGCCATGTGTTCTTTTGAACAATCGCATTCATATACAGGAGTTATATTTTCTTCAATTATTTTGATATTTTCATCTCCTGTTACTAATTGTGCTATTTCTATTAATGACATATTTTTGTCTAGCATTTTTGAAATTGCACCTGCTTTAAAAATTGCTTGTTCTATTTTTGATATTTCTTCATCTGTTGCATCTGGCATAGGTGTAATTATATATCCTCCTGCTGATTTTACTCCATTTTTGTCTACTAAAACTCCTAAGGCAACTGCTGTGTTTTTTTGTTCTGATTTTGCAAAATATTCTGCAAAGTCTTCTGCTATCTCTCCTGAAATTAGTGGGCAAATTCCTATATATGGTTCTTTTAACCCAATGTCTTTTATAACATTTATAAATCCTGCATTTCCAACTGCTCCGCCTACATCTAATTTTCCTATATCATTTAGTGGTAAGTCTACAACTGGATTTGCTACATATCCTTTTACTCTTGGGAAATTATCTGCTGTTACTAGCATTGTTCCTAGTGGTCCATTACCTTTCATTTGTATTGTTAATTTATCTTCCTTATTTTTCATTTCATTTCCCATTAATGCTGATATTGTAAGTAATCGTCCAAATGCTGCTGTTGCAACTGGGCTTAAGTCATGTATCTGTCTTGCTTTTTCTACTAGTTCTGTTGTGTTGGCACAAATTACAGAAATTTTTCCGTCGTATGCTAAAAATTTTATTATTTTGTCTTGCATTTTTGTTCTCCTTTTATTCATGTATCTGGAACATGTCTTTACCTTCACCGCAGACCGGGCAAACCCAATCTTTTGGAAGGTCTTTGAATTTTGTTCCTTTTGCTATTCCTGCTTTTTCATTTCCAAATTTAGGATTATAAATGTATTTGCATTGTGTACACTCATATTGTTCATCTCCGGTTCTTTCTAATACGAAATTTTTATATCCTGCTGCAATTGCAACTATTACAATTATTAAAAATGATAATGCTTTCCATATTCCACTATCACATAAAATTACTGCAAACATTCCAAATATTGCACTAATTCCATATAATATTAATACTGCTTGTTTTTGGCTGAAACCTTTTGCAACTAACTTGTGATGTAAATGTCCCTTGTCTGCTTTAAATACGGCTTTTATTGATTTTCCTTTTATTAGCCTTCTTATTATTGCCCATATCGTATCAAATATAGGTAGTCCTAAAACGATTAATGGTAAAACGATTACTGCTGCTGTATATGTTTTAGCAGAACCAAGTATTGAAATTACTGCTAGTGAAAATCCTAAAAAGTTTGACCCTGTATCTCCTATAAATGTTTTAGCAGGTGTAAAGTTAAATGGTAAAAATCCTACCAATGCTCCTGCTAATGCTGTTATTAATACTATTGATATTAATGATGAGCCATTTAATACAAATATTACCAATAATGATATTGCTGATATTACTGATATTCCTGAAGATAGTCCGTCTAGTCCATCAATTAAATTTATTGAATTTGTTACAAATATTATCCATACTAATGTAAGTAAAATTGATGTGATTTCATGCATTTCTGGGAAGTTTAAAAATGGAAGTGTTATTCCTTCTATTCTTATTCCAGAGACTACAATACATATTGCTCCAAGTATTTGGCCTATTAATTTTATTACTGGCTTTATTCCCTTTGTATCATCTACAATGCAGAACCCCGCAATTATCAATATTCCTGCTAAAAATCCTAATAATTTTTTCCAATATTCTTGTGGTCCAAATAAATTTATTGAATTTTCTGTACTCATTACTATTAATAAATATATTGTTGACACTAAAAATCCTAATATTACTGCCGGGCCACCAAATCTTGGTATTGATCTTTTGTGTGCTCTTCTTTCATCTTTTGGAATATCTATTGCTCCTATTTTTTTTGCAATTTTCATTGTATATGGTGTAGTTACAAATGTTACTACAAATGCCAGTATAAATGCTATTGCTATATTTCCCCACATGTTTTTTGTCCTTTCTTAACGTTTTTATTTTTTATTTCATATTGTTTTTTTCGATTTCTTCTATCATTTTAAGTCTTTCTTCATATCTTCCGCCTTTAAATTCTGTTCCTAACCAATTTCTTATTATACAAATTGCTTCATTTGTTGTTAAGTAGTCTCCTCCTAATGTTATTACATTTATGTCATCATCTGCTTTTGCATATTTTGCTGATTCTTGGTCATGTATTGTGGCTGCTCTTATTCCTTTGAATTTGTTTGCTACTACTGTCATTCCATATCCTGACCTGCATACTAATATACCATTTTGGCATTCTTTGTTTTGTATTGCTTCTGCTACTTTTTGTGCATATATTGGGTAGTCTGTTCTTTCTTCGTTGTATGTTCCATAGTCTTTGTATTCTATTCCGCTTTCTTCAAAGTATTTTTTTATTTCTTCTTTTAATTTATATCCTCCGTGATCTGCTCCTATTGCTATCATTTGTATCACTCCTTACTTTTTTGTACAATATATCATATTTTTTTGTATATTACAATAATTTTATGAAAATAACACATAACAAAAGTAAAAAAGGATTGGGGTACTGCCCCATAATCCTTTTTTATTTAATTGCATTTTCTGCATATTTATTAATTACAATTTTGTCATAAGGTGCTTTTTGTGTTAACTCACCTGCTAAACTCATAACTTCTTGTAACTTATCAAAACTTTCTTGTTTAAGAACTGGTATCTCATTCCAAGCATCTATATCTTTATAACTTTGAATTGCTGTTGCTAATAATTCCAAATCAGTATCTGGGAAGAAGTTTTGAATTGCTTCTGCAATTTCTTTTGCTGTATGTTCTTTAACCCATTTTTGTCCCTTATAAACTGCATTTGTAAAATTTTGAATTAATTCTTCGTTTTTTTCAATATAGCTTTTCTTAGCAAAATATGCTGTGTATGGTATTTCGCCTGATTCTTTTCCTACTGATGCTACAATATATCCTTTTTTCATATTTTGTATATTTGATGCTGTTGGTTCAAATAATGTAACATAATCTGCATCTCCTGATGTAAAGGCACTTGCCATTAAATCAAATTTTATACTATCATCTAGTGTTAGGTCTTTTCCGGGTGTTAATCCATGTTGTTTTATGACATATTCTAATGTCATATATGGTACTCCGCCTTTTCTTCCTGGAATTACAGTTTTTCCTTTTAACATATTCCAATCAAAATTTTCAATTTTTTCTTTTGATACTAAAAATGATCCATCTCTTTTTGTAAGTTGTGCAAATACTTGTGTATAGTCTTCTTTTCCTTCGTTATATACATATATTGATGCTTCAGGACCTGCAAATCCTATTTGCACTTCATTTGATAGTACTGATGTCATTACTGCATCTGCTCCTTGACCTGTTGTTAAATCGATTTCCATTCCGTAATCTTTAAAATATCCATTATTTATTGCAACATATTGTGGTGAATAAAATACTGAACGAGTGACTTCGCTTACTTTTATTTTTGTTGTTCTTTCTTCTTTTCTTTCGCTATTATTTTTTATTGCCACAATTCCTGATATTATTGCTACTATTACTAGTATAACTACGCATATAGTTATTTTCTTTTTCACTTTGAACCTCCTAAATTGTTATTTTCGGATAAATTTTTCAAGCAATAAAACTCCTCCATACATAATTCCTGCAACGATTCCTAAAATAATTACACTTGTCATTACTAGGTCTAGTTTGAATACTTGCCCTCCATATACGATTAAGTAGCCTAATCCTGCTTTAGATACTAAAAATTCTCCTGATATTACTCCTACTAAAGAAAGTCCTATATTTACTTTTAATGAGTTTATAAATGTTCCTATATTTGCTGGTATTATTATTTTCGTTAGTAATTGTAGTTTTGTACAATTAAAGGTTCTTGCCATTTTTATAATTTCTTTGTCTGTTCTTAAATATCCATTTAACATTTCTAATATTGTTACTATTAATGAAATTGCTATTGCCATTACTATTATTGCTGGTTTTCCTGAGCCTACCCAGATTATAATTATTGGTCCTAATGCTACTTTAGGTAAACTGTTTAATACTACTAAATATGGTTCTGCTACTTTTGCTAAGAATTTTGACCACCAGAGTATAATTGCTATTCCTACTCCTAATATTGTTCCTAGGCCAAATCCAATTATTGTTTCATAAACTGTTACTCTTGTGTGCATTAATAAGTTGTTTGAGTTTAAGTTCATAAATGTTTTTAGTATTCTACTTGGCTTGCTTGTTATAAAGCTGTCTATTATGTTTTTATTTGCAAGTATTTCCCAAATTGCTAAAAATCCGTATTAGTATTAGTAATTGTGTTAATATTACTAATATTTTATTTTTTCTTGCCTTATTTAAATATTTTTTTCTTTCTTTTGATATTTTATTATTTTTCATTTACGCCAAGCTCCTTCCATAGTGTGTCAAAGTATTTACTGAATTTAGGACTTTGTCTGCAATTTATTGGTGTTCTATTTTCCATTTCAAAGTTTATTTTGTGTATGTCTTTTATTGTGCCTGGCCTTTTACTCAATACTAGTACTCTATCTGCCATACTTATTGCTTCTGATATATCATGTGTTACCATTATTGTTGTTATATTTTCTTTTCGTAGTATTGAGTATATGTCTTCTGTTACCATTATTCTTGTTTGATAATCTAGTGCTGAAAATGCTTCGTCTAATAATAAAATTTTTGGCTTTACTGCTAGTGTTCTAATTAATGCTACTCTTTGCCTCATTCCTCCTGATAGTTCTGATGGATATTTATTTATGAAATCAAATAAATTATATTTTTTTAGTAGTTCTTTTACATATTCGATATTTTCCTGTGTTTTTATTCCTTTTATTTCTAGTCCAAATAATGTATTACTTAATATATTTCTCCACTCTAACAAACAGTCTCTTTGTAGCATGTATCCTACCTTAGATGATATTCCTGTTATTTCTTCTCCTTCTATGTATATATTTCCTTCTGTTTTTTCTTCTAGTCCTGCAATTATTGATAGTAATGTTGATTTTCCACACCCACTGGGGCCTATTATGCTTACAAATTCTCCTTTTTTTATTCTAAAGTTTATGTTTTTTAGTGCTTGCACTTCCCCTTCTTTGTTTTGATATTTTTTTCCTACATTTTTGACTTCTAGTATTTCGTTCATAAATTGCCTCCTTAATATTTATCCTAATATATTTTATGTTAAATATAAGAAGGTGGTTACTGTTAGCAGTTATCTTCTTTGTCTTCAAAGTCAGTTCTGCTAATTAGTTCAGAAATTGCATATATCAGTCTTTGTTGTTCAGGAGTACATTTATCTAAAATTTGTCTAAAATCTTCTCTCAAATAATCTTTTGAAAATGTATTGCTTCCAGTAAGCAAATATCCTGGTGATACATTTAAAACTTCTGCTATTTGAGTTAGTCTTTTCAAATTTACTTTGCCTCCTCCTCTTTCTATTCTACTCATAAAGGCAACTGATATATCTATCTTGTCTGCTAATTCTTCTTGTGTTAATTTTTGTTCTATTCTTGCGTTTTTAATTCTTCTTCCTATAACATTATAATCCGGTGACATTTTATCCCTCCATTTCCTTTAGTGTAAATATATCACTTATAAGGTAAGTAGTCAATATTTTTATTGATTTATTTGTAAATATTTATTTTTGCATTGATAAATTCTTTTGTTATGTTTGAATTCATTTTTAGTAACTTACTTATTTCTAATGAATGTATGTTTATAAAATTATATGAAAAGTTGATTCTGTTTTTTTCAAATTCTGTATAGTTTACTTCGTTAGAAATGTTGTAAGAGTCTATGTTCCATTTTTCTTTTCCTACATATATGACAATAGGAATAATAATGGGGTGTCTTTTATTTTTCATTTGTTCTTCATTTGTTTTTTTCATCGTATTTAATGAATCTTCAAATATTTTATATGTTATATTATTGTCAATTTTATCTATCACTTTAATTAATATATAAATTTCTTTTTGCTCTATTTTGTAAATAATGTTATTTGTTCTGGTTTCTAGTTCTTTGCAGTAAATAATTTTTTCTGTTTCTAGCATTTCAGAAAGATTTAAAAAATCTTGTATAAACATTTTAAAATTTGTTTTGTCTTTTAGCATTTGAATTATTTTGTTTTTAGTGCTATATGATTGTTCTTCTCCGCTTATTATTTCGTATTTTGCTGTTTCTTCTTCAACTTTTTTTATTTCTTCTATTTCTCCATTTTTCGTACAATCCATATAATCATTGTATGAAAAATATCTCATTATACCTCCTTTCTATTTTCTTGATGATGTTGTTGAATTGTTGGGGATTATTTAGATATAAATTTGAATATTTAATTTTGTGAATCTAAATATTTTTTTGAAAAAAATTTTTCTCTGAATTCATATTAACATAAAATGGTAAGAATTGCAAATATTTTTTCAATTCTTACCAATGTTATAATTATTTTTTGTAGATTTTTGTAGAACTTTGTTGTTTTTTATTTATATCATTCCTTTTTGATTGAAATAACTGCTTATTTCTTCTAAGTTTTCAAATTCCTTTTGTCTTAAAATATCATATACAACAATTGAAACTGAATTTGATAAATTAAGTGATCTTAATGTTGGTCTCATTGGAATTCTAATTGTTTTATCTATGTACTTTACTAAAGTATCTTCTGGTAGTCCTTTCGTTTCTTTTCCAAAAAGTACAAATACTTCGTCCATTTCTTTGTAATTTGGTTCTGAATAAACATGTTTTCCTTTTGTAGTTACAAAAAACATATTGTTTTCTTCTGGTTTGTATTTTTCTAAAAATTTTTCAAATGAATCGTGTTCTTCTATTTCTAATTTATCCCAGTAGTCTAGTCCTGCTCTTTTTACTGCTTTTTCTGAAATGCTAAATCCTAGAGGATGTACTAAGTGTAGCTTTCCTCCTGTTGCTGCGCATGTTCTTGCTATGTTTCCTGTATTTTGTGGTATTTCTGGTTCTACTAATACAACATTTAATTTCATTTTTTAACCTTCTTTCTAGTCCTTCTATTTTATTTTTTGTCTAACATATTCATATAAAACTATTCCTGTTGCAACTGAAGCATTTAAACTTTCTGTTCTTCCTAACATAGGTATTTTTACTTTTATATCTGACATATCTTGAATATCTTGTTCAACTCCATTTGCTTCATTTCCTATTATGATAACCTTTTTATTATAATTAATATCATAAATACTATTTTCTGTTTGTAATGATGTTGTTATCAATTCAAATTTATGTTTTTTAATTTCTTTTAAAGTATTTTTTAAGTTTTCGCATTCAATTATTTTAACTCTAAAGATTGCTCCCATTGTAGAGCGAACTACTTTGGGGTTATAGGCATCAGCTGTTCCTTTTGATACTAATATTTGGTTTAATCCAACACTGTCTACCGTTCTCAAAATAGTTCCTAAATTTCCTGGGTCTTGGATATCATCTAATGCAACTATTATATCTTGTGTATAGTCAATTTCCGCTTCTGTTGATGTTCTACCTATTATAGCTAGTATTCCTTGTGGTGTGTTTACATCTGATATCATTTTAAATATGTTTTCTGTTACATATATGCATTCAAACTTTGCAATTTCATACATTAAATCTTTGGGTATTATGTCTGAATTTTGGCAATTGTCGCAAATTACTATTTGTTTAATATCTGCTTTTTCTTCTATTGCTTCTTTTATTAATTTAATTCCTTCAACAATAAATTGCTTGGTCATATCCCTGTATTTTTTGTCTTTTAATTTTTTTATATCCTTTATAAATTCATTATCTTTACTTGAAATTATTTTCATACTTTCTCTCCTTCTGAGATTCTACTTTCAAAATCTGTTATCCAAGATCTGTCCCAATTGGACATTTTGTCCAAATAGAACCGTCCCGTTTGGACATCAGTTTAAAAATTCTATAACATCATTTAATATTTGTCTTTCATTTGTTGTTCCTATTTCTAGTGTAATCATTGGTTTTACTCCTGGTGAGAATTTTAGTTTATTTTTATATTTTTCAACTAATTTTGGTATGTCTAAATTGAACTGGCTTTGTTCAAAGGTAAATACTACTGCTGTTTTTCTACTTGCTATTTTACTTATATATTGTGCTTTTGCTAAATATTTTATTCTTGCTATGTCTAATAAGTTTTCTAGTTCTGAAGGCATGTTTCCAAATCTGTCTATGATTTCGTCTATTATATTTTGTATGTCTTCTTCATTTTTACATAGTGCAATGTCTTGGTATATTTCAATTTTTTGTGCTGAGTCTGGTATATATTCATCTGGTATGTAGCTTGTTACATTTAAGTCTATTTGAATATCTAGTTCTGGTTCTACTTGTATTCCTTGCATTTCTTTTACTACTTCGTCTAACAAACTGCAGTATGTGTCATATCCAACTTGTTCTAGATGTCCTGATTGGATTTCTCCTAGCAAGCTTCCTGCTCCTCTGATTTCTAAGTCTCTCATTGCTATTTTAAATCCTGAACCAAATTCAGTAAATTCTTTTATTGCTTTTAGTCTTTTGTCTGCTTCTTCTGATAGCATTTTGTCTTTTCTGTATGTTATGTAGGCATATGCTTGTCTATCTGCTCTTCCTACTCTTCCTCTTATTTGATATAATGCTGCTAGTCCCATTCTGTCTGCATTTTCTACTATTATTGTGTTTGCATTTGGTATATCAATTCCAGATTCTAATATTGTTGTACATACTAAAACATTTGATTTTTTTTCAATGAAGTCTTGCATTATTTCTTCTATTTGGTTTCCTGTCATTTGTCCATGGGCATAATTTACTGTTGCTTCTGGTACTAGTTTTGATATTTCATCTGCTTTTTTCTGTATTGTGTCTACTCTATTATAAATGTAAAATACTTGGCCATTTCTTTCTAATTCTTTTGTTATTGCTTCTTTTATTACTTCTTGGTCATATTCTAATACATATGTTTGAACTGGTTTTCTGTTTTGTGGTGGCTCATATATTACTGACATGTCTCTTATTCCAACTATTGACATGTGCATTGTTCTTGGTATTGGTGTTGCGGTCATTGTTAGTACATCTACATTTGCTTTATATTGTTTTATTTTTTCTTTTGCTTTTACTCCAAATCTGTGCTCTTCGTCTATTATTAATAGTCCTATATCTTTAAATTCAATGTCTTGGCTTAATAGTCTATGTGTTCCGATTACAATATCAACTTCTCCAAGTTTTAGTTTTTTTATAACTTCGTCTTGATATTTCTTGTTTTTAAATCTGTTTAAAATTTCAACTTTAATCGGAAAGTCTTTCATTCTGTCTCTAAATTCTTCATATTGTTGTTGTGCTAGTACTGTTGTTGGTACTAAATATGCAACTTGTTTGTGGTCCATTACTGCTTTGAAGGCTGCTCTTATTGCTACTTCTGTTTTTCCATATCCTACATCTCCACATAAAAGTCTATCCATTGGTCTTTGAGATTCCATGTCTTTTTTTACTTCTTCTATACATCTTAATTGGTCGTCTGTTTCTTGATATGGGAATTGTTCTTCAAATTGCTGTTGCCATGGTGTGTCTTTACTAAACATAAATCCTTTAGCTTTTTCTCTTTTGGCGTATAATTCTATAAGTTCTCTTGCTACTGCTCTTAAATTATTTTTTACTTTTTCTTTTGTTCGTATCCAGTCTTTACTTCCTATGCTGTTTATTGGTGGATTTATTGCGTCTCCTCCAATATATTTTCTTATTGTGTCTAATTGATTTGTTGGTATATATAAAATATCATCATTTTTGTATTTTAATTTGATGTAATCTTTTGTTGTTCCGTCTGCTGTTATAGTATTTACACCTACAAATATTCCTATTCCGTAATTTTTGTGTACTACATAGTCTCCTGGTTTTAAATCTGCAAATACAACTTTTTCTCCTTCTTTAAATGCTTGATTTGCAAATGTTTTTTTCTTTTTTCCGCCATCTATTAAGTCATCTGCTGTAACAACTACTTGGTTTATTTCAAAGTTTTCAAATCCTTCTGAAATTTTTCCTATAGCTATTGTTACTATGTTTTCTGTTGATTTTACTACTATTGTTTTGTCTAATTTTTCTTCTATTTTGCATATTATATTTTCTTTTTCAAATAATTCTTTTAATTTGTTTGCTTTTTCTTTTGTTTCTACCATGACATAAATGCTTTTTTTCTCTTTGTTCCATTTTTTTATGTCTTCAAAAAAGTTTTCTATTTCACTTTTATAATAGTTGATTTCTCTGTATTCAAAGTGATATCTTTCTGCTTGTTTTTTTGTTACTGCATCTTGTTTTTCTAAGTATATTAGTTTGTTTTTATTTTCTAGAATTTCAAAATCTATTGTTGCCATAGCATTTAGTGCTTCTGGAATTATTTTTTCTTTTTCTATTAGATTCTTACTTAAGTTTTCTATATCTTGTAGGATATTTATTTGTCTTTGTTCTATTTTGGTTATTTCGTCTAAAAATATTATGCTGTCTTTGTTTAAGTAGTCTACTAGTGTTTCTTGTTCTGTATAAAATTCATTAAAATATTTATCTATTTTGCTTATGTAATTTCCTGCTTTTATTTGTTCTAAATCTTGCTCTATTATTTCTTCTTTTTTTCCTTCTGCTATTGTTTTTGAAATTTTTTTGCATATATTTTCAATTGAATCTTCTAGAACATATTCATTTGCTGGGTATATTTTTGCTTTTTCTAGTGTGTTAATTGACCTTTGGCTATTTATGCTGAAGTTTCTTATTGAGTCTATTTCATCTCCCCATAATTCTATTCTGACACCTGTTTTTTCATCTATTGATATGTCGATTATTCCGCCTCTTATGCTAAATTGTCCTCTTCCTTCTATTAAATCATATCTTGAATATCCTAAATTTACTAATTTTCTTTTTATGTCTTCTAAGTTACATATGTCTCCTATTTTAAATTCTAATATATTTTTAAATAATACTTTTTTTGAAGGTAATTTTTGCATTAGTGCTTCTATTGTTGTTACAACTATTAAATTTTTCTTTTCATTTATTTTATTTAGTGTTTCTATTCTTTCATATGGTAAGTCTTTGCTTTCTGCGACATAATCATATGTTACTATTTCTTTTTTTGGAAATAGTACTACATTTTCTGTTTCAAATGTTTTTATATTTTCTAGTATTTTTTTTGCCTGAATTTCGTTGTATGTTACAAGTATAATTGTTTTTTTGTTGTATCCTTTTATGGCTGAAATAATTTCTGCCATTCCAACGCTTGTTAAGCCCGATATTGATATCGGGCTTTGTATTTTTTCTATGTTTTTGCTTAAGTCTACAAATTTATTTGATTTTCCTAGTTCTCCTATTATGGTATTCATTTTTCTTCTCCCAAAATTTAATGTATGTATTGTATCATATTTTAGAAGAAAAGTGAACACATTTTTTATTTTTATTAAAATTTTGATTTTTTATGTAAACTTATATGGAGGAAAGAATTGAAAAAATTCATTGTGTAGTTTTATCCAGCAGGTTGCCGGCCGTTAATGCAATTTTGGCATCTCATGGTATTACACTTAATGCCAAAAAGACAATTACAATCAATGAATTTGGTTCAGTTTGTGAACTATAATATTGTTTTGGAAAAAGAGAGTTACAAATGTAGCTCTCCTTTCTTTTATATTTACATCTTAACAACAATTTTATTAAACTTAGAATTAATATAATTCACCAATTTATCCATAAAAGCTTGTGGTTCTATCTCTTTTTTTGCGACCATATCTAATCCTTTTTCCCAACTAGCAGTAAGTTTAGGATTTAGCATATCTGGCATAGAATTATTAACAATATCATAAATAATTTCGCCTTTATTTGTAGGAGTAATTATCTGTGTTTTTTTATTTATATCAATATATTTAATTTTCTCCAATTTTTCAATAATTCCACCTCTTGTTGCACTTGTACCAATTCCAGCTCCTTTAATTTGCTCTCTAAGTTCTTCATCTTCAATTAATTTACCTGCGTTTTCCATTGCAAGGATAATTGATCCTGAATTGTATCTTGTTGGAGGTGATGTTTCTGCTTCTTTTGTTTCAAAATTCTGTACTTGTAGTTTTTGTCCTTTTTTTAAATCTTTAAAAATTTCTAAGCTATTTTCTTCTGCTTTTTCCACATTTTGTTCATTTTCTGTGGATTGTTGACTTTGTTTTTCGCCTGTTTTTGCAATTTCTAAATATCCGGGAGTTACACAAACTTTTCCGCTAGCATAAAATGTTTCATTTTCTACATTTATAGTTATCTGAACTTTATTATATTCTGCCGGTGGATAAAAGATTGCTAGAAATCTTTTTACTATAAGCTTATAAATTTGTTTATGCAATTCGGGTAAATTTTCATAATTTTCAAATCCTTGACCTGTTGGTATTATTGCATAGTGGTCTGTTATTTTACTGTCATTTACATATTTTGTTTTTGCTAAATTGTTTGTAGGATATTTTTCTTCTATCATTTTCTTTATATATCCTTGAACTTCTTCATCTTTGTAGCCTTTTGCTATTCCATTTAAGTTTTTAGAAATTTCTTTTGCAACTGCTGTTGATAAAACTCTTGCATCAGTTCTTGGGTATGTTACTAATTTTTTTTCATATAGATTTTGAATAACATCTAATGTTTCATCTGGCTTTATTTTAAATCTTTTTGTGCACTCATTTTGAATTTCTGCCAAGTTAAATAATAGTGGAGCATTTTCCTTTTGTTTTGATTTTTTAAATTCAGTAATTGTTGCTTCTTTTCCTTGAAGTGATAGTATAAAGTCTCGCGCTTTTTTTTCGTCTTTAAATCCTGTTTCATTGTATAATTGTGGTGATTCAAAGACTTTTGATTTTTCATTTACTTTCCATTCTGCTTTAAATGTTGAGTTTTCATCACCAAATTCTCCTACTATTTTGTAATATTTTGTTTTGATGAAATTTCTAATTTCTCTTTCTCTTGATACTATCATGCCTAGAACACATGTCATAACTCTTCCTACTGATATAGATGCTTTTTCTTCATTTATTTTGTTTGCTAAGGTTCTTCCTTGTGTTATTGATAGTAATCTTGAAAAATTAATTCCGAATTAGATAATCTTCTTTTGCTCTTAAATATGCGCTATCTGATAAACTATCATATTCAGATTGATTTTTTGCTTCTTTTATTCCTCTTAGTATTTCTTCTTCTGTTTGTGAATCTATCCAAACTCTTTTTAATTTTGCATTGGGGTTTGGTTTTGCCATCATTAGTACTAATCTTTGTATATATTCTCCTTCACGCCCTGAGTCTCCTGCATTATATATTTCTTCTATGTCTTCTCTTTGCATTAAACTTTCGACTATATTAAATTGATTTTGTACATTTGGTATTATTTCATACTTCCATTCTTTTGGTATAAATGGAAGTGTGTCTAGTCTCCAGAATTTTAATTTTTCATCATATTTTTCTGGATAACTCATTGTTACTAAATGTCCTACACACCATGTTATTATCCATTTGTCTGATTCTAGATACCCATTTTTTCTGTTTGTATTTATTTTTAAGGCTTTTGCAAATTCCATTGCTACTGAAGGTTTTTCTGTTATTAATAATTTTTTGCCCATTAATCAATCTTCCTTTTTTCTTCTAAATATTTTTGTGTTATTTGGTATAATTCCTCCATTTTTTCTTTTGTTTGTTGGTCATTAAATTTAAATCTATTATATAGTTTTTTTAAATAATCTTTATCATATATTATTTTTATGCTTTCTTTAAAATATAAATTAAATAGATATGAAAAATGTGCTGCTAATAAGTCTACTCCTGTTTTCATGCTTTTAAAATTTACGAAGTTGTCTTCTACAAATTCTTTATAAACTTCATCTGTTAATTTTTCTTCTGACAAATCTTTGCTATTCCATATTTCTTCTTTATCTGCTATTGTAAGTATGTAAAATATGTCCATTTTGTCTGCATCTCTTATTATTTTTGCGTGTAATTTTTCTTTTTCTGTTAGTCCCTCTTCTATTTCTATTTTGTTATGATTTAGAATTGCTAATTTTATTATTTTGTCGTATTTTTCTTCTTTAATAAACTTTCTTATTAATCCATCTTCAAATAAAATTTTTACTCCGTATTCTGCGTGATTGACGCTGTCTTTGTCTAGAAATGTGTTATATTTTTTTATTTGTTCAAATCTTCCTATGTCATGTAATAGCCCTATTAGTTCTGCTAGTTTTGCATCTTCTTGGCTTAAGTTTAAATCTTCTGCTAGCTTTTTTGCTATTTGAGATACTCTTTCAATGTGTGAAATTTTGATTTTTATTTTTGCATCTTCTGGATTATAATTTTTTACATATTCTTTGAATTCTTTTTTGGCTTTTATTATATCTATGTTCAATTTTATCACCTGTTTGGTATTCTATCACATAAGATTTTATTTTTAAAGTGATATTTTTAATTTTTTTAAAATCCCTTGAATCTATGGCATTTTTGTTATATAATACTATTCATAAATAATACAAAATGAAGGGAAGAATTATAATGGCATATAATTTTAAAGAAATAGAGAAAAAATGGCAAGAAAAATGGGATAAAGAAGGAACTTTCAATGCCAAAGATGATTATACAATGAAAAAATGGTATGGATTAATAGAATTCCCATATCCATCTGGACAGGGATTACATGTTGGTCATCCTCGTAGTTATACAGCTTTAGATATAATAGCAAGAAAAAGAAGATTACAAGGTTATAATGTTTTATTTCCAATAGGATTTGATGCTTTTGGTTTACCTGCTGAAAACTATGCAATAAAGACAAATGTACACCCTAAAATAACAACAGCACAAAATATTGCTCATTTTACAGCTCAATTAAAATCACTTGGATTTTCTTTTGACTGGTCTAGAAAAATTGACACAACAGACCCTGAATATTACAAATGGACTCAATGGATTTTTATTCAATTATATAAACATGGTCTAGCATATAAAACAACAATGCCTATTAACTTCTGTACAGGTTGCAAAGTTGGTTTAGCAAATGAAGAAGTTGTTAATGGTGTTTGTGAAAGATGTGGTAGTCCTGTTGTTCAAAAGGAAAAGTCTGAATGGATGCTTAAAATAACTGATTATGCTCAAAAATTGATTGATGATTTAGATGATGTTGATTTCTTAGAGAAAATCAAAGTTCAACAAAAGAATTGGATTGGTAGATCAGAAGGTGCTGAAGTTAATTTTAAAATCGCTAATATGGATAAAAATTTAACTGTTTATACTACAAGACCTGATACTTTATTTGGTGCAACCTACATGGTTATTTCACCAGAACATCCAATTTTAAAAGATTTAGAAGATAAAATTGAAAACTTAGATGAAGTTAAGGCATATCAAGAACAAGCTAGTTTAAAATCAGCGTTTGAGCGTTCTGAGTTAAATAAAGAAAAAACTGGTATTGAAATTAAAGGAATCACTGCTATAAATCCATTAACAAATAAGGAAATTCCAATTTGGATTTCTGATTATGTTTTAATTACTTATGGAACTGGTGCAATAATGGCTGTTCCTGCTCATGATACTCGTGACTATGAATTTGCTAAGAAATTCAATTTACCAATTGTTCAAGTTGTTGATGGTGAAAATGTTGATTTATCAAAAGAAGCTTTCACAGATGTTGCAACAGGTAAACTTATAAATTCCGATTTTTTAAATGGATTAGAGGTATCTGAAGCTAAAAAGACTGTAATAAAATATTTAGAAGATAATCATATTGGTACTAAAAAGGTTAATTACAAATTGCGTGACTGGGTATTTTCTCGTCAAAGATATTGGGGTGAACCTATTCCTATGGTTTATTGTGAAGACTGCGGTTGGGTTCCACTTAACGAAAAAGACCTACCTTTAAGATTACCAGAAGTTGGAGAATTTACACCGGGAGAAAATGGTGAATCACCTTTAGCAAAACAAACAGATTGGATTAATACAACTTGTCCTCATTGCGGTAAACCTGCAAAAAGAGAGACTGATACAATGCCTCAATGGGCTGGTTCTTCTTGGTATTTCTTAAGATATATGGACCCACATAATGATAAAGAACTTGCTTCAAAAGAAGCTTTGGAATATTGGTCACCTGTTGACTGGTACAATGGTGGTATGGAGCATACTACTTTGCACTTATTATATTCAAGATTTTGGCATAAATTTTTATATGATATCGGTGTTGTTCCAACAAAGGAGCCTTACCAAAAGCGTACTTCTCATGGTATGATTTTAGGAACAAATGGTGAAAAGATGTCTAAATCTAAAGGAAATGTTATTAATCCAGATGATATAGTAAATGAATTTGGTGCTGATACTTTTAGAGTTTATGAAATGTTTATGGGGCCTTTTGACCAAGTTGCTGCATGGTCTATGGAAAGTATTCGTGGTTGTGGTAAATTTCTAGACAGAGTTTGGAATTTGCAATATATCTTGGTTGATGGGGATTTTTATTCTCCAGAGGCTGAAAAAATGATTAATAAAGCGATTAAAAAGGTTTCTCAAGATATTGAAGATATGAAGTTTAATACTTCTGTATCTACTTTTATGACAATGGTTAATGAGTTTTACAAAATCGGTAAAGTTAATAAAGCTGAGTTTAAAACATTTTTAACTTTATTAAATCCATTTGCACCACATATTACAGAAGAGCTTAATAAAATTGCTGGTTTTGAAGCTGATGTTTCTACATATTCTTGGCCTGATTATGATGAAGCTAAGACTATAGATGATGAAATTACTTTGCCTATTCAGTTTAATGGTAAGTTAAAAGCAACTATTACTATTTCTGTTGATGAAGATGAGTCTTCTGTTAAGGAAAAAGTTCATAATGCTATCGATTCTAAATTAGATGGTAAAACTATTGTTAAAGAAATTTATGTTAAAAATAAGATTTATAATGTTGTTGTTAAATAATATTTTTGATTTAAAATAATTAATTATACCCTATTGAATTTTTTTGAAGTTCAATAGGGTATTACTTTGGATTAATACGCATGAACTATTGAATTTAAAGCATAGAATTTGTCATCATGAGTGTCTAATCTTTTTTCGCATTTTTCTATTCTATTGTTTTCTGAATCAAATTTTTTTACATGTTCAGTTACTACATCTAATAAAATTTGTAGTTTTTCTCCATGGTCTTTTTCTATTACTGCTACTGATTGGCTTATTTGGTCTATTTTTTTGTCCATGTTTTGCTGTCTTTCTTCAATTGTGTCAATTCTACCTACCAATTTTTCTTGACCTTCTTCAACTTTGCCCACTCTGCCTATTAATTTTTCTTGGCCTTCTTCGATTTTGCCAACTCTGCCTATTAATTTTTCTTGGCCTTCTTCGATTTTGCCAACTCTGCCTATTAATTTTTCTTGGCCTTCCTTTAAATCCAATAATATTTCCTTTATTTCATTATTTTCCATGACTTATACCTCCCTTCATAAAATATTACAAGACAAAAATTATAATCAAATGTAAAATTACACTTCATAGTTTTTGTTTGTGAAAATATTATAACACCACATATTGTAAAATGTCAACAAAAATATTTTGACAAAATCTGACAAAAAAATTCATAAATTGTAACTAAAACTTAATATTTTTTTAATATTTCTGTAACATATATAGATATATTTTATTGTATAATGTATTTAGTGAATTTTTAAGGAGTAGTTTATGAGTATAGAATCAGATTTAAAGAAAGATGGAATTGAAGTAATTAAAAAACTAGATACTCTAAGAGTTAACTCAATAGCAAGAACTGTATCTAGAAGTCTTTGTGAGACATTTCCGGATTTTAATCTTAATCAAAATAATTTATTTATAAAATTATCAAGATTAGATATGTATATTGCTAAAATGCCTGAAGGAATGGCAGAAGCAAATTATTTTTATAAAAATTCTTCTATATATTTTAATTCTCGTATTTCTGATGATGATTTAGAAGAATTTGCAATACATGAATGTATTCATTATATTCAAGAAGTTAAAGATAAAAGAAATTATTTATTAAGAATGGGGCTTTGTGATTATACAGAATTTAAAATATATGGTTTAGGCTTAAATGAAGCTGCTGTTCAACTTATGGCTTCAAAAGTATTAGCAATTCCAACAGATTTTGTTAAATATTATAATATTTCTTTTGAAACTAATAGTCCTACATATTATCCATTAGAGTGCTGTTTAGTATCTCAACTTGCCTTTTTAGTAGGTGAAGATGTACTTTTTGATAGTACTATAAATAGTAATAATAATTTTAAAGAAAAGATGATTAGTCTTACAAGTTATGGTACTTTTATGGAAATTCAAAATTCTATTGATGATATTTTGTCTGCTGAAGAAGAAATTATAAAAATTAATAATAAAATTATTCAGATCGATGATAGAAATAAAAAAGTTGATAATATGATTAAAAAAATTAATTCTTTGAAAAAGAATATCACTTCTACTTTTATTAGAACTCAAAATCTTATTATCTCTAGCTTTTTTGACAAAGCTTTTAATAATATTGCAGATTTAGAAGGTGTAGAGAATTATAGAAGAAAGTTGTACAATTTTAAAGATTATTTAGGTTCTACAGAAGGATATACTTATTTTAATGACTATTATGTTAGCAAAATGATAGCTTTGGAAGCTAAGTACAATTTATTAGAAAATGAATCAAATAACAATTCTTTATATTTAATAAATCGTAAAGAATCAAAAATCTTAAAATTCTTTAAAAATATTAGAAAGATTTTTTTGAAAGAAAAACAAGAAAAAGGAATATTTTAAAATTCCTTTTTCTTTTATTTTAAATATTTTTTTATTTTTTCTGCTGCATCTCTTCCAGCTCGAGCAGCCCAAGCTACTGTTCCCTTTCCTCCTGCTACATCTCCACCTGCAAATATTTTTGGATTAGAGCTTTGATAGTTTTCATCTATATATATATTTCCCCATTTATTTAGTGTAAGACCAAGTACTAAAACTTCATTTGAAACACTGCCTCCAAGTGCCATAACAACATAATCTGTCTTTATCTCATAATTGCTTCCTTCTATGTTAACAGGAACCAGTCTTTTTTCCCCTTCTTTTTGTATTAGCTCTGTTTTTATAAGTTCTAATTTTTCTACTTTGTCATTTCCTTTTATTTCTACAATATTATTTTGGAATAAAAATTTTATTTTTTCTTCTTTAGCATCTGCAATTTCTTTTTTCTCTGCAGGCATTTGTTCTTCTGCCCTTCTATAAATTACATTTACATCTTTTGCTCCTAATTTTTTTATTGTTCGTGCACAGTCCATTGCAACATTTCCACCACCTATTACAGATACTGTTTTGTCTGTATAGTCTGGATGCATATTGTATTCTAAAAGTTCGTTTCCTCCATATACACCTTTTAATTTTTCTCCTTTAACTCCCATTTTTGCAGATTTATTTGCACCTATACTTATGAATATTGCATTATATTCTTTTTCTAATTCTTCTAGATTTAAATTTTTTCCTAGTTCTTTATTGTACTCTACATTTATTCCTAAATCTAAAATTCTTTTTATTGTTTCTTGTACTCTTTTTTTTGGTAATCTGAATTCTGGTATTCCGTGAACTAGTAGTCCGCCTAGATAGTTGTATTTTTCATATATTGTTACATTTACTCCATCTTTTGCTAAAAATGCTGCACATGTTAGACCTGCAGGTCCTCCTCCTATTATAGCTACTTTTTTGTTTGATAATTTTTTGATATTTTGTGATATTTCTTCTTTTTTACTTGTATCTGTGCCTTCTGTTTCTTGCATTGCTTCTTTTAGACTATAGTTTTCTTCTTCTGCTTTTTCAAATATGAAGTTTTCTATGTCTCCTATATTTACTGGTTCTCCTTTTATTCCTCTTACACAACTTCCTTGACATTGTTTCATGTGTGGGCATATTTTGCCACATATTCCTGGTAAGACCGTTGTTTTTGATAGTATTTCGTATGCTTTTTTGTATTCTTCTTCTTTTACTGCTTTTATGAAGTCTGGTATGTTGTTTTCTAGTGGACATCCTTTTACTGAGCATGGTTTTATTTTGCAGTTTAAGCAGTAGTTTACTTTTTCTTTTATTTCTTCCATATAATTTCATCTCTTTCTATTGTATTTTACTTAATTTATCGGTTACTAATTTCAAGTCATTTATAAAATCAACTTTTTTAGTCTCATCTCTTAAAAGTGCTGCAGGGTGCCAAGTAGGCATATACATTATTCCCTTTTTTTCAACCCATTTTCCCCTAGAATCTGTAATTCCATACTCTTTGCCTAATATATTTTTTAAAGCTACACTTCCCAATAAAACTATTATTTTCGGTTTCACTAAAATGACTTGATTTCTCAAATAATTCAAACAAGCTGAGGCTTCATCATCTTCAGGATTTCTATTTGCAGGAGGCCTACATTTAACAACATTTGCAATGTAAACTTCATCTCTTTTTATTCCTACAATTCCAAATGCCATATTCATAAGTTTACCAGCCCTACCAACAAAAGGTTCACCTTGTCTATCTTCATCAGCCCCAGGACCTTCTCCTATAAACATTATATTTGCATTTTTGTCACCTACTCCAAATACTATTTTTTGTCTTGTTTTACACAACTTACATTTATTACAATTTACTATTGAATTTTCTAGTTCTTCCCATGTTTCAAACATTTTTTACTCCTTTTGTCCAAATAGAACCGTCCCGTTTGGACATTTTGTCCATTTAGAACCGTCCCCATTGGACATTCTACTAATTTTATCTTTACTTTATTTGCTGTGTTTATTTCTGCTTTTGTGCCTATTGGAATAACTGTTTTTCTTTCTATATGTCCAAAATTATTTGATTTTATAATTGGAAATTTATATTCACCACCTAAAACATCCATTATTATTTTTTCCAGTGCAATTCCACTTTCATGTTCATAATTGCCTAGCCATAGGCCTTTTATTTTGTCAAATACTCCATTTTGTTTCATATAATATAAATTGTTACTTGTGGCCTCTGGGTCTGTTTCAAAACCTAATTCTTCTAAAAATAAGATTTTGTCTGTAAAGTCTAATGAATATTTTCCTGCAACCATTCCGCGTGTTAATGAAAGATTTCCTCCTATTAGTTCTCCTGTTGCTTTACCTTCTTGAATTGTTACATATTCTTCATTTTCTGGTCCAAATTCTAAATTACCGTCTACAAATCTACTTAATGCTTGTTTGTAACTAAAGTCTGTTTCGTCTGTTGCTATTGTTTTAAAATTTGTTCCACTAAATGTTATTAATCCTGTTTTTTCTGTTATCATATTTGTAATTGAAGTTATATCACTATATCCACATATTATTTTTGGATTTTTCTTTATGAGTTCATAGTCTAAATATTCAAATGTACTATTACTGTTGTTTCCACCTTTTGCACACCATATCATTTTCACTTCATTGTCTGCAAACATTGCATTTATGTCTTCTGCTTTTTCTCTTGCGGTAGCGCTATATCCATTTGTGTTTGAAAATATATTTTTTGAATATTTTACTTTGAACCCGCTTCTTTCTACTATTTCTTTTGCTCTATTTAATTCTTCTATGTTGTTTCCTATTATTGGACTTGATGGTGCTACAACTCCTATTGTATCACCTAGTTTTAATTTTTGTGGTTTTAGTTTTGGTAAACTCATACTATCTCCTTTTTAATACAGTTAGAACGGTCCTAATCTGTCTCACATTTTTGTCTATTTTTATCGAAATTTATTATTCTCACTTTAATGCTATTAATGCTGCATTTAATCCATACCCTTGTTTTTCTATTCTATAAGAATGAATCAAATTTTTATTGCAAACACTGCATAAACCACTATCAATAATATTTTTTTCTTTTAGCCCTGCCTTTTCCAATATAATCTTGTTGATTAAAACAGTATCAATATTCCACTTTTCTTTATCTTTTTGCTTTTCCATTATATCGATATTTTTACTTATATTCAAATCTTTAAACTTTTCTTCAAATAAATCTTTTACATCTTTATCAACTTCAAAGTGGCATTTTCTAATGCTTGGGCAAATGCAACAAATAATGTCTTCTGGTTTGCAACCTAATTCATTTACCATTTTTTCAACTGTTTTTACAGAAATTCTTTGCAATGTTCCTTTCCATCCAGAATGTGTATTTGCGATTGTTTTTGTTACTGGGTCAAAGAATAATAGTAATATACAGTCTGCATTTGTTGTTGATAATACTAGATTTTCTTTTTGTGTTATAATTCCATCTGTTTTGCTGTATTCTTCTAAGTTTATGTCTGGAAAATCCTTGTTGATTTTTTTGTTTGCAATTTTAATATTGTCTGTATGTTCTTGATTTGTTTTTACTACATTTTTGTAATCCACATTTATTGCATTGCATAAATTTTTATAGTCTTGCATTGCTTTTTTAAATTCTTGTTCTGGTAATTGTTGTTTGTTTGCTCTTGCTGTTCTAAAATTAACATCTATTCCTATTGAATATGCATGTGTTATTACATCACTATATTCTAATAATTTTCTAAATTGTAAATATTGTACACCATTTTTGTTTACATGTACAATGTTCTCATTACTCAAATCTTTCAAAATATTTTCTCCTTTTACATATTAAAAATTTTTATAACTTTTTATAATATATTGTTTTTGAAATACCGCGTAAGCGACCAAACGAACGAATGTGAGTGCGAACTGGAGCAATCTTCATACTAGTATTTTAGATATGGAGATTGCGACACCAAGGTATAAAAAAACAATATATTATAAAATGTATTGATATTTTTAATTTTATAATTGCAATTATTTTGATTTCTCCTTCATTTTTCTAATTATATCATCTTTAGACTTTTTGTCTATATAATTATAACTATTTCCACAAAGTCTTGTATCGAAACCGCATATAGCTTTATATAAGCAGTAATCACAAGGTTTTTGTCCTTTTTTATTATATGGTTTTATATTGATATTTCCGTTTAAAATTTCTTTTGCAATTTGTTTAATAGTTCTGTAAATGTAATTTTGCAAAATTTCAAATTCTTCTTTATTAACACCACTTGTTTTTGCCTCTGAAATATCCCCTGCTTTTGTTATTGTTGCTGGTATTAATTTTGATGTGCCTGATTCTAGATTTTTGTCGTGCATTTTTATTACTTTTATATCTGCTAATATCAAGCCTTTCATTTTGAAGTTTTTTCTAAGTTCTTCTTCTATTTGCTCTTCTGTTATTTTTTTGTCTGCTTTTATCATTTGTTCTAATAAACTGAAATATAGAACTCCTGCTGGCATTAAATCTTCTTCTTTGCACACTGCATCCATATATGTTAATAACTGAATTTGTAATCCTGCATATACTTCATTTAGGTCTATATTTTTTGCTGATGATTTGTAATCTATAATTCTTAAGTATTTTCCGTCTTCTGAATTTGCTGTGTCTATTCTGTCAATTTTTCCTGTAATTTCAATTTTTTTGCCATCATCTAATTGTATTAAAATTGGTTTGTATTTTCCTTTTTTTCCAAATTCAATTTCTGTTCCTTCTATATTAAATTTACTATATACAAGTCCTTCAATTATGTATTTTAGGGCTTTTGCAACTATTCTTTTTAGTCTTTTTACTAGGACTTTATATTTTGGTGTTGCTACAAATGTATATTTTTTGCCCATGTCCAGTTTTTCTTCAACAACATCATCTACTAGGCTTTGTATTCTTTCGTCGTCTGTTACTAATTCTGGTAGACTGATGTTTTCATTTTTTACTTTTTTGAAAAATTCGTCTATTGTTTCGTGCATAAATGAGCCTGTATCAAAACTTTGAATTTTTAATTCTTCTTTTTCTTTTAGTCTTAATCCATATTGCAAGTAATATGAAAATGGACATTGTGCAAATTTTTCTAATTTTGATACACTTGCGTTTAGAGTGTTTCCATATAGTTTTTCTATTGTTTCTTTGTTTATATTTTTAGGAATATTTGTATAGTCAATTCCCTGTAAGTCTTGTTGTACCTTTGAATACCACTCATTTTGTTTTTTATAATATTCATAAATTGTATACCAAATATCATCTATTTTATTTCCATTTTTTAATTCTGATATGTTTTCTAAAAGTTCTTGATATGTCATGTTTTTGTTTGTTATTTCATGATTTTTTTTGATTACATCACTTTCTTCTTTTAGTTCTGGAAATAGTTTTTTTATTTTATTTATCATCATTGATGGTCTTAGTGATTTTCCTTCTGTTTCTGATGAGGCATATGATAAATATAATTGTTTTTCTGCTGTTGTAAAGGCTTTATAAATGTTGAAGTTTTCTTCGTATAGATTTTCTATTGTTCCATTTGCAAGTTCAATTCCGTCTTGTTTTAAAATTTCTCTGTCTTTATCTCCGAAAAAACCTTCTGCCTTATTAATGCTTGGAAAGCTTCCATCATTTAGTCCTATTATGAAAATAGTATCTACTTTGTGGCTTCTTGACCTTTCTACATCACCTACTATTACTTGGTCTTGTGTTCCAGGTATTTTGCCTAATTCACTGTTTTTCAAGCCTGTTTTTAGTATTTGCATATATTTTGCAATGCTTAATTTTTCATCTCCAAATATTAAAACCATTTCATCAAATATGTCTAAAATTATTTTGTAGCTTGCTATATATTCATTTGCCAAATCAATTTGTCCTAATTCTTGCAACTCATTTATTTTTGTGTTGATTTTTTCTTCTATTTGTTGTTCTTGCATAAATTCATATATGGCTTTTGTTGTTTCTTTAACAGTTCCAAAATTGCTTTTTAATTTTAATAATGGCTCTATTATTTGTTCTCTTAATCTATTTAGATATTCAATTTCTTCCTTGTTTTCGTCATTTATTCCATATGTGAAATCGTTTTTCCACTTATTGTGCTTTATTCCCCATTTTGTGCAGTAATTTTCTAATTTGAAAATGTCGTCATTTTCTATGTCAGAAAATCCTATTTTTAAGTAATTGAATACCGCTTCTTTTGAAAAGTTGTTACTAAAAATCTCAAATATTGAAAGCAAATATTGAACTATTATGTTTTGGTTTAAATCTCTTTTTTCATCAATAAAAACGGGGATATCATATTGCGCAAAAATGCTTCTTATCAAACTTGAATATGTATCAATATTTCTTGTAATAACTGAAATATCCTTATATCTTAATTTTTTATCTCTTATAAGTTTGGTAATTTGTTTTGCGACATTTTCAATTTCTGAATATTGATTTTTAGCCAAAAATAATTCGATGTTTTCAACTTTTTTGTCATATTTTTTGGCTCTATTATTAAAAATATTTTTCTCTAAATATTGTAACTCTTCTGTTTTAAAACGAGGTGTTCCCTCCAAATACACTGGCTTTTCTAACTTCAATTTTTCTTCTTTTATCATATTCATTATTTTAGAAACTGTAACTTTATTTGGATAGAATATATCTGTATCTGGCTTTAAGCTTGGTTCTAAGCTATCAGTGCATACTGTTATTGTAACTTGTTTTGCGAGTTTAATAAACTTTTTTAAAACTTCATATTCTTGGTATGTAAAACCAGAAAATTCATCTATATAAATAAGACTGTCTTTAACAATATCAGTCTCTTCAATAATATTGCTTAATATGGTTAATAAGTCTGTGTCTTCAATATATTCGCCTTGCAATTTTTGTTCAAAATTACTGTAAATTAGGAACATATCTTTTAGTTTTGTTTTTAAATATTGGTCATTTGTTTTTTCAATCTCTTGTTGTAGGTCTTGTGGTAATACACCATGTTTTTTAAATTCAGTAATTGCAGTCATTGATAAATCTATATTTTCATCAGATTTACTTAAAAATTTTAAGTTATTTTTATTCTCATTTAATATTGAATAAATAAGCATTGATTTACCACATTTGGTTAGTTGTGTTTTTGTATTTCCGCCTAATTCTTGCAATACTCTGTGTGCCATTCTTGAAATTGTTAGTACTTCTGCATTTATTACTGCTTTTGTGTCTATTGCACTCATTAATTTTTTCTCTGCTGTAAATGAGAATTGTTCTGGTGTTATTATATAAATTTTCTTTTCTGTTTTTACTAGTTTTGCAATTTCATTAAAGCAATATTCGCTTTTTCCACTACCTGATTTTCCATATATTATGCGTAAACTCATATTCTTCCTCTCTTTGTTTTTAGTGTACTCCACACAAAATAAATATAATTTAATAATCTGAATTTTGTGTGTCGGCCCATTAATACCTTTAATTTTCTCTTCTCCAATAAAATAAATATTGTTGTGCCAATCCTTTTAAATTTCCGAACTTTTCTTCAGCCAATTTCTCAATTTTCACTTTACTAACTTTTGTTTCATCATCTTCCTTGATATATAAATCATTCATAACTCTTCTAACCCATACATCAATAGGGAATACATCAAATCTCTTTAAGTCAGAAAATAAAAGAATACAATCTGCAACCTTTGGCCCAACGCCTGAAAGTTTTAATAGTTCATTTCTTACTTCTTGGGTATTAGGATTATTCCTTAATTTTTCCAAATCAACTTCTTTATTTAATATCATTTGTGTTGTTTCATATAATCTTATGTCTCTAAATCCTAAGCCTAACTTTCTATATTCTTCTACTGTTACATCTTTTAACTGTTCACAACTTGGAAATGTATAATATTTTTTTCCTTTCCACTCTACTTCATTTCCATATTTTTGTGATATTCTTTCAATTATTCCTTTTATTCTTGGAATATTATTGTTTGCTGATATTATAAATGATATTATTGTTTCCCATAAGTCTTGGCTTAATATTCTTATGCCTTTTCCATATTCAATGCTTACTTTTAAATATTCATCTATATTTGAAAGTTGTTTTTTTATATTATCGTAGTCTCTATTTAAATCAAAATATTCATATATAACTTGTTCTATGTTTCTATTACATATTCCTGTAAATATAATTTCTTCGTTTTCTTTTTTTACATTTATAATTGCGTCTTTTATTACTCCCGTGTAGTTTTCATCTTCTTGTTTGTTCCATCTAAAGCACTGGCCGCATTCAAATATATCTTTTAATTCAAATGAATTTTGTTTTTTCAATATATATACTTGTTCTTTCACTAGTATCACCAAAAATATTTTATCATTTTTGGGCAAAATATTCAATATTTGTATTGAATTTAGTTCTTTTTGGTTATATAATTGAATATATATAAAGTATGTTTGGAGATTTAAAAATGAATTCAAGTACATCAATAAAAATAAATTTATTTAACTACATAAAATCTTTTTCAATGCCAGACTTTCCAAATTTTAAAATTTTTTCAAAAACATTTTTTAATGATTTGTTTTTGAAGTTCTATAAAAATGATAATAAATATACTCTTTTGTATGGAGATATTGATGGATTAAGAAATTTAAATGACCGCATTGGTTTTGATAAAGCAAATTTGGCTATTGAGAAATTGTTAAAAACTATTTTGCATTATTTACCTGAAAATATAACTTCTTTTAGAGTAGGTGGAGATGAATTTTGTTTTGTTATTCCTGATTTATCTGCTGATGAAACAAGAATAATTACAAAGCAAATTCATGAAGCTCTTGAGTCTAATGCTGATGTTAAAGGTTTAGGAATTACATTTGGTGCTTCTGATTCTTCTGAATTTGATAATATTAGTGATATGTATAATTTTGTAGAAAATAAAGTTAATCTAAAAAAACATTTTCACTTGAAATTCGGTGAGCCTGTTAAAAATGTAGATGATTACAATAATAAATTAGATGCTTTAATCGATTCTACGGTAAAAACATATATTAACAGTTTTCGTTTTTCTTCTAATCGTTGTTTCGAGCCAGAAGATTTAAAAGTATTATCTTATCCTGTTTTAGATTCAATAACGAAATTATTGGGTAATAAAAATGTCGAAAATAGTACAAGCAATAATAATGTTCAATTGGAATCAGATAATGATAATTTAAAAATGGATTATGGGCTTGCTTCCAAAATATATGATATTATGATAAATGATAAATTAGATGATGATGTATTAGATTCAATATCTATAGATGGTTTAAAAGCTTTTAGAAATCATCTTTCAACTGATTCTATTACTGGTGCATATAATAATGTTTATAGAGATCATTTCTTGTTTCATCGTTTCCAAGAGGATAAAGTTTCTTTTAAAACTATTTTAATTGAATCTCTTGGTATAAAGATGTTGAACTCAATATCATCGCATTCTAGTACAGATTTGAAGATAAAATCAACTTTTGATTGTTTAATTAATGAGCTTAATAGCATTATACCTGAAGATAGTAATATTAAACTTTGTCCTATTCATGCAGGTGGTGGTACTTTTGAAATAATTGTGCAAAATGATACTGATAATATTATAACTCCTGATGCAGTTGATGATATTCTTAATAAAGTTAATTTAGATGAAAATAATATAAAATTGTTTGGTATGGTTGGAAATTGTGCTGATGCCTCAGAGCATGGTGAGGTTTACTCATATCTAAATAATATTTGTGAAGAAAAGAAAACTGCTATAAAAAATGATTCTGATTATTTTATTACTCCAGAGGCTTTAAAATTATTAGATGTTTCATTATCATCTGTTGTTAATTTTTTTGAAGTGCAGTCTAAGAATCTTGGCATTAATAATGAAAAAGAAAAAAAGAATTTTGTACAAAAAGTTATAAATTCTTTAATAAATAATTTTCATGAATTAAATCTTTTTAATAATTCATATGGTAAAAAAGAAAGTTCAGAATATAGCAGATAGAGCCAAAATAATATTATTTTGGTTCTTTTTATTTAAATCCTTTTCCAACTACTTCTCTTGCATTTGCAATAATAATAAAGCTTTGTGGGTCTATATTTTTAGCTGTTTCTTTTACTTTTGTAATATCTCCTCGTGATGCTGCACACATTAATATTGTTTTATTTTCATTTGTGTACATACCTTTTCCATATAATCCAGTTGTTCCTTTTCCTACTTTTTCTAATATTTGTTCAGATATTTCTTGACTTTTATTTGATATTATAATTAATAGTTTTGTGAAATATATTCCTTCAAAAATTATATCTATCATTTTTCCCATTAAATATATGGCAATTGCTGAGTACAAGCCTATTTCTATTTCTTTAAAGAATAACACATTTAGCCCTACTATTATTGTATCGACTATTATTATTACATTACTTGTTCTTATATTAGGGTTATATTTTTTTACTAATACACTTACTAAGTCAGATCCTCCTGTTGATGAGTCTGCTTTTAAGATTATTGCTGTTCCTAATCCTACTATAATTCCTCCATATATACAGCCCAAAAAACTGTCTTGTGTTAACGGAGTTAATTTGTCTAAAATATCTATTGCTATTGAATATGTTATTGTTCCTACTATGGATTTGAAAAGGAATCTTTTTCCTAGTTTATATCCTGCAAATAAAAATAGTGGTATATTAAAGGCTAATATTGTTAATCCCATTGGAATTCTTAAAAAATAATATATTATTGTTGCAATTCCCGCAAATCCTCCTGAAGATAGTTTGTTTGGAAGCAAAAATAGCGAGGTTGCTACTGCCATTATTGTAGCTCCTATTATTGTTTTTATTACTTCTATTGAAATTTTTTTTATTTTTTTCCATTTACTATTCATAAGAACTCCTTGTTGTAGAGCATTTAGAGAATTTTTCTACAATATAAAAAATAATATTATTACAGTTTTAACTATAATAATATTATTTTATTTTTTTGTAATTTTATTCTTTGTTTTCATTTTCTTCTAAAAAATTATTATATATTTTTGTTACTTCTATTTTGGATTTTCCTTGTTTTATTTTTTCATCTTGTTTAACAATTAGGTTAACTTCATATGTATCTTTTAATTTATTGACATTTTCTTTTTTATGTCCGATTACATTATTAGCATCTATTGGGTTTACTGTAACTTCTACTTCTTTTACTTTTGCATTTAATTTTTTTATTTTTTCTACTATTGCATCATACCACATTGATGATTCTACTAATTGTCCAAAGGCTGGGTGAAATGGTCCTGCTACTACTTCACTTTCTTTATTTTCTGGATTGCATATTTCATCTGTGTTTTGAAGTCCAACTCTTATTACTTCAATATTTTTGTCTGTAAACATTCTTACTAGTTGTTTACATGTTTCAACAGCTTGTACTACTGATAATGGTTCATATATTCCTGCTTTGTATTCTTCTTCTAGCATTGTTCCTTTTATTACTAGTACTGGATAAATTCTTATCATTTTAGGTTTTAGTTTTATTAAAGCTTTTGCTGTATTTATTTCATCAATTCTGTTGCTTTCAGGAAGTCCTACCATCATTTGATGGCCTAAGTTGAAGCCATACCATCTTATTAGTTTTGATGCTTTTTCAACATCTTTGAAGCTATGTCCTCGATTCGCTCTTTCTAAAATATAATCATTTGCTGATTGTACTCCTAATTCTATTGTTTTTACTTTGTATTTTTTTAGCATTTTTAATATTTCTTTATTTATATAGTCTGGTCTTGTTGATATTCTTATGCTATCAACTTGTCCTTTTTCTATATATTCATATGCAACTTGCAATAATTCTTCTTGAACATTTCTGTCTATTCCTGTAAAACTTCCTCCAAAAAAAGCTATTTCTTTTTTGGCATTTTTATCTTTTATGTTTTCTAAAAAACTGTCTATAGTTTTTTTAGCTTCTTCTTTTGTTATGTTTTTCTTTTGTCCACTTATGGATTTTTGATTGCAAAATATACAATTTTTTGGGCAACCTAAATGTGGTACAAATACTGGAATTACATATTCTTTGTTCATAAATTTTTCCTTTCTAGAGCTTTTTTTGCTGCTTGCATTTCAGCTTCTTTTTTGCTTTTTCCTATGCCTGTTGCTAGTTTTGTTCCGTTTAGTTTTACTTCTGCTTCAAATGTTTTATTATGGTCTGGTCCTGATTCTTTTATTATATTGTATTCTATTTTTACATCGCCATTTTTTTGTAGCTCTTCTTGTAATACTGTTTTGTAGTCTTTTTCTCCTACATGTTTTGTTGCTAATTCAATTTCGTCTTTTAAATTTTCTATTATGAATTTTTTTGCAGGTTCTAGTCCTCCATCTATAAACATTGCTGCTATTACTGCTTCAACACTATCTGCTAATATTGCTGGTCTTTTGTTTCCTCCTGTCATTTGTTCTGATTTTCCAAGATTTAAGAAATCACTAAAATTATGCAATAAAGCTACTTTGTGTAAGCTTTTTTCACATACAACTGTTGCTCTAACTTTAGTCATTTCTCCTTCTTTTAAGTTTTCGTATTTGTTGTACATATATTCACTTGATACAAATTCTAAGATGCTATCTCCTAAAAATTCTAATTTTTCATTGCTTTGTACTTCATGCTCATATGCGTATGATGTGTGTGTTAATGCTGTTTGTATAAGTTGTTTGTTTTTAAATGTGTATCCTATACTTGCTTCTAATTTTTCTATGTTCATTTTGACCGCCTTTCTTATATAATTATATACTATTTTCCAAATTTTTCAAGAGAATTACAAAAAAATAGCACATATCTTATGTGCTATTTTATACTAATGTTTCTAGTTTTTTTCTTTTCATTTCAACTTGTGGTGGTATTAATGGGCTGTAAACTTCCCCATCAAAAACATCTACTTCAACAGTTCTAGTTAAAATGTCTGTGTAACTATAAGTTACATTTCTATTATTTTCTTCATATCTTACTACAAAAATGTTAGGATATGCTTTTTCTAATGTTGCTTCTTTCTCAAAGGTTTTACTTCTTCCAAGAGAACCTTTCACTATTATCTTTTGACCCACTTTCTCCAAGATGTCAGTTTTTAGATTTGATATATCTGTTTTACAAATCATGCTATCACCTACTCCCTTAAGATGGCTTGATTATAGCATTTTTTGCAAAAATTGTCAAAAAATATATGTTTGCGTCTTATGCTTGTTTTTGGCTATTTATAGCCTTTATCGTTGATTATTTTTGGTAATATTACATTTGTATTACATTTATATTACAGTGTTTTCATTTTTCCGTTTGATCCTATTCCTCCGACTCCTTTTTTTCCGTCTCTTAGTTCTTTTGCTATATCATCTATTGTTATATATTTATATTGTTCCGTGGTGGCAACCTTTTGGGCTATTACTAATGGGTCTACAAAATCTATTAGTATTCTAGCTGGTGATGAGGCAAAGTTGGCTCCTGCAAGTATTATTGCTTCAAAATAGCTTTGGCAGGCTCCAGCAAATATTACTGTTTGTTTGTTGTTTTCTTTGTCGTATCTTCTTGCCTCTTTTACTGTATTTATAAAGTGTCTTGAATTTCTGTAATTATATATATCGTTGTAGTTTTTTTCTCTTTTTATCATTCCGTCATGTCCAGTTATTATTAATATGTCTGGGTTATATATTTTAAGTAGCCTGTAAACTTCCTTTGGTTGCTTGTATTCTGGAATATTTTTTACAATTGCATTTAATCCTAGTTTTTTATAATAGTTGTATGATTTTTGTGAATATTTTCTGTCTCCATCTAAATGCAAAATTTTACCTGTAATTATTTCTCTTTTTAGTCGGGGATTTTCTCCTGCAATTATTCCTATTTGATATCTTTTAGATTTTTCATATGCTTTTTTGTTGATTTTTTCTTCTATTTTTTCTAGTTTTTGCTTAATTATGTCTTTTTTTATTATTTCTAGATCTTCTATTTTGCTATCTGCTTCAATTCTTTTTTCTAAACCACATAGTATTGCTATGTCTCCTTTTGTTGTTTTTATTATTCTTTTAACATAAAATATAATGTCTTTTCCATATGATTTTCTTGCTACTATGTCACCTTTTTTTATTTTTTTCATATAAATCACCTCTTATTTCAGGCTATTATATTTTATGTTAATTTTAAATAAATGTTGACATTTATTGTTTTTATTTTGCTTGTTTTTCGTTCATGTGACTGTATTTTAATTTTGTTGCCATCCCTCCTCTTATGTGTCTTTCTGCTTTGTTTTCATTTAGTATTATTCTTACTTCTTTTGCTAGTAATGGATTGATTTTTTTTAGCCTTTCAGAAACATCTTTGTGTACTGTGCTTTTACTTATTCCAAATTTTTTTGCTGTTCCTCTCACCGTATCTTTTGAATCTATTATATAATGTGCAAGTTCTATTGCACGCTCGTCTATTGATATACCTTTCATATAGTCAAACCCCCATACGAATACTTTTGTTTAATTGTATTCGTGTGAGGGTTGTATTAGAACAAATGTAAGTATTATTGAATTTTTAATTTTTAATTAAATATAAAATCTTTTTGTCTAGTTTTGTCATATTATGTCGATTTTACATAATTTTGACTTTTTGATTATTTTATGCTATAATTTACTTATGTAGTTTTTATATAATCTTAACAATGGAGGAACGACAAATGGAAAGAAAAGATTATGCAGTTTTTGCTACCAATTGGTGGGCAAATCAAATCAAGAGTTCTGCAGAAGGTTCAAGAAATAGTTTGGAGGCATTTAAGCAAATGTTATATAATAAAATTTGTGAAGTTTCAAGTAAAAATGCCAGTCTAACAATTTCAACATATTCAAGAGATAATATTCTTGAAGAACTTGCTTTTAAGGCAGGGCTTATTGTAAACATACCTTCAGGGTATGAAATGCGAATATTGTTAGACCATGTTAGTGTATACAACAACATGGGGACATTATTGGCAAGTTTTTAGGGATACTTTTTGTATCCCTTTACTTTGTTTAAAATAGGTTATATAATATAGAAAATTAATTTAAGGAGCTTGTATGATAAGAATTAGTAATATAAAAATTTACAAAGATATCTCAGATGAAGAAGTATTTAATTTAGTATTAAATAAATATAAAATGGTTAAAGAAAATGTTAATCTTTGGCACATCTCTAAAAAGTCTATTGATGCCAGAAAGAAAGACGATGTTCATTATTGTTATTCTATTGATGTTGATATCAAAGATGAAGAAAAATTTTTAAAAGATAAAAATATATCCAAAATTGAATTATCTAATATTCCAGATGTACAATTAAATATGAATAAATCTATTAATCCTATAATTGTTGGTGCTGGACCTGCTGGTCTTTTTGCAGCTTTAACTTTTATTAGAAATGGATATAAACCTATTATTATTGAACAAGGTGAATCTGTAGAAAATAGGAAAAAATCTGTGGATTTATTTTTAAGTACTGGTATCTTAGATACAAATTCTAATGTTCAATTCGGTGAAGGTGGTGCTGGAACTTTTTCTGATGGCAAATTAACTTCTGGTATTAGCTCTCCTTATTGTAAAACTGTTTTGAAAGAATTTGTGAACTTTGGTGCTCCTGAACAAATTATGTATTTAACTAAGCCTCATATTGGAACTGATAATTTAATAAATATAATTAAAAATATTAGAGAATATATTATATTAAATGGTGGTCAATTTTTATTTAATACAAAGTTTATAGATTTTGAATCTATAAATAATACTATTTCTAAAGTTTTTGTTTTGAATTTAAAGGATAATTCCATAAAGACCTTAGAAACTAATGTACTTATTCTTGCAATTGGGCATAGCTCAAGAGACACTTTTAAAAAAGTTTATGAAAAGGGCTTATTAATGGAACCAAAAAACTTTTCAGTTGGTGTTAGAATTGAACATTTACAAAGTGAAATTAATAAGGCTCAATATGGGACAATAACTAAATTAAAATTGCCTCCTGCTGATTATAAGTTAGCATTTCATAGTTCTTCTGGTCGTTCATGTTATACTTTCTGCATGTGCCCTGGAGGAATTGTTATGCCTTCTTCTAATGAAGAAAATACAATTGTTACAAATGGTATGAGTTATTTTTTAAGAAATGGTAAAAATGCAAACTCTGCTGTTTTAGTAAATGTTATGCCTTCTGATTTTTCTACTGATAGTCCGTTAGCAGGAATTGATTTTCAGAAGGATTTAGAGGAAAAAGCTTTTTCTTTGGGTGGTTCTAATTACTTTGCTCCTGTCCAACGATTTGATGATTTTTATAATAATGTTAAATCTACTTTTATTGGTGATGTTACTCCTTCTTATAAACCTGGTTATACTTTATCAAATTTAAATGATATTATGCCTGATTTTGTTTCTGATACTTTGAAGGAAGGTATAAAGTATTTTGATACTAAGTTACATGGTTTTGCTAATCCTGATAGTATTTTGACTGGTATGGAGACTCGTAGTTCTTCTCCTGTTAAAATTTTAAGAAATGTGGATTTTGTGTCTAACATTAATGGTATTTATCCTTGTGGTGAGGGTGCAGGATATGCTGGTGGTATTATGTCTGCTGCAGTAGATGGAATTAAGTGTGCAATTGCTGTAATGAAAAAATAAGAGATTTGGAGTGCTATCTCCTTAATCTCTTATTTTTTTTAACACTCTAATTAAATAATCAATGTCAGCTTTAGTGTTAAAGTCTCCAAAAGTGAATCTAATAGCGCCTTTTGCTAATTCATTTGGAACTCCAATTGCCATTAAAACATGTGATGGGTTATTATCTCCTGAAGAACATGCTGAACCACCTGACGCACAAATACCATATTCATCTAGTTTAAATAATAATTCGCTTGAATCAGTATTTTTAAAACTTATATTAATATTACCCGGAAGCCTTTTTTCCATAGTTCCATTTATATGAATATCTGGCACTTCTTCTTTTAGCTTATTTAAACAGTAATTCCTTAAATTACTTAATTTTTCTTGATATTGTTTCAAGTTTTTTTCTGCAATTTGAGCTGCTTTTCCTATTGCAACAATTTCCGCCACATTTTCTGTTCCTGACCTTTTATTTTTTTCTTGATGTCCACCGTCAAGAAATCGTTCAAACTCTATTCCTTTTCTTACATATAATGCTCCTATTCCTTTAGGTGCATATATTTTATGTCCTGACAATGATAGCATATCTATGTTCATTTTTTGTACATCTATTTTTATGTTTCCTACTGCTTGCACGGCATCTGTGTGAAAAATAATATTGTTTTCATGTGCTATTTTTGATATTTCTTCTATTGGTTCAATTGTTCCAATTTCATTGTTTGCAAACATTATACTTATTATTATTGTATCTTTTCTAATAGCATTTTTTAGAGCTTCTAAATTGACGAATCCGTTTTTATCTACATCTAAATATGTGACCTCAAATCCTTTTTTTTCTAGATTTTTACAACTATTAAGTATTGCTGGGTGTTCTATTTTTGATGTTATGATGTGCTTTCCTTTGTTTTTGTTTGCATATGCTATTCCTTTTATTGCCATATTATCACTTTCAGAACCACAACTAGTAAAATATATTTCTTCTGGCTTACAATTAATTAGTGATGCAACTCTTTTTCTAGCTTCATCTATTGCTCTTTTTGCACTTCTACCAATGCTATAAATTGATGATGGGTTTCCATATTCTAGGCTAAGATATGGAATCATTTCTCTAAAAACCTCTTCTTTAACTTTAGTTGTTGCACTATTGTCAAAATATCTAATTTCCATAATATTCCTCTTTTCTATTTCTAATAAATTAGAAGCACAATCTTTTTATATTATATTCGTCATATAGTGTTAGTTGTTAATTAAATTTTTAATTTTGTCTAAATTTTTAAGTGTTTGCCTATAACCATAGTTGTAACAATCATCTAATTTTTCAACTTCTAATAAACCCGTTTTATCAGTTTGTATTGTTAATATCATGTCACTGTTTTTTATATTTTCTTCTGATACTTTGTTTCCCATTATGTCTATGGACCTCATAGCTATATCCATTATATTACTGTTTTCATTAATTTCATCTGCCATAAAATTAACTGTAAGTACTTTATCTGCTCCCTGTCTTTTTACTTCGGTAGTTGGAAAATTATCTAAAATTCCTCCGTCTAAAAATTTGTGATTTTTATATATACATGGGTCAAATGCTACTGGAAAGCTACTACTTGCCCTTATTGCTTTTCCTATTTGGATATCTGTTATATATCTTTTTTGGTTTTCAGTCTCTTTTGGTATAAAATTAGTAAATATATATTCATTTGAGTCTTGAATATCTACTGTCGGTATAACTATTGGTATTTTTATGTCTGTTATTTTTCTTATTCCTTTTCTTTTTGCGACCTCGTTAAATGCTTTTTCTATTTCTTCTCCTGAATAAAAACCAGAGAAGTTTGTTTTTTTGTTTGCCATAAAGTTTTTTAAGCTTGTTATTTTTGTCATTGAATTTTGATTTACTAAATCTCTTGCATATCTTTTAAATAATATGTATATATAGTATGGAGAATATCCCATTGCGTATAATGTTGATATTATGCTTCCTGAGCTTGTTCCTCCTATTACATCTATTTTTATATTGTTTTCTTCTAGTGCTTTTAGTACGCCTGCATGTGCTATTCCTCTTATTCCTCCACCTGATAATGCTAATCCTAATTTCAATTTACTCACCTCATGTAAAGTATTTACTATTTTTTATGAATTTAAACCTGTTTTGGTTACTATTGATTAGCGGGATTAAGGGGCCATCACATCAAATTTTGTTTGATATGATAGCCCCTTGATTTTTCTTATTAGTTTTTATTTTGTATAATATATTTCTCCATTTCCATATATTACTTGATAATATTGTCCTATAAATGTTGGTTCATTATTGTTTAATTTATATGTTGGCTCTACTATGATTTTTCCTTCATTGTCTATAATTCCCCATTTATCATTTTGTTTAATTCCGGCAAAACCATATTTATTTATTTCTGTAACTTTATCATATTTAAAGTCAATTATTTTTGTTCCTGATATATCTACAAATCCCCATTTGTTGTTTTGTTGTTTTGCAAATATTTTATTGTTTGTATATACTTGTGTATTTTCTACTTCTTTTCCGTCTATTAGTATATATTTAGTTTCTTCGTCATTATATATTTTTAAATAGTTTTTGTTATTTTCAATTGTAGCATCTTTTAATTCTGCTATTTTTTCCATTTTTGCTGAATATATTTCTGTCATTTTTGTTGAGTTATTTACGGCTTGCATCATTTGTGTATCTTCTATTTTTTGAATTGAATTGTAGTTAAATTCAATTTTTGTTGTTTCTTCATTGTCTATAATTCCTAGTTTTCCATTTGTATTACATGCTATAAAGTAGTCTCCATATAGGTGTTGGATATATGTATATTCTTTTTGTGTTATTTTTTCTTCATTTTTATAAATGCTGTATATTGTTTTTTCGTTTGCTGTTTCTATATGAATTTTGTAGTCTGTGTTGTTAACATCTATTATGGCTGTATTTTCGCTTATGTCTGTTTCTTGTCCGTTTTGGTCAAATACTTTTACTGTTTCATCATTTGTTTTTGCATATATATAGTTTCCTGTTATGTCTATTTGTTTATATTCTATTGGTACAATAATTTTTCCACTTATTGAAATTACGCCATATTTTTTTCCTTTTGTTGCTGTTATCGTGTTATTGCTTTCATTATAAATTAATGATTGATATTCATTGTCTATTATTTTTTTGTCATTTTTTAATAGTCCATATTTTCCATTTTCTGCACATATTAAGTAACTGTCTTCACTGTTTATTCCTGTTATTCTATATAAATCATTGTATTTTACTTCTATTATTTCTTTTCCTTCTAGATTTACATATCCGTATCTATATCCTTCTTCTGTTGTTTCGCTTACTATATATGCTGATTTTTTATATCCTGTGCCTTCTTCGTAAAATTTATCTGCTTCTATTTTGTCATATTGAATTTTTACTAGTGTTGTTCCTTTGATGTTTATTACTCCGTATTTATTGTCTTTTTTTACTAGTAGTTCTCCTTCTTTTGTTTGTAGTGTGTCTATTTCATCATATATTGCATTTGTTAATTTTTTTCCGTTTATGTCTATTATTCCATATTTTCCGTTTTGGCTATATTTTAATGTGCTTTTTTCGTACATTAAATCACTATATACATTTTTTAGTCTTAATGGTTCTATGTTTTCGTATTGTGTATATATTTCTTCATTTTTTGAGTTTATGGTTTTTGTGCTGTTTTCTTCATAGCATATAAATACATCTTTTTCTGGGTTTGGTATTTTTATGTCTTTATATTTTGCTTCTATTATTTTGTTTCCTTTTGTATCTATTACTCCATATTTTCCGTTTTCTTTTAGTACAAAGTATTTGTATTCTGATATTGTCTCTATTTCATATTTTCTGTTTTCTTTCTGGATTTTTTGTGTTGTGAAATATGCTGCTCCTGCTATTATAATAATGCTCAATATTGATATAATTATTATATTTTTCTTTTTCATAGTTCTTCTCCTTGGTTTTTTTCATATTTTATAATATTTTATCATATTTTATATGGTTTATGCAACTATAATTTCGACACAAAATAAATTTAAATTTAAAAAGGCTACAATAATAAAATGTTGATATATTAATATTTTGAAACAAAAGTCCCGATGGCAGACCCTAGCTATGTTTTTAAGATGTCGTCCAAATCTTTGATTTGGTGTCGACAGCTATATGCAAAGCTCGTAAGAAATATTAATATATGAACATTTATAGCAACTAATTTAAGTTTTTACTGTACTGAACTGTAACTGAAAAAGACATGTAATATATTTGAATTTATATTGCATGTCTTTTGAGGTATTTTAAGTGCCATTATTTAGTTTTTCTATTCCTTGTATGCATCTTCTGTATTTTGGTTCATTTTCAACGCATGTTATTAGCGTTATTTTATTTTCTTTTGTGTTTTCTAAATCTTCCCAATCTGTATCTTTTATTATTTTGTTTTTAATAACTACATATGTTTTTTCAAAGTCATTATATTTATAAATGATTTCGTCTCCTTCTTGTAGTTCTTTAATTTTTGCAAAATAGTTTACTGCATATCCTCTATTATGTGCTGCCAGCCCTACATTTCCACTTTTTTTAGAGGTCTCTTCAAAATGACCTACATATTTTTCCATTACTTCTTGTTCTGTGCCTTCAGATATGCTTGCTTCTAAAGATATTTTTGGTATTTTTATTGTCCAGTTTTTTTCTTTTGTTTGTATGTTGGAATAACTTTCTTCCTTTTTTGAATTTTCATTTTCTATATCTGTTTGATTATTTTGATTTTTGTTTTCTTCTTTTGTGTTTTGATTGATATTGTTTGAGCTTAATTCAACTAGTACTATATTTTTCTTGAATATATTAGAGAAAAGGTTAGCCTCTACTGTTTTAATTAAAGGTTGTATATTTAAATTTGTAAAAAAAATGTATATTAGTATTGTTATTATTAGGCTTATAATATCAACATATCTTTTGGTATAGCTAATCATTCATTATAATTCACCTGCCTTTTTGTTTAATTGTAATTTGGATTTTGTTTTTTCGAAAAAACTTTTTTAGATTAAAAAACACTTTCGTGTATTTGATTTAAAATCTATAACTATGTTAACATGTTTTTTGGATTTTGTAAAGAACTTTTCATCGCAATTTTCGGCATTTTTCGACAGTTCTCTAAAAGTACAGATTTTAGTTGCTTTATTTCTGTACTTTTGGTTCTATTATTTGTTATTTTTTAGTTTTTCTATTTCTTTTTTTGATAATTCTGTTATTTCCATTATTTGTTCTATTGTAAATTTCTTTTCTAACATTTTTTGAGCAATTTTTATTTTATTATTCTTTTCTCCGTTCTACTTTTCCGTACTTCTCTTCCGCTTTTGTATTCCGCTTTTCTTCACCAATTTTCAAAGCTTCTTCTTTCGCATCATATATCATACTATTAACATCTGACTCCCACAAATCCCTCATGTCTTCTAAATATTGGGCTTCTTTACTGGCTGTGAAATATTTTATTTCTACTTCTGCTTCTTTTATTATATTATTTTTTGTCTTTGCCATTTCTATTTCCCCCTTATCCGTATCGTCTATTACAGCTAGCCATTGATTTAGTTTATTATCCATGTCTCGCTTCTTTTCTCTAAATTTTGGTAGCTGTATATAGTATTCTTTTACGATACTATTTACTTGATAATCCCTATGGTTATTTAAGACTTTTACAGTATCTAATATGTATTCATCAAAGCCAAATAAATTATAGTCTAATATGTAAATTGCTACTACTTCTTTTGCGTCTTGATACTGTTCTCCTCTTGAAAAGTTTCTTGATATTGTTTTTGCTTCATAAATGTCGTTTCTTTGTTCTAGATTTTTTCTGTCTTTTACTTGCATTTCTACATTTACTATCATGCCATCATTTAAAGTGGCTTGTATGTCTAATCTTCCGCCTTTTTCTCTTGTGCTTAATTGTTCTAAATTTACTTCTTCTTTTATTTCTATTTTCGTTATTTCTATTTTTAATATCGAATTTAAGAAGTCTATTAAATATTTTTCGTTCCCTTTTCTGCTAAAAAATGCTTTGAATATTATATCATTTTTTAGATTTAATTTTTTTCTAATTCTTGCATTTGGTATTTTTTGTGTCATTGTTGCCTCCTTTATTATAACAAGTACTTTTACAAAATTCAAGCTTTTGTTATAACTTTTTAATAAATATTTTCTATTTAGTTAATATGTGCGTATTTTTCTTTTGCATACTAAATAGACCTGTACCTCCTTTCTTTTTTTATTTTTTGTTTTTTGGGTTTTGTTTTGATTTTAATTTTGATTTCAAATTTTGAAATAATTAAATTTGATTTAAAATTTTTGAATTTTAAAATTTAAGCCACTTATATGGACTAAATAGAATATTCTATTTATATCACATTAAGTGGCTATTGTAAATATTTTTTGAGTAATTTTATGTAGATTTTATCGCAAAAAACAACATTTTTTGACAAAGCTATAGAGTTCAGCTCTACAAGTATAAAATTGGCCTAAAGCCTAGGCTATTGTAGTTAACAAAATTGCTGTAGTTATAGCGAATGCTAGTGTAATTGCTGGCGCTGTTGAAAGAGCCTCCACGATAGACACAAGGATGATCAGAACGGTTTGAAGTTTCTGTTGTAAATTCATATACATTACTTGCCATGTCATATATATTACATTTTACATCTACTGTTGTTCCTGTAGAAGAAAAAGATGAACTTACTGGAGTTTGTCTTGAATATTTTGTATTTGTACAATTTTGTATAAATAATATTGCTGTATCCCATGCATAGCTATTTATTAAATCACTTGTAAATGGATTTGTATTATCATACATATTTTGCGCTTGTGTTGCTGCATTTGGTTGTGTTATGTTATTCCATACTGTATCCGTTTTTACTTCTGTTAATTTTCCACTTGTTGCATTTTTTCTTGCTTCATATCTTCCTATATAGTATCCTCCATTTGTTGCCACACTTGTTTTAAAATCTGTTATACTTTTGGCTATAGTATTTCCTTTACTTGCAGTTTCGCTAAAATATGTGTCAACAACTTTTTCACCTTGTGCTGTTTCATTTCCACTTTCATCAAATGTATATCTATCTAGATTTATAGTTGTTGTTGAGCCATCTGCTTTTGTTATTGTTCCTACTGGTACCCATACAAACTGGCTTCCATTTGTTGCTGTTGCTTTTCCTTCTAAATCTACTGTTGCATCTTCTACTACTATTCCTTTATCTACTGTTGTTGCATTGCTTGTTGTAGCATCTGATACTATTTTAAATCCTGCTGGTACTGTAAAAAGATTTCCCTTCGTATCTTTCAATACTGTATTTTTTGTTTTGCTTAAGACTGTATTAATTTTATCACTTGTTAATTCTTCTGCAATGTATCTATTTATTTCTTGTTCATATGTTCCTAATATTGTTGCTTGATTTTGCGTTGCTTCTTTACTTTTCTGTTTTGCTTTTTGTGCTTGTGAAAATAAGCCTTGATTTGTCAAGGTTTGTATTGATATTCCGGCTAATATTAGCAATAAAATTACAGTTATTACTAAAGCTACTAATGTAATTCCTCTTCTTTCGTTTATCTTTTTCATTTTTTCCTCCTACTTATGTCATTTTTATTATATTTTAACTTAGATTTTTTTATTTTTGTTCTTTTAAAACACATTGTTTTAAATTATTAAATAAAAAATATTTTATTTTATAATTTTTTTGTTAGCATGCGTTAAGGAGAATTTTTGTATGAAAACAAGAATTAAAGATTTAAGAGAAGATAAAGATTTAACCCAAAAAGAAGTAAGCCAATATTTAAACATATCCCAAGTAGCATATTCTTACTACGAAATAAATAAAAGAAGTATGCCATTAGAAATTCTTTCTAAATTGGCAGACTTCTATAATACAAGCACTGATTACATATTATATAGAACAAATGAAATAAAACCTTATAAAAAGTAAAGAAATGTCCAAATGGGACGGTTCTTTTTGGACATCGGTTCCAAATGGTCAAAATGTCCAAATAGAACCGTCCCATTTGGACAGAACCGTCTCTATTGGACATTAAGTTCAAAATAAAATTCAACGCCGTCTTCTTTATTGATAACTCCATATTTATTTCCGTAATTGTTCATTATAGCTTTGACAAATGCCAGTCCAATTCCGGTTCCTCCGTCTTCTCTATTTCTGGATTCATCTACTTTGTAAAATCTATTCCAAATACGGTTTAAATCTTCTTCTTTTATGTTGTCTCCGGTATTAAATACTTTTACACAAACTTTATTTGTATAAGAGTTTACCTCATTTTTGATTCTTATTATTTTTTCTCCGTTTGGAGTTGGTTTTACATTTTTGATTGCATTTGTAATATAGTTTGTTATTACCTGTTCAATGTAAAAATCATCAGCAAATACATTAACATCTTCTGTGTTTTCCCATTCGACTTTAATGTTGTTTTCTTCTAACATAACTTGTGATTTTCTAATGACTTCTTTTTCAACTTCTACAATGTTGAATTCTTTGTCGTTAAATTCTCTTTTTCCATATTCTAATTTCATTAGTTCTAATAGCTGTTTTACAAGTCGGTCCATTTTATTAGTTTCGTCTAAGATTACTTCTGCATAGAACTTTTTGCTCTCTTCGTCAGAATTTACATTTTCAAGTAGTCCCTCACTGTATCCTTGTATTAATGCAATTGGCGTTTTTAATTCATGTGATACATCTGATATAAATGTTTTTCTCATTTCATCTATTTTTGATTTTTCTTCAATGTCTCTTTCTAGTTCTATATTTGAACTTCTTAGTTGTTTTATAGTTGTTTCTAGTTTTTCTGACATTGTATTTATACTTTTTCCTAAGTCATTTATTTCGTCTTTGGCGTCTGTTGTCTTGTACTTTTGACTAAAGTCTAGATTTGACATTTTTTTAGCAATAGTGTTTAGTTCTAGTATTGGTTCAGTGAATTTTCTTGATACTATTGATACCATTATTGCTGAAATTAATATTGTAAATCCGGCCATTAACCATAAAAATCTATTGGATATTTTTACGCTGTCTTGTATAGATGTTACTGGTATTCTTATGTATAAAAAGTATCCGTTGTCTAATACTCCTGAAAGCATTATGTATGACATACCGTTTTTTATGTCTCTTTGTTTTTTTATAGAAAACTTGTCGTTTGATTCTAATTCTTTTCCTGTGGTCATATCTAATTTGTTCATTATATCGTTTATAGTTCCTATTGTTGATGAAAAGTTTTTATTTGTAGTATATATATTTATTCCATTATTATCTTTAATTAAAATGTCAAAGTTGTTTCTTATTGCTATTTTTTCTAATTCTGTTGATATATCATTTTCTATACTTATATTTTTGTAGTGATTGTTTATTGTTTCATATACAGATTTAAGTGTTTTTTCTTTACTGTATAGATAGAAATTTTCTAAAGCAAAATTATTTACAATTATTAAAAATACTATTATTAATAAAATTGTAAGGCTTAGTGTTAAAAATAGTTTTACTTTTACTGATGAAAATGCTTCTTTTATTTCTTTATTTAATTTCAAATTTGTATCCTACCCCTCTAATTGTTTTTATATATTTTCCTTTTTTACCCAGTTTATGTCTTATTTTTTTTATATGACTGTCTATTGTTCTTGAATCTCCATAGTAATCATAGTTCCATACATTGTTTAGTATTTTGTCTCTTGAAAGTGCTATGTTTTCGTTTTCTACTAAATATACTAATAGTTCATATTCTCTTAGGCTTAATTCTAACATTTTTCCGTCAACAGTAACTGTTCTTCCTTCTTTGTCAATTTCTATTCCGTCATAGTCTTTTATTTCCTTTTTATCTCCTTGTGTCCTTTTTAATATTGCTTCTACTCTTGCTACTAATATTTTAGGACTAAATGGCTTTGATATATATTCATCTACTCCTAATTCAAATCCAAATAATTCGTCTTGTTCTTCTCCTCTTGCTGTAAGCATTATTATAGGGACTTTTGATGTTTGTCTTATTTGCCTTAATACAGACCAGCCGTCTAACTTTGGCATCATTACATCTAGTAATATTAGGCTTATTTTTTCTGAGTTTTCTTCAAATACTTGTAAGGCTTTTTCTCCATCTCCTGCTTCTAATATGTTATAACCTTTTGCTACTAAAAAGTCTTTTATTATTTTTCTCATCCTTGATTCATCATCTACAACTAAAATATAATTATTCATTGATATTCCTTTCCTTTCTTTAGGTATAAGTTTATATTAATATATTTTTGTGTCTTGCATGTGAACAATTGTTGATTTTATTTTACTATATAAATTTGTTTTAATCAATATTTTTTCTTTACATAATTCAAAAAACATGATATTATATTGTAGTAACTATAAACATTGTTTTATTTTACGGTACAGGAGGGTATATATGCTAAAAAACATTATTGGATTGATATTTTTTATAGGTGGTTTTGCAATATTATTGCATGTATTCAAACAGAAAACAAAGAAGATGGACGAAAAAATGGATGAAGCTTTACTACAGGACGATAAGTCTTTCTCTCAGAAATTTGATTCTTTCATTTTAACTTTTTTAATGTTGTTTACTGTAGATGCACTGGCAATAATACATTTTGGTGTAAAAATTATTTATAACTTATTTTTATTAAAATGATGATATCCTCAAAAAAAGAGTCGTTCTGACTCTTTTAATTTTTTACAAATACTGTTTTTGTATCATATGCCAATTCTACATTTTCTTCTTTTAATATTTGTAATATTTTGAAATTTATTTTTTCTTTTTCTTCCAAAAAGCTTGCATAATCTATTGAATTTGTATAACTGCATACTAATAAGTTAATTCCGTTGTCTGTTATATTATCAAATCTTACTATTATCGTTTCATCTATTACATCATCATGTTGTTTTAACATGTCTTTAATTCTTTGTTGTACTCTTTCTACTTTTTCTAGTGGTGTGTCTAGTTCTAGACATAGGTTAACTTTGTTTCTTCTTTTTTCCATTCTGCTCCAGTTTATTACTGAATCATTGGCAATAACTGCATTTGGAATATTAACAACTGAATTTTCAAAAGTTCTTACTCTTGTGCTTCTAAATGTAATATCTTCGACTGTTCCTTCATATTTTTCAACTTCTATCCAGTCTCCTACTACAAATGGTTTGTCTAAAAATATTACTAATCCACCAAATAAATTTTTAGCTGTATCTTGTGCTGCAAGAGTAATTACAACACTTCCTACTCCTAGTCCTGCTACTAGTCCATTTAAGTTAAATCCTAATTCTGTTATAGCTATAAATCCAGCTATTATGTATATTATAACTCTTATTGCTTTTAGTATAAATTTGAACATTGAATCTTCTACTTCTGGATTCATTCTTTCTTTTAGTTTATTTATGCTTTTGTTGTTGGTTGTTAGGCTGTTTGCTATTCCATTTGCTGCTAATATTATTATTGATATTTTAAATAGTTCATCTGTTTTGTTGTTTAACCATGTGTTTATTTTTAGTGGTTGTCTAACTAATAATATTGCTAAATAAAGTCCTAATATAACATAAAATATCTTTAATGGTTTATAAAATGAATTATTTCTTATTTCTTTTTTGTTTTTAGTTCTTGGTCTAAATATTTTTACTGTCATATATGCAAGGCTTTTGCTTAAACATCTAAATAAAATATATATTAGTATTGCTATTACTATATCTATTATTTGGCTCGTTTGAATTGATTTTATTGATTCTATAAAATTCTTTATGTTTTCCATTTTTCCTCCTATGTGAATTTTTTATAAAAAGATGATAAATATTAATATATCATCTTTTTGTAAAAATTTATTATCCCATATAATCTCTTAATTTTTTAGATCTAGATGGATGTCTTAATTTTCTTAATGCTTTTGCTTCTATTTGTCTTATTCTTTCACGAGTTACATTAAATTCTTTTCCTACTTCTTCAAGTGTTCTAGATTTTCCGTCTTCTAGTCCAAATCTTAATTTTAATACTTTAGCTTCTCTAGGTGTTAATGTGTTCATAACTTCTTCCAATTGTTCTTTTAATAAAGTATATGATGCTGCATCATGTGGTGCTGGGCTATCTTCGTCTTGAATAAAGTCTCCCAGGTGGCTATCTTCTTCTTCTCCAATAGGTGTTTCTAAAGATACTGGGTCTTGTGCTATTTTTTGTATTTCTACTACTTTTTCAACAGGGATTTCCATTTCTTTTGCTATTTCTTCTGGGCTTGGTTCTCTTCCTAATTGTTGTAGTAAGTTTCTTGATGTTCTTATTAATTTGTTTATTGTTTCTACCATGTGAACTGGAATTCTTATTGTTCTTGCTTGGTCTGCTATTGCTCTTGTTATTGCTTGTCTAATCCACCATGTTGCATAAGTACTGAATTTAAATCCTTTTGTATAATCAAATTTTTCTACTGCTTTTATTAGTCCCATGTTTCCTTCTTGTATTAGGTCTAAAAATAACATACCTCTTCCAACATATTTTTTGGCAATGCTTACAACAAGTCTTAAGTTTGATTCGGCTAATTTTTGTTTTGCTTCTTCGTCCCCTTCTAGTATTCTTTGTGCTAGGTCAAGCTCTTCATCAAATGTTAAAAGTGGTATTTTTCCTATTTCTCTTAAATACATTCTTACAGGGTCGTCAACGCTGATTCCTTCAAAGCTTGTGTCTGTTATTTCATCTAATTTTAAGTTTTCTACTTCTTTTAAGTCTTCAATGTCTGGCTCTTCATCAAAATCATCTGGTAATAAGTCTATTCCGCCTTTTTCAAATTCATCAAATACTTCGTCCATTTTTTCTGGATTTACATCGTTTAATTTTGTTGCTAAATCTCCATATGTCATTTTTCCTTTTTGTTTTGCTTCTTCTATTATCTCGTTTATTTTGTTTGTTTCTTCCATATTCTCTTCTTTTTTCTTCGCCATAATATTTACATTCCTTCCTTAACTTTTATAATTTAATAAACATTTAGCTTGACCTTATTTTATGCTTGCTAGCCTAATAATTATATTACTTAATTCTTTTTCTAATTCCTTTTTTTGATTTTCATCAGTTGTTTGATCTATTAATTCTAAAATTTCAAATTTTCTATTGTTTAGCTTTTCTTTTTGATATGTTTGTATTATATCGTCTATTGCTTTTTCTAAATCTTCAATTTCGTAGTCGTCAGCCATTATCATTGTTATTTGGTTTTGTTCTTCTTGGTCTAACTCATCTATTATTCCGTTTATATTACTATTTCCTTTTTCGAATTCTTCATACAATTTTTTTACTATATTTATATTTACTTCATCTTGAAAGTCTTCTGGTTTTATGTTTTGTTTTATAATGTCAAATACTGATAAGTCTCCAGTTAATAAAATAGAAATTATTGTGTTTTCTCTTCTTTTTATTGCTTGTGATATTTCTTTTTTAGGTGTTTTGTTGTGTGTTATTACTGGTTTTGATTTTTCTAATATTTTTTCGTTTCCTGAATTTTTATATGTTAGTTTATTTACTTCTGCGTATATTGCTTCTTTAGAAATATCATATTCTTTTGCTATTTTTTCTATATAAACTTCTCTTTCTATTGAATTGTCTACTTTTGAAATTAATTTTGCAATTTCATTTAAAAATTTTATTTTGTCATTAGTGTTTTCTAGATTTAATTCTTTTCTTAATATTTTTACTTTGAATTCAACTACTGAAAGTGCTTTGTCTATTGCATTTTGGAAGCGTATATTTCCATATTTTAATATATATTCATCTGGGTCTTTTGCTCCTTCTAGTTGTATTATTCTTAAGTCACATCCCATGTTTTGCAAGATGTCTATTGCTCTTAGCTTTGCTTTTATTCCAGCATCATCTGAATCAAAGCTTAATATTATATGTTCAGCGTTTTTTCTAAGTAACCACCCTTGTTGTTCTGTTAATGCTGTTCCTAATGGTGCAACAACATTTGTTATTCCTCTTTGGTGTAGTGATATTACATCCATATATCCTTCTACAATTAATAGACTTTTCGTATCTCCTTTTTTTGCGATATTTAGTCCAAATAAATGTCTTCCCTTGCTGTATACTATGTTTTCTGGTGAGTTTATATATTTAGGTTTTGAGTCGTCTAATACTCTTCCTCCAAATGCTATAACTCTTCCCCTTGCATCACATATTGGGAACATTAATCTATTTCTGTATCTGTCTATATATTGTCCTCTGTCATTTTTGTTTACTAATCCAGATTCTAGTATTTCTTGTTCTTGGAAGCCTTGCTTTTTTAGTTCCTGATATAGTTCATCAAATTTTCCTGAGAATCCTATTCTAAATGATTTTAGTGTTTCATTGCTTAATTGTCTCTTTTTTACATATTCTTGTGCCATTTTGGCTTGTGGTTTGTATAAATTTTGATGGTAGTATTCTGCTGTAAATTCATTTACTTTATATACTTTTGCTTTTAATTCTTCTTTTAATGTATCTCCATTGTTTTCTAAGGTTGGTAATTGAATATTCGCTCTTTCTGCTAACATTTGTATTGTTTCTATAAAATTTAGTCCTTCTATTTTTGATACAAATGTTATTACATTTCCTCCAACTCCACAGCCAAAGCAGTGAAATATTTGTTTATCTGGTGAAACAGAAAAAGAAGGTGATTTTTCATTATGAAATGGACATAGTCCAAAGAAATTTCTTCCGCTTCTTTTTAGGTGCACATATTGTGATATTACATCTACTATATCATTTGTTTGTCTTACTTCGTTTATAATTTCTTCACTATATCTTGCCATTTTTCCTCTCTTTCTTTCAAATAAACATGTTTATATATAATATTCGACCTATTTTACATAAATCCTTCTTTGTTTTTGAAAAAAATATCCAAATTGCCGTAAATGTTAAGAGATTAATATTTTTGGTCAAAAACATATCTGGGGTCTACCATTGGGTCTTTGACTTTCAAATATTAATCTCTTAACATTTACGGTAATTGGCTTTTATTTTTTATTAACTTTTTTATTTTCCATAATAACTGTCTAACATTATTTGTTTAATTTCTTCAACTAGTGGAACTCTTGGATTTGCTGTTGTACATTGGTCTTCAAATGCTCTGTCTGCAAGCACATCAATTTTTGCCAAGAATTCTTTTTCGTCAATTCCTGCATCTTTAAAAGATTTTGGAATATTTAAGTTTTCATTTAATTGTTTTATTTTTTCTACCAAGCTATTTACGCCCTCTTCTATTGTATCTGCTTTTAATCCTAATTTTTTAGCTAGATGACTGTATTTTTCGTCTGCTATATAATATTCATATTTAGGAAATGATACAAATTTACTTGGCTTACTTCCATTATATTTTACTACATATGGTAATAATATTGCATTTATTCTACCATGTGGTAAATGGAATTCTGCACCTATTTTGTGTGCTATTGAGTGACTAACTCCTAAAAATGCGTTTGTAAATGCCATACCTGCAATTGTACTTGCATTGTGCATTTTTTCTCTTGCTAGTTTGTCACTTCCATCATTATATGCTTTTTCTAGATAATTCATTACTAATTCAACTGCTTTTTCTGCTAATCCGTCTGTATAGTCTGATGCCATATTTGATACATATGCTTCTAATGCGTGTGTTAGGACATCCATCCCAGTGTCTGCTGTTACTGATTTTGGAAGGCTCATTACTAAGTCTGGATCTACTATTGCAACATCCGGTGTTAATTCATAATCAGCAAGTGGATATTTTCTATCTTTTTCTTTGTCTGTTATTACTGCAAATGATGTTACTTCTGAACCTGTTCCTGAGGTTGTTGGTATTGCTACCATTTTTGCCTTTTCTCCTAATTTAGGAAATTTGTAAGTACGCTTTCTAATGTCCATAAATTTTAGTTTTAATCCTTCAATATCTGCTTCTGGGTGTTCATAAAATAACCACATTCCTTTTGCTGCGTCCATAGGACTTCCTCCTCCTATTGCTATTATTACATCTGGCTTGAAGTTATTCATTTGTTCAACACCTTTTTTTATTGTATCAAATGATGGGTCTGGTTCTACATCACTGAATATTTCTGAGTGTACATATTGTTGTCTATTTCTTAAGTGATATAGGACTTTATCTACATATCCTAATTTGACCATTCCTTGGTCTGTTACTATAAATGCCCTTTCTATATCTGGCATTTTTTCCAAATAGGCTATTGAGCCTGCTTCAAAATATATTTTTTCTGGAACTTTAAACCATTGCATATTAACTCTCCTTTTCGCAACTCTTTTTATATTTATTAAGTTTACTGATGACACATTTGCTGTTGTTGAATTTTTTCCAAATGAGCCACATCCTAATGTAAGTGATGGCATATTTGTGTTATAAATGTCTCCTATTGCTCCATGTGTTGATGGTGAGTTTACTATTATTCTTCCTGCTTTTAAAGTTTCTGAAAATTTTAAAATTGTATCTTGATTTTCACTGTGAATTGCTGCTGAGTGTCCAAGGCCACCAAATTCTAGAAGTTTTTCTGCTTTTGAAATTCCTTCTTCTTCATTTTCAACAATGTAATATGTTAAAACTGGGCTTAATTTTTCTTTTGAAAATGGATATTCTCTACCAATTCCTTCTTCATATACAACTATTACTTTTGTGTCTACTGGTACTTCAAATCCCGCTTCTTTTGCAATTGTATATGGTGATTGACCTGGCATGTGTGATTTTAGTTTGTATCCATATTCTTCTGTATATTCAAACATTGAATTTTGTAATTTTTGTTTTTCTTCTGGATTTACAAAGTAACATCCTGCTTCTCTCATTAATTCTTCAAATTCTTGATATATGTCTTTATCCACTAAAACTGCTTGTTCTGACGCACATATCATTCCATTGTCAAATGATTTTGATAGTACCAAATCATTTACTGATGTTTTTAATTTTGCAGTTTTGTCTATATAACATGGTACATTTCCTGGCCCTACTCCTAGTGCTGGTTTTCCGCATGAGTATGCTGAACGTACCATTCCTGTTCCACCTGTTGCTAATATTAGGTTTACATCTGGGTGGTTCATTAATAACCTTGTTGCTGTTATTGATGGTTCTTCTATCCATAATATGCAGTTTTCTGGTGCTCCTGCTTGAACTGCCGCATCTCTTAAAATTCTTGCCGCTTCTGAACTGCATTTTTGTGCAGATGGATGGAATCCAAATATTATTACATTTCTAGTTTTTGCAGATATTATTGATTTGAACATTGTTGTTGATGTTGGGTTTGTTACTGGTGTTACCCCTGCAATTATTCCCACTGGTTCTGCTATTTCTAGATATCCTTCTTCGTCATTTTCGTTTATTACTCCAACAGTTTTTTCATTTTTGATACTGTGGTATATATATTCTGTTGCAAACATATTCTTTGTTATTTTGTCTTCATATATTCCTCTGCCTGTTTCTTCTACTGCCATTTTTGCTAGTTCCATATGATGCTCTAGTCCTGCCATTGACATTGCTTTTACAATGTTATTTACTTGTTCTTGGTCTAGTTTTAAGTATTCTTCTGATGCTTTTTTTGCTTTTGCAACTAATTCGTCTATCATCTTTTGTATTTTTTCTTCTTCTAAATTTTCTGCCATAAGACTTCCTCCTTGGTATTATTTTATCCTATTTTATTATATATTATTAGAAGAATTTGTCAACTTATTTTTTAAAAATAAAGAGTCCCTTTTTGTATAAAAAAATATTGTTAAAGTAAAAAATTTACTAAAACAATATTTTATCTAATTATACAAGTATTTTTGTGGGTTTACATGTATACCATTTATTCTTATTTCTAAGTGTAAATGAGGTCCTGTTGAATTTCCTGTATTACCAACAGTTGCTATTACATCTCCTGCTTTTACTTCTTGGCCTACTGTTACATACATTTTATTAGTGTGAGCATACCATGTTTCTACACCATTTCCGTGGTCTACTTTTATAAGATTTCCGTATGAACCACTATATGATGCAAATGTAACTGTTCCGTTTGCTACAACTTTTATTGGTGTTCCTATTGATGCTGCTATATCTAATCCTGTATGTGCTGATGATCTTATACTACTTATTGAGCCATATCTTGAAGAAATTGTTCCTGTTATAGGCAATGTAGCAATTTTTATTCCATTTATATTAGATATTGGTTCTGTTGTATCTATATCTAATTTTTCTATTATATTTTTTTCTGCTACTTCTAAACTTTGTGTACTAATTTCTTCTACATCTGTTGTTGTTTTTTCATTAATAGTAAGTATTTGTTCTTCATCAGATAATTCTTTTATATCATTTACTATTTGTTCTGCTGTTTCTAAGTTGTCAACTTTTTCTATAGTTTCTCCATTTGATGCTATTTCATAATATTTATATGTTATTTCTAAGTCTTTTTGTAGAGCTATTATTATTTCGCTCTCATTGCTTTCTTTTGTTTTTTCTACTAATTTTAACTCATATTCTGGTGTTGTTGATAATTCAACTTTTTCTATATTTCCACTTTGATAATTTTCTACATTGTTTGCAATTATTTCGCTAAATGCTTTTTTATCTTCTATATATCCTACTTCTTCTCCAGAAAGTTTGACTTCATACATTGGTTTATATTTAATTAATACTATCGCGATTATAAAACCAAAAGCTATTAAAGTTATGTTAAAAAATTTTATTATTTCTTTCGTATAATATTTTAGTTTTCTTTTACTAATAAAATCCACTCTCCTTCTTTATTTTTAAACGCGACTAATCTTTATTATACTATATATTTTGTACTTTTTCAAATTATGTATTCATTATTTTGGCTGTTTTCCTATTTTTTCTAGTTTTTTACCTTTATTTTTTTAAATTTGTTGTCTTTTTTCTCGTTTTTACTCTCTTTTATTCTTTTTTTCTTTGTTTTATGTCATATAATAATTATATTCTTGTTTAATTTTGTTATTTTTGTGTACTTTTAACTTATTAGTATATTTTCATTTTTTGGTTACTTCAAAACTTATAAGTTAAATGATATATTCTTATAAAAGATAGGAAGGTGATAAAGATGGCTATAGATTATAGCGTTATAGGTTCTAGAATAAAACAAGCAAGACTTGCAAAAAATATGACTCAAGAAGATTTAGCAGATAAAATTGATATTTCTGTTGCTTTTTTGAGTAGAGTTGAGAGAGGTAATTCTCATATTAATTTAAAAAGATTAAATCAATTATGTGGATTATTAGATGTTTCAGAAGGGTATTTATTAAATGGTGCTTCAAGTAGTTCTGAAAATTATTTAGATAAAGAATTTACAGATTTAATTAAAAGTGTTTCTCCAGAGAAACAAAAATTAATATATAATGTGGCAAAAGCCATTGCTGAAACAGATATGGACGAAGAGTAATTAAAAAAAGCTGATTTTCAGCTTTTTTTAATTTATTGTTGTGCTTGTTGGTCCTGTTCCAACAACATTTTCTTGTAATGATCTCCATGTATTGCAGCCGATTATTCCGTCTGCAGTTAGTCCTCTTGATTTTTGATAATTAATTACTGCACTTTGGGTTGCTGCTCCAAATATTCCATCTAGTCCATTTGTTCTAAATCCTAATGTGTTTAAATCGTCTTGTGCTATTAAAACATAATTGCTTAAGCTACCTCTTTTTAGTTGTGGGAATCCTCCTGTTGAACATGCTGGTTTTCCAAATCTTTTGTCAAAATGTACCCATGTTGGTGTTTGTGAAATTGGTTCTACATAGTACCATACTCCTGAATTTTTTGCTGAATTCCATAGTCTTGTTCTTTGTGCTGAAGTTAATGTTTGCCCAACATCAAATGCTACTCCTGCATAATGTTGACTTTGGTTTCCATGTCCTCCTTCATATGGTCTTTTAAATGCAAATCCTACTGGTATTGGTGCTCCATAGATATATCTTTGACTGTTCCAACTTTGCATTGTCCTTTTTGTTGTCCACAAAATGTTGCTTTTACTAGAGCCTCTGAATTCTCGTACTCTTAATGTACCATTTGTGTTATATGGCATTGGCTCTGATTCGCCTCTATAATATGTTTCCATTCTATCTGTGTCATTATTAAAAACTAATATTTTGGCCAAAGTAAAACCTCCTCATACTTTTTTTATATTGTATGAAAAGGTTAATTTTTTTGTTAATTATTTTATTTAACTTCTCTACACTTTACTATTATTCTTTCTTTACTATCATCTGTACATGTAATTAATGTAACTTCTTTTTTACCTCCTGTTAGCTGTGTTGTATCATTTCTGTTATTAGGCTCTACACTATGTATATCATATACCTCATATGTAATAGTTCTTTTGGTTAAATCAGTTAATTTTACAATATCCCCGACTTCTAAAGTTGGTACTTTACTAAAAAATTTAGAATTTCTATAATTATGTCCTGCAATGCAGAAGTTTCCTATTTCGTTCGGATCATATCCATGAAATTTAATTGGTGATATTTTTAATAATTCTTCCGTTTCTTTTACACTTCCAGTTTCTCCTTGCAATACTGAATATGTAAGATTTATTTTTGGAATTTCTATTTTTGCAATAATTTTATATCTATATCCGCTTGATGATGTATATACTTCAGCTTTTTCGTTCATGCTAGCTACGGTTAAAGCTTCGCTTTCTTTTTCTTGTTCTTTATTATTATTTTCCTCTGTTTCGTCTAATATTACTAAAAGTATGTCATCTTCTAGTATTGTAGGGTCTTTTTCAGTAGATGTTAAAGTTTGATTTATCTTTTTTAGTATTTGTTTTGATGTTTGTTCCCCTTTATTTCTGTCATATTCTGCATAGACATATAAAGAAGCTAGGACAATAACCAAAAAAATAGATATGATAAAATTAAATTTGTAAACTTTCTTTTTTTGTTTTAATTCTGGTGTTACATATAATTTTTCGGTAACTAAAATTTGATTCATTCTAACCTCCTTATTTATATTCCTTTTTATTATAGCATATTTTGTTTTTATTTTTAATACTTTTTATAAATTATCTGAGATTTTTTCAAACTGTTGCAATGTTAATTCCTCTGGTCTTATATTTTCATTTATTTCTAAAGAATTTAAAATTTCTATCCCTTTTTGTTTGTTGTTAAATATTTTATTATTTGTTAATGAATTTAGTAGTGTTTTTCTTTTTTGAGTAAAGGCATATTTTATTATTTTAAACATTTTTTCTTTGTCTTTTGGTTTAACTACTGGTTCTTTTCTTATATTTAACTTTATAACTTTTGATGTTACTTCTGGTTCTGGTATAAATGAATTATTTGGTACTTCCATTATTCCTTCTGATGTTGCATAATAATACACTGTATATGTTATGGCTCCAGTATTTTTTTGTCCTGGAATTGCAATTAGCCTGTCTGCTACTTCTTTTTGTATCATTACTGTGATACTTTCTAAATCTAATTTTTCTTCTAATAATTTCATTATTATTGGTGTTGTTATGTAATATGGTAAATTGGCAACTATTTTTGCATTTTTTATTTTTGTATTTTCTTTTTCTGTTTTAATTATATTTTTTAAGTCTACTTTCAGTACATCTTCATTTATAATTTCGAAATTGTTATACAATGAAAATCTGTCTTCTAATATTTTTAACATTTTTGTGTCTAGCTCTATACATATTACTTTTCCTGCTTTTTCTAACAAATATTTTGTAAGTGTTCCTAGTCCTGGTCCTATTTCTATTACTAAGTCTTCTTTTGTTATTTCACTGCAATCTACTATTTTTTCTACTACTTCTTGGCTTATTAGGAAATTTTGTCCTAGGCTTTTATTTGCTTTTATGTTGTATTTTTTCATTATGAATTTTGTTTCTTCTAAAATATTTTCCATTTTTGGCTCCTTATGATTTTTTACATTTTTTATTATAACAATTTTTTCTTTGATGTTCAAGTAAAGTTTTATTATAATTATTTTTATTCTATTGTATCTATATTCCATGTAATTGGTGCGTTTTCATCTATTTCAGTAATTTCATTTTTATTTTGTGTTATTGTTTTTCCATTAGTTAAATCAATATTATATTCTCCGATATTTCTTGTTACACCATTATATTCATTTATCTCAAACACTTTAATCTCTAAGTTGGTTACTTTTTCATTTTGAGCTATTGCAATGTATTCTTCTGTATCATATTTGTAAAATCCATCATATTCTATTCCTTCTTCATCGTCTATTTCTTTAATTGTCCCATCTTTATAATAGTATACATATTTAGTTATTAAGTCATATTCAGATATTTGATTTCCATTTTGATCATAAATTTCATATTTTAAGTTACCAATATAATCATTTTCTGATAATGTTATAAGATTTTTAGATGTTACATCATCTAATGTTCTTCTTATTTTTATCAATGTTTGCATAGGAGATTCAATAATTTTTTCTATATTTGCTGTTAATCTTCCATAATTTATTGCAACATTATTTAAATTATATGTAATTGTATTTTCTAATGTCTTTGTTTTAGATAGTTCAATATCAAATTTTCCATTAAAATTAATTAATTGTTCTCCAACCATTATTCTTACATCATCTAGAGTTATTGTGAATTTTTCCTTGTTACCTATTTCAGCATCTGATAGGAACCATAATTGGTATACTGTATAGTTCTTATTTTCAATATTTGTTATTATTTGTGAATCTGTTGCTCCTCTTAACCAATATTTATTGCCATCTATGATTAAATTATAATTGGCTCCTGCTAGTCTTGGTTCTTCGATTCCATATTCATTTACTAATTCATCATTAAATGAGACATATTGCAACCCAATAGTTTCTTCAGCTAGTTTGCTTTGTTCATCACTTAATGTAACATCAAATTGTAAAATTACAAATCCATCATCACATACTTTTGATGTTAATTCTATAGTATTGCCTTTATATTCTATTTTTTGATTTTCTTGTTCTTGATATTCTTTAATATTCTGTGAAAATTCTATGCCTGTATCTCCTAATTTTAAGTTTCCAGTTACCCCAGCATACACTAATCCTCCACTTAGTAATAATCCTAAAATACCAACAATACTTGTTATTGTCTTTTTTACTTTACTTTTTCTAACATATTTCTTATTTTCTTTCGCATTAATTTCAGATTGTCGATTATTCATTGTTTCTATAAGTTTATTTTTAAATTCTTTACTAGTTTCAATTTTAGATATAGTATTTTTATAATTATTCATATATTTTATCCTCCCCTAATATATCTTTTAATTTTTTCTTTGCTCTTGTTAAAGCAGAACTTACTGTATTTATGTTCATATTTAAAATTTCAGCAATTTCTTTTATTTTATATCCATGATAAAAATACATGTATACAATGTCCCTATAAACTGGTGGTTTTAGTTTTTTTATTTCTTCAAAAACTCCAATATCTTCATCTTTCATAATGTTTTGATTTTCTTCTAATTCGCCAGTCTTTTTATTCCAGAAACTTTTATTATAATCATTACTTAAATTTGATGTTACTCTAATAAGCCATGCTTTTAAATGTTCATCATTTTGGATTTTTTCTTTATTATCTATTAGTTTAATAAATACTTCTTGTGTAATATCCTCTGCGTCTGACATATTAAATGTCTTTTGATATGCTATTTGTAACACCATATTTGAGTATTTTTTTACTACTTCTTCTATTGAAATGTTCATATGTTTTCCCCTTTTCAATTTATATTTTATAATTAATGTGCATCTAATTTTAATTATACAATATTTTAAAAGTTTTTGAAAGTATTAAATGGTTTTATATATTTTTATTTTTAGACCTTTCATCTTATATACGATTCAATGTTCTATTTTCGTGCATAAATTTTAAATTTTTTAAAATTTATTTATTCTAATCTGTTTTTTTACATTATTTGCTTTATATGATTAACATTAAATTTTCCATTTTTAATTAAAACTTCAACAACATCAAACCTAATAAAATTATCTAGCATTTTATTTTTATATAAAAAATATTTTGCAGTTCTATACATATGTTTTTGTTTTATCATATTAACTGCTTCAGAGGGTTGTCCAAAATCTAAACTACTTCTTGTTTTTACTTCAATAAAAACAATTTCTTTCTTGTCTTTTGCTATAATATCTATTTCTCCTTGTTTGCAGTAAAAGTTTCTTTTTAAAATTTTGTAATTATGTTTTTCTAAATGCTCTACTGCTATTTGTTCTCCTATATTTCCTAGTTCTTTTTTTATATGTATTTTCATTTTTTCCTATAATTGTTTCCCGGAAGTGATACAATCTTGTCTTGTAATTCAAGTAGCATTAATTTATAGCTTACTTCATTTATGCTTAAATTTAATTTTTTTGCTATTTCATTTATATGAATAATCTTTTCGTAATCTAGGCAATTGTAAATTTTTTGGAATTCTTCACCAACTAAAACTTCTTTTTTGATTTTTTTAATACTTTTTTTCTTTAATTTTAATTCGGGATATTTTTTTATAATGTCTTCGACTTCTGTTACTAGAAAAGCTCCTTCTTTTATTAATTTGTTTGGAGTTATGCCTTTAGTGCTTTCTAAACTAGATGGAATACAAAATACATTTTTCCCTTGTTTTTTTGTTATTTTAGCTGTTACGCTTGTACCACTTCTGTATCCTCCTTCTATTACTAAAGTTCCTATTGCAAGTCCACTCACAATTCTATTTCTTTCTAAAAATTTTTGTGAACTTGCTCTTTCGTTTTCTTCATATTCTGTTACAAGTAATCCATTGTTTTTTAATATACCTTTCCACAATTTTTCGTTTTCTTGTGGATAAATGTTTTTTAGTCCACTTGGCAATACGGCTATTGTTTTTCCTGTGCCTTCTATGCTTCCAATATGTGCGAAGCTATCTACTCCTATTGCCAAACCACTTATTACTGTTAGTCCATATAGGCTTAATTCTTTTGCGAACTTTTTTGCATTTTTCTTGCCATATTCTGTACATATTCTTGAACCAATTACTGCTATTCCGGGTTCATTTATCAATTCTATATTTCCTTCTAAATACAGTTGTTTTGGTGGATTTTCTGTATTTTTTAAATTTTCTGGATAGTTTTTGTCTTCTAATGTTATTTTTATCAAAATTTATCACCATATTTTCTATCTAAACTTCTATATTGGATTGCTTCCAATAAATGCTGTTTTTCTATATTGTTTTTTTCTTCCAAATCTGCTATTGTTCTAGCAACTTTCAAAATTCTTGAATAGGCTCTCGCACTTAATCCTAATTTGTTAAATGCTAATTCTAATATTTGTTTACATTCATGATTTAAAACACAATATTTTTCTAACATTTGTGTTGTTAATTCAGAATTTGAATATATTTTTTCGTTTCTGTATCTTAAAAATTGTATTCTTCTAGCTTTATTTACTCTTTCTTTTATTTTTTTTGAGCTTTCTTCTGTATTTTGAGAGTCTAGTTTTTTATATTTTACTGGCTTAACTTCTACATGCAAGTCAATTCTATCTAATAAAGGTCCACTAATTCTATTTAGGTATTTTTCTATTGCTGTTTTGGAACAGCTGCATTCTTTTTCCGTGCTTCCATAATATCCACATGGACATGGGTTCATACTTGCAATTAGCATGAAGTTTGATGGATATATTACTTTTGAATATAATCTTGATATGCTGATATTTCTGTCTTCTAATGGTCCTCTTAAAACTTCTAATGTACTTTTATTAAATTCTGGTATCTCATCTAAAAATAGTACTCCATTATGTGCTAAACTTATTTCTCCTGGTCTTGGTATTTTTCCGCCTCCTATCATTGATGTTAAAGATATTGTATGATGTGGGTTTCTAAATGGTCTTTTTGTTGCTATTCCTATATCATTGTCTAATATTCCTGATATACTATGTATTTTGGTTACTTCCAGTGCTTCTTCAAATGTTAAATCTGGTAATATAGTTGGCATCCTTTGTGCAAGCATAGTCTTTCCTGCCCCTGGTGGGCCAATTAGTATACAGTTATGTCCTCCTGCTGCTGCAATTTCTAATGCTCTTTTTACATTTTCTTGTCCTTTTACTTCACTAAAATCTTTTTCATTTTTCCCCTCTCTATTAAATTCTTTTAATATATTTATTCTTATAGGCTTTATTTCAATTTTTTTATTTAGGTAATCTACTACTTCTTTTAAGTTTTTTACTCCTATTATTTCTATATTTTTTATAACAGCTGCTTCTCTTTCATTAGATTTAGGTAAAATTACCCTTTTTATTCCTAAGTTCATTGCTTCTATACACATTGGTAGGACACCATTTATTCGGTTTACTTTGCCGTCTAATGATAATTCGCCTATAAATATTGTATTTTCCAAATTATCTATTTCTATTTCTTTTAGTGCTTGTAAAATTCCTACAGCAATTGGTAAATCATAGCTCGTTCCTTCTTTTCTTGTACTTGCTGGTGCTAAATTTATTATAATTTTTCTGCTAGGAAATTCTATTTTTGAATTCTTTATGGCTGTTTTTATTCTTTCTTTTGATTCTTTTACACTTGTGTCTGGAAGTCCTACTATTTCAATATTAGGTATTCCTCCAGATATGTCAGTTTGGACTTCAACTAAATTTCCGTCTATTCCGTTTAAAGATATAGTTTTAATATTTGATGTCATTTTTTCTCCTTTCTAGGTTTGTGAAAAATTTTTTTATTTACTAAAATTTATTGATTTTTAAGTTTCTTTAATATAAAATGTTAATATATAAATTGTTTAACAAAAGAGTGGTGAAAATATTGAAAGATATAAAAAGTGATAAAGTTATAGACATAAATAAAAATTTAAAAGATAGAGTTGGTGTAAATGTTAAAAAATTGAAATTGATTTTTTTAGTAGTAATTTTAATTTTTGCCTTACTATTAGGAAGACTTGGATATCTTCAATTTATAAAAGGTAGTTATCTAAAAGAATTGGCATATAATCAACAATCTATAAATCAAATTATTAGTCCTAAGAGAGGGATTATATATGATGCAAATGGCACTATACTTGCTACAAGTGCTTCTGTTGATACTATAACTATTAATCCTTCTAAAATAAAAGATTCAAAAAATACTAGTGATGAAAGGACTAAAGAAGTAAAAGAAAAACTTGCGAAAGCCTTTTCAGAAATATTTGAATTAGATTATGAAGAAACTTTGGAAAAAGTTAATAGTACTTCTCAAGTTGAAACTATTGTTAAAAAAGTAGAGCAAGATAAAGTTGATAAATTGAAAGCTTGGCTAAAGGAAAATAACATTTCAGTTGGAATAAATATTGATGAAGATACGAAAAGATATTATCCTTATGACACGGTATTATCTCAAGTAATTGGTGCTTGCGGTAGTGATAATCAAGGTTTAGCTGGTATTGAATTTGAATGGAATTCAACCTTAGCTGGTACTCCTGGTAAAATTATAAGTTCAAAAAGTGCTAGTCAAGAAGAAATTCCAAATGCTGAAGAAACTTATATCCCTGCAGAAAATGGAAGCGACTTAACTTTGACTATTGACTTAAAAATTCAAAATATTGTTGAAAAATATTTAAAACAAGCTGTAGACAATAACAATGTAGAAAATGGTGGAAATTGTATTGTAATGAATCCAAAAACTGGTGATATTTTGGCAATGGCTACATATCCAAATTATGATTTGAATAATCCTTTTACACCAAATGAATATGTTGCTAAAATCTATGATTCTTTAGATTCTTCTGGTAAAGTTGATGCTATTTATAAAATGTGGTCTAACAAATCTGTTAGTGAACTATATGAACCTGGTTCCGTATTTAAACTAATTACTGCTTCTGTTGCCTTAGAAGAAAACATTACAGGAACATCTGTTGAAAATGATTTCTTCTGTCCTGGATATGAAATAGTTAATGGTACAAGAATTAATTGTTGGAAAACTGACGGTTCTCATGGTTACCAAACTTTAACACAAGCATTACAAAAATCTTGCAACCCTGCCCTTATACAATTAGGAAGTAGAATTGGTACATCAACATTATATAAATATTATAAAGCTTTTGGATTTTTTGATAGAACCGGTGTAGATTTACCTGGTGAAGCTCAATCTTCTTTCTGGGATGAAAGTGATGTAAATGCTGTTGAAAGAGCTACAATGTCTTTTGGTCAAAGGTTTAGTATTACTCCTTTACAAATGATTACTGCTATATCTGCAATAGCAAATGATGGTGTATTAATGAAACCAAGAATTGTAAAATCTATTACTAATACAGAAACTGGAGCTGTAACTACAATTGAACCTGAACAGGTTAGACAAGTTCTTTCTTCTGAAACAGCTTCAAAAGTTAAATCTATGATGCAAGCTGTTGTAGAAGGTGGTACTGGTAATAAAGGAGCTGTAACTGGATATACTGTTGGAGGAAAAACAGGTACCTCTGAGCCAGTAGAGGGTAAAGAAGAAAATGGATATGTTGCTACTTATGTTGCTATTTCTCCTGTTGAAGATACCAAAGTTGTATTATTACTAAACTTATATAAGCCTCCTGTAAGTAACCACCAAGGTGGTACTTTGGCTGGTCCTGTGGTTTCTCAAATGTTATCTGAAATTTTACCTTGTTTAGGAGTTCCTTCAGAAGAGGAATCAACAGATGATGATGATTTAATTACTGTTCCTGAAATTAGAAATAAAACAATTACAGAAGCCGAAAAAATTCTTAAAGAAAAAGGATTTACTTCTAAAATTACTACTTCTAATGATAAAAATAGTACTCTTGTTGTTGACCAAGTTCCAAAGCCTGGCGTATCACTTTCTCAAGGTTCTATAATAATGCTATATGACCAAGATACAAGAACTTCAACTACTGTTCCTGACCTTACAGGAAAAAGTAAATATCAAGCAACACAAGAGTTGAAAAACGCTAACTTAAATATCAGTATTGATGGTTCTGGTGTTGTTGTATCTCAAGATCCTCCAAAGGGTTCTAATGTTGATGCTGGTACAGTTGTAAAAGTAACTTTTAAATAATATTTTGGTATTAAGAGGGATTTTTCCCTCTTATTCCATTTTTTCTTCAATCCAATATTTCTCAGCTAAATTATCTAATAATTTTATATATGGATTTTTGTTTTTTATTTTTTCTAATGTTTCATTTTCACAACCTTTTAAATATGATATCCACTCCTCTTTAGGAGTTAAGTTGTCTGAATTTTTAGGTTTGAATTTTAGTAGTTCTATTGTATACATTTCTAGTTCTTCTAGTCTAACATTTCCTTCGTTTGTTTTTATTTTTATTATTTTATCATAGTCTTTTGATGAAAAATAATTAAAGTCTATAAAGTTAATTGTTATTGTTTTTGCAAATTCTCTTTTGTCTTTGTATTCTAACTGATTTAAATGTATTTGTGCATAGTATATTAACATTTTTGTTTGCACATATATTCCGTCAATAAATTGTATCCCTACATTTATTTCTTCATTTTCGTCTGTTTTTATTCTAACATCTGCAATCCCAAAATTTTCTTCTTTTGGAAGGTATTGTGATTTTTCTTTAAGATATGGGTTTAATGAAATATTTTCTATTGTGATATTTAGAATTGATTCTATAAGATTTTTTAGAATACTTAAACAATCCTTATTATTTAGTATTTTTCTAAGGACATAGTTACTATTTGAAATGAATTTTTTATTCATTTTTTATAATTTCACCTCCATAATTTTTTTACATTTCTTTTGTATGGATTTTTAATTAGATCTAATTATAAAATTATTTAAACTTGATTTTAAAAATTTTTTTGAATTAAAATTAGATAGATTATAACTACTTATTTTTATCCTGTCAATAATTTTTGCGTTTTTTTTCAAAAAATCGACCGCAAAATTCGACATTTTAATTTTGCGGTCTTTTTAATTTATTTTTTTGTTGCTATATAATATCCTACTCCTCTTTTTGTAATTAATATTTTAGGAGCTGATGTATCTTTTTCTATTTTTTCTCTTATTCTTCTTACTGTAACATCTACTGTTCTTATATCTCCATAATATTCGTACCCCCACACTTGTTCAAGTAGTGTTTCTCTAGTAATGACTTGTCCTGGTTGTGTTGCTAGAAATTTTAATACTTCAAATTCTCTTAGTGTTAGGTCTATGATTTCTCCTCTTACTTTTACTTCAAATCTGTCTAAGTCTAATTCCAAATCATTTACTTTTACTATGCTTTCATTTTTATCTTCTTCCTCATGTATGTTACTATTTGTAGTTTCTTTTGGTATATTTGACATTTCATTTTTTCTTAAATTTGCTTTTACTCTTGCCATTAGTTCTCTTACACTAAATGGTTTTGTTATATAGTCATCTGCACCTAATTCAAGTCCTACTATTTTATCTATTTCAGCATCTTTGGCTGTTAGCATTAGTATTGGTATGTTTAAGTAATTTTTTACTCTTTTGCATACTGATAGACCATCTAGTTTTGGCAGCATTATGTCTAATAGCATTAGGTCTGGTTTTTGTTCTAATGCTATGTTTACTGCTGTTATACCGTCTGTTGCTTCTAGTGTTTCATATCCTTCTTTTTTTAAATTATATACTAGCACATCTATGATTGATTGTTCATCATCTACTACTAATACTTTTTTTACTTCTTTTTCTAAATTTTCTTCCACAAAAATTCCGCCTTTCTATAGCTTTATTTTTATATAAGTAATTTATATCACAATTTTGGTGATTATACAAGTTTTTTTTGTATTTTATATTATTTTTTGGGTAATAAGGTGACCGTTTAGTTATAAATTAAATTTTTTAAGTGTTGATATATTAATATTTTTTACAGAAAACATATCTAGAGTCTCCCTTATGGTCTTTTGTTGCAAAATATTAATATATCAACACTTAAAATACTATTGTAGTAAAACTGCAATTATTAATTGACATAATTACATTTTAGTGGTATAATTTATTTTATTCTGCATATAATATACAAAAAAATTAAGGAGGTTACCAAATGAGTAATGATGCAGCATTAGTTTTACCCCGGGAAATTAATCCAAGTAAAATTGAGTCTTTTCAGAATTTAGGCTTCACTTTTAACTTAAAAAGTAAGGACTTGTACTGTGTACGACTGCCAAAAGGTTGGTCTACCACATCATCAACAATTCTCGATGAGAAAAGGAGAAAAAGAGCTTTTTCTTCTAATGAAAAAGTAGAATTGTTACATAGATACGATATCTCTTACAAAAGAGTTGCTAATGATAGGTTTAGTCCTATATTAGTGTATGTATCTGATTCTGATGGAGAAATAGTACAAACTATGGGATTGTGCGGAACATACAATTCTGAAGAATTTAAGCAACTTGTTGAAAATGGTTACAAATACCTAAATGAAAATTTCCCAAATTGGAAAAGTCCCTATGCTTATTGGGACTAACCTCAAAAAACCCTGTGGCATTGCCATAGGGTTTTACATTTTTATTTCTATATTATAAATTCCATTATCTTGTAATTTTATAGAATTTTCAACTTTCTCACCATTTAGTGTTACTTCTTCTACTCCTGAATTTTTATTATTTGGATTTTTAACAGTAATATTATAAAAAGCATTTTTCCATTTATATTTAATATTATATTCTTTCCAGTCTTTTGGGATACATGGTTCTATACTCATGGTTTGGTTTCTTATTTTTAGTCCTAAAATGAATTCAATTCCTGCTTTATAGTACCAACTTGCTGAGCCTGTATACCATGTCCAACCGCCTCGTCCTGCTAAGTTTCCTGCTCCGTAAATATCAGCTGGTATAACATATGGTTCAACTTTGTATTTGTTACTTGCTTCTTTTGTTCTTGAGTGTTCAATTGGATTTATCATCCTATATGCTTCTGTTGCTTTGTCTCCAAATCCTAGCATGGCTTCTGCTATTATTACCCAACAGCTGGCATGTGTGTATTGACCACCATTTTCTCTAACACCCGGCAAATATGACTTAATATATCCCGGTTCTAATTTTCCTCTTTCAAACGGAGGATCTAATAATTTTATTATTCCATTTTCTTTATCTATTAAATGATTTTCAAGACTCTCCATTGATATATACTTTTTATCATTATCTCCTGCATTTGATATAATACTCCAGCTTTGTGCTATACTATCTATCCTACACTCATCATTAACCATACTTCCAAGCACATTGCCATTGTCCATAAAAGCTCTTTTAAACCATCTTCCGTCCCAACCATTTGTATTTAATGCTTTCTTTAGTTGTTGCATTATTAGCTCATATCTTTTTATTTGTTCTTCAAAATTTGAAACTTCATAATTTTCATTTGATATAATCCATTTATTTTGCTCTATAATAGTTTTCATTATATCTATAAATCTATTTAATACATTATATAGGAAAAATCCAAGCCATACACTTTCTCCAATTCCTTTAGATCCAACTTTGCTGAAGCCGTCGTTCCAATCTCCACTTCCTATTTTAGGAAGCCCATTTTTTCCAAAGTTTAAACTTCTTTCTATTGCCTTTATACAATGTTCAAATATAGTTCCTTCTTCTTTCGTAAATTCAAATTTATCATACCTTTCATCTTCATTTTCTTTTAAAGTTTCTCCTATTAAATACGGAGTTTTTTCTTCTAATATTGAATAATCCCCTGTAAATTCAATATATTCACAAGTCACATATACAAGCCATAATAAGTCGTCTGAGAATTTTGTCCTTATTCCTCTTCCTGTTTCTTCATGCCACCAATGTTCAACATCTCCTTCTATAAATTGATGTTTGCTGTGTTTTATAATTTGATGTTTTAAGAAGTCTGGATTTATATATTTTAGTGCTATTGTGTCTTGCAATTGGTCTCTGAAGCCATATGCTCCTCCAGATTGATAATATCCTGTTTTTGCTAAAAGCCTACTTTGTATTGTTTGGTATATATCCCACCCATTTAAAATAATGTTCATTGATTCTAGTGGTGTATATATTTGTAATTTTCCTAATAAATTTTTCCAGTAATTTTTAACATTTTCTAGTTCTTGTCTACAATTTTGGATTTTACTGTACTTATATGCCATATTTTTACTGTCAATTGTTGTTTCTTCTGCTCCTAGCATGAAGGTTATCTCTTTTTCTGATAAACTTTCAAGCTCAACTTCAATTTCATAAGCTACACAGGCCTTTTTTCCTATGCTATTTTCATTATTTAAATTTGTTTTCCTTAACGCATCTGGGTTCGATAAGTTTCCGTTTCCTAAAAAGAATTTTTTATCTCCTGTATAACTTATTATTTTTTCACTATTTGATACATAAATAATGTCATCACTGAATTCACTATTGTATAAATTTTGAACGCAAATTATATTGTTGTTTTTGTCATGTGTTAGGTTTATATAGCCGTCTGATTTTAGTTCATTTTCGCCTAAAACTGGTTTCATGTAATATATTATTTTTAGTTTTTTTCTGGTTAAGCTCATATTTTTTAGTTTTAGAATTCCTATTTTTATGCTATCTTCTTTTGGTACAAATACTTCTAATTCTTGTTCTATATCATCACTTTTGTGAATATATTTTATATATCCAAATCCGTAAATGACATTATAATTTTTGTCATCTGGCATAGGGTTTAGTCCAAGTGACCAAGCCTTTTTTGTCTCTAAATCTTTTAAATATATTATTTCTGATGGTATATCATATGTTGCTTCATTTTCCCATGAGCTTATTCTATTTAATCTACAATTTTTATACCATGTATATCCACCCATATTTTCTGTCATAAGCGTTCCAAATTTTTCGTTTGCCATAATATGTGACCAAACTGTTGGAAGCCTGTTCTCTGCGTTAGTTTTTATTAAATATTCTTTTCCGTCTTCTGAAAATGCTCCATATTCATTGTAATATTTAAGTTTTTCAGTATTTTGTAAAATGTCTATATTGTCAGTATTTTCAGCTTCTATTGTTATATTTTCTATTTCATTTTCAACATTTTTGTATTTTTCTAAATATTCTTCTTCTATTTCTTTAATAGAATTTTCTAATCCTCCTTTGCTACTGTCTATGGTTACTTTCGCTACAAATTCTAATAGTTCTAAATCTTCTTTACTTATTTCATTTCTTGAAAGTTCAAAAATTCCTCCTCTTATGTTTTTTAAATATGCCATTTGACTATTTAAAATCATTCCTTCTATTTCTTCTCTTGTATAATTTTCATAACTGTGTTTTTCTTCGTCTATAATTACAAGTTCTACTTCAAAGTTTTTAGTTCTTATAAATTCATAAGCTTTTAATATTTCTTTTACAACATATGCTTCATTAACATTTTTTACTTTAACTAAAATTATTGGTATATCTCCTGAAATTCCATATTTCCATAGTTCACTTTGTGAATATTTTCTTTTTGGTAATTTATCTAAATTTGTCTTTTTATTAGGATTGCTAAATATAATGTATGATAGTATTTTTTGATAGTTTCTTATTTGAGTTCCTTTTATTCTTAAATATCTACTTTGTGCTTCATTTTTTGCTTTTGATAGTTCAAATGCTTTTTGTATATTTTCTTCTATCTTATATTTTTTGATATTTTCTATTACTTTTTCTTTATTTTCTCCCACTGAAATAATTAAATTGATTGTTGCTTTTTGATTTGCTTTTATTTTCATTGTTCTTTTTAGTGCTAATATTGGTTCTGTGACTAATCCTATTTTTTTAGAAAATGGACTAGAGTTTTTTACCATTTGTGGTATTTGAATATTTCCTCTTCCGAATAAACTTTTCTTTGTCTATTTCGTACTCTAAATCCCCAATTACTTCATCATATGTGGATAAATTTGCACACATATAAATTTCTTCTTGTTCTCCTCTTTTTTTCCTTTTGACAACTATGCTATTTGTTTCGTGTTCAAAGTCAAAAGTTAAAAATAAGTCATTAAAAGCTGGGTGAGCATAGTCTTGTTCTTTTTGTGAAAGTACTGGTTCAAAATATGATGTTATTTCTAGTATTTCGTCTTCATTTCCTGTATTTTCTAGTGTAACTTGTCTTATTTCAACAGGTTCATCTGGTGCTATTATAGTTTCTATTTTTGTTTTTATATTGTCATTTACTATTTCTTGTTCAATTTTATCTGGCATAAAACTTATTTGATATTTATTATTTGATTTATAATTCGTGCTCCATATTTTTTTAGATTTGATATTTTTTATATTAAAAAATATTCCTTGTGGGTAGTCTTCTGTTCCTTTAAATCTGTTAATGAATTTGTTTTTATATATGCTTACTCCTTCGCCTTTTTGGTTCATTGCTATAAGGTAATTTTCGTTACTAATTACATTTCCTCTAATTAATCTTTCATCAATTTTCTTGTAGGTGTCTTTTATATAATCTTCATAATCTATATATTTTAATTTTTGTACTTTTTCTTTATTTTCTTTTGTAATTATTGCAGTTTCTGGCATTCGTTCTTGTAATAGTATTTTTATTGCATTAATTTTTGGGTTTTGCATAAATCTTTTTTGTAATATATTATTGTTAAATAAATTATTTATTGATAATAGTATAAGTCCTTGATGATGTGCCATATAAGTTTTTACTACTGCTGATTGTTTTCCTTTTTCTAATCTTTCTGGTGTAAAATCTATTGATTCATAAAAACCATATTTTCCATACATCCCATATTCTTCGAGTCTTTTTAAATTTTTATATACTTCCCTTGGGTAATCTGTTATTGCTAAAACACTTCCATATGGCGCTACTACCATTTCGTCAGCTAGTCCTCTTTTTAGTCCAAGCCATGGAATTCCAAAGGCTTTATATTGATAATTTGAGTGTAAATCTTTTAGATTAAATGCCGCTTCTGATATTCCCCATGGTATTTGTAATTTTTTTGCATATTCCATTTGACTCATAATCATAAATTTGCAAGATTCGTCTAATAGGCTTCCTTTATATTTTGGAATATTTATGTTTGGCATTAAATATTCAAATGAAGTCCCAGACCATGACACTAACCCTTTATATTTTCCAAGTGTTGTAAGTGTTCTGCTTAAAGAATTCCAATGTTTTACTGGTACATCTTTTTTTGCAATAGCTATTAGGCTGGCTTGTCTTGCTTCAGATGCAAGTAAATCATAATATGAATTTGTTAGTTTATTGTCTTCTATATTAAACCCAATTGAGAATATTTGTTGTTCTTTTAAATATAATTGTGAAAAATCAGTATTATCAATTATTTTATCTACAATTTCTATAATATGATTTTCATTTGATGCTTTTTCTTCTAGCCATATTTTTGTAACATATAGATATCCTACAAAATTACCGCTGTCAACTGTCGATATATATCTTGGAATTAATGGTTCTTTTGTTTCTGTATTATACCAATTGTATAAATGGCCATTCCATTTTTGGAGATTATCTATTGTATAAATTATATTTTCTAATATTTCTAGGGTCTTTTCTAAACTAATATATCCTAAATCATTTGCTGAAATAACTGCCAACATTGATAATCCAATATTTGTAGATGATGTTCTTTTTACTATTTTGTTTTTTCTATCTTCCTGATAATTATCTGGTATTAAATAATTATTTTCTTGATTTAAATATTTGCTAAAGAAGTTCCATGTTTTTCTGCCTATTTCTAAGATATATTCTTTTTCATTTTGTGTTAATTTTTCTATTGCCTTTTTTTCTTCATTTTCTTTGCTTATATAGCACATTATTGCAGGTGTAATTAGCCATAGCAATCCTAAAAATATTGCTATGATGCTTTTATATTGTACATAAATTATTACTGATAATACTCCAGCAATAACATTTATAAACATATTTTTATAATATGACATTAAATCGGTTTTTCCTAGTCTTTCAGCTTCCTCTGAGGTTGTCCACTCTAAAAGATTTTTATGTGTAACTAGTAATCTATATATTGTCTTTCCTATTGCTTTTAAAGCCGAATATGCTTTATATGGCATACAACCAAGTGATATTATTGCTCTTAAAAATATTCCTTTTAATCCAGATATTTGCGGTGTAAATGTTTTTTGCTTTTCCTCTCCTTCTTTTTTTGCTATTATATAATTAAATATTTCTAATATATATGGTGTTAGTTCTATTAATATTAGTAATGCGTCAATTCCTAATATATTGATTTTAAAGGTAATTCTTAGTATATTTAAATATATTAATGAAGCTAATATTGATATTTCAAATAAACTTCTTCTTAGATTATCAAATATTTTATATTTTGATAGTAAATTAAGTTCACTTTTGTGTCCTAACCAGCGTATTATTTGCCAATCTCCTCTAATCCATCTTGATAATCTGTTCATAAAGCTAGTGTATTTTGTAGGATATCCGTCCATTAGCATTACATCTGATACTAGTCCACATCTTAAATAACAGCCTTCTAATAAATCGTGGCTTAATACTGTGTTTTCAGGTATTCTATCTTTTAGGACTTTGGAAAATACTTTTAAGTCATATATTCCTTTTCCTGTAAAAATTCCTTCTTTGAAATTGTCTTGGTATATATCGGAAATTGCATTTGTGTAGCTATCTATTCCTCCTGCTCCTGCAAATATTTTTGTAAATAAAGTTTTATAGCTTATATCAAGGTTAACTCCAACTCGTGGTTGCATTATTCCATAACCTTCTACTACTATGTTTTTTTGTTCATCTAGTACGGGTTTATTTAGAATATGTGCCATGGCTCCTATTAGTTCTTGTGCAGAGTTTAAAATTAAGTCGGTGTCTGAATCTAATGTTATTATATATTTAATATTTTGTAATGTTTTTATTGTTTCTTCTTTTTCTATATGTTCTTGAAGGGTATTTATTTTAAATGGATTTTTTTGTTGTAAAACATATTCATTAAATTGATTTAATAGTCCTCTTTTTCTTTCCCAGCCTAGATAGCTATTTTCTTTTTCGTTCCATTTTCTTTCTCTGTATATAAAGCTAAAAATAGGGAAATTGTCATTTGGGTATTTTTTATTTAATTCATCTACTTGTTTTATTGCTTCTTGTATTACTTCTTCATCAAATGTTTCTTCTTTTAGATTGCTTTGTGAACAATCTCCTAATAATGTAAAATATAGATTTTCTGATTTATTTGCTAAATAATATGTTTCTAAATTTTTCATCATTTCTTGTACTTTTTCTTTATTTTTTATAATTGTTGGTATGACTACTATTGTAGAATTTTCTTTATCAATTCCGTTTGAGAAGTCTATTTTGGGTATTATTTTAGGTTTTACAATTTTGTTTAAAATATATTGTATTACTTTTATTACTACTTCGCTTGATGGTACTAAAAATAAAATAAAGCTTAATATTGAGATTTCTATTTTTTGTATTTTTAGGTTTAAAAAGTAACTTAAAATTATTGATATTAATATGCTCAAGGTACTTACTGCTAATATATATATTTTAGTTTTATTTTGTTCTGTTTCTTCTCTTCTTGTTGTGTATTCTAGTTTTGCATATAGTTCATTTATTCCTTTGTCTATTAGATAATATCCTATGTGTGATTTTTTATTTTTGCCTTCTTTGTTTAAATTTTCTTCTGCTAATTCTAGCATTTTTCTAGCTATATATATTTCTGATATTTTTGTTTTTTTACTTATTTCTTTTATTTTTCCTCTATAATAGTCTTTGGTTTTGTAGTCCATTTTGCTATATACTTCTGCTGGGTCTTTTTTTAGAATTTCTTCTACTCCATTTATTTTTTCAAATACTTCTAAAAAGTTTATTCTTTGTATTTCTTTAATGCTTGTTATACTGTTTCCAATTAGTACTTTATTTACAGCTATTTCAAAATGTTCTTTTTTTATTACATCAGATACTGTCGTTCCTAATTTTTCTACTACTTCTTCTAGAATATTTAAGTAGGCATTTGCTTTTTTTCCATATCTTTTTAAAATGTATGACATATATTCTATAAAAGGGTATTTCATGTCTTGAAATGCGTTTTTTTCTATCTTTTTTTGGTTATTTTTGTATATTATTTGGTTTTTGTCTTTTCCTTCTATTATTTTTTCTGTAATGCTTTCTGCTCTATATTTTTGTACTTGGCTACTATATATTTTGTTACAGCACTCTGTTATATTTTCTATTATTGCAATTTGCAAAAATATTCCTATGTTCCATATTTCGTCCATGCTTAATGTTTTTTTGTTTTGGTAACTTTCTAGATAATCGCTTAAGTTGGCTTTTTCTATTTTGTTGTCTGAATATGCTACAATTTCAGATGCTAATACATATATTCTTGCAAATCCTTTGTATTCTCCATTTGCTATTCCTACAAAATTTATATATTTTTTTAATGGTAGTTCTTTTTGAATTTGTTTTACTGTTTCTTCTATTATATAGAAATTGTCTAATAGCCACTCTCCTGCCGGGTGTATGTTTATTCCTAATTTTAAGTGTTCATTTAATATGTTGTATGTTTCTTTTATTGTTTTGAAGTTTTCTATTAGTCCTGGTATTGGGTATGTGTCTTTTTCTGTTTTTGATGTTGTGTTATGACTTGATGCTATTTTTTCTAGGTGTTTTTCTAGTTGTGCTTTTTCTAGCATTGTTCCTGTTATTTTTAGTTTTTTATTTGTTTTCAAAAAATTTCCACTCCTTGCAAACTTTTTGTTTTTATTGTTTGCTAAAGAGTGGAAATTTATTCATTTTTTAAAATTTTTAAAGAGGTCACAATTAGTGGCCTCTTTTTTTGTTGAAGTTTTCTTTTAGATAGTTGTAAGCTCTTTGGGTAAGAGCCGTTCCCATTGCAGTAAATAATACTGTAAACCAAAGTTGGTCATGTTTGACAATTGCAAGAATTATCATTAATATGCCAAATACCATTAATCCTACTCCAACCATTAAAGTTTCCATCTTGTCTTTTCTCATAATTGTCTTCTCCTTTTATATTGGCTATAATCTAGCCAGTTAATGTAGTAATTACTTATATTATAGCACATTTAAGTAAAAAATGCAAAATCTTCATAATATTATTATATAGTTATGAAAAAAGCTCGTATCAACGAGCTTTTTCGGAAAGTCTTTTTTTGTATAAGTATAGGCTTTCGTTCATTGTGTCATCAAGCAGGATTACTCCAGCAACCATGCCTATGATTCCACCGGTTTCTTTCAGCAACCATATCCAGTAGATTTCACTGAGTTCAAATAGTGAATTTTTAAAAAGCAGAAATGAATTTATGATTACCACTACTGCTACAATGCACCGGATTATACGGCTGAATTGCCATCTCTTTAAAAGTTTTTTTCTTTCTGTCTTTATCATATTGTTTTTCTCCTTTTCTTTTTTGGCTATAACTAGCCAATTTTTATTAGTAGCTACTTATATTATAGCACATTTAAGTAAAAAATGCAAAAATTTGAAAATAATGCTATATAATATTGATATCCAAAAACAAATATAGTAAAATACATATATAATATAAACGAAAGAGAGATACTAATGAAATATACAAATGATTTTGAAACTTTGGGATTACCAGAAAATTTTAAATTTGGAATAGAATTAGAAGCCAACAATGTAAAAACAACTGGGGAAAATGGTTTATATACAGGAAAAAGTGCAGAATTTATAAATCAGAAAAATTGGCACATGGCTACAATAAGTGAAGAAGAACTTGTCCTTCAAGGAGGAGCTGAATTAGTTTCCCCTATATTAAGAGATACACCAAGTGATTGGGAAAGTATTTCTTCTATTTGTGAACATATGAAAAAATTTCCTGGTAATAAAGGAGATAAGGTTATTGCAGATAGTAAATGTGGTCTACATATACATTTTGATGCAGATTGTTTGGCTAAAAATCCTGACAAAATGAGAAATTTTCTAAAATTGTATGCTGAATCTGAAGAATTATTATATAAAATGTGTAATGATAAAAATGACCCAATAAGAAAATATGCCATAAATAAGAGTTCTAAAGGCTTGGCTATTATTTCTTCAATATTGTTAAACGGAGTGGCTGCTCCTACTGGCAAAAAGATATTGAAACAAATTGAAAATGGTACTTTAAAAGTTTCATATAAAAAATTTGGAAAATTAAAAATGCTTATAGGTGAGCATAAATTAGACGCGCGTCGCTATTCAGGTCTTAATTTAACTAATATTGGTAATAGCAAAAAGAATACAATTGAATTTAGAATGGCAAATGGAACATTAAATCCTGAAGTTATAAAGCAAAATGTATTTTTATATTCATCTTTAATAAATACTGCTATTAATATTACTGAAAAACCAGAACTATACAAAGATAAATTATCAGAATTTTATAAAACAGATGTTAGTGAAAAAGAAAAAGCTGAAAATTTTCTAAATCTTATTATGGAAAATCCAGATGATAGAAAAATTTATATGGATAGATGGGACTCAGTAAAAGATGCTCCTGTTTTTCAAGAAAATTATAAAAAAGGTTTTGCAAAGAATAGATTTAACAGGGAACAATTTAAGAAAATAGCAATGAGAACCCCTGCTGATGTAGTTCGTTCAACATATTCTTATATTAATGAAATGATTAAGACAAACTATAAAGGAGATGTTGGTTATGCTAGATGAAATATATAAAAATTCCTTTAAAGAGGTTTATGATATTTTAGAAAATACTGAAGATGAATTAGTATCAAAGATTCCAACTAAGTTTATGAATTTTTTAAAAGAAAATATGAATCCTAACTATAAAACTAATATTAACAAAGATGAAGAACTAGATAAACAACATTTGTTAAAAGAGACAGAAGCTATTTTATCTTTAATTTATAGAAGCTATTGGGCAACAGAAGAAGAGAAAAAAGAATTTTCTCAAAAAGATAAACAGGAGCTTATCGAAAAAGAAGAAAAGCGTAAAGAACAGTATCCAGTTAATGATATTTATGAAGTTTTTGCTAAAAGAAAAAATATAAATAACATTACTGTTGATAATAATTTAATGGTAATAAAAAAGGAGAGTTTTATTAAAAGGATTTTCAATAAAATTTTAAGTATCTTTAGGTAAAAATATGTTAAAAATTTTTAACATATTTTTTTGTCATTTTTCGACTTTTTTCATATTATAGTATTAAGTAAGTGACTTACTTATAAAAAAGAAAGGAAGTAGTTTTTATGGAAATGGAAGAAAAGAAACCAGGTTGTCCAATATTAGATATTGATGGTCTTGTATCAGGTGGAAAACAATTTGATTTAGACATTACTTTACCAGAAGATAACAGAGATGTTATATATGGAGTTATTAAAGATTGCTTTAAAGAGCCTATATGTGATGCTGTTGTTAAATTAACTGAAATTGCTTATGATTGTGGCAAAGAAGTTAGAAAACCTATCGGCCATACTTTTACAGATAAAGAAGGGGAATTTGTATTCGGTCCTCTTTGTCCTGACAGACATTATGCTATTCAAATTTGGGCAAATGCAACTAAGAAAATAAAAATATGTGCTAAATGTCATCATGAAGGAAAATGCTTAAAAGGTGAAAAAAATGATAAATGTGATTGCTTTATAGATGATAAAAAGCCTTGTCATAAAGAAGAAAATTGTGATTGTTAATTACATTATTATGTAAAAACCTTAAGAAGTTGATAAAAAGATAAATCTCTTTTTATCAACTTCTTTTTAAATTATTCCTAATTTTTTTACGAATTGTTTTCCTTTTTTAATCATTTTATTTTTATTCATCATGTTTGTGTCATTATACATCATTATTAATCCTGTTGTAATTAGTCCGCCTACTAATAATCCTTTTGCAAATTTCATATTTATCAATCCTTTCTATATTGCCTTAGTTCTTTTTTATTTTGTCCTTTTTTTGTCTTTTTATTCTGTTTTATAATGGTATATATTTCATGTATGGCAATTATTGCTAGAAAAATTCCAAAATATTTTCTTAATTCGTTTACATTTGTATGAACTGATAAATTTGCTCCTATTATTGCTCCTAATATTCCAAATATTGATATTATTGTTGCTAATTTTAGGTCTATATTTTTATTTTTTAGGTTTACTATTATTGCCACAATTGAAGTTGGTATAAAAAATATTAAATTTGTTGCTTGTGCTATATGTTGCTCTAGTCCACTCATAAATGTTAGTAAAAATATTAATATTGTTCCTCCTCCCATTCCTGTTCCACTTACAATTCCAGAAATAAGTCCTATAATAATTTCTTTCATTTATTTTCCAACTTTCAAATCTATTATTTCATTAATTTTTTAAATATTTCTTCTGCAATATTAGTTATACATTTATCACATTTTATCATTTGGTTTATTATTAATTTTCTTAAGTTTTCATTTTCTATATTGTCAGCTAAATCCAAAAATTTTTGCAACTCAAATAAGTATTCTTTGTTTTCATTTTTCCATTTATTTTTTTCGATTAAATTTTTATCCATTTCTACCTTCTTTCTTTTTTTTTTATATAATATGATATTTTTTTACTTTTTTTTACTTTTTTTCACAAAAGTGCACTTTTATTATATGAATCACATATTATTATTTAAGTATCATTCTTAGTGATATATAAATTAAGAATATTGTAAATAATATTTTTAGTATTTTTTCTGGTAATTTTTTTAAGAGTTTTGCGCCTATATATCCGCCAATAGCTCCGCCTATACCGCAGAGTATTGATACTTTCCAATTTATAAAATTTCCCTTATAGTAGAAGAAACTGCTTGTTAATACCATTGGCAATATGCAAAATATAGATGTTCCTCTTGCTTTTTGTGAGTCTAAATTTAATAAGTACATAAATGCTGGAACTAATATAAGTCCTCCTCCTGTAGAAAAAAATCCGACTTATAAATCCAGCTGATAATCCTATTATTATTTGTTTAATATATTTTTTTAACATAAAAAAACCTACTCTTTTATAGTAGGTTTTCCATTTTTTTTTATTTTATTCTGTTATATTTTCATCTTTTATATAATATTTCGTGTTTAACATTTTATCTGGTAAATATTGTTGTTCTACCCAATGTCCTGGGAAATCATGTGGATATAGGTATCCTTCGTTGTATCCTAAATTTTTCATTTCTTCTATTGGAGCATTTCTTATGTGCATTGGTATTGTTCCTGTGTCTTTATTTTGTACATCTTCTAATGCTTTATTTATTGCTAAATAACTTGCATTTGATTTTTTAGAAGTTGCTACATATATTGCGGCTTCTGAAAGTATTATTCTTGCTTCTGGCATCCCTACTATGTGTACAGCTTGCATTGCTGCATTTGCTACTACTAATGCGTTTGGATTTGCCATCCCTACATCTTCTGAAGCACATATTACAATTCTTCTTGCTAAAAACATAGGGTCTTCGCCACCATTTATGGCTCTTGCTAAATAAAATACTGTTGCGTCTGGGTCTGAGCCTCTCATGGATTTTATAAATGCACTTATATTGTCATAATGAGTGTCACCTTTTTTGTCAAATATTGCTTTTCTACTTTGAACGCAATTTTTTATAACCTCATCTGTTATATGTATAAATCCATCACTTTCCATATTTGTTGTAAGTACTGCTATTTCTAATCCATTTAAAGCAGTTCTTACATCTCCATTTGATATAGCTGCTAATTTTTTTAGTGTTTCGTCTTCAATTTTTATGCTATATTGTTTTAATCCATCTTCTCTTGTTAATGAGTTTTTTAAAATAGTGTATATATTTTCTTCTGTTAATGGTTCTAATTTTATAACCATTGACCTTGATATTAAAGCTTTGTTTACTTCAAAATATGGGTTTTCAGTTGTTGCGCCAATTAAAATTATGAGTCCATTTTCAACAAATGGAAGTAATGCGTCTTGTTGTAATTTATTAAATCTATGTATTTCGTCTATAAATAATATGCTTTTCCCTGCAGGGTTTATCATATAGTTTTTTGTTTCTTCTATAACTTTTTTTATGTCTGATACTCCTGCTGTTACTGCATTTATTTTATAGAATTTATATTTTGTTGTTTCACTTATTACTTTTGCTAGTGATGTTTTTCCGCAACCAGGTGGTCCAAATAATATTATGCTTGACAATCTATCTGCTTTTATTGTTCTGTATAATATTTTATCTTTTCCTAATACATGTTCTTGTCCTACATATTCTTCTAGTGTTTTTGGTCTCATTCTGTATGCTAGTGGTTCGTTATTGTTCATAGTCTCTCCTCTAATCTTTATTTTCCAAGTATTGTTAAACCTTTTCTTATTAATTCTTCAGTTGACATATTTTCTTTTGCGATTTTGTCAAATGCCTTTTCTATTTCTTTCTTGTTATATCCTAATACTTGAAGTGCTGCCATGGCTTCGTCTATTTTTTCTTCATTTTCTATTTTTTCTTCTAATTTTGTTTTTACTTCGCTTAGTCCTTTTGAAGCTTTTGTTAGTTCTTGAATTTGTTGTTCTTTTTTCATTTTATCTTTTAGTTCTAGAATTATTCTTTGTGCTGATTTTGCTCCTATTCCTGGTATTTGTGTTAACATTTTTACATCTTCTGATATTATTGCTAATGCAAATTCAGTTGGTTCACATACATCAAGCATTGTTATTGCTGTTTTCGCTCCTATTCCACTTACTGATATTAGTAATTCGAACATTCTTAATTCTTCTAAACTGTTAAAACCATATATACTTATGTCATCTTCTCTTACTTTATAGTAGGTGTGAACTTTTACTGTATCTCCTATATTTCCTAATTTTTCAATTCCTGAATCTGACATAAATACTTTGTATCCTAGTCCTCCGACATCTATTACTATATATCCTGTCATTTTCATTTCTAGTGTTCCTTTTATATATGCTAGCATATTCTTCTCCTTTCATGTCCAAATGTCCAAATGGGACGGTTCTATTTGGACAAAATGTCCAAACGGGACGGTTCTTTTTGGACATTATATATCATAAAAATAAGTTGCTTCTAGGTCTGCTTCGTGCATTAATAGTGCTAATGGATATTTTTTATATGCAGCTCCTATTGTGTTGTATAATTCTTTTGGTTCTGTGTATCCCATGTGCCAACGAATTGAATATTTTTCTTCTGATGTTAGTTTCATGTATTCTGTTATCATCATTACTGATTTTTCTCCATGTCCATATGGTATTGTGTCGTCTATTGTATAATATGGTACTTTTTCCCATACTCCTAGTGCATTTTTTGCATTTCTGTAATCTATTTTATAAAAGTTTGCTTTGCATAAGTCGTGTAGTAGTGGTACTATTATTAATGTTTCCGGGTTGATTTCTAGTGGTTCTATGTTTGTTTCTACTTTGTGTTTTAGTATTTCATATACTTTCATGCTGTGTTCTACTAGTCCTCCTTCGTGATCTCCATGAAATCTTGTGCTTGCTGGTGCTTTGAAGAAGTCTGTTTTTTCTATGAATTCTATTAGTTCTTCTATTCCTTCTCTTTTAACTTGTTTTAATAATTCTAAAAATTGTTCTTTCATTTTTTCACCTTTTCTTTCTTTTTTCTTTGGTTATTATATAAATTTTATGGTGAAAAGTCAATACTTGTTTTACAAATTTTTGTTTGTATTGTTTTTCTTTTATATTCATTGTATAATATACTCAATTACAAATGAAAGGTATTAAATTATGAAATTTATAAAAAAGCTAATCTTTTCAATTATTTTGATTATAATAGTTGCTCTTTCAATTATATTTTTAATAGGTCATTCTTATTATTCAAAAGCATTAAAAGAAAAACCATTACTTACACGAGGCAGTGAAATCACGAGCAAAGAAAACTTTGTAAAATTTGAAGATATGTCCTCTTATTATAGAAATGCTGTAATAAGTGTTGAAGATCATAGATTTTATGACCATGGCCCTGTAGATTTTATTGCAATTGCTAGAGCGTTTTTTACAAATATTAAAAGTGGAAAGCTTCAAGAAGGTGGAAGTACAATAACTCAGCAACTTGCAAAAAATCTTGTTTTTTCTCAAGAGCAATCTTGGGTTAGAAAAGTTGGGGAGGTTTTCGCTGCTTATGATTTAGAAAAAAATTATACTAAAAAAGAAATTTTTGAATTATATGTAAATACTGCTTATTTTGGTGATGGTTATTATGGAATTTATGATGCAAGCTATGGTTATTATAATAAAGCTCCAAAAGATTTAAATTTAGATGAGTCTTCTATGCTTGCAGGTGTACCAAATGCTCCTTCTGTTTATGCTCCAACAGTTAATCCTACTTTGGCCAAAAAGCGTCAATATCATGTTTTAAATACAATGCTTGAATATGGCTATATTACTAAGGAAGAAGCTTTATCAATTAAATAATATTTTAAGGTTACTACTTTATTTGTGGTAACTTTTTTTAATCTTCATATATATTATTATGGAGGTTTTTTAATGAAGATATTGTTTATTAAAAAAAATAACTTTTTTTATTTATTTTTTATTGTTTTTATTATTTCATTAATAGCTACATTTGTCTATTTTTTGAACCGTTCACCTTCTTTTGCTTTGGGATTAAATAAAACTTTCTTTTTGGATATTGATACAACGGTTTCACTTAATGATATTGGTAAATGTGATGAAAAAAAGGCTTATCTTACATTTGATGATGGTCCTACTGCTAAAGCTACTGGCAAAATTTTGGATATCCTAAAAGAAGAAGATGTTAAGGCTACTTTTTTTGTTGTAGGAAAACATGTAAAAGAAAATCCTGAATTAGTTAAGAGAGAATATGATGAAGGGCATTATATTGCTAATCATGGATATAATCATAATAATAAATTACTTTATAAAGATATGGAAAGTTTTAGAGATGAAATTGTTTCAACAGATTTGGAGATTTCAAAAGCTATTGGAATTAATAATTATTGTTCACATATTTTTAGATTTCCAAATGGTTATATGTCGCACATATATACCAGTCAAAAGAAAAATGCTCTTTCTGTTTTGCATGATATGGATTATGTGTATGTTGATTGGAATTGCCTTAATCGAGATTCGGAAAGAAAATATACTAATTCTCAATTGCTTGAAAACTTGAAGAAAACAGCTAAAAATAAAGGAACTTTAATTATATTAATGCACGATACAGCTGATGTTAATAAAACATATAATGTCTTAAAGGATTCTATTTCTTATTTAAAGTCTCAAGGATATGAGTTTAGAAACTTTTATGATTTTGTGAACCATTAGTTTGTTGTCTTCTTTTGTATTATTTGCTATTGTTTTTTTGTCCTATTCCAATTGGTTAATTATTTTTTATTTTTATAACTTTGGTAATTATTATGGAACGCATGAGTTATAGTTCTATAATAATTGGTGTAGGAGGTTTCTATGAATTTCAATATAGAAAAGTTTAGTTATAGGTTAACTGTTTTATTAGATGAGAATAATATGACACAAACTCAATTGGCTGAAAAAGTCGGTACTTCAAATGTGACAATTTGTAGATATTTAACTTGTGAGCGTTTGCCTCGACTTGATGTTGTAACAAAAATTGCCTCTGTGTTTAATGTTTCTTTAGATTATTTACTTGGTTTATCAGATGATAAAAATGTCCAACTTTCTGAGGAAAATTCGGATTTAGATATTGCAATATCAATAAGTAAATTGTATTCCTTAGATGAAAATTCTCATTTATCTAAATCTCAAATTGAATTAATTAAAAAATTATTATTGGCTAATAAAGATTTTATTCTTTCAGCTTAGAAATAATAAAAGAGTTTAATACAAAAATTTTTTATGTTTTTATGTATTAAACTCTTATATTTTTTTATTTTTTTTCTTGGATTTTTTCTAGTGCTTTTGCTAATTGGTCTGGACATGATGTTCCTTTGTATCCACATTGAATTCCTTTTAGTCTTTTTATTGCTTCTTGTATATTCATCCCTTCTATTAATCTTGATACTCCTACTGTATTTCCTGCACAGCCTCCTTGTATTATTACTTTTTTTATTGTGTCTCCTTCTACTTCTATTATCATTTCTTGTGAGCATACACCTTGTGGTTCATATCTATATTCCATTTTTATCTCTTCCTTTTCGACATTTTTTGATAAATTTATAAGACATTTTTGCACTGTCCCTACTGTCTCACTTCAATGTGGACATCTTTTAACTGTTGTTCAGAAACTACTGATGGAGCTCTCATAAGTAAGTCTCTTGCTCTTTTATTTTTAGGGAAGGCTATTACTTCTCTTATATTTTGTGAGTCTTCTATTAGCATTACCATTCTGTCTACTCCAGGTGCAGCACCTGCATGTGGTGGTGTACCATATTGGAACGCATTGTATAATGCTCCAAATCTATTTTTAACATCATCTTCTTGATATCCTGCAATTTCAAATGCTTTTACCATTATCTCTGGATTATGGTTTCTTACTGCTCCTGATGCCATTTCATATCCATTACATACTAAGTCATATTGATATGCTAATATGTCTAATGGGTCTTTTGTTTCTAATGCTTCCATTCCGCCTTGTGGCATTGAAAATGGGTTGTGGTTAAAGTCTATTGTTCCTTCATCTGATAGTTCATACATTGGGAAGTCTACTATGTAGCAGAATCTGTATACATCTTTTTCTAGTAAGTCTAATCTTTTTCCTAATTCAATTCTAATTAAACCTGCTATTTTTTGTGCTGTTTTGAATTCATCTGCTATAAAGAATACACTTGAGTTTTTAGTCAATCCGAATTCATTTATTAATTGTTCTTTTATGTCGTCTGTAATGAATTTTGCTATTCCTCCTGTAATTTCTCCTGATGTTTCATATTTTGTCCAAGCTAGTCCTTTTGCTCCCACTTCGTCTGATGTTGCATATTCTGTCATTTTGTCAAAGAATTTTCTTCCTTGTTCTGCTCCATTTGGAACGATTATTGCTTTTATTGTTTTTCCTTCAAATGCTTTAAAGTCTGAGTTTTCAAAGCATTTTGTTACATCTTGTATTATTAATGGGTTTCTTAAGTCTGGTTTGTCAATTCCGTATTTTTCCATTGCTTCTCTGTATGGAATTTTTATAAATGGTCCTTCGTCAACTTTCCATGTTGTGAATTTTTTGAAAGTATATGGTACAACTTCTTCTATTACTTTGAATACATCTTCTTGTGTTGCAAAACTCATTTCAAAGTCTAGTTGGTAAAATTCTCCTGGTGCTCTGTCAGCTCTAGGGTCTTCATCTCTGAAGCATGGTGCTATTTGAAAGTATTTATCAAATCCAGATACCATTAATAATTGTTTAAATTGTTGTGGTGCTTGTGGTAATGCGTAAAATTCTCCCGGATTTAGTCTGCTTGGTACTAAGTAATCTCTTGCACCTTCTGGTGATGAGTTTGCAAGTATTGGTGTTTGAATTTCTGCAAATCCTAATTCGTCCATTTTGTCTCTTAATGTTTTTAATATTTTTGAACGAAGTAAGATGTTTTTATGTAATTTTTCGTTTCTTAAATCTAAAAATCTATATTCTAATCTTAAATCTTCTCTTACTTCTTGGTCTGTGTTTATTTCAAATGGAAGTACATTTTTGCATTTTCCTAATACTTCTATTTCGTCTGCTATTACTTCTATTTCTCCTGTTGGAATTTTTGTATTTTTGTTACTTCTTTCCACAATTTTTCCTGAAATGTGGATACAGCTTTCTGTTGTTAGGTCTTTTGCTTGTTTTTGCAATTCTTCATCATTTATAACAATTTGTGTAATTCCAAATTGGTCTCTTAAGTCTATAAATGTCATTGCTCCTAAATCTCTTATTTTTTGAACCCACCCTGCTAGTTCTACTTCTTCATTTACATTTGATATGTTTAATTCTCCACATGTTTTTGTTCTATACATCGTTTTTCCTCCAAAATTTTCATTTGCTTTATATTTTAGCACATTTTTTTATATTTTACAATTATTCATTGAAGTTATTTATTTTTTATGTTAAAATTTTTATAGTTATTATTAAAATTTAGAATTAGGAGTTATTATTATGGCTAAAGAAGTTTTTGATTTTTATGATAAAACAAGCTTAAAATCTTATAATTTGGATAGAAATATGCAATATCAATTAAATATTTTGGGGAGTTTAGATATTTTTACTAGAAAACACTCTGAAAATGTTGCAAGTATCGTTTGTAGAATTTGTCAATATTTGCATTGTTCAAAAAATTTTACAGAATACTGCACTATTTGTGCATATTTACATGATATTGGAAAACAGTTTATACCTGCTAGCATTTTGCAAAAGCAATCTGCTTTAACTCAGGAAGAATTTGAAATTATGAAAACTCATACTACTATAGGGTATAAAATCTGTATGGACGATGAAAAGTTAAGGCCTTATTCTGCTGGTCCTATTTATCACCATGAGGCTTTAAATGGTTCTGGTTATCCTAATGGCTTAACTAAAGATGAAATTCCTTATGAAGGTCAGATAATTAGAGTTGCAGATGAATATGATGCTCTTGTTAGTAAAAGACAATATAAATCTCACATTGGTATTGTTGATACTCTTAATATTTTAATAGATGAAACTAAGCCTATTAAAAATTCTGATGTTATGAAAATTTTAGTGGAAGAGTCTAAGCCTGATAATAGTTCTTCTGGAAGTGTTAAAATTCCTTCTCTAGGTAAAAATAATCCTATAATTGTTAAGGCTTTAATAAAAGTTATTATTGATGATACTGAATATGAAATTTCTTGTATTATGGATTATTTGAAAGACTTAAAATCAGAAATAAAAAGGCTTGAGGAAATTAAAAAGTATGATAGTAAGAGGCTTTCTTCTAAAACTGAGGCTAAACAGAATTATTATTTGGAAGGTATGAAATGTTTGCTTACTGGTCAAGAGACTATTGAAAATTATAATGAAGTTTTAACTTCTTATAAGACTATTTTTAAAAATAAGTCTGAACAAATTGATAAATTGTTTGAGGAGATAAAAACAATTAAAAAGCTAAAAGTTTAAATAAATTAAAGAGGGGTTTTTCTTAAAATCCCTCTTTTGCTTATTCTTCTAATCCAAAACTTACCCCTAGTGCATTATTTATTTTGCTTATTATATTTTCATCTTCTATGTGTCCTATTTTTTCTTTTAATCTACTTTTGTCTATTGTTCTAATTTGTTCTGCTAATACTACAGAATTATTTTTTAGACCGCATTTTTCTGAGTCTATTTCTATGTGTGTTGGTAGCTTTGTTTTATTTGTTTGTGATGTTATAGCAGCTGCAATTACAGTTGGGCTGTATTTATTTCCCATATCATTTTGTATTATTAAAACTGGTCTTATTCCTCCTTGTTCTGATCCTATAACTGGGCTTAAATCTGCATAAAACATATCTCCTCTTTTTATTATCATATTCTTCACTCCTAATGTTAGTATGTGTCAATCATATATTTTTTTATATTAGTTTGAAGATAAATTATATGTTTATCTCATTATATATTATGTAGATTATTATATTTTGGTTAGTGTCTTTTATTTCCATTTTGGTTGGTTTTCCTGTTTCTTTTGATATATATAGTGTTTTATATTTTTGATAATTGTTTTCTGATTTAGCTGTTGTTTCCATAATTATTTGGTTGTTTTCTTCTTTAAATTTTGAATTTGGATTGTTTTTGTAGTTTTCTATAAAGCTTTTTAGGTCTAGGTTGTTTTCTGTTATTTCTGAATAGTTTTCTATTATTTTTGTTAAGCTTAATTTTGAGTTTTCTATTTTTAGGTTTATTCCTTCTTTTATTATTTTTACTCCCTGTATATTGCTTGGTTCTATTACTTCTTGTTCGTTTTTGCTATTTTCTATGTATGCTTGTTTTATTTTATATTTGTTGCTGTTTTTGTTGCTTTTTACTTCTACGCTTATTTCTGTTTCGTATGAACTAATATTTAAAATATAGTTTATGATTTCTTGACTAGTACTATTGTTTCCAATTTTAAAATTTTTAGCCGTTTTATTGTTATTTTTTATAAAAAATATTACTGTTATTATTGCTATTATTATTAATATTGTTATTATTATTGTTTTTTTATTGTTTTTTTCTTTTGTTTTTGGGTGATAGTGTTTTTTTTGCATAATTAAAAGCCTCCTAAAAATTATTATTTATTATAATTTTTATTCAGCTTTTTGTTAATTATTATATTTTTTTGTTATTCTAGTACTGTCACATTTGTCTCATTTAATTTTGTATCTTTGATTGTCTAGCTTATAATTTAATTCTATTTCTTCTTTGCTTAATAGCCTGTCATATATCCTTACTGATTTTATTTTTCCTCCAAAATAGCAATGGGCATCTGGCCATACATCTCCACCTACATAATAAGTTTCCCTATCTCTTCCTAAAGAGAATATATTTGCTTTCCAACCGCTTTCTTCCGCAGTATCTTCATTTATATAGGTATTTCCACCATCTACATATATATAATTTTTAGTCAAATCACTTCCAAATGATATTGAATTTAATTGATTCAAATAAATTTTATTTTGAGGTATATTATATATTTTATTACCAAAATATACTGAATTGCATCTTGATGTACCATCATTTATTTCTGATGCCCACAATAGATATGGTGGTGATGTTTTGTTTACTTGATGTCCTCCCAAGTCCAATATATTTCCATATTGTGATTTAGTGGTTTCTGAAATAATCTCAATTGTTGCACTGTGATTGTTTCCAATTCCATTAAATAATGGATTTGTTGTTGTCATATAATCATCTACACCATCAAATATTATTCCGTCGCTTATCCAACCACTGTCAGAATTATAATTAAAATTGTATAATGGCATATCATTTCCATTTCCACTTATATCTTTCCAAGTTGATGTTGTATTGCTATGTCCATTTCCTGTATTATTTATTCCGTCATAATGCACAACTAGTCCTTCTTGTATATATCCCGGATATGCGTTCACAGCATTTGTTATTATAACATTTCCTGCATTATCTTCTGCTTTCATTTTTATATTATAAGTTTGTGCATATGTTAAATTGTCAAATATGTAAAAATTGCTATTGTTCGTTACCCATGTTGTACCATTATCTTTACTGAAATAATATTGTTTAATCTCACTTTTTTCATATTTTTCAGTAGCCTCTTTGTCAGTTGTTTTTCCAGTTACTTTTAAACTTGTTATAGTATTAGTTTCAACTGTTGGTGTAAAGTCTTTTGGAGCTAGTTTATCTATGTTTGTTACATTGCCTGTGGCTGAACCGCCATAATTTTTTCCGTCGTATAATGATACATAAATTTTTCCGTTCTCCGTAAAAACTTGACTTGCTGTGTCTTCCCAGTTCTTACCGTCTTTACTTGTTTGTAATTTATATCCTGTTATATCTGTATTTAGTGTTGCTGTTACTGTTACAGCCTTATTTGTCCATGTTTCTTTATTAATCTCTGTTCCATCGACTGTATATGTAAATATTATATCTCCTTCTTCTATGCTTGGTACACTTCCAACTATTATATCTTTTGTTACTTCCGCTGTTTGCTTATTTTCTGCTATTGCTTCTACTTTTATACTATATGTTTTATTTTGTTTTAATCCTGTGTATGTATATGTTTCTTCTGTTGTTGTTTCTTTTTCTGTATACTTTTCTTCATTTTCTGCTTTTATATAGTATTTTATTTTTCCGCCTTGATTTCTCCATGTTTTTACTTGTACTGTTATTGAGTTTGTTGTTGATGTTGCATTTACTATTTTTATTATTGGTGGAAATTTTCCTTGTTCTCCTATAAATTCTATCCCTTTTAGTGAAACCTTATATACATCTTTGTCTACTATTACATAAAAATATATTTCTATTTCTTCTCCGTCTTCCTCTGTACTTGTTTCTTCTACTGTTACTTCTTTTCCTATTTCTTTTAGCTCACCTATATTTTTATTTACATCTTCTCTTGTTGCTTTTATTATTTTTTCTGCACTTCCTGTTGAATTTAGCATTTGTTGTGTTAATAGCTTTAAGTTTAGATATTCTGAAACTTGTGCTCTTTTATTTTCTAGTTCTGCTCTTTTGGCACTTTCAAATATTCCTGTTCCTGTCATTGCTTGTATTGATATTCCTGCCAGTATTAGCATTAATATTATTGTTATTACTAGTGCTACTAATGTTATACCTTTACTTTGTTTCATCTTTTGTGGTCCTCCTTTTATAATATCTATATCAATTTTACACGCGTTGCGTGTAAAAGTCAATACGCGTAATAAGAATATTCTATAATTTATATGGTGATTATATGAAACTAAGAATTAGAGATTTAAGAGAAGATAAAGATTTAACGCAAGCAAAACTTGCTGAATTATTAGGTTGTACTCAACAGACTTATTCTAGATATGAGTCTGGTGAAATAACTATTGATATATATAATTTAGCAAAATTGGCAGAATTTTATGGAACTTCTTGTGATTATTTATTAGGAATAACTGATATTTCTAAGCCTTATAAAAAAACAAGCTAGAATATTTGAATTTTTATCATTTTTAATACTCTAGCTTTAAATTACTTTTTAAATATATTTTATATGTGCTTCTATTTAATTTTGTTATATTTTTCTATTTCTTCTTTACTGGCTCCTGTTATTCTTGATATTAAATCTATTGGTAATTTTTCTTTTAGCATATTTTTTATATGCTCAGTTCTAATTTGAAGCCTACCTGTATTAATATCTTTAATTTTTTCCTCTCTTATCATATCAAATACTGCTAACATATCACCTTCACCTCCTACATCTATGCTTTTTAAAATTTCTTTTGCCTTCTTCTCACCAACTATATTTAATGCTAAAACACTTGTTGCTTTATTTAAAAATTTTCTTTCTTCTTTAGTATATACTGTTGCATTTTTATTTATTTCAATATAAATTCTATTTAAAGTTTCACATAGCTTTTCTTCCGTTTTTGATTTTTCTATTAACATTATTTTACTTATTATTGATTTTTCTTCTAACAACTCACTATCACTTATTTCATTAATGTCCAAAATGTTATATCTTGATAATTCTTGACCTTTATAGTTTCTCCATTTATGCTGTATGCTTCTTAAATCAAGTTTTGCGTTCCACTTTTCTTTTCCTGTATATAAGACTATTGGAATTACTAATGAATATTCATGCCATTTGCCTATATATTTGTTATCATTTTCCACACTTTCTATTAAATTTAGCTCATATTTTAATATTCTATATGGCATTGAATAATCTATTTTTGTTTGATGCTCAATAAGAAAAAATACATTTTCATTTTTCATTTTATATACTACATCTGATTCTGAGTTTTTTAATTCTTCAGATATATAACTACTATTATATTTTTCAATTTCATTTTCTGTTATTTTTTCATTATCTTTCAAAACTCTATTTATTATTTTTACTGCATCTTTTTTCTTGTCTAGTGCTTTTCTACATATTTTGTCGTGTGGATTTTTTACTTCTAATAATTGGTATTCTGCTTCATTATCGCTTAAATAATCTTGTTTATGTTTTTCATATTTTTCTTTATATAAGTTATATTCTTTAGTTGTAAATATTTCTATAATAGTTCCATCTCCTTTATTATAATATTTTTTGTTTTTATTGTCAATATTTATTTAACAGTTAATATAGTTTTTTTATCCCTCCCTTGCTTTGTCTTTTTAATTTCTTGGGTTTTCTTTAGATTTAATTTTTGAATAAAATTTTATTGATTATAAAAAGCAACTTATGTGCTAAATAGAATATTCTATTTATATCACATATAGTTGCTATTGTAAATAATTTTTTAACAATTTTATGTAGATTTCATCGCAAAATTCGACAAAAAAATGAGACAGTTTTGCACTGTCCCAAATCTCTCAATCTTTTATAATGCAAATTATTACATTATTTCCTTTTTCATTATATAAACAATAATCATAACTATATCCAGTTTTATCAAGGGAAGTTCTTTTTTTAACTGTTATGCCAACTCCTGTATAATAATTTTTATTAATAGTATCATTTTGAATTACTTTTTCTACCATGTTTATTTTTTTACCTAGACATTTTATATCACAAATTATAGTTCTATTTGATTCATATATACATATTCTGATTAAATCATTAACTGCATTATTGCAATTTTCAATAAATTCATTTAATCTATTTTTATCATTTGAAACAACTTGGTTTTTATCATTTATAACAAAACAGTTATCAGAAATTGCTTTTTCTATATTATAATCATTTGTTATATTATCTATACTTTTATATTTATTTGTTGTATCTACATCATTAGGTAAATTTATAATTTCTATTTGTTCTCTATATAATTCTTTTGAAATCTTTGTTGAGATTACAGTATCATTTTCACTCCATACATCTTTTTTATTGAGTTCTACACATAATTTCTGATTTTCTATATAAATATTAGAAATGTATAGACCAGTTGTATTATAATTTTCACCCGCTAATATAATCATAAAATAATTATTGAAATCTTCTCTTTTCATATCAACTAAATTATCCCATACTTTTTTAGCATTTTCATATTCTTCATATGAATTTATCTTTTTATAATATATACCATTATTCAATATCATATTTTGGTTATAATCATATCCCGGATTTTTATTAAAATTAGTTGATGTACTTTTTTGAATCAAATTATATGTTGTAATTCCTGCATATACAATTCCTGCAGTAGTAACTAATGAAATTAAAAATGCAATAAATGATTTTACAGCCAATATGTATTTTGAATTTTGATATATTTTCTTATAGAAAAAGCTATCGGTATTTTTTCTATTATTTGAATATTTTTCATATTTATTCCATACTTTATTTATAAAATCTTTTTCTTCTAACATAAGTAATTCTCCTTTCTTAATAGTTTTTTTAACGATTTTCTTGCTCTGTATATTAACATTTTTGTTTGAGGCATGGTTTTGTTTAAAATCTTACTAATTTCTTTATATTTAAACTCCTGAAAATCAGCTAAATAAATAGCAATTTGATATTCGTTTTTTAATTTTTTTATATTATTATATAATGATTTATATTCTTCCTTTTTTATTACATTATCATCTATGTTATTTTCATTATGTTCAATGTCTAAATCTACTATATATGATTCATCAAACATTACCTTTTTGTTTTGCTTTTTTAAATAGTTTATTGATCTACTTTTGGCTATTGTATATAAATATGTTTTTAATGTATATTTAAAGTCATATTCTTTTTTATTTATAAGCATATATAAAAAAGTATCTTGTGCTAAGTCTTCTGAAACCTCGATGTTCTTAACATATTTCATTATAAATGCTATTAATGGTTTTCTATATCTTTTTATTATTAAATTAAAAGCTTCTTTGTTTCCACTTAGAAAGTCTTTATATAGTTCGATATCTGTTTTACTATCTAATATTGAATTTTCTAACATTTTTTCCTCCTTATTCTCTTATATGTAATTATATCATATACTTCTACCTTATAATAAATAATCTAATAAAGATTAATTATTATATGTATCTTTTATTATAAATACAAATTAAAATTAAAAAAGTAACATATAAAAATATTTTATATATTACTTTTCTATAAAAATGTTATTTTAATTTTTTATTTGTTGTTAAAGAATTCATTTACTTCTTTTATTAGTTCATCTTTATTTTCAATTTTATTAATTTCATTTCTAAACTCACTAGAATTGGGCATATTTTTTGTGTACCAAGCAATATGCTTTCTCATTTCTCTGATTGCGGTTATTTCTTCTTTTTCTTGTAACTCTAGCTCTATATGTTTTTTTATTACTCTTAATTTTTCTTCATTAGATATTTCTGGTAATTTTTCTCCTGTTTCTAAAAAATATTTTATTTTTTCAAAAATCCATGGATTTCCAAATACTCCTCTTCCTATCATTATACCGTCAACACCTGTATATTCAAACATCTTTAGAGCTGATTCTTCATCAACTATATCTCCATTTCCTATTACAGGAATTTTTACATTTTCTTTTACCTTTTTAATTATATCTAAGTCTACTTTTCCTGAATACATTTCAGATCTAGTTCTTCCATGAATAGTTATGGCTGATATTCCTGCATTTTCTGCCATTTGTGCAAATTCAACAGCAACTATGTTGTTGCTATCCCACCCTTTTCGTATTTTTAAAGTTACTGTTTTTTTTGAATTTTTAACTACGGATTTTATTACATTTTCTGCTTTTTTTATGTCTAATAGTAATTTACTGCCATCTCCATTTTTTACTACTTTAGGAGCTGGACAGCCCATATTTATATCAACTATATCAGCTAGTTCACTTATGTATTTTGCTGCATAACCCATGGTTTCTTCATCACTACCAAATATTTGCATGCTTATAGGTCTTTGTTCTCCTTGGGTGTTCATTAGTAATTTTGTTTTTGTATCGTTATAATAAATTGCTTTACTGCTTACCATTTCTGTGCATACAAGCCCAGGTCCAAATTCTTTGCATATTTTACGCAATGCTAAGTCTGTTACTCCTGCCATTGGTGCTAATATTAAGTTGTTTTCTAGTTCTACATTTCCTATATTTATTTTTTTTAAATACATACTTCCTCCAATGAATTTGGATTATTTTACAAATATTGTTTTTTGTCTTTTGCTACTTATGTTTAACAATATTCCTATTAACATGTAACTTGTTATTAATGAGCTTCCTCCATAGCTTACAAATAATAGTGGAACTCCTGTAATTGGTAATAGTCCCATTACCATGCCTATATTTTCAGCCATGTGAAATAAAAATATTCCCGCTATTCCAGAAGCTATTAGTGATCCTATATTGTCTTTTGCGGTTTTTGCTATATACAGTGCTTTTGTTACTAAAAAGGTATATAGAACTATAATTGTACCGCCCTACAATAAATCCCATTTCTTCTCCTATGACTGAGTATATAAAGTCTGTTGTTTTAGGGTATAAATATCCTAATTGTGTTTGATTTCCTTTTAATAAGCCCATCCCTGTTAATCTGCCTGCTCCTATTGCTAATTTTGATTGTATTATATTATATCCGCTTCCGCGTGGGTCTGATTCAGGGTTTAAAAATATGTCTATTCTTTTTTTGGCGTGTTCAGGTAGTATAAAGTTGTATAGTATTGGTATTGATATGCAAATTATTATTAATGCTCCTATTATATATTTTTTATCTATTCCTGATGTGAATAACATTATTGCTAATGCTATACAGAAGGCCATTGCTGTTCCATAGTCTGGTTGTTTTATTATTAATAATAATGGCAAGGCTAATACAGCAAATATTATTAACAGTCTGGTTGGTCTATTTATATCTTCTGCATATCTTTCTTGAATTTTTGATATTACAAATGTTAAAAACAATATTACTGCAATTTTTGCAAATTCTGATGGTTGGAACGAAAAAGCTCCTATATTAAACCAACTTGTTGCTCCATTTACTGGTTTAGTAAATAATACTGCTATTAACAATATAATAAATATACCATAAAAAATTGGTGATAGTTTTACCAATATTTCATAATTTATTAGCATTACTATTACCATCATTACTATACTTACCACAAACCATATTATTTGCTTTTTAAATTCATCATATTCTGTTTCTGCTGTGGCTGAAAATAGTGCAATTAATCCTATAATTGTAAGGATAATTGCAACTATTAATAGTCCCCACTCCATGTTTTTTAATTCTCTTTTTCTCATTAAATCACTCTTTTTCTTTTTTATTTTTCTGATTTAATTTCTGCTTTTTCTTGATTTTCTTGTTTTTCTTTGTCTTCTACTTTTTCTATTATTTCTTCTATTATTGCTTGTACTTTTTCTTGTGCTTCTTCATCTTTGTTTTGGTCATTGTTTTCTTCTTTTTCTGTTGCTTTTTCTTCTTGTTTTTTCTCTTCTGTTTCTTCTGTTTTTTCTGTGTTTTTAGTTTCTTCTTGTTTTGTTTCTATTTCTTTTTTGCCTATTTTTCTTGCGTCATTTTTTATATTTAGAATAGGAATATTTGCATATAAAGCTGGAGCACCATTTGTTCCGTCTTCGTTTTCTTTATTTGTTAGTCTTACATCTATTTCTTTTTCGTCTACTTCTATATATTTTTTTATTACATCTATTATTTCTTGTTTCATTAATTCTAAAAAGTCTGCTGATACATTTGCTCTGTCTTGCATTAATACTAAATGTAGTCTTTCTTTTGCAGCGTCTTTTGAATTTTCTTGTGTTTGTTTTTTGTCTTCTTTTTTTCCTATATTTTTAAAGAATTGTATTATATTTTCAAACATTATTCCTACTCCTTCACTTGTTAATTGCTATTATTTTTTAAATAATTTTTTAATTTTTGCCCAAAAGCCTTTTTCTCTACCAGGTATTGTTACTTCGATTTTTTCGCCTAGCACTCTTTTTGCTATTTCTATGTATGCTTTTCCAGATGGTGCTTTTTTGTTTTGTATTACTGGTTCTCCTTTATTGGTTTGTGTTATTATATATTCGTCGTCTGGTACAACTCCTATTAGGTCTATTGATAATAGGTCTACTATGTCATCGACATCCATCATTTCACCTTTTCTAACCATGTTAGGTCTTATTCTGTTTATTACTAGTTCTGGATTTTTTATTTCTGATGATTCTAATAGTCCTATTATTCTATCGGCATCTCTTATTGCTGATATTTCAGCAGTTGTTACTACTATTGCTCGGTCTGCTCCTGCAATAGCATTTTTAAATCCTTGTTCTATTCCTGCTGGGCAGTCTATAAGTATATAGTCAAATTCTTCTTTTAATTTATTTGTTAATTCTTTCATTTGTTCTTCATTTACAGCGCTTTTATCTCTTGTTTGTGCAGCTGGTAGTAAATATAATTCTTTAAATCTTTTGTCTTTTATTAGTGCTTGTCTTAATTTACATTTTTCTTCAACAACATCTACTATGTCGTATACTATTCTATTTTCTAGTCCCATTACGACATCTAAATTTCTTAATCCTATATCTGTGTCTACTAAACATACTTTTTTTCCTTCTACTGCTAAACTTGAACCTAAATTTGCTGTTGTTGTTGTTTTTCCTACTCCGCCTTTTCCTGATGTTATAACTATTACTTCTCCCATAATTTTCCTCCTTAGGATTTTAAAAAACACTCATTTTTTATGTATATATAATACAACGAAAAGGGTTAAAAGTCAATTATTTTTACAGGAATATTTCAAAAATATTACAATTTTTTTACAAGTTTTATTGTTGTGTTTTTGATTTTAAAAAAGAATTAAGCTTTTACTTAATTCTTTTTGTTTTTCTAGTATAGTGCTGTACGGAAACCTAAATAGGAATCTGTCTGTTTATAATTAAAATTAGCACGAAATGACATTGTATTATAATTATAGTAATGGTATAGACTGCCTCCTCTGGTTGAAGTTGGTGCTGTTATAGAAGAACTTTTTTCTAATGTCCACTCAAATTCATTTCCTGCCAAATCATATATATTTAGTTTATTTGTTTGTTCTGATGCTCCGGTCGTTAATAGTTGTTGATAATTTCCATCATTTGATGTTTTTGAAGATATTACATAATTAGTTGTATCTATATTGTATTCTGTCCATTTTGTTGTGCTTCTTGGATTTGTATTATATTTTCCTCTAACTAAAGTTAAACTATTATTTCTATAATTTCCCCAACCTGTGCAACTTGATTTTATCTCTTTTTTTGTTAAATCTGAATTCTTTTCTAAGAATTTGCATGTTAAGTCCCATTGTATCCCAAATAACAAACTACTTGTCTTGTTTGTACCTGTATCAATTTCACTTGATAGCTTTTGTGCTTGACTACATGTAACATAATTATATGGTATTTGATTAACTTTACTTACTGCTGTTCCTGTTGTTCCGCTACTGCTTGTCCTTGTTGTGTTACTTGCTGTTGATGTGGCATCTCCTATTTCATATCTTGATATCCAAAATCCACAATTTGTATATATGCTACTTAACATTGTTTTGTATGTCGTTTGATATTCATTATATGTCAATCCACACCCGTTATTTAATTTTTTTTGTGTCTCAGTTAATCCTGTTGTGCTTGCTGTTACTAAAGTACTACCATCAATAGCATACCATTCATCATTCCAATCGCACCCTTGCCCTTCCTTTCCTTCTCTATAATCTGTTGCATATGATATTAAATCAGCTTTTATATTATCATAATCATCTGCCTTTGTTGCTCTTACAAATACTGTTTTTGGTACTTCAACCCATACCCATTCATTATCATTTTTATCTTTTACAACAAGTCCATTCTCTATAATATTCATTGTAGGAGACATACTTACGCTAAAACCTTCTGGAATTGTTACTGTATCACCTTTTACATCTTTGTATTCAGTTTCTTTTGTATATGCTTCAGACCACTTTTCTTCATCAATTACTACATATTGAACTTTTCCTTCTGAATTTTTAAAATATCCTTTGTATGTGTTTACACTTTTCAAAAATTCATATTCTTTTTGGCTATTATTTAAAGTAATTCCTGTTGGTATTTGTGTTATTTGTTCTGTCTGTTCTATCCATATATATTGATTTGTGTTATTTACATTTATTTTTTCATCTTGTGTATTTGATATTACTATAGTTCCATTAGTTTTTCCTATGTAATAATAACCATCTGGTATTAAAATTCCTTCAATATATCTTAAATCTATGGTAGTTTCGTCTGGTTCTGTATAATCTGTATAATATGTTTCAGTAGAAGTGTCATTTTGAATTTCTATTCCTTTTACATAGAATATATTATGGCTATTTTCATTGATTATATATAAATCTGTATAGTCATTAGCATTTTCTTTGTCTTTTTTTACTTTTTCATAGTCTTTTCCATAGTTTAATGTGATTCCTTTCATTGCTTCTAAATCAATTACATAAAAATCACCCGTGTCATTTTTGCTACTTAATACTTCTGATATTGAATCTATATTTGTATATTTTATTTCTGCTGGTAATTTGCCATACTCATTATAATATGTTGATATTTTATCTCTTAATAATTCTAAGTCATTGTAAAAGTTTGTTAGTTTGTTAATGTTTAGACTACTTTGTGTATTATTAATCATTATGCCTGTTAATATTAATAATGTTATAACTGTTATTACTAATGCTGTCATCGTTATTCCTTTTTCTTGTCTTAATTTAAACTTCATCTTTTGATTCTCCTTTCGCTCCACTTGTTTTGTCGTATAATGCTAAATATAGTTTACTATTAATTTATGTTATTTTCAAGTATTTTTTTGTAAATATCTTCTCTCTTTTTATATATTATGTCTTCTTTTAATACTAAATAGCATAAAAACATGTCTATTAAGAAAATTGAGATATTATGTATATATAATATTAATATGCTTGATATTCCTGTTATTATTATTACCATTATTTTTGATATAATGTTTGTATATTTTTCTGATTTTCTTTTTCCGTAGATAATATGTAATATTCCTTTTAAAATTCTTCCTCCGTCAAGCGGATAAATTGGTACTAAATTGAATATCATAATTAAAAAATTTGTGTAAATTATTAACATACTTTTTATAAAGTCTATTTTTAATTTACTTGCAATTAAAATTATTATAAAATTGGTGATTGGTCCTGCAGTTGCGACTATTATTTTTTTTATTTCTAAAAGATTTCCTTTGTGAATTTTTTTATTATATTCTTTAACATTTATTTTAAATGATATTGATAATCCAAATGGCATTATTTCTATTTTTTCTGGTTTCATTCCCATTAACAATCCTGCTAATAAATGGCCTAGTTCATGTATTATGGCAAAAAGCATTATCATTGCGTATAATTCAATTTGCTTTGTAAAATAAAACAAAATTAAAAAAATGAATATTTTTAAATCTATTCTGAATCTCATATTTGTTTTCCTTTTTTGTATTTAGGTTTTGTGGACACCTATAAACATTTATAATTCTAGTATTTTTTCAGGGTCTATTTTTCTTTCTGAAATTCTTATTTCGAAGTGTAAGTGTGGTCCTGTGGAGTTTCCTGTCGAGCCTACTTCTGCTATTTCTTGTCCTTGTGTTATTTGGTCTCCTTGTCGTACATATAAATTGTTACAATGTGCATAAATAATGCTTACTTCTCCTGTTTGTATTTTTAAGTGTTTTCCATAGTCGCCTTCTTCTGAGGCTAAAACTACTTCTCCTCCTGTAGCTGCTAATATTTTAGTACCCATATTTGTTGCTATGTCTACTCCTGTATGATTTTTTGGTACTGTGCTTGTTGTTGGTTCTCTTTGTCCAAATCTTGAGCTTATTGTTCCTTCTACTGGTTTTATGAAGGTTGTAGTTGCTTTAATATTTGCTATATCCTGTTCCTCTTGCGTTAGTTGTGGTTCTTCTTCGTTTTTTTCTTCATTTTTTTCTTTGTTTGTATCTTCAACTTGGCTTGTATTTTCTATTATATTTTCTTCCGCTCCTCCTATTGCGTTCTGATTAGCATTGTCTTCAGTAGTATTTTCCTCAGCTGTATTTCCTTCAACTGTGTTTTCTTCGGTGACATTTTCTTCGGTAGTGGTGTTAACTACATTTTCAAAAATTCCTTCATTTTGCGTTTTCATTTGTTGAATTCCTTGTTCTATATTTTGTTTTATATCTTCATATATTTGTATAAAATTCATGTCATACGATAATATTTCATCTGTTTTTTTTAGAAAATCCTCTGAAAATATGTAATTGTTATTTTGAATTGTATATATAACAATATAAATTAACAAACTAACTATTATTTGCTTTATCATTTTTTTCAACAATTTTATATCTTTTTTATTATCGTTGCTCACTGTTACTGTTGCTGTTCTTTGCCCTGTTCTTTCTTGTCTCCTTGAGTATATTTCTTCCGCTCTTCTTATTTTTTCTTCTACTGACATTGTCCTTTCCATTTTCACACCTCTTTGTTTCTGTTGTTTTTTCTTTATAAACTATATGAGGCTTGTTTTTATTTTATGAATTTAAAAAATTGTCAAAAGGTAATACCTATTGACAATTTAAAATATTAACATTATTGCTTGTATTATGCTTATTGCTGTTATTCCTATTGCATATTTTTTTAATTTATCATATTTCTTGTTAGCTTCTTTATTAAAAATATTTTTTTTCTCGTTATTCTCTAATTTTGAAATATAATTGTTAACTAACATTTCCGCTTCTTTCAATATATATTCTTTATCTTTTTTATCGTTATCATTTTCTGTTTTATTTTTATTCTTCTCTATTTTCTGAAGTTTTTTTACTTTTTTATTGGTTTTTAATACTATTATTGCTTCATCTACGATGTTTGATGGTAAATTTTTTAAAACTACCATATTTTTTAATTTACTTGTTTCCATTTGTACCTCCTCAAAATATGTATTTATTATATTTTTTCCATATTTTTCAAAGTTATACATGTCCAAATGTCCAAATGGGACGGTTCTGTTTGGACATTTTGTCCATTTAGAACCGTCCCATTTGGACATTTGATATTTAAAAGGATTTCATTGATTTTATTATATCTTTTGTTACTTTATTTTTGTCTAGTTTATTTATTATAAATATAATTATAATTGTTATTATAAATGTTATTACATATGCTAGTATACTAATTTTCCATTTTCCTCCTATTAGGCTATTTCCTGCTATTGTTGATGATATTACTGATGGAAATCGTAATAATGTGGAAATTAGTAAAAATCTTGATGATTTTATTGGCAATAGTGCTCCAATATATATTAACAAATCTTTTGGTGTTCCTGGTAGTAACAATAAAATTATCATTACGGTTTCTATCTTTTTTTCGTCTTTGAATAATTTACTATTTTCTAATTTATGGACTTTTTCTTTTGGGAAAAATTCATAAATAAAATTTCTTCCATATTTTTTTACTAAAAAATATATTATACAGGTTATTATAAAAATTGATATCATTAAAAATATTGTTCCCCATATTGGTCCAAAACATATTCCTGCTAATAGTTCTATTGGTTCTCCTGGTAGTATTGCTAATACTACTTGTGCTAATTCTAGCCAAAATAGTATTAATACTCCTGTTGCTCCTGAATTTGTTATTTTTTCTTTAAATTGTGTTTGGCCTTCTGCCGTATTTATTTCTTTTATTATTGGTGCCATATATATTGTTGCTATCACTAATATTGATATTACTAAAATTAATGCTACTAATTTCAGCATTTTTGCTTTGTTTATTTTTTTCATTTAATATCTCCATTTTTATTTATCGTTGGTTATGTCTCCATTTCCACTAACTGGTATGGTTTCTCCTAGATATGTTGGTTTTGGTTTAAATATACATTTTACAAAGTCTTTGTTTCTTGCTAATATTTCTCTTATTTCTCTGTATGTTGCTCCTACATATTGTCTTGGGTCTGATCCTACTCCATATGCTTCAATTCCTAGTTGATTTGCTATGTACAAGGATCTATATAGATGATATTTTTGTGTTACTATTATTATTTTCTTTGCTTTGAATATTTCTTTTGCTCTATATATACTTTCATATGATGAAAATCCCGCATGGTCCATAAATATTTTTTCTGATGGTATTCCTTTGTCAATTGCATATTGTTTCATTATATTTACTTCATCGTAATCTTGTTTTCCGTGGTCTCCACTCATTATTATTTTGTCTGATACTCCATTGTTATATAATGATATTGCTTGTAATAGTCTGTCTTCTAGCATTGGACTTGGTTTGTCTCCCCATATGCCTGCTCCTAATACTATAATGCAGTCTATGTCTACTTTTTTTGCTTCTGTTTCTGTTACTATTTGTTTTTTGGTGGTTGTTTTTACATAAATGTTGATTATTAAAGTTGTTGCTATTACGATTATTACTAATAGCGCTGTGTATTTTATTATTTTTTTCATATTTTTTCCTTTTTATTTTTATACAATTTTATATAACATATTGTAACACACTATAAAAATCATTGACAAATAATTTGATTAAGGTGTATAATATAAATAGAAAATGAGAACACAAATAATGTGTGTTACCTAAAAAAGTTTAAATATACACCACTAGCTCTGTGAAAGCGTATGTGGTGTATTTTTTATTGTTGCTTATTTGATAGTATTATGTATATAACACTTAATAAGGCAACGTTTATAGTTATTGAAATCATAAATCCTATTATTAAGAACATTAAAAAATCTAACATATAAACACCACCTCCAATCTCTCAACTATTGTTGAGGAATTAAAGGCAACACTCACATCTGCTTTTATCTCATTTCCTATGGCAATTATATTACTACATTTTTCTTTAAAAAACAAGCGAACATAGTAAAATTTTACAAATAATTTACTATGTTCGCAAATATATAAAAAACGAGAAAATATGATATTTCAGCATTTCCTCGTTTTTTTATTTGGAGGCGCCTATCGGAGTCGGACCGATCATCAGAGTTTTGCAGACTCGTGCCTTACCGCTTGGCTAAGGCGCCATATATTAAAAAATTGCTTTTTTTGGAGCGGGAAACGGGGCTCAAACCCGCGACCTCTGCCTTGGCAAGGCAGCGCTCTATCAACTGAGCTATTCCCGCATGTTCTTTAATTAATTATATTCAAAAGCAATTAATATGATACCAAAATTTATAAATATTGTCAATAGTTTTAATGTGGATTTTAAAAGGGATTTTGTGACATTGTCCCATAATCCCTCTTTTTTATTTACTTTTTTTAGTTTTCTTCTTTGTTGACACTTTTTTGGTTCTTTTTGTTGTTTCTTTTTTTACATTTTCAGTATCTTCTGGATTCCATTTTTCACCTAGCTTTGGTTTGTTCCAAGATATATAATCACATGACTGTGGATTATTTTCACAAATATAGTAATTTCTTCTTCTTTTTGTTTTTCTAACTTGTACTGTTGCTCCACATTTTGGACATGGAACATCAATTGTTTCTACTATTGATTTTACATTTCTGCACTCAGGAAATCCTGGGCATGCTAAGAATTTTCCATATCTGCCATATTTGTATACCATCATTCTTCCGCATTTTTCACATTTAACATCAGATACTTCATCTACTAATTCCACATGTTCTAATTCTTTTTCAACTTTTTCTAGTTCTTTTTCAAATGGACCATAGAATTCTCTAATCATTTGCTTCCATGGTTCTTTCCCCTCTGCTATGTCGTCAAATTCATTTTCTATTTTTGCTGTGAATTCTACATTTATTATATCAGTGAAATTTTCTATAAGTAACTTATTTACTATTTTTCCTAATTCTGTTGGTACTAGCTGTTTTTGTTCTTTTTCTATATATCTTCTTTCTAAAATAGTCGTAATTGTTGGTGAATATGTACTTGGTCTTCCTATACCTTTTTCTTCTAAAGCTTTTACTAAGCTTGCTTCTGTGTATCTTGCTGGTGGTTCTGTAAAGCTTTGTTTTGGATCTATTTTAAGTAGTTTTACTTCTTGTTTTTCTTCTAATTCTGGTAATATTCCGTCTTCTTTTTCTTCTTTCTCATCTGTTCCTTCTACATATAAAATCATAAATCCTTTAAATTTTAAATTTTGTCCATTTGCTTTAAAGTCATATTCATTTGCTTTTATATTAACAGACATTGTGTCATAAACTGCTGGCTTCATTTGGCTTGACATGAACCTATTATAAATCAATTTGTATAATTTATATTGGTCTTTTGTTAAATCATCTTTTACATCATCTGGTTCTATGTCTGAATATGTTGGTCTTATACCTTCATGCGCATCTTGTGCATCCTTACTTGTTTTGTAATATCTGTTTTCGTAATATTCTTCACCATATGTTGATACTATATGTGTTTTTGCTGCTGCTCTTGCTTCTTCTGATATTCTTGTTGAGTCTGTTCTCATGTAAGTTATTAGTCCTACTGTTCCTCTATCAGATATTTTTACACCTTCATATAGTGTTTGTGCAACTTGCATTGTTTTCTTTAATGTAAATCCTAGCTTTCTTGATGCTTCCTGTTGCATTGTACTTGTTGTAAATGGTGGTGCTGGATTTCTCTTTTTTTCACCTTTTTTTATTTCTGATACAATGTATTTTGCATTTTTTATATTTTTTAATATTTCATCAACTTGTTCTTTTGAGTTGATTTCCTGCTTTTTACCATTTTTTCCAAAGAATCTTGCTTCAAATTCTTTTTTAGATTTTTCATCTTTTAAATTTGCATATATATTCCAGTATTCTTGTGGTATAAAGTTTTCTATTTCATTTTCTCTGTCAACTATTAATTTTACTGCAACTGATTGAACTCTTCCTGCTGATAGTCCTCTTTTTACTTTTTTCCATAGTAATGGACTTATTTTGTATCCTACTATTCTGTCTAACACTCTTCTTGCTTGTTGTGCATCAACAGTATTCATGTCTATTTCTCTTGGCTCTTTTATTGCTTTTTGTACTGCTGATTTTGTTATTTCATTAAAAGTTACTCTGGTTATTTTACTTTTATCTTGACCAAGTATTTTTGATAGGTGCCATGCTATTGCTTCACCCTCACGATCGGGGTCAGTTGCTAAATATACTTTTTTTGCTTTTTCACTATCAGCTTTTAAAGATTTTATTAAATCTCCTTTTCCTCTTATATTTATGTATTCAGGTTCAAAATCATGTTCAATATCTATACCTAATTTTGATTTTGGTAAATCTCTTATATGCCCCATTGAAGCAACAACTTTTGTGTTTCCACCTAAAAATTTTTTTATTGTATTTGCTTTTGCGGGTGATTCTACTATTATTAATTTATCTGCCATAAATCCTCCTTAGTTTTTATTCTATTCTTTTAGTATTCTAGACTACTTTTTTATATTTTGCAAGTTTTTTATATAAAAAACCAAATTAAAAAAGAGAATTTTATTCTCTTCTCCTTAAAATTTCTTTCTTAACAAGTCTATTATGACTTCTTCAGAATTAATAGGTGTTACTTGATATTCTTTAAAGATATTCAAAATTCTATTTTCCTCTAATTCGTCATTTGTTATATATTTTATATCTTTTGTTTCTATTTTTATATTATCTGGTATGTATTCTGTTTTTACTATATGTATTCCATATTTTTCTTTGCCAGTATTAATATCATCTTCATTTATTTGTTTGTAATATTCTAATTTTATTGGATATTTTATTCCTGCTTCTTCAAGTTTTTCCTTTTCTATAAATATGCCTCCAAAAAATGTTTTCAAAAAAATCCCCCTTTTCTTTAGTTTTTGATTGGAATAAGTATTATATTACTACTAATTGCAATGGTTTGCAAGGATTTTTCATCGCAAGTTTTGACATAAAAATCTTTAATTTTCTTTTTTCTAGACATATTTTTTAAAATTCGACAATTATTTTTATTATTTTCTTGTTATTTCTTTTCTACAATCTCATTTTGATTTTTGTATATACTGTTTGATGGTATGACTTTTCTTACAGATGATAGTGGATAAATGTTTGTATTTTTACCAATTACTGTTCCTGGATTTAGAACAGATCCGCACCCTACCTCTACTTCATCTCCAAGCATTGCTCCAAATTTTTTTAATCCTGTTTCTATTTTTTCTTTGTCATCTTTTACAACTACTAATTTTTTATCTGATTTTACATTTGATGTTATTGAGCCTGCTCCCATGTGTGCTTTATATCCTAATATAGAGTCTCCTACATAGTTGTAGTGTGGAACTTGTACTTTATTAAATAAGATTACATTTTTTAATTCTGTTGAATTTCCTACAACTGCTCCTTCTCCTACTATTGCTTTTCCTCTTATAAATGCACAATGTCTTATTTCTGCATTTTTTCCTATTATTGCTGGGCCTTTTATGTATGCTGTTGGTGCTACTGTTGCAGATTTTGCTATCCAAACATCTTCTCCTACTTTGTTGTATTCTTCTGGGTTTAAAGTGTTTCCTAATTCTATTATGAAGTCTCCTATTTTAGGTAATACTTCCCATGGGTATGTTGATCCTTCAAATATTTTTTCTGCTATTGTTTCTTTTAAATTATATAAATTTTCTATTTTGCATTTTTCCATTTTATTTTTTCCTTCCTAGTTATGATTTTTACTAATATAGTATACACTATTAATGAGAATATTACAAATTTTATTTCAAAATATTAATATATCAGCATTTCAAAAATATTTTACGGTTTTTACTGAACTGTAACAAAATTTGATTTTTTATTTTTACTCTGTTATACTAATTACATTATGGAAAATGAAGAAAGATATAAACATTTAAACAAATATTTAAAAGAAAAATTTGGAGAAAGAACTCTAAAAATTTGCATTGATGGTGGTTTTACCTGTCCTAATAGAGATGGAACATGTGGTTCTAGAGGTTGCATTTACTGCAGTGAAAAAGGGTCTGGTGAGCTTATTTCATCTGCTAATGGAAAAAATTCTATTGATAAAATTAAAAATCAAGTTATCAATTATTTTAATAGTTATAGAAGTGACCGTGCTAATAAATTTATAGCTTATTTTCAAAATTTTACTAATACATATGATTCTTTAGAAAATCTAAAGGCTAAGTATGATGCGGCTTTAATTGATAGTAGAATTGTTGGGTTAGAAGTTGCTACAAGGCCAGATTGTATAAATGAAGATGTTGTTAAATTATTGAAGTCATATGCAGATAAGTATTATGTGTGTGTTGAGTTAGGTTTGCAAACTGCTAATGATAATACTGGTCGTATAATTAATCGCTGTTATTCTAGTTATCAATTTACTACTGCTGTTAATCTGCTAAATGAAGCCGGTATTGATGTTGTGACACATATTATGGTTGGTCTTCCTGGTGAGGATTTTGATGATGTTAAGAATACTGTTGATTTTATAAATGCTCATAATATTCAGGGGATTAAAATTCATTCTACTTATGTTGTTAAGAATACTGTTTTAGCTGATATGTATTTTAGTGGCGAGTATGTGCCTATTTCTCTGGAGTATTATTTAGATGCTCTTACATATATTGTAACTCATATTTCTCCTGAGGTTGTAATTCATAGGATTTCTGGTGATAGTCCAAAGGATTTGCTTGTTGCTCCTGAGTGGAATTTGCATAAAAAGTGGGTTTTAAATGGTTTTGATAAAATTTTGAGAGAACAAAATTTGTGGCAAGGGAAATATTATAATCATTAATTTTTTTACAAGAATATCAATTAAAATTGGTATTCTTGTAAAACTTTTCCGTCTACTCTTTTCAGTATAATTTTATTTTCTTCTATTATAATATAGCTATGTTCTGTATTACATTTAGGAAGTGATATTGAACCTGGATTTGCAAATATATATCCTTCTTTTTCTTGTATAAATCCTTGGTGTATATGTCCATATATCATTATATCAAAATCTTCATATGGTATATTTTCTATGTTGTATTTATGCCCATGTGTAAAATAAAAATTCTTTCCATTTATTTTCATTAATATATGGTCTTCAAATTTAAATTCTGATATCATTTCATCTACTTCTGCGTCGCAATTGCCTTTAACTACTAACAATTTTTCTTTTAATGAATTTAAAATTTCTGCCACTTTCATTGGTTCATATTCTTGGCTTAATTCATTTCTTGGTCCGTGATAATATAAATCACCAAGTACTATTATTTTGTCTACTTTTTCTCTTTCTTCTATCTCTTTTATTTTTTTTGCATAATATCCTGAACCATGGATATCTGATATTACTAATGCTTTCATCATATTTTTCCTTTCACTTTTATTTTAATTTACTTTATTAAGTATATCATAATTCACGAAAATTTTAAATATATTTATTTGGGGTGTTTTAATTGATAATAAAATCATTTAAAATAAACAAAAAAATATTATTTTCTATAATTTCTGTTTTTATTATTATTGCACTAGTTTCAGGTTGCTTTTTAATGTCTAAATCAGTAGACACTAATTTACTAATTTTTTGGAACAAATTCTCTACTATTGATTTAAATGAAAACAAAGATTATATAAAGTGGGTTGATTTTAAAATAACATCTGATGTACTATCCAAAACAGCAAAATTAGATATAGACTCCCACAACTCTGATTCAGAAATTAAGTATAATTGGATTGAGCTTTTAGCATATCTTGCATGTAAAAATGGTGGAAACTTTAAAAATTTTAGTCAAAATGATTTAAATAAGTTGATAGAACAATTAAAAAGTGGCAAAACAATGACTGATATTACTAAAAATATCAAATATTATAATTACTACTATGAAGCTTATTCTGCTGTTTTGAGTGAATTTATTGGCAATTATTCAGTAAAAACTGAAGCAGAAGATGGCACAACTTATTTTGAAAACAAATATGGTATAAAAGCATTTTTACCTATTGCTAAAAATTATGGTTTTAGTCATTATGATGATTTTGGTGCTTCAAGGTCATATGGATTTAAGCGTACTCATTTAGGAAATGATTTAATGGGTAGCATTGGAACTCCTATTATTGCCGTTGAGTCTGGTACTGTTGAACATATTGGTTGGAATCAATATGGAGGTTGGCGTATTGGTATCAGAAGTTTTGATGGCAGAAGATATTATTATTATGCACATTTAAGGAAAAATCACCCTTATGTAGCAGGTCTTGCTGAAGGTTCAAAAGTTAATGCTGGTGATGTTATAGGTTACTTGGGAATGACGGGCTACAGTTTAAAAGAAAATGTTAATAATATTAATGTTCCTCATTTGCATTTTGGTATGCAACTTATTTTTGATGAATCACAAGTTGACGGAAATAATGAAATTTGGATTGATGTTTATAATATTATTGAATTCTTAAAGCAAAATCGCTCTACGGTTTTTATGAATAATCCTGATACAAAAGATTACGCAAGAAAATTGGATTCCGAAAAATAAAAAATTGGGACGATACTTAATTAAAGGTCTGTCCCAATTGGACATTTTGTCCATCTGGGACGGTTCTGTTTTGACATGGACATTATTTTTTTCCGTAAAGTAACTTCTATTATTTTATTTACTTTTCCTCTAGAGATTTGCATTGAAACAACATCATTTGGTTTTTTACTATAAATGTATTCTCTTAAGTCGTTCATAGTGTTTAATTCTTTTCCGTCTATTGAAGTGATTATATCTCCTACTTTTAATTCTGTTTTGTATGAAGGGCCATTTTTGACAATTTCAGCTACATATATTCCTTTATTAAAATTTATATTGTTGTCTAAATATGGTACAACTTCTTTATCATATGCGTATATTCCGATTGTTGCTTGTTCAAATGTATTGTTGTTTTTAAAGCTTTCAATAACTGGTTTAACTACATTTATTGGAATAGCAAATCCTATTCCTTCTGCTGAGGTTATTTTTACAGTATTTATTCCGAATTACTTCTCCGTTTGGATAAATTAATGGTCCTCCACTATTTCCGGGATTTATTGTGGCATCTGTTTGTATTAAATCTGACATATATGATATATTTTTTTCTTCTTCAAGTTTTATTGTTCTGTTTTTACTGCTTATAATTCCTGATGTTACTGTTCTTCTAAATTCAAATCCTATGGGGTTTCCTATTGCGTAAACTGTTTCTCCTATTTTTATTTCGTTTGAATTTCCGAGGCTTACATATTTTAAGTTTTTTGCGTCTATTTTTGTTATTGATAGGTCTAAATCTGAGTCACTCCAAACTACATTGCCTTCGTATTTTTTTCCGTCTTCTAGTGTTATATAACATGTGCTGGATTTGCTGCCTGTAACATGTTCATTGCTTAAAATGTATCCATCTTCTGTTACTATTATTCCTGTTCCTAGTCCTAGTGAATATTCATCACTGCTGGAAAATATTGATGATCCATTGTTTTTTAATTTTGAAATTCCTACTATACTTTCCATTGTTTCTTCTAATGTGTCTGATACGGTTTTACTGTTTTCTATTGTTTTTTCCACAGTTTGTTCGTTTATTGTGGATATTGTTTTTTGTGTTTCGTAATTTGTGTCATCTATTTCTATGTTTTTGTATGTATAGTATAGATATATGCAAATTAGTGTTATTATGCTTAGTGTTATTATTGTTAATAGTATTTTTTTTGTTTTGCTTTTTCTTTTATATCTTTTTGGCATTTCGTCCCTCCTGTTTCTATTATGTACTTTTTTTGATTTATTAAACCTGTTTTTGATTATGTTAAAACAGGTTTTTTCGTTCTATTTTTAGTGTTTTTGATTTTATTTTAGTGTTCTTTTTTGTCGAAAAAAAATTTATTTTAGATAAGTATGTCAAAAGCTTGCAAATTATATCTTTTAATAGTATAATTCAATTAATTTTAAATGTGTTTTAAAGAGGTAGTATATATGGAAAATAAAGAATTTTTTGAACTAACAAATCCACAAAAATCAATCTGGTATACAGAACAATATTATAATGGCACAACAGTAAATAATATTTGTACTTCTGGTACTGTTTATGGAAAAATAAATGAAGATTTGTTAAAACAAGCTATTAAAAATGTTGTAAAACAAAATGATAGTTTTAGAATTCATGTTATTGTAGAAAATAATATTGCAAAACAATACATTTCAGACTATAAAGATTTCAATATTGACATTGAATATATTAATGATGAAGCTGAAATTACAAAAATAGAAAAAGAAGAAGCTAAATATAAATTTGAGGTTATTGATTCTGATTTATTCAAGTTTAAACTTGCAATTTCAGAAAATAACTTTGCTTGTATTATTTTAACAGTTAATCATTTAATAGCTGATTCTTGGGCTCTTGGCCTAGTAATTCAAGAAATTTTAAGAAATTATAATGCTCTTAAAAATAATGAGGTAGTAACTCAAGAAACTTTTTCTTATGTAGATTATATTAACTCTGAGAAGGAATATAAAGCTAGTAAAAAATTTGAAAATGATAAAGCTTACTGGAACGAAATTTTTGAGACAATTCCAGAACAAGCAACTATTCCAAGTTTAAATAACAATTTAAAAAATTTATCTTATAATGCTAAAAGATTAAGTTTTGAAATTAATAAGGAACTTTTATCTAGAATTAATGTTTTTTGTAGAGAAAATAATATTTCTGTATTTAACTTTTTTATGGCTATTTTCTCAGTTTATATTGGTAGAGTTTCTAATATAGATGATTTTGTAATTGGTACTCCTATTTTAAATAGGTCTAATTTTAAAGAAAAGCATACTACTGGTATGTTTGTTAATACTGTTCCTGTTAGGGTAAGTAACTTAAATGATGGTACTTTTAAAAATTTAGCTAGTAATTTTGCTACTAAAATGATGGGGATTTTGAGACATCAAAAATATTCTTATAATTCAGTTTTGGAAGATTTGAGGGCTAAAAATGAAAATGTTCCAAATTTGTATAATATAATTATTTCTTACCAAGTTACTAAGGCTTTTGATGAGAAATTTGGTAATTATAAGACTAATTGGATTTTTAATAATTATTGTGCTAATGATTTTAATATTCATATTTATGATATTAATGATACTGGTGATTTGTTTGTTAATTATGATTATTTGATTGATAAGTATTCTGATGAAGATGTTAGGGATATTCATAATCGTATTATTCATATGATTAATCAGGTTTTGGATAATAATGATATTGGTTCTTGCGATATTGAGATTGTTACTCCTGATGAGAAAGATAAAATTTTAAATGTGTTTAATAATACAAAGGTTGATTATCCTAAGGATAAGACTATTGTTGATTTGTTTGAGGAGCAAGTTGAGAGGACTCCTGATAATGTTGCTGTGGTTTTTGAAGATAAGCAGTTGACTTATAGAGAATTAAATGAGAAGGCAAATAGATTGGCTAGGCTTTTAGTTTCAAAAGAGATTAAAGCAAATAATTTTTGTGCAATTATTTTAAATCGTTCTTTTGATATGATTGTTAGTATTTTAGCGGTTTTAAAATCAGGTGCAGCTTATATTCCGATAGATCCAAACTATCCAAAAGATAGAATCGAATATATTTTAAAAGATAGTAATGTAAAAATAGTTTTGACAGAAAATGAACACATCTCTTCTTTATCTTCTTTTAATTTAAATACAATAAACATCAATGATATAGACAACTTATCACTTGACAATAAAAATTTAAATATTAAACAGAATTCAGAGGATTTAAGTTATATTATTTACACTTCAGGCTCTACTGGAAAGCCAAAAGGCGTTATGCTAAAAAAAGGTTCTTTAATGAATTTAGCAAACTATTGTAATAATTATGTAGAATATTTAAAAAACAATTTATATAAAACTATTGTATCAGTTACAACCGTAAGTTTTGATATATTTATCTTTGAAACACTTATATCTCTTCAAAGAGGATTAAAATTAGTTATTGCAAATGAAAATGCACAAACTAATCCTATATTATTAAATAAAATAATCGAAAAAGAAAATGTAGAAATAATGCAAACCACACCTTCTAGAATCAAATTACTAATCAATGATTATGAACATATTCCTTGTTTAAAAAATATTAAATATTTAACTTTAGCAGGTGAACAACTTCCACTATCATTGGTTAATGGTATGAAATTAATATCAAATGATATTATAATATATAACGGATATGGTCCAAGTGAAACAACTGTATTTTCAACTTTAACAGACATAACTAATTATTCTCAAATAACTATTGGTAAGCCTTTAGACAATACCCAAATTTATATATTAGATAATAATAAAAAATTATGCCCTATTGGTATAGCTGGAGAATTATATATTGCAGGAGATGGAGTAGGTAAAGGATATATAAATAATTCATCATTAACAGAAAAAAGTTTTATTAAAAATATCTTTAATAATAATTCCATTATGTATAAAACTGGGGATATTGGTTTTTATCGTTCTGATGGTGAAATAGTATGTTTAGGTCGTTCTGATTCTCAAGTAAAAATTAGAGGATTAAGAATTGAATTGTCTGAAATAGAACAACAATTACTTAAAGTTTCAAACATTTGCAATTGTTGTGTTGTAAAGAAAACATCTAAAAATAGAGATTTTCTATGTGCATATTATACTAAAGAAGGGCCTGTTGATGAAAAAAATTTGCGTATTGCTTTAAAACAAAAATTACCACAATATATGATACCTCAATACTTTGTTGAATTAAAGCAATTGCCATATACACCTAATGGAAAAATTGATAAAAAATCATTGCCTGAGCCAAAAATAAAGAACACTAATTCAAATGTATTTTATAGAAATGAAACTGATATTTGTCTTGCAAATATTTTAAGTTCTCTTTTAGGAATAGATAATATAGACCTTTCTAGTAGTCTTTTAGAATTAGGTGGTGATTCCCTTACAGCTATTAACTTATCTGCAAAAATCAGAGATGTTTTTGGCGTAGATGTTTATGTAAAAGATATAATATCAAAAAATAGTTTATCAGATTTATCAGATTATATTTCTAGTTTGTCAGTTTCAAATAAAAAATCTTTTGAAATATTGCCAGCTGAAGAATCTGAATTTTACCCTTTGTCATCTGCTCAAAAAAGAATTTATTATGCTTGTAAAATGATAGGTGATGAAAATATAGTTTATAACATACCAGGAGCAATTCTAGTTAATTCAATTTTAGATAAAGAAAAAGTTGAAAAATGTTTTAAAGAAATTATTAAAAAACAAAGCAGTTTTAGAACATCATTTATGATGATTAATGATTCAATTATGCAAAAAATAAATAAATCTGTTAATTTTAGTGTTAATACTTTTAAAAGTAAATCAACTGAAATTAATGATTTAATAAATGCTTTTCCAAAGCCTTTTGATTTGGAAAATGCACCTTTATTGAGAGTTGAACTTCATTATTTAGATAATGGAAAAACCTTATTATTGTTAGAATCTCATCATATTATAGTAGATGGTTCATCTCTTGAAATATTAATAGATGAATTTTGCAGATTATATAACAATACGAACATTGAAAATTTAGATATTGAATATAAAGATTTTGCTGTTTGGGAAAATAAATATTTAGAAAGCGATATGGTTAAAGAGGCTGAAAATTATTGGGTAAATAAATTTAAAGATTCAGAAATTCCTGTTATAAATTTACCTTATGATTTTAGTGTCCCTTCTTCAAAATCATATACAGGAAATACTATATCTAGGCAAATATCTGAAAAGGATTTTGATAAATATATAACTTCTGCTAAAAAATTAGGTGTATCTCCTTATATGTTCTTTTTGTCAACATTATTTGTACTTTTGTATAAGTATACTGGTCAAGAGGAAATTATTGTTGGAAGTCCTGTTACTGGTAGAAGTAATAATCAATTGCAAAATATCATTGGGATGTTTGTTAATAATATTGCAGTTGACGGTAAAATTGACTCTAGTAAAAAATTTACTGAATTTTTAAATAATATTAAGCAACAAGTTTTAAGTGATTTGGAATATCAAGATTACCCTTATAATTTATTAGTTAAGAAATTAGATATTCCTAACAATGGCTCTAATAATCCTTTGTTTGATGTAATGTTTGCTTACCAAAATGCAAATAGTAATAAATTAACTTTAGATGATGAGTCTGTTGAAATTATAAAATCTGTTTCTGGTATTTCTAAATTTAATTTATCTATTGAAATAGAGCCTGATACTAGAGTGGTTAATTTGGAATATCGTACCGATTTGTTTAAGGAAAATACTATTAATAGATTATTTGAGCATTTTATTAATGCTTTAAATGTAATTTCTGATAATAATGATGTTTTAATTAAGGATATTTCAATAATTTCTGAAGAAGAAAAAAATAAGATATTATATGAGTTTAATGCTACTGCTGTAAATTATCCAAATGATAAAGCGGTAATTGAGTTATTTGAAGAACAAGTTGTAAAAACACCTAATAATATAGCTTTAGTATTTGAAGATACTTCTTTAACTTACAAAGAATTAAACGAAAAAGCCAACCAACTAGCTAACTTTATAAAATTGGAAGGTTTTGTACCCGAAGATGTTATTTGTATTTTAATGGATAAATCTATCGAAATGATTATAGCTATATTAGCTATATTAAAAAATAGATGCGCTTATTTACCTATTGATGTTACATATCCACAAGAAAGAATTGAATATATAATTAAAGATTCAAAGTCAAAACTATTGTTGACATCAAAAAACAAAAATACTTTTAATCTTCCTATAAAATCAATATATATTGATTTAGATAACGATAATATTTACAATTCTAATTATAAAGATAATATATCTATGACCAGAAATAGTACTGATTTAGCTTATATAATGTACACTTCTGGAAGTACTGGAAATCCAAAGGGTGTAATGATAGAAAATAAAAGTATTTCAAGACTTATTATTAATAATAATTATATTAAGTTTTTAAAAAATGACAGAATTCTTCAAACTGGTTCAATTGTCTTTGATGCTTGCACTTTTGAAATATGGGGAGCATTTTTAAATGGATTACCTCTTTATATTATAAAAAAAGAAAATTTACTAGATGAAAGTATTTTTCATGAATATGTATTAAAAAATAAAATTACTGTTTTGTGGTTAACAGCTCCATTATTTAATCAATTATGCGAAAGTAATCCTCATATGTTTAAAACTGTTAGATGCTTATTAACTGGTGGTGATGTTTTATCCCCAAAACATATAAATATGGCTAAATTAGCAAATCCTGATTTAACAATAATTAATGGATATGGTCCAACAGAAAATACTACTTTTTCTTGTTGCTACCAAATAGATAAAAACTATACTGATTCAATACCTATTGGAGGTCCAATCGCAAATTCAACATGTTATGTTGTTTCACATGATAATAATTTACAACCGGTTGGAATACCTGGAGAGTTATGGGTTGGAGGAGATGGTGTCGCTAGAGGTTATTTTAATAATGATGAAATGACATCTGATAAATTTATATATTCTAACCTTGTAAATACAAGAATTTACAAAACTGGTGATTTAGTAAAATGGGATTCTAATGGTCATTTAATATTTTTAGGTAGAATTGATAATCAAATTAAAATTAGAGGTTTTAGAGTTGAGTTAAGTGAAATAACTACTGTTATTAATTCTTATAACAATATTAAAGAAGCATATACTATTTTTGATACTGTCCATAATCAGAAATCAATATGTTCTTATGTAGTTTCTGATAAAAATATTGACTTTGGAGATTTAAAAAAATATTTAAGTAATCAGCTTCCAAAATATATGATTCCTACTTATTTTATGCAATTGGATTCTTTACCTATAAACCAAAATGGAAAGGTTAATAAAAAATTATTACCTAAAAATTTTGAAATTTATAGTAATAATGAAGTTATTCTTCCTTCATCAGATTTAGAAAAGAAACTATATAACATTTTTGAAAATATTTTAAATATTTCTGACTTTAGTATTACAGACAATTTCTTTAGTCTAGGTGGAGATTCAATAAATGCTATGAAATTAGAAGTTGAAGCTTTAAAAAATGATATACATATTACTTATGGAGATATTTTCAAATATCCTTCTGTTAAAGAATTATCTAATTATATAAATCTTTGTAAAAACGATAAATATAAATATACTAACGATAATGAAGATTTTAAAAATCTTGATTTAGTTTTAAGTGGAAATACTGTAAATAATTTAACTAATACCTATGTTCCACTTACTCCTATTAATAATGTTTTATTAACTGGTGTTACTGGTTTTTTAGGTTCACATATTTTAGATAGTTTCATAAAAAATTCTACTGGAAAAATTTATTGTTTGATAAGACCTAAAAATAATATTTCTGCAAAAGAAAGATTAAAAAATACTTTAAACTTTTACTTTGATGATAATTATAATTATTTAATTGATGATAGAATTATTTGTGTTGAAGGAGATATAACAGAAAATAATCTAGGACTTTCTGATGATGATTATAATAAACTAGGTAATGAAATTACTACTGTTATACACTCTGCAGCATTAGTAAAGCATTTTGGAAATTATGAAGAATTTGAAAATATAAATGTTGGTGGAACAAAAAATTTAATTACTTTTAGTAAAAATTTTAACTGTAGATTAATGCACATATCTACTATTAGTGTGTCCGGTAATAATTTTGCTGAAGGCTCATTTATTGAAAACGGATTTACAGAAGATATTAATTATGATGAAACAAAATTCTATATTAATCAAAACCTTGAAAACTTATATGTTAAAAGTAAATTTTTGGCAGAAAAGTTAGTTTTTGAAGCTATTAATGATGGTTTACAAGCTTATGTATTAAGGATGGGTAATTTAACAAGTAGGTATTCAGAAGGAAAATTTCAACAAAATCATTATGAAAATGCTTTTGTTAATAGAATCAAATCTTTATTACAAATTGGTTCAATTCCAGATTACATGCAAGATGGTTATGTAGAATTTACTCCTATTGACTGCTGTGCTGACGCAATAATTGATATTGCAAATCATTATAATCCAGCATTTACTGTTTTCCATGTTTTCAATGAAAAGCATGTACAATTATTAGATTTATATGATATGCTTCGTAAAATAGGTATTGATGTAAATATAGTTTCTGAAAAAGAATTTAGTAATATAATTAATAAGTTATTAGAAGATGATAATAATACTGATATTTTATCTGGTATTATTAGAGACTTTAATTCAGAAAAAAAATTAGTATACCAATCTAATATAAAAATAAAATCTGATTTTACAAAACAATTTTTAGAAAATATTGGTTTTAAATGGCCTTATATTGATATAAATTATATTAGAAACTATTTTAAATATTTAATAGATATTGGTTATCTAAATATAAAATTAAAGGAGGATTAAAATATGGATATATATATACCAATTCTTGGTTTTTCTACTGCTATAACATTTATATTACTAATATATATTCTTAAGGGGCAATCTAAAAACCAAATAAAAACTATATTTTCTATTAATTTGATATTACTATTAATTTTAAGTATTTCTGTATTGTTACAATTACTGTTGTCTAGTAGGTATAATATACCTCCTGTATATTTTGAATATTTTTCATATATTGGAGGTTGCCTACTTCCTGTTAGTGTATATTTTACAGGAAAGATTTTTGCTAACACAAAAATAAAGTTTAAAAAACACGATTTACTTTTATTTGTTATACCGATAACATCTTTAATTATTTTATGGTCAAATGATTTGCATCATTTATTTTATACATATTATTCAGTAAATTTATCAGATTGTATATATGGACCATATATGTCTATTCATAATATATATTCATATGTTATGTTGTTTTTAGGGATATTTTACTTATTAAAGTACTCTATTAAAAATTCAGGTTTCTTTTCTAAACAGTCTATATTAATTCTTGTTGGAATAAGTATACCTATAATAGTTAATTTTCTAGGAACATTTAAGATACTTCCTATGACAATATATGTAACTCCTATTACATTTGCATTGACTATGCTATTTTTATCTTTAGCCATCTTCAAATTTAATTTTTTAGGAGCTACCCCAATCGCTCTTCAAAAAATTGTTGATAGGATGTCTGATAGTTATTTGGTTTTAAATGACGATGGAACTATAACAGACTTTAACCAAACATTTTTAACAACATTTAAAATAAAAGCAACAAAAGACATAAGAGGACAAAAACTAGAAACCTTTTTAAAAGAAAACAACCTATATTTAAACTTTAGAAAAATCAAAAACGCACTACCAAAAGTAAAAAATTCAGAAAAAACAGTAGCATTTGACTTATACATAAAAAAGATAGACAAACACTTTCACATTGAAATAAACTCAATTCTATCAGAAGGCGCATCATTAGGAACACTAATACTATTCAAAGATATAACACAACACATCAATGACATGCAACAAATCAAAGACACACAAGAAACACTTATGGAAGCAGAGCGTTTATCATCACTAGGACAATTAATAGGAGGAATTGCTCACAACCTAAAAACACCAATCATGTCAATAGCTGGTGCAGCAGAAGGTCTAACAGATTTAGTAAAAGAATATGACTCATCTATTGACGACCCTGAAGTTAACAGCCAAGACCATCATGATATAGCTAAAGATATGAACGAGTGGATAGTAAAAATTAAAGAATATACAGAATATATGTCAGACATTATAACTGCTGTTAAAGGTCAAGCTGTAACGCTTTCTGAAACGGAAAATATTTCTTTTGATATAGATGAGTTAGTAAAAAGAGTAGATATTTTAATGAAGCATGAACTTAAAAATGCACTTGTTTATTTAAATGTTCAAATGAAAGCTCCAAAGAATACAACAATTCATGGAGATATAAACAGTTTGGTACAAGTTATAAATAATATGATTTCAAATGCTATTCAGGCTTATAATGGAAAACCTGAACAAAACATAGATTTAACTTTAGAAAAACAAAAAAATAATTTAGTTATTTCTGTTAAAGACTATGGAACAGGATTGCCTCAAAAAGTTCAGGACAAGTTGTTTAAAGAGATGATTACAACGAAAGGTAAAAACGGTACAGGACTTGGTTTATACATGTCTTATTCTACAATAAAAGCTCACTTTAATGGTGATATTACCTTTGAAACTGAAGAAAATAAAGGTACTACATTTAATATTATTTTGCCTTTATAAAAAAGTTGCTTAAAAGAGCAACTTTTTATTTTAAAATACTTGCTTTTTAAACAATTTACTAATATAATTGCATTATAAAAATCTTTAATATAAAAGACATCGACAAACAGATGAAATGGAGGTTCATATGAGAAAAGGATTGCAAAATGTAGTTAATGAAAACAACAACTATAGAATTATCGCAGTAGATGATGAAGAAGGAATAGTTGATTCTCTTTCTATCTTTTTAAAGCGTTCTGGATATGACTTTACAGGAGTTACAGATCCTATGGAGGCAATAGAAAAGGTTAAGACAGAACATTATGACCTAATGCTTTTAGACTTTATAATGACACCTATTCATGGTGACCAAGTTGTTGAAGAAATTAGAAAATTTAACAAAGATTTATATATATTATTATTAACAGGGCATAAAGATTTAGCTCCACCACTAGAAACAATAAGAAGGCTTGATATTCAAGGTTATTGTGAAAAAAGTGATAAATTTGATCAATTACTATTATTAATTGAATCTGGTATAAAATCTATTGCTCAAATGAACGAAATTAAAAAAATTAATGAGCAATTATCAATAACTAATGAAAAACTAGAAGAAGCTTATTTATCAACAATACAAACATTAAGATATACTGTTGAAGCTAAAGATACTTATACTAGGGGTCACTCTGATAGGGTATCACAATATTCTGTTTTAATTGGTAAACATTTGGGATTATCAGAAAAGGAATTGCATGATTTGGAAGTTGGTGGTTTATTCCACGATATTGGAAAAATTGGTGTGCCAGATGCTATTTTGAGAAAAGAGTCTAAGCTTACTGATGACGAATATTCAGAGATTAAAAATCACCCTTCTATAGGAGCACATATATTATCTTCTGCAACTATTTTTCAGGATATTATTCCTATTGTAAAGCATCATCATGAAAGATATGATGGTAATGGATATCCTGGTAGATTAAAGGGTGAGGATATTCCTTACTTGGCTAGAATTGCTGCTATTGCAGATACTTTTGATGCAATGACTTCAAAAAGGAGTTATAGGGATTCTTTGCCAATGGATGTTGTTATTTCTGAATTTGAAAGGTGTAGGGGAACACAGTTTGATCCAAAATTAGATGATGTATTTTTGGATATTTTAAAGAATCATTATGATGAGATTGAGAAAATAAAAGATAATTATTAAAAATGAGATTGAGGTTATCCTCAATCTCATTTATATTTTCATAGATAGTGCAACTTTTTTTCTTTCCATGTCTATCTTAATAACTTTAACTTTAACAATGTCTCCAACTGAAACCAAATCAGAAGGATTTTTAATAAACTTGTCGCTCATTTCAGAAATATGAACAAGTCCATCATATTTAACACCAATATCTACAAATGCTCCAAAATCTATAACATTTCTGACTGTACCTGTTAAAATCATACCTTCTTTTAAATCTTCTAGTTTTAAAACATCTTGTCTTAAAATTGGCTTTGGCATGTCTTCACGAGGGTCTCTACCAGGTTTGCTAAGTTCCGAAATTATATCAGATAATGTCATTTCTCCTATTTCTAATTCTTTTGCAGTTTTTGCAACATCTACTGTTTTTAATTTTTGTCTTAATTCTTCAGTTTTTTCTTTGTCTCGTAAATCTTCTTTATCAAATCCTAATGATTTTAATAGTTTTTCTGTTGCTTCATAACTTTCTGGGTGAACTGCTGTTATTTCTAATGGATTTTTTCCGTCTATAATTCTTAAAAATCCTGCACATTGTTCATATGCTACTTTTCCTAGCTTTGGTACTTTTAAAAGTTCTTTTCTTTCTTTTAATTTTCCGTTTTCGTCTCTATATTTTACAATATTTTTTGCAATTGTACTGTTGATTCCAGAAACATATGAAAGTAATGATGGTGTTGCTGTGTTTACATCAACTCCTACTTTGTTAACACTGTCTTCTACTACGCCTGTTAGGCTTTCTGCTAGTTTTTTCTGATTTACATCATGTTGATATTGTCCTACCCCTATTGCTTTTGGGTCTATTTTTACAAGTTCTGCTAGTGGGTCTTGTAGTCTTCTTGCAATTGATATAGCGCCTCTTATTGAAACATTTATATCTGGGTATTCTTCTGTTGCAAGTTTTGATGCAGAGTATACTGATGCTCCCGCTTCGCTTACAATTACATAGTGGACTGGTCTAGATGCTTCTTTTATCATATTTGATACAAACATTTCTGATTCTCTTGAGGCTGTTCCGTTTCCTATTGCTATCATATCAATTTTGTCTTTTTCTATTAATTTTAATAATTCTTTTTTAGCCCCTTCTACATCATTTTGTGGTTCTGTTGGGTATACTGTTGTGTAGTCTAAGACTTTTCCTGTTTCATCAATTACGGCAATTTTACATCCTGTTCTATATGCTGGGTCAAATCCCATAACTGTTTTCCCTTTTATTGGTGCTCCTAGTAATAGTTGCTTTGAATTTTGCCCAAATACTTTTATGGCTTTTTCTTCAGCTTTTTCTGTTAAGTCTGAACGAATTTCTCTGTCTATTGATGGTTCTATTAGTCTTTCAAAGCTATCTTGTATTGTATCTTTTAGCATTTGTGTGAATTGTGTTTCACCTTTTATTATGTCTTTTTCTATGTAAGCTAATATTTTGTCTTCTGGTTTTTCAATAGATACTTTTAAAAATTCTTCTTTTTCTCCTCTATTTATGGCTAATATTCTGTGGCTTGGTATCCATTTAAGTGCTTCTCCATAGTCATAGTACATTTCATAGTTTGATTTACTTTCTGCATCTTTTGCTTTTGTTTTTACTATTCCTTCTCTGTAACATTGTCTTTTTATTTCTTTTCTATATTTTGCGTTGTCTGAAATGTCTTCTGCTATGATGTCTAAAGCTCCTTGGATTGCCTCTTCTGCTGTTGCTACAACTTTATCTTTATTTTTCTTGTCTTCTTCAGATAAGTTGTTTATGTTAACATATTCTTTTGCTATTTCTAATATGTTTTTTGTTTCTTTTTGTTTAATTATTATTTGTGCTAGTGGTTCTAGCCCTTTAGCTTTTGCTACTGTTGCTCTTGTTTTTTTCTTTTGTTTATATGGTCTATATATGTCTTCAACTTCTGCTAATGTTTTAGAAATAGCAACTGCTTGTAATATTTCGTCTGTTAGTTTTCCTTGTTCTTCTATTGATTTTATTACTTCTTCTTTTCTTGTTTCTAAATTTCTTAAATATGTTAGTCTTTCTCCAAATGTTCTTAAAATTTCGTCACTTAAGCCTCCTGTTACTTCTTTTCTGTAACGAGCTATAAATGGTATTGTGTTTCCTTCGTCTATTAATTTTATTGTGTTTTCAACTTGTTGTGTTTTTATTTTTAGCTCTTCTGCTATTGTTTTTATTATTTTATCCATTGTTTTTTACCTTTCTTTCTTTTCTTCTTTTTCTTCTAAAAAGTCAAAATTGCACCCTTTTGTAAGTAGTTCTGTTAAATTTAATTTTTCTTCTCCAATTTTTATAATTCCTTTTTCTGGTGTAGATATTTTATTATGGACTTCTTCTTTATATTTGTTTAAATCATTTCTGTCCATATAGATTCTTATTACAGGTTCGTTCATTTTTGTTTCATCATCATTGTAAATTGGAGGTATTGTAAATTCTAAATCTTTGCTATTTAATTCTTCAATTATTGGAATTATTGTTCTTCTATACGGAATTTCTATATAAAATTTTATTTTTTCTATGTTTTTTTCATTATTCTCTTTATATGTTTTTATGATTTCTTTTATATCATTCTTTGTAAATGCAAGGTTATGAGTTCTTATGCCATAATTGTCATCAATTCTAATATCGTATACACCTTTATAGTATCTTAAAAAGAACCAAGAAAACACTTTTGTTGAATCTATATTATACATGTCATATTGTGAATGTGAATATGTTTCTTTTACTGTCAATATGTAATCTACTATTTTTTTTGATAGTAATATATATACATTTTCATTAGAATTATCTACATCTGTATAAACTTCATAATTGCATGGTGTATCTTTTATTTTTTCTAAAGCTACTGGTATATATTCTCTTCCAATTCTCCATCTCCAAAAACCGTCCTTCATTTTCAATAAATTTCTATCATTAATTATTCCTTTAGCCATAGCTATATTTATTTGATATTCAATTATTTTTTTATAACTTGTAACTGTATCAAAGTTTTCATCATCTAATTTTTTTATATTTCTATTTATTTCTTCTTCTGTTATATTTTTATATTGTTTTGATTTTTCTTCTAGTTCTTTTTTTGTTTCTTGTTCAATTTTGTCTTTTATTCTGTTTTTTATTCCGTTAATATAATCACAAAGAATTGGTGTAGTAATTATTTTATCCTTTTCTTCAGTTAGTTTTCCTCTTTCTAATTTGTTTTTTACTTCTTGACTATAAGTATCGTCAGACTTATTAATAAAATCTTCTACATCTTCTATAAATAGTCTTGACCATATAAGTTGTTTTGCTTTGTTTTTTTGTGATTTTTCAATAAAAGTATCCAAATCTCCTGTTACCAAAGTTTCTAACATAGAAATTTTATATTCTATTTCGATTAAATTTTCTATATATCTATTTTGCATTATTCCAGTAAATTCTGTTTTTTTCTGTCCCAATATTTCAAAATCTGCTTTATATGTTTCTATGTCTGTGGAATTGATTTCGCTATGTAATTCTATTAAGTCTAAATCTTTATTAAAGTTTTCAATTTTTCTCATTAGAATTTTTTGAATTGCTGTTTTGTATTTTACTTCATATACTTTTTTTATATTTTTATAATAGTCTTCGATTGTTAATTCTTGATTTACTTTGTCTATTGTTAATTGCGGAATTTCTGGATTTGGCTTTATTTCTAATATTATGTTTGATTCTTTTATTCTATTGAGTTTATCTTCAATCATTTTTTCTTCTAATAGTTCACTTGATTTTTCTATATATTTTTCAAAGTCGTTGATTAATGATTTTAGATATTCATATATTTCTGTTTCTGATTTTATATTTTCAAGTTTTAATTTCATTTCTGCAATGTCATAAAACATTGTATCTTTAAAATCTGTTTCGTCTTTATTTGTTTCGTCTCTAACTTCTATATTTTCTTGTTTTTGTTCCTGTTCTTGTTCATTTTTAAAAAATCTAAAAAATTTCATATTCTTTTCCTTTATTATCTTTCTTCCTCTTCTTCGTCTTTACTATAAGGTTTATCTGGATAGTTTTGCATACATATACTTCGCATAATTTTTTCTTTGTGTTTATACTTAATACCCTTCATAATTAATTTCATCATATAATGATATTCTGTATCCTGATTATTTCCACAAATTTTTATAATGCCTTTTTCTGGTGTGGATATTTCATTATGAACTTTATCTTTGTATTTTTCTAAGTCTTTGAAATCCATGTATATTTTTATTACTGGATTTTTTAGTTGTATTTCTTCATTAAATTTTATTGGTGGTATTGTAAATTCTATTTCTTCTTCTTTTAGTTTTTCAAGTATTGGAATTATTGATCTTTTATATGGGATTTCTATGTTGAATTTCCCTACTCTAGAACCCGAAATAGTCGAAGTAGGATCATAGTCCGGATCATCTTTGTGATCAAAGCGTTTACGATAATTGTTGTCCTCATATTCATGTAGCATGCCGCCTACACACAGTTCAAATTCAGAATTGTATGTTTTTTTTGTTAAATAATATTCTGTTCCTTTTCTTATTATTGTTCCTTCGTCCCATACATCAAACCAAATACTCTTCATTTTTGAATAAAGTTGTGCAAATTCTTTTGTTATTGGTACCAATTCTTTACCTATTTGTTCATCGGCATTACATAATACTATGTCTCTGTCTTCATAGTCTATTTCAGCTTCTTTGGAGGTTACTATATATACATTATGAAACTCATCTATTTCTCTATAAATTTCATAGTACTCTCCTTGGCCCTTTAAATAATCACATATCAATGGCAATTCTTCTTCTCTTCTTTTGTATACTTTAATGTCATCTGTTTCTAGAAAGTTTTTTTCATCAGCTAGTCCTAATTCTTTTGCTAATTTTTTTTGATCTGAAATTGCATCTTGAAAACTGGTACTACTATTTTCATTTGTGCTTTCTTTTAATTTTGTCTTAAAAGTGGTACTACTATTTTCACTTGTACTTTTTTCTGTTTCTAATATTCTACTTGCCATATCTAAGCTTTCAGCTATTTTTTTATTTTCTATATATTTTTCTTCATTTTTCTTTGCTAAAAAATAACTTTCAATATTTTGTTCTGTAAATATTTTATCTGTTTTTCCTTGCAATTTTCTTTTTTCAAGCATTTCTTTTAAATCTTTACTAATGTCCTCGTCTGATTCACTAATAAATTTTTCTACATCAGCTATAAATAATTTTGACCAAATAATCTCTTTTACTCTGCTATTTTCTACTTTTTTAGATATTTCCATTGCTGTTTCTAGAGAACCCTCTAACATAGAAATTTTGTATTCAATTTCAGCTAAAATTTCTATATATTTATTTTGCATTGTTCCAGTAAATTCTTCTTTTTTCTGCACCAATATTTGAAGATATGATTTTAATTCTTCTAAACTAATTTTGTCACCTATTAAATCAAAGCTGTTATTTATTCTTTCAGCTTTCTTCATTAAAATTTTTTGGGTTGCTTTTTGATATTTGAGTTTATATATTTCCTTTACTTTTTTATAATAGTCTTCTATAGCTAGCTCTTGATTTACTTTGTCCATTGTTAATTGCGGAACTTCTGGATTTAGCTTTATTTCTACAATTATATTAGATTCATTTACTATCCTATTTACTTTGTCTTCGATTGTTCTTTCCTCTAATATATTGCTGGATTTTTCTATATATTTTTCTAGGCTTTCAATTAAGGATTTTAATTCCGTATATTCTGTTTCTGATTTTATATTTTCAAGTCCTAATTTCATTTCAGCTATATTACAATATATTTCACTTGTAAAGTCTGTTTTTTCTTTTGAATTTTTTATTTGATTTTCTATTTTGTTTTCTATTTTATTTTTCGTTCTTATTTTGTTTATTAATCTTCTAAAAAAATTCATTTTTTCCTACTTCCTGTTACTGTTTTTATTCAATTCCTAAATATTCATTGTATGTAACTTCTCTGTCTATTACTTTTCCGTCTTCTTTAATATCAATTATTCTATTTGCAACTGTTTGAGTTAATTGGTGGTCATGTGATGTAAATAAAATATTACCTTTAAAGTTTGTCATACCATTGTTTACTGATGTTATACTTTCCATGTCTAAATGGTTTGTTGGTTCATCAAATATTAAAAAGTTTGCCCCTGATAGCATCATTTTTGAAAGTACACATCTTACTTTTTCTCCTCCTGATAAAACTTTAACTTGTTTTAGTGCTTCATCTCCTGAAAATAGCATTCTACCTAAAAATCCTCTTACATAAGTCTCATCTGGGTCTTTTGAGTATTTTCTAAGCCATTCTGTTATGTTTTCATCTGTATCAAATAAATAGTTGTTGTCCTTAGGGAAATATGCACTTGTTATTGTTGTTCCCCATACAAGTTCTCCTTCGTCTGGTTCTAGTTCTCCTGCTATAATTTGGAATAACACTGTTTTTGCAATTTCATTGTCTGCTAAAAATGCTATTTTGTCATCTTGTTTTACTGTAAATGATACATTGTCTAGAACTTTTACTCCTTCAAATGTTTTTGATATATTTTTTACTTGTAAAATTTCTTTCCCAGGTTCTCTGTCTGGTTTGAAATCTACATATGGATATTTTCTATTTGATGGTTTTATTTCGTCTAGTTCTATTTTTTCTAGTGTTTTCTTTCTTGATGTTGCTTGTTTTGATTTTGATGCGTTTGCACTAAATCTTGCTATAAAGTCTTGTAATTCTTTTATTTTTTCTTCTTTTTTCTTGTTTTGTTCTCTCATTTGTTTTAATGCTAATTGGCTTGATTCATACCAGAAGTCGTAGTTTCCTGGATATACTTTTATTTTTCCAAAGTCAACATCTGCAATGTGTGTACATACTTTATTTAAGAAATATCTGTCGTGTGATACAACAATTACTGTATTTTCAAAGTTGATTAAGAATTCTTGTAACCAGTTTATGCTTTTTAAGTCTAAGTCGTTTGTTGGTTCGTCTAGTAATAGTACATCTGGGTTTCCAAATAAGGCTTGTGCTAATAAAACCTTTACTTTTTCTCTTGCTTCTATTTCTTTCATAAATTTATAATGATTTTCTGGTACAATTCCTAAATCATTTAATAGCATTGCTGCATCTGATTCTGCGTTCCAGCCGTCTAATTCAGCAAATCTTTCTTCTAATTTTGCTGCTTTCATACCGTCTTCTTCTGAAAAGTCTGGTTTTGCATATATTGCTTCTTTTTCTTTCATTATGTCATATAGTTCTTTGTTTCCCATCATTACTGTGTCTATTACTGTGTTTTCTTCAAAGGCAAAGTGGTCTTGTTTTAATATTGATAGTCTTTCTCCTTTTTCTAGTGTTACATCTCCTTTGCTTGGTTCTATTTCTCCTGATAATACTTTTAAAAATGTTGATTTTCCTGCTCCATTTGCTCCTATTATTCCATAGCAATTTCCTTTACCAAATTTTATGTTTACATCTTCAAATAATACTCTTTTTCCAAATCTTACTGTTACTCCGTTTGCACTTAACATTATAATCCTCCTTTTGTCTTTTAGGGATAGCCCCTTTTGAGACATTTTATTTGTCTTAACTATTATACTTTAAGTTGCTAATTTTTTCAAGTGTTGTTTGGTTTTTATGGGATTTTCTATTGCAAGTTTTGTGATTTTGTGATATTTTAATTGTATAAATGGAGGGGATTAAAATGGCAAGGTATAAAAATAATGAAAAAAGGTTAAGTTTCAGTGTTTTTAGGTATCTTTGTTTTTTAATATTTTTAATTGTTTTTGCGTTTATTGTTATTTATGTTAACAATAAATTTTCTATCAGTGTCCCTACAGAAACTTTTAGTAATAACAATATTAGTGAGGAAGCTGAAAATAAAGATGAAAATGAGCCTATTACTTTTACTTTGACTGCTTTAGGTGATACTTTGTGTCATAATACTCAATATTGGGATGCTTATAATAGTGCTACCAATGAATATGATTTTTCTTATGTATATGAGGATATAGTAAAATATACGGAAAATTCTGATATAACAATTGGAAGTTTAGAAACTACTTTTGCAGGTCCTGAAAGAGGATATAGTAATTATCCTACTTTTAATACTCCTGATAGCTTAGCTACTGCTTTAAAAAATATTGGTGTTGATGTTATTTCTCAGGCTGGAAATCATGCTTTAGACTACGGATATTCAGGACTTTGCAGGACAATAGATGTTCTTGATAATGCTGGTATTTCTCATTTAGGTACATATAAAACTAAGGAAGATCAGGAACAATTGTTAATTAAAAATGTTAAAGGTGTTAATATCGCTTTTATAAATTATACTTATGGTACTAATGGCATTCCATTACCTTCTGATAAACCTTATTGTGTTAATTTAATTGATAAGGATTTAATCAAAAAGCAGATAGAACTTGCAAAAAGTTTAAATGTTGACATAATTGTTGCTTGTATGCACTGGGGTACTGAATATAGAACGACTGCTAATTCAGAGCAAGAGGAACTAGCTGATTTTCTTTTTCAAAATGGTGTTGATATAATTTTAGGAAATCACCCTCATGTGTTAGAGCCTATGGAAAAAAGGGCTATTACTTTAGAAGATGGTACTGAAAAGGAGGTTTTTGTGGTTTATGCTTTGGGTAATTTTACTGCTGACCAAAGAGCTGAAATTACTCGAGATTCTGCCATTTTAAATTTAACTATTACTAAAAACTCTAATGGTAAAATTTCAATTGATAAGGCTAACTATGTTCCTATTTATATGTATAAAAATGCAAGTGTTAAAACTCATAAATTTAAGATTTTAGATATTGAAAGTTCAATTTCAAAGTATGAATCTGGTGATACTTCTTTTTTAAGTTCTTCTTCATATGCTAATTTAAAAAATCAATTAGAGAAGATTAAAAGTATTTTAGGTGATGAAATTAATTAATTTTAAAAATAATGAACCCTTTTTATTAAGTTGTTTAATAAAAGGGTTCTTTTTATAGTTGTTCTTTTTTTAATCAAGCATGTCTTTTCTTTTTAGCCACAATGTTACAATTAGTGTTAATATAATTGATATTCCTAGCATTATTGGGAATCCGAATTTGTTATCTTGAAATGGTAGGCTAACATTCATTCCCCAAAAACTTGATATCATTGTTGGTATTGCTAGTACTATTGTTATTGACGTTAGAAATTTCATTACTCCATTTAGATTGTTTGATATTATTGATGCGTATGCGTCCATTGTTCCATTTAAAATGTCGCTATATATTTTTGCCATTTCTATTGCTTGTTTGTTTTCTGTGATTGCATCTTCTAGTATGTCTTCGTCATCTTCATATAATTTGATTATTTTTCCTCTCATTGTTTTTTCCATTACTAGTTCATTTGATTTTAAAGATGTTGTGAAGTATACTAAACTTTTTTCTAAGCTTAATAATTTTAATAATTCTTTGTTTTTCATTGAATTTTTTAGTATGTATTCTGCTATTTCTGTTTCTTTGTTTATTTGTTTTAGGTATGATAGATAGTATGAAGAGTTTAGGTATAGTATTTGGAAGATTAGTTTTGATTTTTTATATGTTTGGAAGTTTTTTGCTTTACTTTTTTCAAAGTCTTCTATTACTTTATTTTTTCTTAATGAGACTGTTATAAAGAAGTCGTCTCTTACTACTATCATTCCTAATGGCATTGTTGTATAGACTTCATTTTCTTCATTTTTTTCTATTATTGGAACATCTACTACAAATAGTGTTGTTCCGTCGTCTTCTTCTTTGTCTATTCTTGCTTTTTCTTCAAAGTCTAGTGCGTCTCTTATGAAGTCGTCTTGTATATTTACATTTTCACATACTTTTTTTATTTCTATTTCCGATGGGTTTACTAGATTTATCCAACTTCCTTTTTTGAATTCTTTTATTTCTTCTGTTTTGTTTGTTTCTAAATTTGTGTTATATATTTTTAGCATTTAAACCCACCTCTTTCTTTTTTCATATATTATATTTTATCTTTTTATTTTATAATTGTCAATGAATTTTTATAAATGTTTACATAATTTTAAAAATTTGTTCTTGACATTTTCTTTTTTTGGTACTATAATAGCTTTATCATATGCATCATTAGCTCAGCTGGTAGAGCAGCAGACTCTTAATCTGAAGGTCCTCGGTTCGAAACCGAGATGATGCACCAAAAAAAACAACTTATTAACTAAAAATTTTTAAGTTGTTTTTTTGTTTTACTCAAATATTCCAATATATAACCCATCTTTTTGCATATAATAATTAAACCTAATAACCATCTCATTTTTGCAACCCTTAGTGTCAACCTCAAACTCTATTGGCTCAACAGTCTGTCCCTGTATAGTCTTATTTGATTTCCATATTTCTACACCGTCTTTTAAGATAGACACTGTAGCACAAGACCTACTAGAGCTTGTCTCGTTCATTGTTACAATTTTGCCCTTCATTATAGTATCTCCTGTATATTGACTATTATATGTTAAATGAATATCAGAAATTGCATCTTCTTGTTCCACCATAAATGTTGCTTTTGCTAATAATTTTATTCCATTTTCATTATTATGTGTTAATGCTTTAATATCTTTGTCTTCATATGGATTCCATTTTTTTAGCAAAAAACTTACTTGGTTTGTTTCTGTTTCGTGTGTTTCAAAATAGTTTGTAAACATTTTTTGATTTTCTTTATTTGTGTAAGTGTTTTCTGTGTTACTTTTATTTTCTTGTTGATTGATATTTATTTCGTTTGTATTTTCATTTTTTATGTTTTCTTTGTAGTTGTTTGAAACTCCCATAACAAATGCTATAATTGCTATTATAAAGCTAACTATAATAGATATTTTTGCTCCTGTTTTTTCTTTCTTAGTTATATATGTTAAAAGTGATAATCCTATTCCTACAAATGTAGCGCATATTGTTAACCAAAATTCTACTGACATAATTTTTTCTCCTTTAATTCTCGTTTCCTAATAATTCTTTTAAATTCTTTGCTTTTTTTAGTTCTGATAATTTTACAAATCTTCCTGACCTCATTGCGTTTGGGTCTAGTGTATCTAATTTTAATGGTTTTTCTAATCTAATTGGTTTTCCATCTAGTGTAATTGAATATTTCTGATATTCTTCATTGTAATTAATTGATTTTACTTTGGCATAGTGTGTAATTTCACTTAGTGGTGCTGTTCTGTATATAGCAATGTATTTGATTTTGTCTATTTTATTTTTATTTATTCTTACATATCTCCACTCTCTTTCGCCTAAAAACACATCTTGAAATCCTTCTTCTCTAGCTGGGAATATTGCTAAGTCAAAGTCTTCTTCTTTCTTTTCTTCTTTTTTAACTTGTAAGTTTTCAATATTTATTTTATATTGTTTTTCTAATATGTTTTTTGCTTCTTCTATATAGGCTTCTAGGGCTGTTTCTATAATGTATTTTCTTGTGAAGACTTTTGAATTATTTATTTTTGAAAATTGATATGCAATTTTATCAATTTTTTCTATTTGTGTGGCATCTATGTTTATTGACACAGTTTTCTTTTCTTTAGTGTCTAATAGGTCTTTACTTATAATTTCTTTTAGTTGCATCTTTTTTTCCTCCTTATTTTTATATATTCTAATACATTGTTTTTAATTTGTCAATATATTAGTGTAATTTTTTACTGTATTTTATTTGTACTATAAAATTACACTAAAATAATAAAAGAGAAATGATTAATTTTCTAACCATTTCTCGCATTTTTATTTATTTTGTTCCTCTTAAAATTATTCTTTGCATAGCACTGTAAGTGTCTTTTGATAATAATTCTTTAGATACTACTTGACCATTTAGTGTTTTGATTATATATGTTTCTGTTGTTAATCCATTTGCTCCTTGTTGCTTAACTTTTTCTGTTCCAGAAGCTAATGTATTGTCATCTATATATTTAACTGTATATGGTATTGTAGAAATTGTTTCTGTACTAAATGAAATTGTGTATTCATTTTCTTCTTTAATTCCGTATATTGAAATTGTAATAATTCCATTAGAGCATGTGGCTTTTATTTTTACTGCATATGTTCTTGTGTTTTTAAATTTTAAGTCTGTCATCCCATAAACTACTGTTGCATCTCTTCCTGCAGGTGTATATGATGTTATAAATTGATGATTTCTTCTTTCTGTTACTTCCATATTGGCCATCAAAACAGAATTATATAATGTTGATGATACTTGACATATTCCTCCGCCTATTCCATCTACTACTTGGCCGTTTTCATATACTTTTGCTTCTTTATATCCGGCAGATATAGTTCTTTCTCCTAAGGTTTTGTTATAAGAAAAAGTTTCTCCTGGTAAAATTACTTTATCATTAATTTTTTCACACGCTAATTTTAAATTGGTTGTTCTATTTGTGTTTCCTCCATCATATTTTGTGGAATATGTAGCTAGTAAGTCTGGAAATGCTTCTGAGCCAATTTGTGACATTGTAACTTTTGGTTTTGTTATAATTAGTGGTATTTCGTATATTTCTTTTTCTTTGTTTAATATTTGTTTTGCTTCTTCTATGTCAAAGTCTATTCCCTCTACTTCTGGGTGAATTGTAACTGGGTCTTGTGTTATATATGCGTCTTGTACTTCTTTATGTACTTCTTCATATATTTTATTTATGTCGATTTTTTCAGGTTCTTGTGTGATTACTGGTATTTCAATTTTTTCTTGATTTGAATTTAAATCTTTTAGTTGATTTTTTAGTTTTTCTATTAAGTTTTCTGTGTTTATTTTTAGGCCTTTATTTCCGCTTGTAATTATTAGTTTATTGTCTTCTATATAATAATCTGATTCAATCATTGCTTCCGGAATATTGCTTGATATTCCTTCGATTATTGTTTTTGTCTCTTCTTCGTTAATTGTTACATCGACTTCTATGTTTTTCTTTCCTATTTTTGCAAGTAAAATATTATAGTTATTTATAATAATATTATTGTCTCTTCCTAGTGATAAAGCTTTTTCAATTGATTTGTCTATTTCATATTTTGTATCTATTGATTTTGGTGTTATTTTTGTTTCGTATTCTTCATATTTTAATATTATATCCTGTTTTTCTTTTTCTTCATATATTGAATTAATTTTTTCTTTTGCATTTTCTCTTGATAGTCCTGAAACATCTATTCCTTCTATTGTTATGCCATTTATTATGTTATTATTATCTATGTTTATAAGTGCGAATATTGTAGAAAAAATTATAATTATTAGTAATATTATTCCTAATGCAATTAAAAAAATTATTTTTGCGTTTTTCTTGTTTTTTTCTTCAATTTCATGTTTTTCTTCTGTCTCTTGATTTTTGTATAATTTATTATGGTTTTCTTCAATTTTTGTTTCTAATTCTTCCCACTTTAAATTAGTTTTTCCCATATATTTATCTCCCTTTGTGTTACTAATTTAATATTATCATATTCTCATTTAATTTACAATATGTTTGTTATTGTTGGCTATAATATTGCTTATTTTTACCTTTGATCATAAAAAAACTTTTAAAAAAACAAAATTTCTAATTTTTTTACAAAAAACACTTGAACTATAACAAATTTAATATTATAATACTTGTAGCAAAAGATAAATAAGGAGAGTTAGTATCAATGGAACTAGTTAAAAACATATTTTTTAATACAGATAAATTAGTTGAAAATAGTAATGTTAAAATATCTTACACAGGGAAATTTTTTCAGGAGAACTCTGAAGAAGTTTTTATTCATTATGGTTTTGGAATTAATTGGGATAATATAAATGAAGTTAAAATGGAAAAAACAGAACTTGGATTTCAAGCTGAAATCTTTTTAGGTGAGGGTGAAACTTTTAATTTCTGTTTTAGAAATAATAATAATGAATGGGATAATAATGATTGCAAAAATTATATTTTTGAGATAGAAAAAAGGCAAAATGAGTTATTAGTTTTAGAAGATGAGCCTGTTTCTTTGGGTAGTGCTAGAAGATTAAGAAAATCTTATTTATGGAATAAAAAAATTCGTTTAGCTGTTTATAAAATAATAACTTATTTTCCAAAAATCATTTCTGGAAATTATAAAAGAAAATTAAATAGTTTTTAAAAAAGAATTAGGATTTACCTAATTCTTTTTATATTTCCCAACCTCCATTTATTGAAATTACTTGTCCGGTTGTATATTCATCTTCTATTAACCATTCTATACATTTTTCTATGTCTTGAGCTTTTCCTATTTTTTCTAGAGGAATTTCTTCTTTTATATTATTTATTTCTTCTTTACTTAAATTTTTGTTCATTTCAGTATTTATAATTCCTGGTGCTATTGAATTCACTCTTATATTTGATGGTCCCATTTCTTTTGCTAATGATTTTGTCATAGCATCTATTCCTGCTTTACTTACACTGTAGTGGACTTCACATGATGCTCCTACTACTCCCCATATTGATGATATGTTAATTATACAGCCATTTTTGTTATGTATCATGTTTTTGCATACTTCTTGTGTCATATAAAATACTGAATTTAGATTTGTATTTATCATTGTATTCCAGTCTTCATCTGTTATTTGTGTAAATTCTTTTATTTGTGATATTCCTGCGTTATTTATTAGTACATCTATTTTTCCGTATTTTTTTATTGTATACTCTACTAGTTCTTGTGCTTCGTTTCTTTTTGATACATCTGCTTTGAATATGTCTATTTTTACATTTTCTTTTTCTAATTCTTCTTTTAGTTCTTGTGCTTGTTTTTCTGATTTGTTGTAGTTTGCTATTACTGTGTTTCCTTTTTTTGATAGCTGTTTTGCTATTTCTTTTCCTATTCCTCTTGATGCTCCTGTTACTATTATAATTTTGTTCATTTATTTTTCTCCTTTTGAGTTTTTTATATTTTTATTATAGTTTAATTTTTCTTTAATTACAATGGTAACTTAGAATTTTTATTCCATATTTCTTTTATATTTCCTTTTTTATCTCTTAAAAATACTCTTTCTGTGTCTTCTTTTATATTAACAGTTAAAATTGTTCTTGAAGGTGGACCAAAGCATGAAGCTTTTCCAACTGTTTCAATATATATGTCCTTTCCATTTGTCTCGTTATATTTAAAATATAGGTTGAATTTTTTATCATTTACACCAAATTGTAGTTCTTTTGTGTTATCGTCTAGTGTTTCTTCTCTGTTATAAGAAATATTAAAGCTGTTGACATCTACAAAAAATTCGCATTTTTCTTCAATTTGTTGTAAAATTAAAAATACTGATAATATAATTATAATGCAGATAAGAATAGTTTTAATAATTGCTATTATTTTATTTTTTCTATAGCCTTTTAGATAATCAATTTGTTCTTTTTGTTCAAATAATTCGCTATCAATGTCTTTGTTCATGTCTTCTAATACTGAAGTACAATTTTTACATGTCTGAAGATGTTTTTCTATTAAATTGTTTGTAGCTTCGCTTGAGGTTTTGTCAATGTATCCTGGTAGCAAGTCTTTAATAATGTCACAATTTTCTTCTTTCATAAAATATCCTCCTTTATTAATTTTTGTTTTCCTCTAAAGAATGTAACTTTTGCCCAGTTTTCTGTTTTATTTAATATTTTTCCGATTTCTTTAAATGTTAAATCTCCTGTTAATCTTAAATACATTACTTCTCTAGTATTTGGATCTAATTTTTGAAGAGCTTCAAATAATTTTATTTTTTTGTCTTTTTGGATATATTCTTCTTCTATTGTTTTTTCATCTGCAAGTTCAAATTCATCAATAGGAATCGTGTTTTTTATATTGTTTTTCTTTGTTTTCTTATATAGTATTTTTTTTGCAATTGAGAAAAGCCATACCGATATTTCACAGTCTCCTCGAAATTTGTTTATTTGATTAATTGCAACTATAAATGTTTCTTGCATAATGTCTTCTGCTAGTGTTGTGTCTTTTGTAATGCAGAATATGTAATTTTTTATTGCTTTTGCATATTTGTTATAAAGTTCTTCCATTTTTTCCATTATTTTTACTCTCCTATTTATATAGTGTCAATTTTTATAAAAATAGTTACAACTTTTTTTAATTTTTTAAAAATAAAATGTAACAATCTTATTTTGATTGTTACATAAAAATTATATTTCAGTATTTTTTATATTATAAGTTTTTAATTTCTTCAATTGATAAGCCTGTAACTTTACATATTGTTTCATTAGTAATTTTTTGTTTTTTCATATTTTTTGCAATGGCTATTTTTTCTTGTTTTGCTCCTTCATGAATTCCTTGTTCTATTCCAGCCTTTAACCCTTTGTCATAACCAGCATCAGCAATAGCCTTTTTGTCCATTATGTATTTTTGTCTTAACTCTGTCAAATATCTTTCATGTTCATCTTGGCTTATTTCTTCTAATACTTTTTTTGCTTTACCTATTTCTTTATTTTCTTTCATATCAACCACCTCTGGATTTTCTATAAATCTCACCCATGAGTTCAATCTTTGGTCTGTTTTTGCCTTATATCTGTTGAACTTTGGTAATTCAATTATATAAATTTCCATTACATCTGTCAATATTATTTTTTGTTTAAGTTTTGAATTTTGGGCAGAATTGCCTGAATTTTGATTTAATTTTTTCTGAAATATAAATTTTATATATATTAACATGCTTTTCTTAAAATTGCAATACTTCTTATCTAAAAATAAAAAAGCCAGTAATTAAGCCTATGCAAAACTACTGACAATTATGGAGCCACTTCTCAGATTCGAACTGAGGACCCCCGCATTACAAGTGCGGTGCTCTGGCCAACTGAGCTAAAGTGGCATTCTGGTGACCCCTACGGGAATCGAACCCATGTCTCCGCCGTGAAAGGGCGATGTCTTAACCGCTTGACCAAGGGGCCTTATATACAAAGAACTAAATAATTTATTCAATTATTTAGTTCTTTTGGTGAGCTATCCGCGACTCGAACGCGGGACAACTTGATTAAAAGTCAAGTGCTCTACCACCTGAGCTAATAGCCCGTCACCTATGTTCTAAGTTTAACTCAGAACGCCTTTATATATTACTATATTTTTTTGCATATGTCAATACATTTGTTAAAATTTTTTCAAATTTTTTATAGAAATTTTTCTTTTTTGACATTTTTTGACAAATGTATTGAGCTTTATGTTGTTAATCATTTAATTTTTTTAGTACTTCTTCTACATCTATTCCATGAACATCACAGGCTTCTTCTAATGTTTCCATTTGTGAAGCTGGACAACCTAAGCAGTGCATTCCAATTTCTAATAATATATCTGCTTTTTCTGGTGCTTTCTCTAAAATTTCTCCTATTGTTGTATCTTTATCAAATTTCATTATTGTTCCTCCTTATAAATTTTTAGTTACATTTCATTTAAAAATCATAAAATGTTTTAACTGTTGATATATTAATATTTATAGCAATTAATTTTTACTGAACTGTAACACTTTTTATAAATTTTATCATATTTTTTTAAAAAAGTATAGACAAATCGAAAAAAATGTTATATATTTTATGTCTAGTAAGGCGGTGATATTATTTACAAGCTTATAAATTTATTTTTTATCATATTTATTATTAATCTTTTTATCACTTTATATTCATTATATACTTTTTTCGAAGTAAAAATTTTACATACCCTTCAAGGATCAAAATTAAAAATAAAAAAGGAGGTCTTATAAATTTTAAAATATAAAATATCTTTTTGCTCTATCTTTGTGTTTATCTCTTGTTTAATTGGTTTTCATACTTTTTATCCTATTTATACTTCAAATGAAATCATTATAACATATGGTTTACACCCTTTTGATATATGTACAGAAAACCCATTATTGTGGAAATATATAAAAATTACTTTTATGTTTACATTTATTTTTTCAAATATTGTACTTTCACTTTTTTTGTTTAATAGATTTTTTATTCATTTATTTGTTAAAAAATCAAAAAAATCTAGAAAAAATAATCCTACAAATTGTAATTTTTCTAAACTTCATTTGTTAATAGGAAAAGATTTAGATACAAATTGTGATATATTTATTCCTGAAAGTGGTTTATATCAAAATTTTTTAATCACAGGAACTATTGGTTCTGGTAAAACTTCGTCTGCAATGTATCCATTTACAGAACAGTTATTAAAGTATAATAGTGAAAATATTAATAATAAAATTGGCATGCTTATTTTAGATGTAAAAGGAAATTACTATAAGCAAATTCAAGAATATGTTAAAACTTATAACTTAGAAAAAGATTTAGTTGTTATTGGTCTAAACTCTGATGTTTTTTATAATCCTTTGTATAAGCCTAATTTAAAACCTATTGTTCTAGCAAATAGGTTAAAAACAATTCTAACATTATTTTCAGAAAATAATTCTGAGTCATATTGGCTTGATAAAGCTGAACAAATTTTAGCTGAAGCTATTAAATTGTGTAGATTATATAATGATAATTATGTTACATTTTCTGAGTTGCATAAATTGATAACTATTCCGAATTATTATAAAGAAAAGGTTGAATTTTTAAGGAATTTATTTATTTCTTCTAAATTAAATTCTAAACAAATTTATGAATTAAATGAGTGTTTGAATTTTTTTCAAAAAGAATTTGAAAGTTTGGATTCTAGAACAAAAGGCATCTTAGTTTCTGAAATTACAAGAATAACAAATACATTTATTTCAGATTACGATATTTTTTCTACATTTTCTCCTCCAAAAGAAAAACTTAATTTTTTAGGTTTTGAAGATGTTTTAAATTCTGGAAAAATAGTTGTTTTAAATATGAATATTTCTGAATATACTATGCTTTCAAAAATAATTGCTACTTATTTAAAATTAGATTTCCAAACAGAAATCTTAAATTCTTTGTCAAAAGGAAAAATTAAAAAATCGGCATTTATTTGTGATGAATATGATAAGTATTGTACAAAAACTGACAGTGAATTTTTTTCTTTAAGTAGAGAAGCTAAATGTATAAATATTATTAGTACGCAAAGTTATTCATCTTTGAAAAATTGTTTAAAAGATGAATCTTCTGTTAAAGTTATAACACAAAATTTAATTAATAAAATTTGGCTTAGAACTGATGATATTTTTACTATTGAAGAAGCCCAAAAACAGTTAGGGAAAGAAGAAAAAGAAAAAATTTCAAAAAGTGTTTCTGAAAATGCAAAAGAAACTAACTTTAGTTATATTACTAATACTTTAAATTCACGAGATTCTAATATTTCTGAATCTTATAATTCTTATTATCAAACAGATTATATTTATGATACTAATTTTTTTACTAGACAACTTGAGACTTTCACCGCTCTTACTTTTTTATCTGATGGTAATAAAATTTTCGAACCTAAAAAAGTTCAGCTTTTACCATATTTTAAAAAATAAATTTTATTTATTGAAAGGAGTTTATTATGTTTAAATTTAAGAAAAAATTTTTCTATATTTTATTTACTTTTTGTTTTGCAATTTTGATACTTTTTGTTGTAGATAATTTTTGTTTTGCATTTGGAGAACCAAAAATTGTTTCAAAAATTAATTCTGCTTTTGAAAGTATCGAAAGTTGGCTTTTAAAGCTTTCTACTCCTGCTGCTGCAGTTGCTGTTGGTACTGGAGTGTTTATGAAAAAATTTAGTTTTGGTGATGAAGAAAAAATACGAACTGGAAAAAAAATTATTAAAGGCTCTTTATTTTCTTATGCTTTTATTCTTGCCATAGATTTAATTTTATCAGCTATAAAATCTTTAGTTAGTTAGGAGGAATTTTGGAATCTACAAATATAACCCAAATTATAATTAATACTATAAATACTATTTTAGGCAATTTATTTAGCTCAATTAATAATAATTTATATTCTTTATTAGATGATATTACTTTTGTAAGTTCTGATATTTTAAATGATAAAAATTTTGAAAATATTTTTGGTACTTCTACTTCTAATGGAATTTTATTAATTGCTAATTCTTTGCTACTTGGTATAATTCTTTATTTTGCAATAAAATATTTGCTTTCACATTTTACATATTCTCAAATTGAAAGTCCCCATAGTTTTTTAATAAAACTAATTATTTGTGGTATTTGTATGAATTTTTCTTATTTTTTAATTGCTCAATTTTTAGATTTATTTTCTAATATTTCTTTAGCAATTAGAAGTTTAGGTGAAGATTTATTTAATAAAGATATATGTTTTTCGGAACTTATTTTAAATTTAGACACAAACATTTCTATTGATGCTTCATCTATTGATATTTTTTCTTTAGATGGTTTAATTAAAGGAATTATTTCTTTTTCTTTATTGAATTTAGTATTTTCGTATTCATTTAGATATGTTTTAATAAAAGTTTTTGTATTAATTGCTCCATTTGCAATTTTGTCAAATTCTTTAAATTCTACTTCTTGGTTTTTTAAATCTTGGTTTAGAAATTTATTTTCTTTATTATTTATCCAAATTATTGTATCTATTATTTTATTAATATTATTTTCCATAGATTATTCTTCTTCGAATCTTTTTTCTAAATTTATTTATATTGGTGGAATTTATGCATTAATAAAATCTAATTCTTTTGTCAGAGAATTTTTGGGTGGAGTTTCCACAGAAATTTCACAAAATGTGGGTAACTTTTCAAAATTTTTAAAATAGGTTTTAAGGAGGTTTTATGAAATTTATTTTTCCGCAAAATTATAATTTTAAGAGTAAATTATTTGGAACTATTGATTACAATGTTATTATTGTTAATTTAATTTGGGATTTATTTGTGTTTTTTATTATTAATTTTTTTAATAATTTAAATGTTAAAATTTTTTTATTTTTAGTTCTTTGTTTTCCTTTATTTTTATTTAGTTTTTTTGGATTTAATGGTGAAAATATTGTTTATGTGATGTCATATATTTTTAAATTTTTAATAAAACAAAAATTATTACTCTTTAAAAAAAATAATTCAACATTTCCTTGAATTTTTTGTCTAAAAAAGTTATAATCTATTATACAAAATGTTGATTTTTAAATAGGGGGATTTTATAATGAAATTAGAACAAAATGAAAAGCAATTATTATTTTCGGAAACAGTGATACCAGATATATTTTTTACAGAGTTTTTGCCTGAAATCCCTGGTGATTATTTAAAAATTTATTTATATTTAAATTTTCTTGCTAAATATAAAAAAGATGTTAAATTAAATGATTTATCTAAAAAATTGTCTTTGCCTTTAAAAACTTTAAATGAAGGTTTAAAATTTTTAGAAGATTATAATTTAATTTTAAAAAAGGCAACTGGCTTTATCGTTAATGATTTGCAAGAATTAACTTTAAATAATTTATATAAACCTAATCTTACTCAATCTAAAGAGAAGATTGAACAAACAGCCAAAAATCAATCAAGAGCAAAAGTTATTGAATATATAAATAATATGTATTTTCAAGGTATTATGGGACCTTCTTGGTATAATGATATAGATTTATGGTTTAGAAAATATAATTTTGATGAGCAAGTCATGATTAGCTTATTTAATTATTGTTATAATCGTTCTGCCTTGCATAAAAATTATGTTCAAACTGTTGCGGAAGCTTGGCATTCTAACAAAGTTCAAACATATAATGATTTAGATTTATATTATCAAAAACAAGAAAAATTAAATAAAATTAAATCTCTTATTGCTAAAAAACTTGGTAAGCATGGTGGCTTAACTCAATATGAAGAAGCTTATATTGAAAAGTGGGTTATTGATTTTGGTTACGAAATGGATATAATTGAAATTGCTTTAAAAAGAACTACTTTTAAGCAAAATCCAACTTTTGAATATATAAATAATATAATTAGTGATTGGCATGATAGAAATTTAAAAACGCCTGATCAAGTAAATGCTTTTTTAGAGCAGCGTAAAAAACAGTCTAAAGATTTAAAAGATATGAAGGCTCAAGTGTCAAAAGCAAATTACGAGCAAAGACAATATAATAATTTAGATTTTTTGTATGCTAATAACGAAACTAATAATAACGAAGGAGATAATTAATGTCAAATGAAGTTTTAAATTCTTTATTAAAAGAATATGAACAAAAAAAATTAAATGCTGAAATAGATTTAGATAGAAGAAAACAAAACTTATATAAATTAATTCCTCGCCTTGAGGAAATTGATTCTGAATTAAATAATTTTGCAATTAATACTGCAAAAAACATATTAAATAGTTCTTCAGATTCCAATTCTTTAGAAATTTTAAAGCAAAAAATTTCTGATTTAAAGAAGGAAAAAGAATTAATATTATTGCAAAATAACTATAGTTTAGATTATTTAAAACCTTTTTATGAGTGTAGAATTTGTAAAGATACTGGTTTTATTTCAGATATTAATCATAAAACAGTTATGTGTAATTGTTTAAAACAAAAATTATTGGACCTTTCTATAAATAAGTCTAATATGTATAATCTTAATAAAGAAAATTTTGCTAATTTTAATGAATTAATTTTTTCAGATGATGTGGATTTTGCAAAATATAAATTTAATATTTCTCCTAGAAAAAATATTTCTAATATAAAAAATAAATGTATTGAATTTGTTAATAATTTTGAAAATCCAAATTACAAAAATTTATTATTTGTCGGTTCTACAGGTTTAGGTAAGACTTTTATGTCTAATTGTATAGCTGCAGAATTGCTAAAAAAAGGGAAAACTGTAATTTATCAGACTTCTCCTGTTTTGCTTGAATCCGTAATAGATTTTAAGCTTAATAAACAGAAAAATTTAGATAATAATTTTTATCAGTCTATTCTTGATTGTGATTTATTAATAATTGATGATTTGGGTACTGAAAGTTTAAATAGTATGAAGTTAAGTGAATTGTTTACTATTTTAAATACTCGTATTTTAAATTTAAATAATAAAATTACTAAAACTATTATTTCTACTAATTTAAATATTAATGATATTTTTAAGAATTATGAAGAGCGTATTGGTTCTAGAATTGCTGGTTATTATGATATTTATTATTTTTTTGGAGAAGATTTAAGGTTTAAAAAATCAAATTAAAAAACGGGATTTGAGGTGGTGACCTCTTAATCCCGTTTTTTTATTCAACTGTGTCTTTCATTTCTGGTGTTAATGTTTCTATACTTACAACTTTACCACCGTCATTTGTTCTCATTAATGTAACCCCTTGTGTTGATCTTCCAAGTACGCTAATATCTTTAACTTCAAGTCTTATAATTGTTCCTGTATCTGTAATTAACATTACATCATCTTCTTCAGTTGCAACTCTTGCTCCAACTAATTTTCCTGTTTTAGGTGTAATTTTATAAGTAATTACTCCTTTTCCACCTCTTATTTGTACTCTATATTCATCTAGTTCTGTTCTTTTTCCAAATCCGTTTTCAGTTATTGCAAGAAGTGTTGCTTTTCCTCCTGCTATTACAGATTCCATTCCTATAACTTCATCGTTATCATCTAATCTGATTCCTATAACACCTTGTGATACTCTTCCTATTGGTCTTACTTCTTTTTCGTCAAATGTTATGCACATACCTTCTCTAGTTACAAGTACAACATTGTCTTCTCCGTCTGTAAGTCTTACGGTTATAAGCTCATCGTCTTCTTTAAGTGTTATTCCTTGTAATCCAGTTCTTCTTGCAGAATTATATTCTGTTAATGCTGTCTTTTTAATTAGACCTTTTTTTGTTGCCATTAATAGATACTTTCCTTCTGCAAAGTTTTGAATTGGTATAACTGCTGATACTTTTTCTCCGGCATCTAAGTTTAGTAAGTTTACTATTGCTGTTCCCCTTGCTGTTCTTCCTGCTTCAGGAATTTCATATCCTCTTAATCTATATAGTTTTCCTTTATTTGTGAAGAATAATATTGTATCATGTGTTGATGCTGTAAATATTTGTTTTACAAAGTCTTCTTCTCTTGTTGCTGTTGCTGTTATTCCTTTTCCTCCTCTTCTTTGGCTTCTATATGTGTCTACTGGCATTCTTTTTATATATCCAAAGTGTGTTAATGTTATAACAGTTTGTTCTTCTTTTATTAAGTCTTCTTCTATGAATTCTCCTGCTGCTGGTAATATTTTTGTTAATCTTTCATCTCCATATTTGTCTTTTATTTCTAGAAGTTCATCTTTTATGATAGTATATACTAATGTATCACTTGAAAGGACATCTTTTAAGTATGCAATTAATTTCATTAATTCATTATATTCTTCGTCTATTTTTTCTCTTTGCAATCCTGATAAACGCTTTAATTGCATGTCAAGAATTGCTTGAGCTTGTATTTCAGATAATCCAAATCTTTCCATTAATCTTTCTTTTGGATTGTCATATGATGAACGAATAATGTTTATAACTTCGTCAATGTTGTCTATTGCTATTTTTAATCCTTCTAAAATATGCGCTCTTGCTAGGGCTTTGTCTAATTCAAATTTTGATCTTCTTAATATAACTTCTTTTCTATGGTTTATAAAGCAATCTAAACATTGTCTTAAAGTTAATATTTTTGGTTCTCCACCAACTAATGCAAGCATTATTACCCCAAATGTTTCTTGCATTTGTGTGTGTTTATATAATTGATTTAAGATTACTTGTGGTCTTGCATCTCTTTTTAATTCTACAACAACTCTTGTTTTTTCTTTTCTATCTGATTCATCTCTTACTTCTGATATTCCATCTATTTTCTTTTCTTTTGATAAATCAGCTATTGTTTTTACAAGTTTTGCTTTATTTACTTGATATGGTAAAGAAGTAATAATTATTCTTTGTCTGTTTCCACTCATTTCTTCTATTTCTGCTTCTGCTCTCATTGTGATTTTTCCTCTACCTGTTGTATATGCTTCTTTTATTCCTTCTTTTCCTAATATTGTTGCTCCTGTTGGGAAGTCTGGTCCTTTTATGATTTCCATTAGTTCTTCTATTGTTACTTCTGGATTGTCAATTATTTTTATAACTCCATCTATTACTTCTGATAGGTTATGTGGTGGTATATTTGTTGCCATACCTACGGCTATACCTGAAGAACCATTTACTAATAATGCTGGTATTCTTGCTGGTAATACTGTTGGTTCTTGTAATCTATCATCATAGTTTGGCATAAAGTCTACTGTGTTTTTTTCTATGTCTGTTAGCATTTGCTCTGAAATTTTTGACATTCTTGCTTCAGTATACCTCATTGCTGCTGGGCTGTCTCCATCTACTGATCCAAAGTTTCCATGTCCATCTACTAGTGGATATCTCATTGTAAAGTCTTGTGCTAGTCTTACCATTGCATCATAAACTGAGCTGTCTCCGTGTGGATGATATCTTCCTAAAACAGAACCTACTGTGTTTGCACATTTACGGTATGCTTTATCTGATGTAATTCCATCTTCGTGCATTGAATATAATATTCTTCTATGTACAGGTTTTAAACCGTCTCTAGCGTCTGGAAGTGCACGAGATACTATAACACTCATTGCATAGTCTATGTATGCTGTTCTCATTTCTTTGTCTATATCTCTTTCGATTATTTTTCCGTCTCTTCTTTGTGGTGTTTCTTCCATTATTTTTCCCTCTTTTCATTGTATTTTTATACATTTGTATTATACTAAACCATCTTGAATTTTGCAAGGGATTTTGACAAAAAATTGCTAAAAAACATAGGGAAATCTAATGTTTTGGGATAGTGCTATTTTTCCTATGGTTTTATGTTACTATTAATTATTTTTTAAGTTTTTTATTTCTTCTTTTGATAATTCAGTTAGTTCCATAATTTGTTCTAATGGCAAGTTTTTTGCTAAAAGTTTTTTTGCTATTTCAATTTTGCTCTCTTTTTTACCGTTTTTCTATTCCGTCTTTCCTCTCCTTCTTTTAACCCTTCTTCTTTTCCGTTCTCTTTTTGCATATCCTAATTCACTTGCTCTATCTGACTCCCACAAATCTCTCATGTCTTCTAAATATTGTGCTTCTTCACTTGCTGTAAAATATTTTATCTCGACTTCAGCTTCTTTTATTATTTCATTTTTAGCCTTTGCCATTTCTATTTCCCCCTTATCTGTATCATCTATTACAGCCAACCATTGATTTAGTTTATTATTCATGTCCCTTTTTTCTTCTCTAAATTTTGGTAGCTGTATGTAATACTCTTTCATTATACTATTTACTTGATAATCTCTATGATTATTTAGTACTTTTACAGTGTCTAATATGTATTCATCAAAACCAAATAAGTTATAGTCCAATATGTATATTGCTACTACTTCTTTTGCTTCTTCATAGTCTTCTCCTCTTGGAAAATTTCTTGATATTGTTTTTGCTTCATAGATATCATTTCTTTTTTCTATATTCTTCTTGTCCTTTACTTGCATCTCTACATTTACTATCATACCGTCATTTAGAGTTGCTTGAATATCTAATCTTCCACCTTTTTCTCTTGTGCTTAATTGTTCTAAATTTACTTCTTCTTTAATTTCAATTTTTGTTATTTCTATTTTTAGAATTGAATTTAGAAAATCAATTAAGTATTTTTCGTTTCCTTTTCTACTAAAAAATGCTTTGAAGATTATATCATTTTTTAGATTTAATTTTTGCTTGTTTTCTTTTTCTGTTTCTGTTTCTTTTTGTTGCAATAACTTGTCCTCCTTTATTATAACAATTGCTTTTATAAAATTCAAGTATTTGTTATAACTTTTTAATAAATATTTTCTATTTAGTTAATATATGTGTATTTTTTCTTATGTGCACTAAATAGACTCCTCCCTTCTTTATTATTTTTGTTTTTTGGGTTTTGTTTTGATTTTAATTTTTGATTTCAAATTTTGAAATAATAAAATTTTGATTTAAATTAAAATTTTTGATTTTTGAAATTTTTAGCCACTATATGGACTAAATAGAATAATCTATTTATATCACATTTAGTGGCTAATGTAAATAATTTTTTAATAATTTTATGTAGTTTTCATCGCAAAAATCTACATTTTTCGACAGTATAGATTAGCATTAATTTTTACAATCCATCATTATATTTACTCCATCTTTAAATCCTTTTTCGTACATAGCTTTCATTATTATTGATGTTTTTATGCTGTTTTTTTCTTCTGTCTGTAATTTTTCTAATTTATATTTTTCATTGTTAATTTTTTCTTTTATTATATTGTCTAGTTCTTCATATTTTAAATCATATATTTGTAATATTGTATTTTTTTCTTTTTCCATTTTGTTTTCCTCCTTTTATTATTTTGCTTTTGTTTTAATTTTTTATAATATTTTAATTTTATTTTTCTTGTTTATTAATTTTAATTTCAAAGTAAATTTTTGTTTTTTAATGCTTTTTGTATATTTTTATTTTATGCTTTTAGTATATTAGTTGACTTATATTTTTATAATATAATATTTTTAAAGTTTTAGGAGGAATCTATATGCAAGATAATATTAAAATTGGGGAAAGAATTAGAAAAATACGAGAAGATTTAAAAATGAGTAGAGAAAAGTTTTCTGAAATGATAGATATTTCTGATGTATTTTTAGGTCAGCTTGAAAGAGGTGAACGCTCTTTAAGTACTAAAACTTTAATTAAGATTGTTTCTTTTACTGGATTTTCTTCTGATTTTATTTTATTTGGTGATGAAAGTCCTGATAATAAAATTGTGAAAATTAATAGAATTTTAAATAAATGTTCAGATAGTGTTTTAGATTATATTTATAATTTAATTCAAAATACTTTTTCTTTTATTAAAAAATTTAATAACTAATTATGTATTTTAAAAGACTTTTTGGAGTCTTTTTTTTATTAAAATAAATTGTTTATTGAGTTTATAGAATTAATCAATTTTTTATAATTTATATTTTTTGTATTTATTTTTACTCTATTGCAATTTCTCAGCCAATTCTAATTGTTCTTGTGTTAAGTTAAAATCCTGTCCATTATTTTTAATTAATTTATGTAAGTTTTCTATTGTTCTAACATCACTAATTGTTTTTTCCATAGGAACTAAATTTTTACTTATACTTTTAATCTTTCTATACTCTCTTTCCATTCCTTCAAAGTCTTTATTATCAAAATAATTTTTCCAATTATTCATATATTTTTCTGCATATTGTAAAGAACTAATCTGATTATTAAAAGTATTTTCTATATTTCTTTCTACATTATTTAATATAATATTTTTTCCTTGTTTAATTGTATTTGCCACTGTATAATTAATTAATCCTTTATTATATACTTTGTTAATAATATCATTTAATAAATCTGATACATTATCAATAATTCCTCCACTTTTTATTACTTCTTGAACTTGATATATGTTATCAAATTTTCCTGTAACGATTCCTACTGCACTTTTACCAACATTAATTGCATCATCAATACTCTTTTTTATTCCATCTTTTAATCCATATTTAATTAAATTATCTTTTAAATCTATAACTTGCTCTTCAATATAGTCTGGTAGAACTGCTCTTATTCCAATATCTATTCCTGCATTTATTGTTTTTCCTAAAGTTGTTTCTAAAAAATTCTTTTGTTCTATTTCATTATTTAAATTATTATTTATTTCTATTGTATTATCTAAATTATTTTCCATATTTTTATCTCCTTCTAATTTTTATATTTTTATTAATTAAAAAATATTTTTTAATTATTTTTATTTTTTATAAATTTTTTTTAATTATTTATTAATATTTTTAATTTAAATTTAAAATTATTTTTTATTTATATATTTTTTTTAATTATTTTATTATAAAAATTTTTAAAAATATTTTTAGTAATTTTTATTTTCAAATTTTTATTAATTTTTTGAAATCTTTTTAGATTTAAAATTATCTTTAAAAAATTTTTGTAATTATTTGATATTTTAATTTTAATCTTTATTTTTTCTTTACAATTTTGTCTTTTAGTATTTAAAAATTTTATCTTATTAGATATCATTTTTATATGTTAAAATGCTTCAATTTTTATATTTTGAAAAGCATTATTTTACATTATGTTTACTCTTTTGAGTCATATTTTTGTGTTCAATGATTTTTCTGTTTTATATATATGCGTAGCTTTTCATCAATAATTTTGATTTAATTTTTTTCTTTATTTAACTAAATTCAAAACTATTTGCGTAACTATTTTTTTCAATAACTCTTCCCCCTTATTTTAAAATTTTTTAATGACTCTAGAATTAATTTAAGTCTTTTTTTTAATTCGCATTTATAACTTTTTTGATGCTTAATTTAATATTCTCTTGTTTATTATTTTGTTTTTATTAAAAATTTTTTTATAATTTTTTCATAAATAAAATTTAATTATCATTATTTATTATTTAAAAAATTATTTTTTACTTTAATTATTTTTTTATCAAATTTAAAATAATTATTATATTATTAAAAATTAAATATTTATTTTTATTATTTTAATTTTCAAATTTTATTAATTTATTTTTGGAATTTTAAATTTACGATTAAAATTTTTTAGGATTTAATTGAATAATAAAATTATAAATTTTGAAATTTTTTAAATATTAAAATATTATTTTTTTATATTTTTATCTATACAAATATAAAATATTATTTTTTATACTATTTTAATTTTATTAATTATTTTTTTAATATTAAAATATTTATAATAATAATTACAACTATTTTTAAATAATAAAATCTACTATTAATTTTAAATCCTCATTATACTTCTTAGAATTAATATTAATTTTTGTAAAACTTGAATTTATAATTTTTTCATATTCAATTTGGTAATCTATTTTTCCTAATACTTTATTTTTATTAAAAATATTTTTTATAATATTTTCATCAATTGAATTTTTATTATAATTATTTATTAATATTTTAAAATTATTAGTTAATTTATTTTTTTCTATTATTTTTTTACCATTTTTTATTCCTAATAAATTTGGTCTAATAATTAAAATATTTTCTTCAAAATTATTTATTAATTTTTTATTTTTAATATTATTTTCAATACAAATATAATTATAATTTTTTTCTAAATTTTTTATTAAATTTAAATTAATTATTTTATTATAAAAAATTAAATCTATATTTTTATTTATTTTTATAATTAATTTATTTAATATTTTTTTATTTATATATTTTATTTTATATTTTTCATATTCTTTTGATTTTATTTTATCTTTAATTTTTTTATTTTCAATATTTTTTATTTTTAATTTAAAATTCATATTAAAAAAACTTTTTTCTGAATTTAATCCTATAATTAAAACTTTATAATTTTGATTACTTAAAAAATTTGAAATATTCAAAATTGTTAGACTTTTTCCTACTTGTGATTCTCCAAAAAAATTAATTATTTTTGATCTATTTTTTATATTATTTTTTTCAGATATATTTTCTAAATTATTATAATTTTTTAATTTATCTAAATTAATTTCTTTTTCATAATATATTTTTATTAAATTTTTATTTTTGATATTTATTTTTTCTTTATTTTCTTTTTTAATTAAAATTATTATTTTTATTTTTTTGTTTTTTTCTAATATTTTTTCAATTAATATATCAAATTGAATTTCTCCTGGTAATTTTTCATCTATTATTATATAATCAATTTCTTTATTATTTTCTAATAATTCTAATATTCCTTCTTTATATTGAATATCTATTCCAATAATTTTTATATTATTTTCTTTTTTTAATTCTTCATTTAATTTTGGATTATTAACTGCTGTTATTATTTTTATCATTTATTTTCCCTTCTATCAACTCTTTTTCTGTATCCGATGCTTGTATTTTAGTTAATATATGATCTTCTCCAACAAACATTAAACACTCTCCTCTTTTTAAGGATTTTATTTCAATTTTTTCTTTCTCTGATAAATTTGCATATTCTCCTAATATTTTTATATTTTCTTCTTCTAATGCAAAAAATGTTTTTATACTAGAATTATTTAAAATACTTTTTCCATATGTTCCATTATCTAAACTAAATATGTCTGATATATCTTGTGTTATAGCCACACCACTTCCACCATATTTTCTTATTGTTTTAAATATTTTATATATAAAACTTGCTACATTTTTATTTGAAGTAACTCCAATTAATCTCCAAATTTCGTCTAAATATATTGCTTTTTTTTCTAATCTATTTTCTTTAATTTTATCCCAGAAAATATCTGTAAATAGATACATACCATATTTTAAATTTTCTTCTCCTAAATCATAAATATCTGCAACAATTAATTCATTGTCCAATTTTATATTTGTTTTATTATTAAAAAATTTCATCGAACCTTCAACAAACGGAATTAATTTTATTTTGAATTTTTTTGTCCTTTCATCATTTCCTAAAATATTATATAAATCTTCAAGTTTAGGCATTTGTTTTTCATCTTTAAATTTTTTATTTTTGTTATATAAACTTTTATCTTCAAAAGTTATACCTTTTGTTTTATAAGTTTTTATTATTTTTTCTTCTAATAATGCCTTTTCTTCCTCATTCATTTCTCCAAAAATTAAATTAAAAAATCCTATTAATTTTCCAATTTTCGTTGCTAAATATCCATTTTCCCCATCTTCTATACTTTCTTTTCTTATATCAAAAATATTTATATATGTATTTGAAGTAGGACCTAATTTTATTTGAACCCCTTTTAATTTTTCACATATTTTATTGTATTCTCTATCTGGGTCTATAATATATTGTTTTATTCCTAATAATTTATATCTTAAAATTAATAATTTTGTATAAAAAGATTTTCCTGCACCACTTGTTCCAAAAATACAAATATTAGCATTTTTATATTTTTCAGTATTATATCTATCTATAAAAACTAAAGAATTATTATAAATATTTGTTCCTATAAATATTCCATCTTTATCGAAAATACTTGATGAAATAAATGGATATGTTGATAAAAGTCCTGTTGTTAAAATATTTCTTCTTGATGCCTCTTTTATAATTTCTTTGTTTTCCATTATGGGTAAAGAGGCTAAAAAAGATTCTTCTTGTCTGAAATTAGCTCTTCTTGTTTGCATACCTTTGCTTTGTGTAATACCTTCTATTTTATTTAAATTATATTCTAATTCTTTTAAATCTCCAGAATATAAAATTATATAAATATATAAAAAATATAAATCTTCGTTATTCACCTGCATTTCTTTTCTTATATATTTTGCATCATTGTAGGTATATGCTGCTATATCAATATCTTGTCTATTTTGATTTGAATTTTTTACCTCTACCCCTACATTTCCTATATGATATGTTAAATCTTTAATTATTTTATAGCTATCTTGTTTTTCATAAAAAATTGAAATATTCATATTTATATTTGTTTCAATTAAATTTTTTAACAATAAATCTGTTTGTTCTCTATAATAGTTTACTACCAAAAGTGATGAATAATATAAATTATCTATTTCTAAATATTTGGGATTTTGTAGATTTATATATGATGGTGAAATTAAATCTTTTTTTGAAAAAATTCCTGAAATAACATTATTTATTTTTTCTTTTTTAATATTTTTAAAAATTTTTATTCCTCCTTTTCCACATTATATAAATTTTTATAATATAATTTCCACATATTATTAACTATTTTTTTCTAATTTTTTCTATTTTTTTTGATTTTTTTCTAATTTATTCTTATTTTAGCTTTTAATTAATTTTATTTTTATTTATTAAATTATATTATTAAAAATTTAAATTGCTTTATTTTTGATTTTTATTGTTTTTTATTTTTAATTATTTAAAAATTTTCTTGTATTTAATAATGAATAAAAAATATTAATTATATCATTTTTATTATTTAATTCTATTACATCATTTCCACATCTAGATAAGCATTCTTTAATTTTAAAATATTTTTCTTTTAAATCATTTTCTATAATTTCAATAGAATTAAAATTTTCTATTTTTTCATTTGTTATAATAATATAAAAATCTTTTGTTGCTGAATTTTTAGAATAATTTAATTTTTGAATAAATTTAATATAATTTTCCGATACTTCTTTTAAATATTTATTTTCTTCTTTTTGAATATTTTTACGAATATTTGAAATATGTTGACTTAAATCTTCTTTATTACTTTGAATTAAAATTTGAATATCAAAATTACAAGTTTTTAATAAAATTTTATAAGAATTTAAAATTGTCTTTTTTTCTAAATCTGATTTTAAATTATAATTTATTGGAATTATTTTTAGTATTTTTATATATTTATTTTTATTAATTTTTATAATTCCATTTTCATTTATTTCTTCTATGGGTAACCAATCTTGTACTGTTAATTTTTTTATTTTTTTCACCTCCGTTTCGTTTTTATATTTTACATTTATTTTCTTTATTTGTCAACAAAAACTTTTTGACAAATTTCGACATTCAATTTTTAATTATTTTATTATTTTTTATTTATTTTTATTAATTTATTTATTTTTTATTAATTTATTATTATTTTTTCCACATAATTTCTATTTTTAAAATATATTTTCCACATATTATTAACTATTTTTTTCTAATTTTTTCTATTTTTTTTAATTTTTTTCTAATTTATTCTTATTTTAGCTTTTAATTAATTTTTTTATTTTTAATAAAATTATATTATTTAAAAATTAAATTTGCTAATTTTTGATTTTAATTATTTTAAAAAAATTTTTTAATTTTTTGTATATATTTTTTATTTTTGTACATAATAAAAATATAAGGTTGATAATAGTTGAGCAAAGAGTATTATTAGATTTTTGGGAGTTTATTAATATTCGAACAAAGATATATAATAGTGTATTAAATATATTATTATATGTCGGCGATAAGAGTATATTTTGTGTATGCAGGCTATATTTTTAAATTTATTTCTATTTGTATATGGTCAAATTATATATTATATATTCGAGCTAAGATTATTCTTTTATCTAGTATTTTTAAGTGGTTGTTAGTAGTCCCTCGATTTGGATGAATACAGTTACTTGTGGTGGATTAATAGTCGAGCGACTGATTAATATATGTGGTATCGAGCTTATTTATATAGCAATATATATTAGGTTTTAATATTAGATATATTAGTTTTAGCTAAGATTATTATCGGCTTTATAGATTAATGGCAGGTTCTTTTTAATAACCTGCCATTAAATATTTTTTATATATCAAGATTTTTTACATATTTAGCATTTTGTTCTATAAATTCTCTTCTTGGTTCTACATCATCACCCATTAATAATGTAAATGTTTCATCTGCTTGTATTGCATCGTCCATTGTTACTTTTACAAGTATTCTTGTTTCCGGATTCATTGTTGTTTCCCATAATTGTTCTGGGTTCATTTCTCCTAGACCTTTGTATCTTTGTAATCCTAATTGGTCTCTTGAAATTCCTTTTTCTTCTAGTTCTTTATATGCCTTGTCCAAATCTTCATCTGTATAACAATATATATCTTCCATTCCTTTTTTAGATAATTTATATAGTGGTGGTTGTGCTAAATAAACATTTCCATTTTCTATTAGTGGTCTCATATATCTAAAGAAAAATGTTAATAATAATGTTCTAATATGTGCTCCATCTACATCGGCATCTGCCATTATTATTACTTTTCCGTATCTTATTTTTGTTATATCAAAGTCTGGTCCAATTCCTGCTCCAACTGCTAAAATTACAGGATTTAATTTGTCATTTCCATAGATTTTATCTGCTCTTGCTTTTTCTACATTTAACATTTTTCCCCAAAGTGGTAAAATTGCTTGGAATTTTCTATCTCTTCCTTGTTTTGCACTTCCTCCAGCTGAGTCTCCTTCGACTATGTACACTTCGCACTCTTCTGGATTTTTACTACTGCAATCTGCTAATTTTCCTGGTAATGTTGAAGTTTCCATAGAATTTTTCTTTCTTACTAATTCTCTTGCTTTTCTTGCTGCTTCTCTTGCTCTTGAAGCACTTACACATTTTTCTAATATTGCTTTTGCTATATTTGGATTTTCTTCTAAAAATGTTGATAAAGCATCATTTACCATACTTTGTACTATACCTGTTACTTCACTATTTCCTAATTTTGTTTTTGTTTGTCCTTCAAATTGAGGTTCTTTTACTTTTACTGATACTACTGCTGTAATACCTTCTCTTATGTCTTCACCTTGTAAGTTTGTGTCTTTTTCTTTTAAAATATTATGACTTCTTGCATAATCATTAAATACTTTTGTTAATGCTCTTTTAAAACCTTCTAAATGTGTTCCACCTTCTACAGTATTTATATTGTTTACAAATGTGTATATATTTTCGTTATATGCTGTTGTATATTGTATTGCTATTTCTACAGGTACTTCTCCTAATTTTTCTATATATATTGGTGTTGGGTGTATTTTTTCTTTATTTTTATTTAAATATTCTACAAATGATATTAATCCACCTTCATAGCAAAATTCAGCTTTTTTAATATTTTCTTCATCTCTTTTATCTTCTAAAGTTATTTTTAAACCTTTTGTTAGGAAAGCTATTTCCCTAAGTCTTTTTTCTAAAACTTCATATTCATAATCTAGGCTTTCAAATATTGTATCATCTGCTAAAAATCTTACTAATGTTCCAGTTTTTTTAGATTCTCCTATTTTTTCTAGCTTTTTAACAGTTTTTCCTTTTTCAAAGCTCATTTTATAAATTCCGCCATCTCTTTCGATAGTTACTTCTGTCCATGTAGATAAAGCATTTACAACTGATGCACCAACTCCATGTAATCCTCCTGAAACTTTGTATCCGCTATCTCCACCAAATTTTCCTCCAGCATGTAAAACTGTATAAACTGTTTCAGCTGTTGATATTCCTGTCTTTGGATGTATTTCTACTGGTATTCCTCTTCCATTATCTTGAACTGCTATTACATTTCCTGGTTCTATTACAACATTTATTTCTGTACAATATCCAGCTAATGCTTCATCAACACCATTATCTACTATTTCGTATACACAGTGATGTAATCCTCTTACTGATGTACTTCCTATATACATTCCTGGTCTTTTTCTTACGGCTTCTAAACCTTCCAATACTTGTATTTGTTCTGCTCCATATTTATGATTGTATTTTTCCATTTGTCTTTCCTCCTATTTTTATTTAATTACTTTTCCATTAGACACATTATATTCCAAATATTTTAAATTTTCAATATCTAATTTTTCAGTTCCTGTAATTATTACTTGAGTATCTTTAATATTTTCTAAAAAGTTTTTTCTTCTGTTTTTATCTAGCTCTGACATAAAATCATCTAATAATAAAATTGGATATTCTCCTATTTCATCATATATAACTTGAAGTTCTGCTAGCTTTAAAGAAAGCATTGCTGTTCTATTTTGTCCTTGAGATCCATATACATTTATTTCTTTCTTATTTATATATATCATAAAATCGTCTCTGTGTATACCCTTTGTTGTAAATCCTTTTATAATATCTAATTTTTTTCTTTCTTTTAATAATTTTAAATAATTTTCTTTATTTTTGCATTCTGTTATATACTCTAATTCTATTTCTTCTTTTCCATTAGTTATATTATTATGTATTTTTTTTATTTTTTTAATTATTTTTTCTAAAAATTCTTCCCTATATTCACATATTTTTGTTGCATACTCTGCTAATTTTTCGTCCCATATTTCTAATAATTTTTCATCTTTATTTTCTTCTTTTATTTGTCTTAAATATTTATTTCTTTGTTCAATTGTTTTTAAATATAAATTTAATATGTGCATATAATTAGGTCTTAATTGACTTATCATAATATCTAAAAATCTTCTTCTATTTTGTGGACCGCCTTTTAAAATATTTATATCATCAGGAGTAAAAATTACTATATTTAAATTTCCTAATAATTCACTTAATTTTTTTATTTTTATTCCATTTAAATAAATATTTTTTTTATTTCCTAATTCTATTTTTATTTTTCCGTCTCTATCTGATTTTTCATATTCTATTTCAACCATTGAATTTTCTTCATTTAATTTTATCATTTCTAAATCTTTTTTTGCTCTAAAAGACTTTCCTAAACTACATAAAAATATTGCTTCTATTATATTAGTTTTTCCTTGTGCATTTTCTCCATAAAAAATATTAATATTTTTTTCTAAATTAATTTCTTCTTTTTCATAATTTCTAAAATTTTTAATTTTTATATTTTTTATCCACATTTTTTTCTCCAATTTTTTTATTTTATTAATAAAAAATATTATTTATTATTAATTTTTTATAAAAATAAATTAATTTTCCACAATTTATAAACTATTTTTTTCTAATTTATTCTTTTTTTTTCTATTTTTTTCTATTTTATTCTATTTTTTATTATTTTCGTTTTAAATTAATTTTATTTTTTATAATTAAATTATATTTTAAATTTTTTAAATCGTCTTATTTTGGATTTTCGTAAGTTGTTTTTTTATTTTTATCTATTTTTTTCTTTTTTTTTCTATTTTATTCTAATTTTTTCTATTTTATTTTTTTTTATTTTTCTATTATTTATCCACATTTTATTAATAAATTGTGGATATTTATAAATAAATTAAGAATTTCCAAATTTTAAAAATTTAGAAATTCTATTTTTAATTTTTTAATCTTCTTTTATTCTGATTGGTAAAATCATATATACATAGTCTTTGTTTTCTGTTGATTTTATTAAACATGGTGATATACTTGTTCCAAATTCAAGATATATTTCTTCGTCATCTATTGATTTTAAACTATCTAGAAAATATTTTGGATTAAATCCTGCTTCTAAATTTTTACCTTCTGTTTCAACAAATAATTCTTCTTTTGCATCTCCTGTTTGATTTGTACAAGATATTACTATTTTTCCTATATCAACATTTACTTTTACTGGATATTTTTTTTCTTTTTCTACAGATGATGCTGATATTAAACTAATTCTTTCAAAACTATTTTGAAGATTACTTTTATTAACTTTTACTTTTGTTTCCCAATTCTCTGGAATAACATTTTTATAATTTAAAAATTCTCCATCTAAAACTCTAGTTACAATTTTACAATTATCCATTTCAAAAAGTGCTTGATTTTTAGAAACTCCTATTTTTACAGTTTCAAATGAATCTGATAATATTTTAATAATTTCATTTAAAGTTTTTCCTGGTATTACTGCACTAAAATCATTTGTTTGATTATTTAAATATATGCTTCTTAAAGCTAATCTAAATCCGTCTACTGCTACAATGTTTAATTTATTTTGTTTTATTTCAAATAAACTTCCTGTGAAAATAGGTCTATTTTCTTCAGTACTTACTGCAAATAATGTTTTTCTAATCATATTTTTTAATGTATTTTGTTCTACTTCTATTGAATTTTCTACTTCTATTTTTGGAAGTTCTGGAAATTCTTCTGGATTCATTGTTGATAATTTATATAAAGAACCTTCACATTCTATTTCTAATAAATTTTTATCATTTAATGTTATATAAATTTCAGTATCTGGTAATTTTCTAATAATTTCACTAAACATTATTGCATTAACTACTGTACTTCCTTGTTCTTTTACATCACATTCCATTATATATTCTATTCCAATTTCTAAGTCATATGTTGTTAATTTTATTTCATTATCATTTGTTTGAATTAATATACCTTCTAATATAGGCATTGTTGTTTTTGAAGCTACACCTTTTACTACGGAATTGATAGCTTTTAATATTTTGTCTTTGTAACAAACTATTTTCATTTTTTGTTCCTCCTTTAATTATATAATAAAATAATAAATATATTTAGTAGTATTAGTATTAGGTACTGTGGAAACTGTGGAAAACTATGTTGAAAGTTGATATCCCTAGAAAAATTGTTGTGAATAATTTGGTGGATAAAGTTGTTTTTTTTCCACACTTTAAAAATCAAATTGTTTATAACTTAGTTTTACACATGTTTTAAACAGGTTATTAACAATGAGGTGTGGATATCTAATGAGTTGTTTCCGTAAGAAGAATTTTAAAAATTTATTCCAAACAACTATTTTTCCAAACATAAATTTAAAAACAATATTAAACTATTTGATATTACTTATTTTTTTCACTCGTAATTATGTTCTTAACACTTTCCACAATTAATTTGGTACTATTTTTTTCTTTTATTTCCCTAGATATTTTATTGTATCCGTGCATTACTGTTGAGTGGTCTCTATTACCAAAATCTATTCCTATTTGTGGGAAAGACATTCCGGCAACTTCTCTACATAGATACATTGCAATTTGTCTAGGAAAAGCTATGTCATTTGATCTTTTGCTTCCTGATAATTCATCTTTATCTATACTAAAATACTTGCTAACAGTTTCTTTTATAAAATCACAAGAAATTACTTTTTCATTTTCGTATTTAAATTCGTTTATTATATTTTCTGCTAGTTCAATAGTTATAGGACTATGTATTAATGAAGCTCTAGCTACAATTTTGTTAAATACTCCTTCTAATTCTCTAATGTTTGAATCTATTTTAGTAGCTATATCAGACAAAATTGAATCATCTATTATTATATTTTCATCTTGAGCTTTTTTTCTTAATATTGCTAAACGAGTTTCATAATCTGGACAAGATATATCTGCTAATAGTCCCCACTCAAATCTTGATTTTAATCTATCTTCAAGAAATTCTATATCTCTTGGTGGTTTATCACTTGAGATTATAATTTGTTTTCCATCTTCTCTTAAAGTATTGAAAGTATGGAAAAATTCTTCTTGAATTCTATCTTTACCTGCTATAAATTGGATATCATCAATTAGTAAAACATCAATATTTCTATATTTATTTCTAAACATTTCTGTTTTGCTATCTTTTATAGCATTGATAAGTTGGTTTGTAAATTTTTCTGAAGTAACATATAAAATATTAGATTTGCTATTGTTTTCTAGTATTCTATTCCCTATTGCATGCATTAAGTGGGTTTTTCCTAAACCAACACCACCATATATAAATAATGGATTATAAGATTTTCCAGGTTCATTACCTACTGCTAATGCTGCTGCATGAGCAAATCTGTTATTATTTCCAACAACGAATGTTTCAAATGTATATTTTGGATTCAATGTTAGGTGATTATGTTCTAATTCCATGTCTGATACATTCGAATTTTTGTCAGAAATTATGTCACCTTTTTGTGTACTATCAGCTATTTCTGCTACAGAAAAGGTCCACTCTTTGTTTGTTATATATCTTAATGTATTGAAAATTAAACTTCTAAATTTGGTTTCAATGAAATCTCTTTGAAAATCTGAAACAATGCTAAAAACAATGTGATTATCATCTATGCTTTCAATTCCTAAAGGTAATATCCAAGTTTCATAAGATATAGGTGTTAATTCATCTTTTAATAAATCTTTTAATTTTTGTAAAAGTTCATCTTTATTAACTGACATTTAATTCATCCTTTCTTTTAAAATTATCCACAGAATTATCCACAGGTGTTGATAATTCTGTAATATTTATGAAAAAAAACTATAAAAAATACGAACATATTTTTATTGATTTTTAAGCAAAAATCTTAATTTTTTTTGTAATTAATATAATAGCAAAAAAAAGAATAATAAGTCAATAGAATTGTGGAAAAAAAATTTAAAATGTGGATAATTGTAAAAAAAACTGTGGAAAATGTAAAAAAAATTGCAAAAAACTTAAAAAAGTTTACATAGTTTTTTTAAATACTTTTTTATAAAAACTCTTGACAAAATATAAAAACTTACTGTATAATCGATATACTTGTTATATTGCATGAAATTTCCAGTAATGGAATTTAATAAACAAAATCTAGTAGGAGGTGCTATAATGAAAAGAACATTTCAACCAAAAACAAAACAAGAAAAAAGAGAGCATGGATTTATGAAAAGAATGAAAACTAGAGCAGGAAGAAACGTTTTAAAAGCAAGAAGAGCTAAAGGTAGAAAAAAATTAAGTGCTTAAAATATTAATTATTAGTAAGGGCAAGGTTATATTTTCTTATTCTTGCCTTTTAATATAATTAAAACTTAAATTAAATTTTTTCATTTAAGTTCTACCAAAATGAAGGGAAGAAAATTAATGAAAAAAACAAAAATGTTAAAGAAAAATTATGAATTTAAAAATGTTTTGACAAAAGGAAAATATTATTCTGGAAAAAATATAGAAGCTTTTATAAAAGATAACAACAAAAATTGTAATTTTTTAGGACTAGCTATTAGTGTTAAAACAGCTAAAGCCGTAAGAAGAAACAAAATAAAAAGGCTTATTAGAGAAAATTATAAGATATTAGAACCACAAATAAAAAATGGAAAAAGTATAGTATTTTTGTGGAAGAAAAAATCAGACATAAAAGAGGCAACTTTTGATAATATAAAAAGTGATATGAATACTATTTTCGAAAAATCAAACATAAAAAATAATGAAATATAAAAGATATAAGGAAATATATATAATGAAAAATATACTTTTAAAATTTATAAATTTTTATCAAAAAAATATTTCTTTATGGTTACAAAGTAAAAATATAAATTGCAAATTTTATCCTACATGCTCTGAATACACAAAACAAGCAATTGAAAAGTATGGGGCTTTAAAGGGTACAATTTTAGGAATACGCAGAATTTTAAGATGTAATCCGTTTTCAAAAGGTGGGTATGATCCACTAAAGTAAGTAGGAGGAATGCAAATGTTTCAATTTTTTGCAAATATTTTTGGTTTCATTTTGAATTTTATAAATGATTTTGTTGGAAATTATGGATTAGCAATAATATTATTTACAGTACTTATAAAATTAATAATGTTACCATTATCAATAAAACAACAAAGAACAATGAAAAAGAGTTCAAAACTGCAAGAACAAATAAAAGTTTTACAGTTTAAATATAAAAATGATCCTGAAAAGTTAAACAGAGAAATGATGGATTTATATAAAAAAGAAAATATGAGCCCATTTAGTGGCTGTTTAAGTACAATTGTACAATTTATTTTATTAATATCAATATTCTATATGGTTAGATTTCCTTTAACATATATGAAAAAAATTGATAAAGAACAAATAAATACATATGTACAACAAATGAAAGATGAAGGAATGACAGTTAGCCAAGCTTATTCTGAAATCGATATAGTAAGAGAATTAGACTACTTAAAAGAAAAATTTCCAGAAGATGAAAATTTACATAAAATTAATTTAAATATGAACTTTTGTGGATTGGATTTAAGTAAGATACCACAACAAAATTTAGGAGATTGGACAGTTTATATAATACCAATTCTTTACATAATATCAACATTTATATCAATGAGAATTACAACATCAATGCAAAGGAAAAATACTAAGAAAGATGATGTAATAGACATTACAGAAAATAAAGAAGAAGAAAAAAATGAAATGGAAGATGCTATGGCACAATCAAACAAGATGATGTCTTGGATGATGCCAATAATGTCTGTTTCAATATCTTTAGTAGCACCATTAGGTCTTGCTTTATATTGGTTAGTAAATAATATTCTAATGATAGGTGAAAGATTAATTTTAGATAAAATAGTAAAAGATTAAATAATTTACAATTAGTAGAGCGAAGGGAATGTTAGTTATGGATAAAAGTATTATTTCAGAAGGTAAAACAACAAATGAAGCTATTGAAAACGGCTTAAAAAAATTAAATGTTTCTAAAAACATGGTTGATATAAAAGTTTTAGAAAATGAAGAAAAAAGAAGTTTTTTCAGTATTTTAGCGCCTAGAGTTGTAAAAGTACAATTAACATTAAAAGAAAATATAAATCAAGAAAATGTTGTAAAAAAAGAAAGAAAAGAAATAGAATTATCTACTGAAGAACAGGAAAAAGCTGAAAAAAATGTTGGAAAATTTCTTAAAGAATTTTTCGAAAAAGTTAAATGTGATGCTAGTTATTCTATTGAAAAATCAAGCACAGGACTAAATATAGACATTAAAAATCAAAACTTAGGATTTTTAATTGGATATAGAGGAGAAACATTATATGCTTTTCAAAATATCTTATCTTCAATTGCTAGCAAAGGAATAGAAAATAGAGTAAGAGTAATTTTAAATATTGAAGGATATAAAGAAAAAAGACAAAAAGCATTAGAAGATTTAGCAGAAAAAATTGAAAAAACAGTTATAAAAACAAAAAAATCAGTTACTTTAGAACCAATGCAAGCATATGAGAGAAAAATAATTCATACAAAGCTACAAAATAGTGACAAAGTAGAAACAAGAAGTATAGGTGAAGAACCAAGAAGAAAAGTGGTTGTATCACTAAAAAGAAAATAATTAAATATATAAAATCGGAGGTCAAAGGTCAGATTTTACTTTAATAATAAAAGTAATATTGTATCTTTGACCTTTTTTTAGGGAGATGAAAAAATGGATGTAATTGCTTCAATATCTACGGCTCCACGGAATAGGTGGAATAGGAATAGTAAGAATGAGTGGTGATAATTGCTTTGAAGTACTAAACAAAATATTTAGACCAAAGAAAGAAGAAAATATAGAAGATATAAAGGGATATAGCATAAAATATGGAGTTATAGTTGAAAATGAAAATATTGTTGATGAAGTTTTGGTATCATATTTTAAAGCTCCTAAAAGCTATACAACTGAAAATATGTGTGAAATAAATACTCATGGAGGCAATATTGTAATAAGAAAAATATTAGAATTATGCCTAAAAAACGGAGCAAATCTTGCGGAACCAGGAGAATTCACAAAAAGAGCTTTTTTAAATGGAAGAATAGATTTATTGCAAGCAGAATCAGTTATTGATGTTATTAATGCAAAATCAGAAAGAGAATTAAATACAGGAATAAAGCAGTTAGAGGGGTTATTATCTAAAAAAATAAGGGATATAAAACAAGAAATCTTAGATGTAATGGTAAATGTAGATGTTAGCATAGATTATCCTGAATATGATGTAGAAGATGTTACAAATAAACAAATATTAAATATGTTAGATAGTGTACAATTAAAACTAGAGAACTTAGAAAAGAGCTTTGATAATGGAAAGCTTATAAAAGAAGGCATAAAAACAGCAATTATAGGAAAACCAAATGCTGGAAAATCTTCTTTGTTAAATGCAATTTTAAAAGAAGACAGAGCCATAGTAACAGAATATGAAGGAACTACAAGAGACACTATAGAAGAATTTGTTAATATAGAAGGGATACCACTAAAATTAATAGATACAGCGGGAATTAGAGAAGCAAAAGATGAAGTTGAAAAAATAGGAATAGCAAAATCTAAAGAAATAGCAAAAGAAGCTGATCTAATTATAGCAATATTTGACAGTTCTAAAGAATTAACTGAAGAAGATATGCAAATATTAGATATTATAAAAAATAAAAAATCTATTATTTTATTAAATAAATCAGATTTAAACGCAGTTATAGATGAAAATGATAACAGATTAAAAAATGTTACGGAACATATTTTAAAAATATCAGCATTAAATGGAATAGGATTAGAAGAATTGTATTCTATAATTGCAAATATGTTCAGTTTAAATGAAATTAATGTAGATAATGATGTCATTATAACTAATTTAAGACACAAAAATTTGATTTCTAAATCTATAGAAAATGTAAAAAAAGCAAGAAATACAGTAGAAGAAAACATGCCAATAGATATAATTGCCATTTTTATAAAAGATATATTAGAGGATTTAGGAAATATAACAGGAGAATTTGTAACAGAAAATATAATTAATGAAATTTTTGCTAAATTCTGTCTTGGAAAATAGTTATATAAAATTAACACGAAAATCCAAAATAAAGCAGTTTTATATAATCAGGTATATAATTTGTAATATAAAGGGTAAAAAACTATATAAAGTCAAAATAACAAAAAATAGAAAAATAAAATAAAAAATTAGAAACAGAAATAAAAAGATATAAAAATTGTTTTTAAAATATATAAATTTTAAAGCGAACAAATAGTGAAGTGAACATAAAATAAATATACTTTATCCATAGGTTCAAACAATAAAGTAAAATTAAACAAAAAACATATAAACGGCTTATAATATGCGTGTTCGACAAAAATCGACAAAATAAAAAATAAACTAAAAGGTAAAAGTTTTTATAAAAATAAAAAAAACACGGATTTCTGTTTCCTAAGGAAAGGAAAATAAAATGAGTTATTATGCAGGAGATTATGATGTAGCAGTTATCGGAGCAGGACATGCAGGGTGTGAAGCAGGATTAGCAGCAGCTAGATTAGGAATGAAAACATTAGTATTTTCAATAAGCTTAGAAGCAGTTGCCAACATGCCATGTAACCCACATATAGGGGGAAGCTCAAAAGGACATTTAGTAAGAGAAATAGATGCACTTGGTGGTGAAATGGGGAAAAACATTGACAAAACTATGATACAAATTAAAATGTTAAATACTTCTAAAGGACCAGCGGTTCATTCTTTAAGAGCACAAGCAGATAGAAAAAAATATCACATGGAAATGAAACATACTTTAGAGAAACAAGAAAACTTGTTTTTAAAACAGGGAGAAATTGTGGATATTAAAGTAGAAAATGGCAAGGTAGTGGGGATAGAAACTGCAGTTGGTGCAATATATGGAGTAAAAGCCGTTATTGTTGCTACTGGAACATATCTAAAAGGAAAAATATTTATGGGAGAATTCTCACAAGAAAGCGGGCCTGATGGAGTTGCAGCAGCAAATCAATTATCAAATTCTTTAAGAAAAATAGGAGTAGATTTAGTTAGATTTAAAACAGGAACACCTGCTAGAATTAACAAAAGAAGTATAGATTTTAGCAAAATGGAAGTTCAAAAGGGTGATGATAATATTGTACCATTTTCTTTTGAAGACGAAATAAAAGATTTAAAACAAGTAGACTGTTATTTAACTTATACAAATGAAGAAACACATAAAATAATCAGAGAAAACTTACATAGATCACCTTTATATGCCGGAAAAATAGAAGGAACAGGGCCTAGATATTGCCCATCAATTGAAGACAAGGTGGTTAGATTTAGTGATAAACCTAGACATCAAGCCTTTGTTGAACCAGTTGGATTAGACACAGATGAAATGTACATACAAGGATTAAGTTCTTCACTACCAGAAGATGTACAAATTGCTTTATACCATACTATACCAGGACTAGAAAAAGCAGAATTTACAAGGTCTGCATATGCTATTGAATATGATTGCATAGACCCATCTAATTTAAAATTATCTCTAGAATATAAAGGAATAGAAGGACTATTTATGGCAGGACAAACAAACGGAACTTCAGGATACGAAGAAGCAGCTTGTCAAGGATTAATTGCTGGAATAAATGCTGCTCAAAAAATAAAAGGAAAAGAACCTGTAATAATAGATAGAAGCCAAGCTTATATAGGAGTATTAATTGATGATATTGTTACAAAAGGAACAAATGAACCATATAGAATGATGACATCTAGGTCTGAATATAGACTTCTTTTAAGACAAGACAATGCTGATTTAAGACTAACAGAAATAGGGCATGATATAGGATTGATTTCAGATGAAAGATATAAAAAATATTTAATTAAAAAAGAAAATATTGAAAAAGAAATACAAAGATTGAAAAATACAGTAGTTAAACCAACTAAAGAAGTAAATGATTTATTAGTAAAATATGGAACATCAGAATTAACAACAGGAACAAAAATGTCAGAATTACTAAAAAGAACAGAATTAAATTATGAAAAACTAGAACCAATAGATGAAAACAGACCAGAACTTACATTACAAGAAAAAGAAGAAGTAGAAATTCAGGTAAAATATGAAGGATATATAAAAATGCAAGAAGCACAAGTAGAAAAATTTAAGAAACTAGAAGAAAAACTACTACCAGAAAATGTCGACTATGAACAAATAAATGGCTTAAGTTTAGAAGCAAGACAAAAACTTAATAAATTTAAACCTCGTTCAATAGGACAAGCTTCTAGAATTTCTGGAGTTTCTCCAGCTGATATATCTGTTCTATTAATATATTTGCAAATGAATAAAAAGAATATATAATTAGAAAAAGGAGTTTTTATGAATATAGATAATTTTAAAGAGTTAATGTGCTCTTATGGTGAAAAAATAGATATAAAGTTTAATGATAAACAATTAAACCAATTTTATGAATATATGAACCTATTATTAGAATGGAATGAAAAAATAAATTTAACAGCTATAACTGAACCAGAAGAAGTAATATTAAAACACTTTATTGATTCTTTAACAATAAATAAATACATTGAACAAAATAAAAAACTTGCTGATGTTGGAACAGGTGCGGGATTTCCAGGAATACCTTTAAAAATATATAGGCCTGATTTAGATATTACATTAGTTGATGCTTTGAATAAAAGAATTAACTTCTTAAATGAAGTAATAAATAAAACCGACTTAAAAGGAATCAAAACAGTTCATAGTAGAATAGAAGATTTTGGAAAAGATAAAAAATATAGAGAAAAATTTGATTATGTTACAGCAAGAGCAGTTGCTAATTTAACTACTCTTTCAGAATATCTAGTTCCTATTACTAAACTTAATGGAAAATGTATTTGCATGAAAGGAAATGAAATAGAAGAAGAAATTGAAAATAGTAAAAATGCTATAAAAATACTAGGCGGAAAAATAGAAAATATAGACTATTTTAAATTACCAAATTCAGATATTTCAAGAAATGTAATAATTATAAATAAAATAAAAAACACACCAAGTATATATCCTAGAAAAGCAGGTTTGCCATCAAAAGAACCTTTGAAATAAAGCTATTTCAAAGGCTTTTTTTATTGAGAAAAAATATTATAAAAATATCAAAAAAACATTGACTTTTTTAAAATAATTGTATATTATAAATATATAAATAAAACAAATCAGCAAGTAAATATTAACTATAAAATGGAGGCTAATAAAGTGGGAAAAGTAATATCAGTAGCAAATCAAAAAGGTGGAGTAGGAAAAACTACTACAACAATAAATTTAAGCACAATGCTAGCAAAAAAAGGAAAAAAAGTTTTATTAATAGACGCAGACCCTCAAGGCAATGCAACAAGCGGTGTTGGAGCTGAAAAAGAAGTAGAATTTTCAACATATGATATATTAGTTGGAGATGCAGAAATGGAAGAAGTTGTTGAAAAAACAGTAATAAAAAACTTATTAGTATGTCCATCAAATATAAACCTAGCAGGAGCAGAAGTAGAATTAGTTTCTATGATGTCAAGAGAACAAAGACTAAAAGAAAAATTAGAAAATATAAAAGACAAATTTGATTACATTTTAATAGATTGTCCACCATCATTAGGACTAATAACATTAAATGCGTTTACAGCTTCAGATAGTGTCTTGATACCTGTACAATGTGAATACTATGCACTAGAAGGACTAGGACAACTTTTAAACACAATAAACTTAGTAAAAAAACACCTAAATAAAAACATAGAAATAGAAGGTGCATTACTAACAATGTATGATGCAAGAACAAACTTATCCAACCAAGTTGTAAAAGAGGTAAAAAAATATTTTAATGATAAAGTTTACAAAACAGTTATACCAAGAAATGTTAGATTAAGTGAAGCACCAAGTTATGGAATGCCAATAACAGAATATGACCCAAAATCAAAAGGTGCAAAAATGTATGAAAAATTCACAAAAGAATTTTTAAAAATAAATGAAACAAAAAATAATTAAAAGAGGGAGTGATACAAATGCCTAAAAAAACTGGATTAGGAAAAGGCTTAGATGCTTTATTTGGACCAGTTCCAGAAGAAGAAAAACAAAAAGAAAATGATATATTAAGAAATTTAAAAATCACAGAAGTTGAACCAAATAGAAATCAACCAAGAAAAAACTTTAATCAAGAAGCATTAGAAGAACTTGCTGAATCTATAAAAGAATATGGATTAATACAACCAATTATAGTAACAGAAAAAGAAGGTTATTATAGCATAATTGCAGGAGAAAGAAGATGGAGAGCCTGTAAATTAGCAGGTTTAGAAGAAATACCTGTAATTGTTAGAGAAGATGACGAAAAGAAAAATAATGAAATAGCATTAATAGAAAATATACAAAGAGAAGACTTAAACCCATTTGAAAAAGCATTAGGAATAAAAAACTTAATGAACGACTATGGATTAACACAAGAAGAAGTAGCAAAAAAATTAGGAAAAAGTAGAAGTGCAATTGCAAACACTATTAGAGTTTTAAACCTAGAACCTCGTGTTCTAGAATTTGCAAAACAAGGTAAACTAACTGAAGGACACTGTAAAGCTTTACTTTCAATTACAGACCCAGAAAAACAATATATGATGGCAGTAGACATGATAGAAAGAGGAACAACAGTTAGAGAAATAGAACAAAGAAATAAAAAAATCAATCAAAAACAAATGTCAAAAGAAGACTTAAAAAGAGCAAATATCTTATACAGAGATATAGAAAATACTTTTCAAGGATTTTTTGGAACAAAAGTTAAATTAGACCCTGGAAAGAAAAAAGGCAAGATAATTATTGAATACGCATCAAATGATGATTTAGAGAGAATACTAAAATTAATGAAATAGGAAGGTATTTAAATGCAAGGAATTTTAGAATTTTTAAAAACTGATAGTTATATGGTAATTTTAAGTGTAGTTACTATTGTATTATTCATTGGCTTTTTGGTTATATTAATAAATAATATAAAATTAAATAACAGATACAAAAAATTTATGAGCAAAATAGGAAATGGCAAAAACATTGAAGAAGACTTAAATAAATTTATCAATGAAGTTAGCAGAATTGAAGAACAAAATGCAGAAATAATATCTTTTTGCAAAGGCTTAGATGAAGACATTTCTAAATGTATACAAAAGGTAGGTATTGTAAGATATAGTGCTTTTAAAGATACTGGAAGTGATTTGAGCTTTGCAGCAGCGTTATTAGATGAGAAGAACAATGGTGTTGTTTTTAACGGTATTTATTCTAGAGAGATGTCTAATATTTATGCAAAACCAGTGGAAAATGGAAATTCTAAGTATACTTTATCAGAAGAAGAACTTGAGGCAATAAAAAAAGCGGTTGATTCTAATAATTTATATAAAGCTAGATAATTTGCGAAAAACAAATAAAAAAATATTGAAAATTCTATTGACAAATGTTTTTAAAAATGCTAATATAAATACTGTCGCTGGACATACAAGAACATTTGTCAAGCAAATGGAGAGGTGGTCGAGTTGGTTTATGGCACCAGTCTTGAAAATTGGCGTGCGTTTATAGCGTACCGTGGGTTCGAATCCCACCCTCTCCGCCAAACTTTAATATAGATATAAGACCATAAATTTATAATTTTATAGATTTAAGTTTTTATATCTTTTTTTATATACTTGGAGATGTACCCAAGTGGTGAAGGGGACTGTTTGCTAAACAGTTAGGTCCCGAAAGGGGCGCGGAGGTTCGAACC
>CAKPCL010000002.1 GCA_934141605.1 uncultured Clostridia bacterium
TGATGAAGATGTGAGAGAAGAAGTTTGCGAGGGCGAACTTGAAGTTTTGGAAGGCAGAGATTTCGTCTGCTTGCATGATTATGATTATCATGGATTTTTCAAGCCGAGCGTAGGCGAAGTTCTTTCCCAAATTAAGGAATGCGATCTTCCTTTTGTCAAGGCATTCGAAATCATTGAAAGCCCTCAAACAGCAAGTGACTTTTGCAAAGACAGCTTCACATCTATCGCATCCGACAACGGCTATCATGTTTCAACCGTGAGATTGTACAGTGCAAAAAGGCGATACAGTCAATCGGTGTAGTTTATAACTGCACCGATTTTGCTCTTCTAAATATTTTCTTTGCAAGCTTTAGGATTTACAGAATTAAATAAATATAATGCCACTTGATTTTGTTCCTCTTTTGTCATTTCCATAATTTTAGCCATTGTAAACATTATAAGATGATATTTTGCAAAATTTATTAAAGTAGTTCTATATTCTTCATCAATTTTCTTTAGTAAATTATCAAAATATTTATACATTCTAGGTTTATCATACTTTAATTTAGTACAATTGCTATTACTCATACATATTGCAAGTCTTAATTTATTTATTAAATCCATATCATTTATCATATCTATCAAATATTTTACTTTATCATTATCCATATTCAATTATCCTCCTCTTAAAATCTGGTATCATTATTTTTCTTTTTATTCTTGGGTTGCTTATTTTCATCTGGTATAGTTACTTTTCTAGCAATGTTATTAGCGATTTCATTATCGTTGCTATCAAAAATGCCATTTTTATATAAATCATCACTAACAATTTTATAGTTTTCGCCTTTATCATAACAAATTCTTTTGTGAAAATGGCTCATAATACTACGCCAAAAGTCTTTAAATTTCTGTAATTCTTGTCTTATCTTTTCTTTTTCAGTTTGTAACTTGCCTATAATTTTATCTTTAGTAGATATTTCACTTTTTAGATTGCCAATTTCATTATCTTTTAGCTCTATTTCATACTTTAATGAACAATTTTCTTTTTCTATCTCAAAAGCAGAATGTTCAAAATCTTTAATCGCCATATTTAAGTCATTTACACTTCTAACTGTCTGGGTTATATTTCTTTTACATCTTTTGTATAATTTTTAATTTTCTGGACATCCTCGCTTGAAATAACCATATTAATTTTATTCATCAAAGTAGGTTTTAAATTATCTAAAATTTTATCTATATCTTTGCTTGTATTATGAAGCTGTCTAGTTTTAGTATTAGCTTTTTCAAGTTTTTGTTCTTTCTGTTTTAGTTGTTTCTTAATTTCTCTATAATTACTCATTTGATTAACATTTATGTCTTGATTTCTGCCTTTTTGCTTTTCTTTTAGTCTAGTATTAACTTCATAAAATTTGTTATATGACTTAATACAAGCATTTCTCATTTTATCTTGTATTTCAGTAAGTGTTGCTTTTGTAAATACCTTACTTTTGCCTACTTGTTTTTTCATTCCTCTAGTACAATTTGTGGCTATTGGAACGCCTACAATGTGCATATGGGGAGATGTTTCGTCAAAATGTATTGTTGCTCTAGTTCTTGCTTAATTATCTTCATTTTTCGCACCATCCTTTCCTTATAGAATTAGGATGATTTTTTGCAAAAGAAAAAATCAACCATTTTACTGATTGATTTTTGTATCTATCTGTTTTATAAAAAGTTCGAACAGATACGTCGTTGGAGCCAATAAGCAGAATCGAACTGCTGACCTACGGGTTACGAATCCGTTAAAGCACTTATTACAGCTTTTTATATAGTTGTATAAAGTGCTTTATTTTCAATGTATATAACGGATATAACTATTATATTTTTATACAAATTTTCATAAACTATTATAACTTCCGTCACTTTTTCGTCACTTTTTATAACACTAATCTTTTATCCAAATATTACTGCTCATTATCCCTTGTGTTACTATATCAAAATCATTATTATTAAAAATAAAAATCATATGTATCTTTTTGTAAATGTACTATGATTTCTATAGAAAATTTATTTATATATTTTGCTATATTTTTTTGTTTATTTATAAAAAATTGTATATGTTTATATAAATTATTCAATTAACAATTTATAACTATCTATATGAAACTTTTATTTTTGTATACTATAACTTATAGTTTATATTTATATTTCCATTGGTTTTTCTTTATATTGTTCTTTCCAGTACTCATAGTAAGGGTTTTCCCATATGCTTCCATCATAATATTCTACCTCTTTTACACATGCGAGAGCTGTTGAAATTTTTTCTTGCTCATAGTAAATATCACAATAGTTGTCCTTTCCATGTGTTTCTCCTGGTTGAATATTTGCTCCATCAGCTTTAACTAATTTTTCATAGTCATTATATTCAATTTTAAGAGGATATCCAGATGTATCATATGCTAAAACCGAAACAATGTATGATTTTACAACTTTTGAAGTATTATTTTTTACTATTACTTGAACTCCTGATATTGTACTTGAATACCATTCTTTATGTTTCGTAGCAGATATTACACTTACTTCTTGATTATTTTTATATTTTTCTATTTCTTGTTTTTTTGCTTCATCCTTTATTAATAAAATTTTTTGATTTATATTGCTATCATTAGTAAAAATTTTTTGTAATAGTTCTAATTTTATATTAGCATCTATGTAATTTTTTTCTTTTATTAAAGAATCTACTTCTGTCAGAATACTATCTTTTAAAGTATTTTTGTTATTATTTATATATTTTTGAGCATATTTATAGTTATTAGTATCTAATTCTATAACTTTTAGATAATTTTCAATTGATTCTAATAAGTTATTATTCTTTTCCGCCTCTTGTCCCTTAGCAAAATTATCTTTAGATTCCTTTATTTGTTCTAATTTTTTCTTTGCTTCTGTTATACTATTTTCAAAATTTGAAAATTCAACATATTTTTCTATTTTCTCATAAGTTTCTTCATAGTTCTTTTCATTTAGTACAAATTGATTCAATATATCATTCAATTTTTCTTTAAAAATTTTTTCTATTTTTTTCTTTTCATCATAACTAGATGTTGTCTTATAAATTTCTTTAAGTTCTTCTATATTATATTCTTCTAACTCTCTCCTGAACTTATTGACATTACTATTATAAAATTTCAAAAACATTAATACACTAATTATAATTATCACTAATATACAAATTATAATTATATTTTTCTTATTTAAAATTTCTTTATTATTATCTTCTTTCATATAAATTCTCCTATATTCTATTCAAAATTTTTATAAAGTTTACATTATTAATTTTAGATGCTTCATCCCACTTTTCTGTAATTATTTTATTAATTTGTTCTATAAAAGCCTTTTGTAAAGAATTTGTAAAGTTATTTTCTTCTACATCATTATTAATATTTTCTATTGTTTTGTCATCTATTGTCATTCCTTTTATTTCTCCATCAACTACTTCTAATATGCCTTCATAATTATCACCATTTTCTGTTAAAATTTTAACTTTAAATAAAAACATTATATTTCCACTTTCTGTATTAATTTTTCTTACTTCATATATTGTATCTACATATTTTTTTAAAGTCATTGGCTCTGATGGCATAAAATTTAATGTGCCTTCTTTCTTTTCCTTAGGATTCTGTAATGAATTATCTAAATCTTTTAGTACTTCTAAAATTTCTTTTTCATTGTTGCTTAATAGAAAATTATTAATTAATATGAACCCAACTCCAATAATAGTTATTGTTAGTATTACTATTAAAATTATTTTTTTCATCTACTCACTTCTCCTTTTTTCTTTTACATATTTCTAATCTTTGTATTACTTTTAATTTCAAAATAATATATACACTATTTATAGCTATTCTTATAAAAGTATTTATTATATTTATTTTTTAGTCAGCTCTATTGTACTTTTACTTCTCATAAATCATTCTCCTTTCTATTATTTTTTATTGCTATTATAATTTATATAATTACAATAATCTCACCCCCCTTTTATTCAGTAGTTTATTTTCTATCTGTTATATTAAATTTTTATCATTAAAGTTAAATTATTTTTCTCATTATGAATATTTTTTATTTATTCGTTTATCGTATTATGTGTAAGACGATAATATCATATATTTGTTATAAAATCAATAAAAATATTATTGAAAGGTCAATTTTATGAATAAATTTATAAAATATAATGGAAAGTTAAATGTTATAGGTACAAATATAAAAAAATATAGAGAACTTAGTAATTTGTCTTTAGCTCAATTATCTAATAAATTACTACTATTGGGCATAGATATTCCTAAATCTTCTTTGCAAAATATCGAATCTGGGAAGCGAGTTGTTAAAGAATATGAATTTTATGCTTTATGCAAAGTTTTTAATGTTTCTATGGAAGATATGCTAAAGGATTTTATAAAAGAAATAGAATAAACACTGATTTGTGTTTATTAAATCAGTGTTTTCTCTCTATATATTAGAAAATTTCGGAAGGAAAGCCTTGAGTTAACTACAGAAGAGTCCCCCTTATGTTCTATCTGAGTGTAGAATATGTATGTTATTTATAAACTTTTATAAATTATTAATAAATAATAAATAAACAAGTTATATTTTTTATACAATGCCTACATTTTCTACACTTTTATCTTTTAAATATTCATCTTTTATTTTCATTAAATATTTAACCCCTTTACTTGTTCTCCCTATTTTAACTGCCTCAGGATAATTATTTTCTATTTTATTTAATGCTTTACCTATCGCTTGAGCTGTTCCATTAGGAAAATATTTCATTAATTCTTTATTTCTCCATATTTTTTTATCCTTTGAATCAAAATCTATCATATCCATTAATTCTTCTTCATATGGCAAGAACTCTGTGAATTTTAAATTATTTTCCATTACAAGTTTTCGTTCTTCTTCAGTCAATCTAAAACAATTAATGTCTTTTTTTACCTCATCATAAGCCTGTAACCATAGTTGTAAAATCCAATTATATCCAAATTTTTCAAGTTTTTTATAATCTATTTTCTCTATATGTATTACCCAAAATCTTCTATTACCTGTACTATCTTTTAAAAATGATACACTATTAACAGAAGCACAAAAACTAGTATTTCTTGGTTTTCTTACACTTACTTTAGCATATGGTGGTCTTATATCATCTATAGGGCTAGTAACAAAAGCCTTTAATGAGCTCTGCTCTTTTTTTAATGTATCTTCTATCTCTCCAAACTCACAGAGCCAATGATTCGTAGCCCTTATAAGTGAATCTTTATTATTTACATCTAGTACTATACCATCTGCAAACCATTCTGGATTTAATGCTAATAATGAAAAAATTCTAGTCTTTCCGATTCCTTGTTTACCTTGAAGAGTTAAAATTCCTTCTGCTCCAAAAGGTTCTTCCAAATTATTTAATAGCATTGCAACACTTTGTGCAATCCACTTTATTAATAATATTTTATCTAATTTATTTTTTAAATTAAATATATTACAAATTTCTTCAAATCTGTCTTTTCTATCCCATTCCTGACTATTTAATAAGTCTAAAATTGGATTAAAATTGTTTTTTGCAATTTCTAACATAATAAATTCCTCCATTTTTCTAGTATCATTTATTTTAATACCTTTATTTCTTAATATTCCTTTTAAATATATAGGTAAAATAGATTGTAAATCACTTACCGCATATTTTTTTGGCACACCTGTAATTACAACTCTCTTTGTTATAATATTAAATTTTATTTTTATGCCTAAATACTTTAAAATTTCTTCAAATGTCTCTTCATTTAATTCATCTATGCTTTGAATTGGAAAAACTTTTACTTCATAATCTTTATTTTTCAAAGCCTCAAGTATTTCTAATGTTTTATCTTTTCCATATTCCTCTAATACATCTGAAATATCACCCTTTTCTTTAAAATCCTCGATTTCATTTACCAAATCTAAAATTTTTACTTTTTTTGCAACATTAGATATTGATTTATATACATCTTTGGCATATTTTCTCCCCGCTTTATCATTATCTGGAATTATGTACACTATTTTATCTTTTAATGCTCTTGAATATTCATTAGCTCTTTTAATAAATCCAGAAGCACCTCCAATTGTTGTAGTAGCTGTTAGCCCAATTTTATTAATATTATCAGCATCTTTTTCTCCTTCTACAAAATATACTTCTTCAGATTTTATAACATTAGGCAAGTTATAAAGAACATACCTAACATTATTCATATTAAAAATCCATTCATTATTATTAAATTTTGCTTGTAAAAATCTCTTTGGTCTATATCTTATAGCTTTGTATAATTTGTTTTCATTTTCATCAGTATAAAAATATTCTTTCTCTAAACATTCCATTTTTTGGTCCTTTCTTTTTATAAATAAATCATTTATTTTTAATCCTACTTTATTTAATATCTCTTTATTATCACAACCAGCATGACAATGCATTAATATTTTACTGTCTTCTTCACTTATAGTAAGAGAAGGCTTATTATCAGAGTGTGATGGACACGAACACTGAAATTGCTTTTCCCCAGTTCTTTTTACATTTTCAAATCTATTAATTATCTCATCTATGTGCATATTCAAAACCTCCTATCTCAATATCATTATGCCTGTCTAAAATCCAATCTTCTATTATATTTGAATCAAAATGATAGACTGCTCCAATTTTAAAATAAGGTATTTCATTATTATATATAAGTTTTCTAATCATGCTAACACTACAATTTAATAATTCAGATAATTCTTTTATATTTAGAATCTTTTTACTGTTTTGCATATTTATTTCTCCTTTCTCTTATTACATCTAATATTTTCTTTTTCTCCTCTTCTGTTAATTCTCTTCGATTTAGCATTTTACTTAATGTTCCGTTCATGCATTGATAATAAGTTTGCTAATTCAAATTGTTTTAAATCTGCTTTAATCATTTCCATTTTTATATCTCTGTTCATTTTTTACTCCTTTCAACAAAATAACTTTTTATTAGTTTTGCAAAACTATTGACAATAAAACAACAATGTTGTATTATCGTGTTAGTTATCAGATATGTTTTTATTTTTATCTGATTACTAATATAATTTTAACAAAAATGTTTTTCTCTATCTACAACGGATATAGTAACTTTTTTCTTCTTTTTTAAAAAAAGTCTAAACATCATCTATATCAACATTTGTAGATTAGAAATTTTTTTAAAATAAGCTATACTATTTAAGTTTGTTTGATAACTAAGGAGGATTTTTATGCAAATTAGTTTTTGCAAGGATAAAAAAGAAGAAATATTTAATGGAAAAAAATATCCTATAGGTACAACATTTATTAATATAATGAATCAAATGTCTAATTTAACGAATAATCACAACTTTGTATTAGAAACTTATAAAAATACCGATTTTTGTGAAGCACAATTAGAAATAATGAAAGAATTAATAAATGAAAAAGTATTGTATTGTTTGGGTATACCAAATCAGGAAAATCAAACTCTGTCTTCTCTTGAAATACAAATTGAAAATGAAATATTAACATACTCTGATTTTAAAGATTTAGTATTATTTATTAGATATTTAGATTTATTTATAACAATTGAATCAACTAACCATTTTAATAAAATCAACGAAAAAGCAAAATTATATTTTTCATTAAATTATAAAATTCCTAATTCTACAATAATTGATAATGAGTTATTGAATAAATATAAGCACCATAATATAAATTTCCATAAAAATAATTCTTTTGACAATTTAAATGAATTTTATACTTCAGTTTGTATTTCTGAAGAACAATTTATAAAAGCAATAGGAAACTCTTCTAATATAGTTCATCAATATGAATGTGAAAATTTTATACAAGTACTATTAGCTTCATATTTATATATTTTAGATAATCAAATACATCTTAAAAAATGCAAAAATTGCGGAAGGTTTTTCATTGCAAAAAATGCTAATAGACAATATTGTGATAATATAAGACCTCAAACAATAAATGAAACTAAAAAAGAATATTTAAGTAAAAAAATGACTTGTAAAGAATTCAATAAAAAAATTCTTACATCTAAACCTAAAACAGCGGTCGACAACGCAATAAGAAGTGTAACATTGCGTATTCAAAAACGAATAAGAAACGGAATAGAATCCAAAGAATACTTAAAGGAATGGAAACATTCAATTAAAGCAAACCAAAAATATTATCCAAATGATATAGCTTATATAAATTGGTTAAAATATGAAAGTGACATTCATCAAATTAGGAGGTGTAAAACAAATGGCAATTCAAGAACTAATAAAAAATAAAAAATATAAAATAGATATTCCAATTGGTTATAGTGGAACTAAAAGAATCAGACATATAGAAACTTTTTTAGGTGGAAAAAAAGAAGCTAAATTGAGAGAAAATGAATTAAAGCTACAATTAAAAAATAACACTTACATTAAGAAAAACAAACTAACTGTAACCGATTTAATGAGTGAATGGCTTGAATCTAAAAAAAATGAAATAGAATTGAAAACATATAAGTCTTATCAATTATGGACTACTAAAATAGTAAATGCTATCGGTAATATTAAAGTAAAAGACTTAAATGTAAAAATATTAGAAGATTTTTATAATGAATTAAGGACAACTACCTCTTTATCTTCTAAATCTATACAAGAAATTTATACAACTGTATCAATGGCATTAAATAAAGCAATTAAATGGGGTTATATACTAACAAATCCTAATTCACTAATAGACAAGCCTAAAGTAAAAAAGCAAGAAATTCAATGTTATTCTCCAGAAGAGGTAGAAAAATTACTTACAGTTATAAAAAATGAGCCAATAAAATATCAAGCGATTATATTATTAGCTTTAGATAGTGGGTGTAGGCGTGGAGAAATAACAGGCTTGACTTGGAACGATATTGATTTTGATAAGTCTTTAATTGTTGTAAATAAAACGACACAATACTTACCAAATTACGGCATTTATGAAAAAAGTACAAAATCAGAAACAAGTAATAGAACAATCTACATTACTGATTCAACAAGGCAAATTTTAAAGAAATATCAAGCGGAACAACTCCAAAAAAGAATATTACTTGGTAACAAATGGAAAAACTCTAATAGAGTATTCACAACTGATTATGGGGCAGATATGCATCCTGACACACCTTCTAAAATACTTGAAAAATTAATAAAAAAATATAATTTAAAAAGAATCACTTTCCATCGGTTTAAGGCATACTTCAATTTCTTTACAGATTTCAAGTGGTATTCAATCTCAAATAATTAGTAAAAGAGCAGGACATTCTAGTGTTGCTGTTACAGATAAAATATATAGCCACTTTTTTGAAAATGAATTTAAAGAGGTGGCGGAAAAAATGAATAATTTTTTGCAAACAACATCTATTTAAGAAGCGGTTTTACATCGCTTCTTATTATTTCGTCACTTTTTCGTCACTTTTTAAAAAATCAATTTAAAATAGCAAGGCTTAAATTCCTTGCTATTACTGGAGCCAATAAGCAGAATCGAACTGCTGACCTACGGGTTACGAATCCGTTGCTCTACCAACTGAGCTATATTGGCATATATTATGTAGGAAGCATGTTAACTATATATTTACATACTTCACTACTGACAATATAAAATCAACTAAAATAATTATTACTAATAAATACAAAATAATGATTTGAGCTTTTTTATTAATCCAAGCTGTCATCTTTTCAGTCTTTTTTTCTACAAAAGGATGTATTTTTTCCACAAAAATAGTACCTATTATACCCCACGCAATTGAATAAGGTAGACTTATTCTTCCTTGAAAATTTAATACTTCATTTGAATAATCCCACCATCTTAATCCAAATAAACTTTCTAATACAACTGCTACAACATATTCAAATATTGTAAAAAACACCATACAAATAAAGAATTTTCCTAATGTATTTGTTTTTACATTTTTAAGCATTTGTATCATACCAATTGCTGCAAATCCATACATTGGACATACTGGACCATATAAAAATCCTCTCTTATTAAATACTCCTAATGTTACTAGACAAAATGTTGTTTCTAAAACCCAGCCTAAAAAAGCATATATGAAAAAATATAGTGCCATTTTTTGTGTTTCTTTTAATTTGTTTTCTTCTATGTTTGTGTTATTCATATTTCCCCCTATTATTTTATATTTACAATTCTAACATATATGAATAATGTTTGCAACATACTTCTGTCAAAAAAATAAAGCACTTAGAATTTAATATTCTAAATGCTTATATATATATTTCTAGTTACAATTTAAAGTTATTATTGTGCTCCACATCTACTGCATACATATTTTGTACATGTAGAACCTCCATGGCATGCATCCCAAATGTTGCTAGGTCCCCAACCCCATGTGCTGTGTACAGTACATGATCCTGTTTTTCCACAACAATTAAATTTTACAGTCCAATTATATATTTTGCAATTTTTGTGTTGTGTACAAGTTGTTGGGCTTCCTCCTCCATTATCTGACACTGGATTGTATGAAGTAGTTTGTGCTACATAATTGTGTCCTAAAGCTGAGCCTGAAGCAAAATAGTTGCTTCCTTGTGCCCCACACATTGAACATTTATACCAATATGTTGCTGCTTCTGTACATGTTGCTGAACTTCTTAAGTTTCCTTGTGCTGTGTAGCTGTGTCCTACTGTACCACCTGAAGTAAAATAGTTACTTCCTTGTGCTCCACACATTGAGCATTTATACCAATATGTTGCTGCTGCTTGGCATGTTGCTGAACTTCTTAAATTTCCTTGTGCTGTGTAACTATGTGCTATTGTACCACCTGAAGTAAAATAGTTGCTTCCTTGTGCTCCACACATTGAACATTTATACCAATATGTTGCTGCTGATTGACATGTTGCTGAACTTCTTAAATTTCCTTGCGCTGTGTAACTATGTGCTATTGTGCCACCTGAAGAGAAATATGTACTTCCTTGTAATCCACATGAACATTTATACCAGTATGTTGCTGCTGCTTGGCATGTTGCTGCGCTTCTTAAGTTTCCTTGTTGTGTAAATGCATGTGCATGATATATAATATTAAATGCGTCTGATATTTCTGAAACATTTCCTACATTATCTATTGCTCTAAAATATGCTGTAGTATTTCTACCTTCTGAAAATGTCCAATCTTCTATTCCATAATAAGTATTGCCATTTTGCTGTAATCCAGAACTTTCAGCAAGTTTTAATGTTGACCAATTGGTTTTATCATATGAGCATTGTATCTCTCTTATTCCAGACAAGCCATCTGTCACTGTTATTCTAGTATTTACTGCTTTATATGCTGTAGTTCCACTTGTGTAAGAACTATTATCATCTTTATAATATGCTTGATATACTGGTTTTGATGGTGCTGTTTTGTCTATAGTTGTTATATTAGCTGTGTTTGAGCCTCCTATATTTGTTCCATCTGTATAGATATATGTTATTACACAGTTGCTACTTACTGTAAATGGTGTACTATATGCTGTGCTTGTTTTTGTTGGTGCTGTTCCGTCTGTTGTATATCTTGTTGTAAATCCTTCTTTTATTGGTAATGTTACTGTTACATTTCCATTTGTCCATGTTGTTGGTGTATATGTTGCTGTTGCTGGTTTCTCTACTGTACCTGTTCCTTTACTTACTGTTCCTGTTGTTGTATTTCCTGCTTTATCTTTTGCCTCTACTGTTATTGTATGGTCTGTTGTTTGTTTTAAACTGTTCCATGTATATGTTCCGCTTGTTTGGTATGCTGTCCAACTTCCACTGTCTAATTTAAATCTATATCCTGCTATTCCACTCTTTCCATATGCTGTTGTTGCGTCTGCATCTTCTGTACTTGCTGTTACTGTTAAGCTGTTTGTTGTGCTTGTTGCCTTTGGTGCAAAATCTTTTGGTGCTAATTTATCTATGTTTGTTACATTTCCTGCAAGCGCTTTTCCTCCATTTTTGCCATCATGTAATCTTGCATATATTGTTCCATTTTCTGTAAATGTTTGGCTCGCTGTATCTGTCCAGCTCTTGCCATCTTTGCAGGTTTGTAATGTATATTCTGTTACTGTTGTATTTGCTGTAACTGTTACACTTCCATTTGTCCATACTTCTGGATCTGGTTCATATGTAAAACTTGCATTTTGGGTTGATAAGTCTGTTACTTTTCCTGTTATTTGTTGTCCTACTACTTCTGCTGTTTTCTTATTTTTTGCAATCGCTTTTACTTTTACACTATATTGTTTTTCTTGATCCAAGTCTTCAAATGTATAGCTTTTATCTGTTGTTGTTTTTTTAAATTCATAGTCTGTATTTTGTTCACCTTTTATATAATATTCTAATTTTCCACCTTCATTATATAGTGTTTCAACTTCAACTGTTATTGAATTTGTTGTATTTGACATCTTGACTATTTTTATTACTGGTGACATTTCTTCTTTATTTCCAACAAATGATATTCCTGTTGCTTCTACTTTATATAAGTCATCGTCTACTGTTACATAGAAATATGCTTCTACTTGCTTAAAGTTTTCTTCTTTACTGATTTCTCCTATTTCTGCCTTTTCTCCTATTTGTTCTAATTCCTTTTTAACAATGCTTGTTCTTGTGGCTGTTACTGTATCCTCAGCTGCTCCTGTTGGATTTAACATTTGTTGATTTAATAGTTTTAGACTCAAATATTCTGTTACTTGACCTCTTTTATTTTCTAATTCTGCTCTTCTTGCACTGCCAAATATACCTGTATTTGTCATTGATTGTATTGATATTCCTGCCAATATTAGCATTAGTATTATTGTCATTATTAGTGCTACTAGTGTTATACCTTTATTTTTATACATTTCAATGCTTCCTCCTCTTTTGTTTTGTAAAAATTATCCTCTAATATAATAATATCTCATTTTGAGATATTATTCAATGTTTTTCTATGTTTTTAGACAAATGTTATATTTTTGAAACATAACTGTAATATAAATGTAAAACTTTTTGTTGTATCTCATTTTGAGATATTTTAAACTTGTAAAAAATATTTATTTTATATTATATATAAAAGGATTGGTAAAAAATGAGATTAAGAGATTTAAGAGAAGATAATGATTTAACCCAAGAGACTATTGCAAAATATTTGCATTGTGCCCAAAATACATATCATCAGTATGAATCTGGTAAAAGACAAATTCCTTTATCATTATTAAAGAAACTTGCCTTATACTATAATACTTCTATAGACTATATAATTGGACTAACTGATGATATAGATATTAATAGGAAACCAAAAATGAAAGTATAACTAAAAATAGGAGTTCAAAGTATAAACTTTTACTCCTATTTTTTACATTTATATAAATTATTTTACAACGATTTTGAAGTCATAAGCATTTGCATAATCTAATGTTGAACTCATGTTGAATTGTGTTTTTGCTCCTGGTTGTAATGGTGAAATTATTCCACCTAATGTTACAATTTCTTGTCCGTTTTTATCTAGTAATGTTACATCTACTAGTGTATAATCTGTTGCTTTTCCTGTGTTGTTTGTTACATCTGCTAGTAATACTGATTGTCCATTTTGTTCTGTAAATTGGATATTTTCGAATTTGAATCCATTTACTTCTTTTGTTTTATTGAATTCTGTACTTGTGTTTAGTTTTGTTCCGTCTTCTAACACTTCTACAAATTCCTCTACTACTGTGTTGTTTTCGTTTTCTGTGTTTGTGTTATTGTCTGTTTTTTTGTTTTTGCTTACTGCAAATATGATTATTGCGATTACTAATATTATTAATAATATTGCAATCATTCTTTTTTCTTTTGCTTTCATAATATTACCTCTTTCTTTTATAATTTAGCTTAAATTTATCTTACATTATTTTTTAAATTTTTTCAATATATTTTTAAGTTTTTACAGAAATGTTATATAAATGATACATTTCTGTAATATTTTTGTAATATTTATAATGTGTGTTTTATTATTTTACTACTTCAACATCTAATTTCAAAGTTTCACCATTAATGTTAGTTTCAGTGTAATCAGGTCTTTCTGCACCATAAATAATATCTAATGCCAAAGTATCATGTTTAATTAAATCTGCATTTGATTTGATTACATTTTCTAGCATTTCATTTCCAGAAACATAAAGATTAATTTTATCTAGAACTTCAAATCCTTTATCTTTTCTCATATTTTGAACTTTTGATAATACTTCTCTTACATAACCTTCTTCTTTCAATTCTTGTGTAATATGTGTATCCAAAACTACACCGATTTCACCTTCACCTGCAAAAGCGAACCCTTCTTTACCGTTCATAGTGATTAATAAGTTTTCTGAATTTAATGCTATTTGTGTGTCATCTATTTCAATATATTCTACTCCACCATTTTTAACTGTATTTGCTAAATCCATTTGATTTTTCTTAGCGATTTCTTCTTTTATTCTAGGAATTAATTTTCCATATTCTTTTCCTAAAACTGGTAGATTTGGCTTAATTTCAAAGTTTACATAGTCTGACATTTCTGCTCCTAATTCTACTTTTTTAACATTTAATTCTTCTTTTACTATATCTTCATAATATTCAGGTAAAGTGTCTATTGATATTAGCATTTTTGATAATGGTTGTCTATTTTTGATATTTACAGAGTTTCTAGCACTTCTTCCAAGTTTTACTATTGTGTATGCTAAATCCATTTCTTGTTCTAGTTTAGCATCAACTGCTGAAGCATCATATTCTGGCCATGTACATAAATGTACACTTTCTGGTGCTGTATTGTCTAATCCTACTACTAAGTTTTGATAAATTGCATCTGTCATAAATGGTACAAATGGTGCTGATATTTTTGCTAATTTTACTAATACTTCGTATAAAGTTACATATGCTCCTATTTTGTCATCTGTTAGTTCTTGGCTCCAGAATCTTTCTCTGTTTCTACGAACATACCAGTTTGAAAGTTCATCTGTAAAACTTTCAATTTGAAGTGCAGCTGATGTTATATCATATTTATCTAGTTTTGCATCTACTTCTTTTATTAATGTGTTTAATTTAGAAATTATCCATTTGTCCATTACATTTGTTATTTTAAAGTTTTTATAATTTAATGGGTTGAATTGGTCTATTTCTGCATATAAAACATAGAATGAATATACATTCCATAATGTGCTTAAAAATCCTCTTTGTGTTTCTTGTACATTTTCTAGTCCTAATCTTGTTGGTAACCATGGGCTACTACATGTGTAGAAGTGCCATCTTGTTGCATCTGCTCCTACTTCATTTAATAGTAGCATTGGGTCTACTCCATTTCCTTTTGATTTTGACATTTTTTGGCCTTTTGAGTCTAAAACATGTCCTAAAACTATACAGTTTTCAAATGGTGTTTTTCCAAATAACGCTGTTCCTAAAGCTGTTAATGTATAGAACCAGCCTCTAGTTTGATCAATTGCTTCTGAAATGAATTGTGCTGGGAAGTTTTGTTTAAATAATTCTTTGTTTTCAAATGGATAATGTAATTGTGCAAATGGCATTGAACCTGAGTCAAACCAGCAGTCTATAACTTCTTTTGCTCTTGTCATTTTTTTACCACATTTTGGACATTTTAAATGAACATTGTCTATATATGGTTTGTGTAATTCTATGTCATCTGGACAGTCTATTGCTTTTTCTTTCAATTCTGCAATGCTTCCTATGCATTCTTGGTGTCCACAATTTTCGTCTTCACATGTCCAAATTGGAAGTGGTGTTCCCCAATATCTGTCTCTTGAAATTCCCCAGTCAATTACATTTTCTAGGAATTTTCCAAATCTTCCTGTTCTAATTGTGTCTGGATACCAGTTTACTTTGTTGTTGTTTGCAACTAATTCATCTCTTAGTTTGCTCATTGCAACAAACCAACTCTCTTTTGGATAATATAGTAATGGTGTGTCACATCTCCAGCAGTGTGGATATGAGTGCATATGTTTTTCTTTACTAAATAGTTTGTTTTCATCTTGTAGCCATTTGCAGATATCTTCATTACAATCTCTAACAAATCTTCCTGCCCATGGTTCAACTTCTGGTACGAATTTTCCTGTTTTATCTACTAAGTTTACAAATGCAATTCCGTTTTGTTTTGCAACCAAACTATCGTCTTCACCATATGCTGGTGCAATGTGAACTATTCCTGTACCATCTGTTAATGTTACATAGTCTCCATGTATTACTTCAAATGCTTTTCCATCAACTTTTGCAAATGGCATTAATTGTTCATATTTTACTCCTAATAATTCTTCACCTTTGAATTCTTTTACTATTTCATATGGTGTTTCTTTTAAAACTGATTCAATTAAGTCTTTTGCTAAAATGTAGTTTTCATATACTGGTTCTTCGTCTGTTCCAATATTTGCTTTTATTTCTGCATATGTGTATGATTTATTTACACATAATGCTAAGTTTGATGGCAATGTCCATGGAGTTGTTGTCCATGCTAATATATATGTGTTTGGTTCAATTGCTTCATTTTCTATATTTTGACCATCTAGAACTTTGAATTTGGCAATACATGTTAAGTCTTTAACATCTTTGTAACCTTGTGCAACTTCGTGTGAAGATAAAGCTGTTCCACATCTTGGACAATATGGCATAACTTTATGTCCTTCGTATAAAAGACCTTTTTTCCATAATTCACTCAAAGCCCACCAAACAGACTCAATATATTCATTGTGATATGTAACATAAGGATTATCCATATCAACCCAGTATCCTACTTTGTTAGTCATTTCTTCCCACATATGAACATATGTGAAAACGCTTTCTTTACACTCTTTTACGAATTTTTCTACACCATATTCTTCAATTTGTTGTTTTCCAGAAATACCAAGTTTTTTCTCAATTTCAAGTTCAACAGGAAGCCCATGTGTATCCCAACCGGCTTTTCTGTCTACATGATATCCTTTCATAACTTTATATCTTGGTATAATGTCTTTCATTACTCTTGTCTCTATATGACCAACATGTGGTTTTCCATTTGCTGTTGGTGGTCCATCATAAAATGTGAAATATCTTTTTCCTTTGTTCATATCAAAGTTTTTCTTAATTATGTCTTTTTTCTTCCAGTTTTCTGCGACTTCTCTTTCCATTCCTACAAAGCCGTCTTTTAGTTCTACTTTTTTGTACATAAAAATTCCTCCTTTTTATTTTTACTTTTTATTTTTTAAAATTTTTTGCAGCACTTTCAATATCTTGTAATTCAAATCTGTATTTTTGTTTTACATCTGGGTATTTTTCGTGGTCTACTTCTGATAAAAACATTGCTTTTGGTCTTACCCATAAACTTCCATCTTCATACAATCTTCTATATACAACCATTTCTTCTTTTGTTTCAGAGTCTTTCGCTATGTCTTCTACCAAATAATAGTCACCCTTAAAATGTTTGTAAATACCATGTATTTTTAGCTCTTGCATCTTTTAACTCCCTTTCTTTTTGTAATCTCAATTGCTCCAAAAAACAAAAGCTATTTCTATCCTAGTTTTATAGGACGAAATAGCTTTGTTCCGCGGTACCACCTAATTTAGTAATTTTTTAAATTACTCTCTCAATTGTCTTTAACGCAGACTTGCGTTTAAACTTACTTTTCTTTTATAAAAATAATAGTTTTCTGTTTAAAAACAGTTAGGTGATAACAAATTATTTTTACTTACCAAATTTTCAGCTTACTTTGGCTCTCTAAAAGTTATTTTATAATTTGTGTTGTCCTTACTTTTGTCTCTTTTTTTAACTTGTATATTATTATATCACATTTTTTTGTAATTTCAATACTTTTTTACAGATATTTATTTATATATCTTTAAATAGCCAGTCAATTCCTTTGCTATTTATAGTTTTTTTGTTAAATTGTTTTGCCTCTACATCATCAGCCCATAAATATGCTAAAAATGTTAAAAGTACAAATACAAAGTCTATTACCATATTTAAGCATAATGTGTTAAATAAATATGCATAATCTGGTGTTAATGTTAGTGTTTGAATTGTGTGGATAATTAAATCCAATAAAAATGCAAATAATGGTATTGCTACTACTACACTCCTTTTTATTTCTTGTGATAAATATATTAATAGTACTGTTGCAATTAGTACTAAAAATAGTGTTAATAAATTTGTTAAATCAAATATAAACATTTTATTTTCCCCTTTTCTTTTGTTATTTTAATTTTTTTTCTATTAATTCTGCTATTTCTTTAGCTTTTTTTGTTATGTATTCTTGGTTTTCTCCTTCTATCATAACTCTAACTAAAGGTTCTGTTCCAGAAGGTCTTATTAATACTCTTCCGTTTCCTGCAAATTCTTTTTCTAGTTTGTCTATTGCTAATTTTATTTCTTCATCTTTGTCATAATCATATTTTTTGTCTGAATTGACTTTTGCATTTATTAATACTTGTGGATATAGTTTTATTATTTCAGTAATTTTAGATGTTTCTTCATTTTCCTCTAAAATTGCTTGTATTAGCATTAATGATGTTAATATTCCATCTCCTGTTGGGTTATAGTCTAGTAAGATTACATGTCCTGATTGTTCTCCACCTAAGTTGTAACCGTCTTTTAGCATTTCTTCTAATACATATCTATCTCCAACTTTTGTTTGAATAAGTTCTAGTCCATTGTCTCTTGCATATTTGTGTAAGCCTAAATTACTCATTACTGTTGCTACTACTGTGTCTTTGGCTAGTTTTCCTTTTTTTCTTAAATAGTTTGAGATAATTGCCATTATCATATCTCCGTCTATTTCATTTCCTTTTTCATCTACTGCTAAGCATCTATCACCATCACCGTCATATGCAACTCCTAGGCTTAATTTATTTTCAACTACGAATTTTTTTAATGATTCTAGGTGTGTTGATCCACAGGCATCATTTATGTTTATTCCGTCTGGATTATTATGGATTATTTTGTATTTTATTCCTAGTGCTTTAAATACTTTTTCTGCAACTACTGATGTAGCCCCATTTGCTGTGTCTATTCCAACAACAAAATTATCTTTGTTTATTTTTTCAAAATTGTCATCAAAATTTTTTCTGAAAAAATATACATATTCATCTAGTAGGTCTGCTCTATATTCAGAAACGCCTATTTTACTACTTATCGCAGTTAATTCGTCTATCTTTCCAGAGTCCATAACTTCTTCTATTTCTTCTTCTAAACTGTCTGGTATTTTCATTCCTTTATTGCTGAAATATTTAATTCCGTTAAATTCAAATGTGTTATGTGATGCTGATATTACTACACTTGCATCTGCTTGTAGCTTTCTTGTTAAATATGCTACTGCTGGTGTTGGAATTACTCCTAATAATTTTACATTTGCTCCATAGCTTAAAAATCCTGCTACCATTGCACTTTCAATTAAAGTTCCTGATATTCTTGTATCTCTTCCTATTAATATTGTTGGAGTATGGTCTGTGTGTTTTGATAATACATATGCTCCAGCTTTTGCTACTTTATATACTAACTCTGGTGTCAATTCTGTGTTAGCTATTCTTCTTATACCATCTGTTCCAAAATACTTTCTCATATGCTTTTCCTCCCTCTAAATAATGAAGTTAGTTTTTCTTTAAATGTTAATGAAAATTCTTTAGGTTCTTCTATATCGATTTTTTTATTTTCTAAAACTAATTTAGGATTTATTGTTGTAAGTTTTTCTAGTTTTTCTTCTCCTATAATTTCTTTTATTTCTTCTAATGCTTGTGGTATTTTTTTGTAAACAGTGTTTTGTCTATGAACATCACTTCCTAAAAAGTGTATCATGTCATTTTCTAAAAACTTTTTCACTATCATTTTAGCGTTTTCTCCATATTGACCTAAAATACTTCCATAGTTTGATTGCATTAGTACTCCTTTTTCTATTAAATCATATATAAGTTCTGGTTCTCTTTGAACAAAACTATATCTTTCTGGGTGTGCTAATACTGGTACTAATTTATTCTCTTGTAAAGAATATATGACATCATATAAATTCATTGGTTCTGCATTTAGTGGCATTTCAAATAAAACATAACTAGTGTTATTAATGGTTGATGCTTTCCTGTTTATTAATAGATTCATTATATTTTCAGATAAATAAATTTCGTTTCCTATATATAAATTTGTTTCTATTCCTTTTGCTTTCAAACTGTCACTAATTGCATTTACCCATACATCTCTTTCTTTGGCTTCTGTTTCATAATAATTTTCTATATAATGTGATGTTAAAATAATCCCTTCAAATCCTGCTTCTTTTGCTTCTTTTATTAGGTTAAATGTTTCTTCTACGCTTCTTGACCCATCATCTATGTTTGGTATTATATGTGTATGAAAGTCTATCATTATTGTTTTCCTCTTTTCCTTTTTCCTTTAGTTTAAATTGTTTTTTTCTTTATCTAAATATGAATTTATTTGATTTAATATGTCTTGTGTTTTATCTATAACATCATTTGAAGGATTTTCATTTTTTTCAAAGTTTGGTTTTGATAATTTTTCGTCTTCTTTATTTTTTTCTGGTTTTATTTTGACTTCATTATTAACTTTTGGTTTTTCTGTGGATTCTGTTTTTAATGTTGAACCACTTGTAGATGCATAATAATAGTTTTCGTTGTATTTTTTAACAGATACTGGCATTTTGTTTACAACTACTCCAGCTAAATGTCCTCCTACATTTTGAACATTTCTTATTATTTTTTCTAAATTGTCTTTTTTGGTTTCTTTATATGCTGTTACTATAACTGTTGAATCTACTATTCTTGATAAAATTATTGAGTCTGTAACTAGTTCACAAGGTGTTCCATCAATTATTACTATGTCACATACTTCTTTTAAGTCTTCTAATAATTTAGTCATTTGTTCTGAAACTAATAGTTCTGATGGGTTTGGTGGTATATTTCCTGCTGTCATTATTAATAAATTTTCTACTTCTGTTTTTTGTAAATATTTTGATATGTCTATTTCTTCTGGATTTTTTTCGTCCATTCCAGATAAATAGTTTGAAAGTCCTGGTCTTGGTGATGCTCCAAATATTGTATATTGTCTTCCTTTTCTCATATCTGCATCTATTAAAATCACTTTATTTCCTGCTTGTGCAAATGTTACTGCCAAGTTTGAAGAAATCCAGCTTTTTCCTTCACTTGGAAATGTTGATGTTATTAATAGTGTTTTTAATTTTTTATTTGTGTTCATAAATTGTATATTTGTTCTTAAAGTTCTGAATACTTCTGATACTGGTGATTTAGGATCTCTATGAACTATTAGTTCTTTTTTTAACTTCATTATTTTCTTTTACCTCCTTTTTTTCCAGGTTCAAAATCATATAATGGTATTGAAGCAAGTACTGGTACTTTGAAATTCTTTTCTATTTCTTCTGCTGATTTTACTGTTGTATCTAGCATATTTGCTATTAATACATATACCACTGCTACTACTATTCCAATAAATACAAACATAATTACATCTTTTGTGTGATTTACATTTGATGGTGCTGTGCTTATTTCTGCTTGGTCAACAATTTGTACATTGTTTATTTTATATATTCCTGATACTCTTTGTATAAATACTTTGGCTGTTTCGTTTGCTACTTTTTCTGCTATTTCAGCATCTATGTTTGTTACTGAAATTTTTATCATTTCTGTGTTCTTTTCTTGTGTTACTGTTATATTATTTTTTAGTTCTTCTTCGTCTAAGTTGATTCCTAAATTTGATATAACTTGTCTTAAAACACTTTTACTTTGCACTAGTACACTATATGTTGATACTAATTTTGAATTTAGAGTTATATCTGTTGTTGTTATTGTAGTATCTGATGAATTTCCTGATGTTGCTAAAAGTAATGTTGTTGATGATGTATATACTGGTGTTACGAAACCAACTGTGTATATTACACCTATTGCTATAAAAATTCCTATTATTAGTAGTATTTTTACCCTCTTGTTCCAAAATAGCATTACTAATTCTTTTAAATCTAATTCTTCCATTTTTTCCCCTTTCTTACATTAAATACATATATTTAATAAAGTCTTGTTTTGCTTTTTCAGCATCTGTAACATATAAGTATGCACCATTTTCAAAAATTTCATTGCTATAATCTAGTCTTGGTAGCATTACTGAAGTTATGTTGTTTAAATATTCATCTTTGTTTGATATAAACTCAGGAAGCATTGTCATATATTTTGATACATTTATGTTTGTTGTTATTTGTTTTAATATTAAGTCTATGTTTGAAGATACTTCTGTTAAACTTCCACTTGCTATTTTATTTAGCATTGCTATAAATACATCTCTTTGTCTTCTTGTTCTTCCATAGTCTCCATGTTCACTGCTTTTATAGCTTGTTCCTGACATTCTTTCTTTTACATATGCTGCTGCTTGTTCTCCGGTTAAAGTTACTTTTCCTGATTTTGTAACTTTTTTGGTTGGTTTTCCTGAAAATTCATAGAACATATCTACATATTCGTTTATCCATTTTACTTCGTCTTGTGTGATGTTAAGTTCTACTCCGCCTAATTCGTTTATGATGTCATACATTGCTGATATGTTTATTGTTACATATTCTTTTAGGTTTAAGTCAAATGTTTGGTTTATTGTTTTTAGTGCTAATTGTTCTTTTCCTTTTGCAAATGCGTAGTTTATTTTATATCTATTTTTTTCTCCGTCTATGTATGCCGCTGTGTCTCTTGGTATGCTTATTAGTTTTACGCTTTTATATTTAGGGTTTACAGATACAATTATCATCGCGTCACTGTTTCCGCCATATGTGTTGTCCATGTCTTTTGAGTCTGATCCTAGTAATAGTATGTTTATTACTTGGTCATAGTCTTTTTGGCTTAGTCCTTCTATTTCGCTTTGTAGGTCTTCGTTTATTCCTAAGTCTGTTTCGTCTATTTGCTTGAAGTTTATGTTTGATATTTTATCGTTTGCTATTTTTCCTATTAGTATTCCTGCTGATATTATGATTATTAGTATTAATATTAGTATTATTTTTAGCCATGTTTTTTTTCCTTTTTTTGCGTGTTTTTCTTTCATTTTTTGTTCCTCTTTTTATTTATTTTTTTATTGTTTTTGTAACATTAAAATTATATAATAATTGTTATTTTATTTCAAGCATTTAATAAAAAAATACTCCAAAATATTTAAATTTTTTTATATTTTGGAGTTGCTTTTATTTTTTACATTTATATCTTATGTGAATAACATATATTACAATTAATCCAACCAACATAACACTTAAAATTACTATAGCAATAACATATCCTTTATTATCCTTTTCCGGTTCTCTTTTAACTTCTTTAACATCAAAAAATTGAAAAGTCCCATCATTTTTATCATATTTATAATAATTATATTCTTCATTAGCTATATTCATGGCATAAACAATTACAAATCTATCATTTACTTCATATGCACTATATTCTCTTCCATCTATTGTAACTGTTGTCTTATTATATCCTTCTAATGTTCTTTCTGATATATATAATGTTAAATTTTTTGAATTCACTTCATTATATTCTTCTTGTTCTGTGTTTTCATCATTATTTTCTTGTTCTTGTTCCGTATTTTCTTCCATTAATTGTTGTTGATTATCATTATTATTTGCAGTTTCATTTGTTTTTTGTTGCTGTTGATTTGATGAGCTTTCAGTTGATGCACTTGGCTTTTGTTGTTGCTGTTGATTTGACGAGTTTCCAGTTGATGTACTTGGTTTTTGTTGTTGCTGTTGATTTGATGAGCTTCCAGTTGATGCACTTGGTTTTTGTTGTTGCTGTTGATTTGATGAGTTTCCAGTTGATGTACTTGGTTTTTGTTGTTGCTGTTGATTTGATGAACTTCCAGTTGATGTACTTGGTTTTGTTTCTGACTTTTTAGATGTAACAGTAATACTCTTTGATGCTGAAACATTTCTATTTTTTCCATCTTGACTAGTTACATCCCCTGAAACAGTAACATTAATATTTCCTGTTCCTTTACTTTTACAAGAAACACTAAATGTTTTAGTTGTATTTAATGCATCCTCTGTTGCATTTGCAAAAGATTTTGTGCAACCATCAGTTGCTCCACTTGCATTTATTGTTATGTTCCATGCAGCCACACTTGAAATTGTAACATTAATTGTAACTGTTGAATCACTTTCAACAGTTGATGGAGCACTAATTGTCGCATCACCTGCAGCTAATGAAACCTGTGAAAATATTATCATTAGCACTAAAAATATTATAATTATATATTTCTTTTTCATATGCGTCTCCTTATTGTTTTATATTTTCTATTTTAAGCAAATGTTGTCTTAATTTTAGTAAATCCGCTGAATTTATTGTATCTTTATTAACTAGCATAGCAGATTGTTTATATTCACCATCTAGAATTTTCATTTTTATTAAATGTTGTCTCATACATAGAAGGTCTGCGGAATTTATTATTCCATCTCCATTTATGTCTCCCAATATGACAGTTTTATACTTTTTACCGTCATATGAAAATTCTGTTCCTGTTGATATAATATCATTGTTTGATTTTATATTTATTTCTTTATTTTCTAATTTTGCTTTTATACTATTTATTTTTTCTCCTACAGCAAATCCACTAACAAACTGACCTGATGTTTTATATCCCGCTTCATTTAAATATTCAGTTAATGTTTTAAATTTTTTTATATTTTCTACTACTGTATAGGAAAAAGTATTGCTTATTCCCTCATATGTAACTGTTGCAAGATATTCTCCTGCTTTAGATGTTTCAAATCCTGTTACTTTATATTCACTAACTTCTTTTTGTTCTTTTACATAATTTGCTATAACTTTAATTCCTGTTAAATCAACCTTTTCTCCTACTATATATGTTGTCTTTTTAGGTGGTACTATACTAATTGATTTTAAACTATTAACTGTTTCTTTTTCTTTAACAACAATATTTGAATCTGTTATTCTTTTTAATAATACATATATTTTGTTATCAATAGATGTTAAATTTAAACTACCTGTATCTGCCGCATTGTCAACATCTGTTCCTTCTTGTTCTAATTTTTTATTATTTACATTATAAGCATATACTTTTGTTTTTCCTGAACCTGTCATGTCTGTTGCTAAAACATATAAATTTCCCTGTGATACCGTGATTTTAGGTGCTCCTAAAGTAATATCTGTATTTATTGTTTCAAAAGAATTTCCATTATATGATATCATTTTCATTGTTTTATTGTTTGTATCACTTCCTAATGCAAAATATATTTTATTATTGAGTGATACTGCATCATATTGATTTGAATTCATATTATTTGTTATTTCTGTAAATTTATTATTTTCTTCTTTATATAATTTTATATTACCATAACTATCTCTACATATGGTATATAAATTGTTGTTTATTACTTCTATTTTAGGACTTCCTACAAATTTATTTGTGTTCCCTTCAAAATATGTTCCTATTTCTGATAATGTGTTGTTTTTAAATTCATACATTGATGCTTTTAAGCTTTTTTCATCTATTTTTGCTATATACAATTTTCCATTATATATTTTATATGAATATGAACCATTTGTATCTGATAGTGATGTTATTTTTTCCCAGCCATTGTTATATTTATATAAGTTAAGATTAGGCCATGATGCTGTGATTAAATATAGTTCTTCATTAAAGTTTAATAATGAAATTCCTGTTATATAATTTGTATTCTCAATGTTAGATGTATTTATATTTTTCCATTCTGTTCCGTCATATGTATGCGTATATATTTTATTATTTCCTGTACTTACAGTATAAATTTTGTTTTTATATGACACTATATCTGCACTTTTAGGAGTATATTCATCTGTTTCTGTCTCATCTTTGTAATTTACATTTTTCCATGTATCATAATTTTTAGCATCTGGTATTGTAACATCTATTGTCATACTATCCCCATTACTGCTTGATATATTATTAATAACAATTCCAGAATTTGTTCCATCACTAAAAGTTAATGCTCCTTTTGTTACATTTAAATCACTTGAACCAATTGTTGTTTTCCCTGTTTCTTTTGAATATGAAGCATTATATATTTCTTGTCTTAAAGTTGAGTCATCTTTATTTCCTGATTCGTCTCTAAATACATATACTCCTGTTTGACCTCTATTATTACTTAATCCTGTTACTGTTGTATTTATTCTATAAACTATAATTCCTGAATTTCCTATTGCTCTGTCTAAATGTTGCATATCTTCTGATTTTTTTCTAAATTCTACAACAAATAATTCGTATTCATTAAATGGCGATTTTAAAATATATGCTTGATTTCCATTTGGGTTGTCTTGTGTGTGTAATGTTAGAGTCTTACTTTCTGTTACAGTATCTATAGTTAGCCAATTTGTATATTTCATTCTTAAATATGCTAATGGATATGACATATATTTGTTTGCTTGTCCCATTATGTCCCATGAATATACTGGATATTGTCCTGCTTGTGATGTATATAAATCTGGATATCCTAATGTATGCAAAAATTCATGTGCTATTACTCCTGCTCCACTATTTTCTATTGAATATGTGTTTAGCATATTATAACATCCTATTCTTTTACCTGACCAAGATTCGTCTGCTCCATAATCACTTTTATGACTTACTAAAGTAGAGTTTGATTCAACTGTTGAAGAACCTCCCTTTAATACTATAGATAAATTATCTATAAATCCGTCATTATTATAATCTAAATTATCTTTTATACTTGGTGTTGATTCTATTAAACTGTGTATTATGGTATAGTCTAGATTATTTTTGTCTGCTCCTTCTTTTGTGCATGGTAATTCAAATGGAATTATTGTTTTTCCGTCATATTGTGGAAATATATTTTTAAGTTCAAATTTTCCGTATGATATTTTGTTTAAGTATCCTTTTACTGATAATTCTCCAGTACCATTGTACATTTCTAGTATGTTTTGTGTATTGTTTATTAAGTAATCTCTTCCTTCTTCGTCTCCTTTAAAATACGCAAATAATACAACATTTGCAAAGCTTTCTTTTTCTGATGTTTTTGCATTTGTGGTTAATGGTATTGTTATTAGTCCTATTATTACAATTAGTATTATTGCACTTATTGTTTTTTTCATATGTACCTCCCCTTTTATAATCTATTCTCACTATAACATATATTTCATTTTTCGACAACATTTTTGGAATAAAAAAATGTCCCAAATTATTAAACTTTTTTGTTTTAATAATTTGGGAGTAAATTTGCTATTTTTAGTGTTCAACCAAATTCGACATCTAGTATTATGTCATGCTTCTGCAATGTTAGTTTTCTCTGTCAAAGCCTTATATACTGATATAATAATAAGGACCACTATTATTCCAAACATTACACCACAAGTATCTATACCAACATCTATTGGTGAAGGAGTTCTACCAGGTGTAAAACCTTGATGAATTTCATCTGATATTGCATATGCAAGTCCAACTAAAATGCTGATTAAAAATTTATATTTCAAATGCAATTTATATGTACTTATAAAACTCATTATAAAAATTCCTACTAGCATATATATAGAAAAATGTGCACCTTTTCTTATTATTGGTTGCGATCTTTGTACTATTTTGTTTTTGGTTTTTTCACTTAAATTTTTTGTATATGGAAATACATCTACTAATTTTCTTGCAACCTTTTTACTCAAACCACTTGATGTTGTCCCATCTTGGTTTGAAAAATTAAATATTGCAAAAAATGTTAATCCTAATAGTATTAGCATTGTAATTCTAAATAGTGTTCTTTTCAATGTTATCCTCCTAAATTTTATACTAATATATTCTATTACTAAATAGATTTATTTAATACAATTCCTGCTATTTTTCCACCTACATTTTCTATTTCTGTTTTAGCTTTAATGATATCTTCTTGTCTAACTTTTCCTGATTTTGCTACTAAAACAGTTTCTTCTGCAACACTGGTTAATCTTATAGGAAGTATATTTTCATTTATTGATGAAGAATCAATTAAAATTATGTCATATTTTTTCTTTAATTCTTCTATAACATTTGTTATTGTTTCTGTTAAAAATGCTTCTTCTCCAATTTTTGTTTTTCCTGCTGGCAGTATTGAGATGTTTTCTATATTTGTTTCTTGTATTAAGTTTTCTATGTTGCCTATATTGTTTTCACTTATGATGTCAGTTAGCCCTTCACTTTCTTTTTGTGCCATAGTATTTGTTAATGTTTTGTTTTTTATGTCTGCATCTATTACTAAAACTTTTGAATATAATTTTGAAAACTGAATTCCTAAATTATTTGTTATGTATGTTGTTCCGTCTCCTTTTCTTGTTCCTGTTAATAGTATTGTTTGTGGTTTTTGATTTTCTTTATTTAGCATTAAGTTTGCTTGTATTCTTTTTAGTTGATATATTATATTTTCATTTTTTGTTATATATTCATCTTTATTTTTGCTATTGTCAAAATTTATAGTTCCTAGTGCTTTTATTTTTAAGTGTTCTTCTATTTCAAAGATGTTTGTTAATCCTCTGAAGCTTAATATTATCATGATATATGCTCCACTCATTACAATTCCCACACATATTGCAATTAGTATGTCTTTTATGTAGTTTACATTACTTGCTTTTTGTGGAAGTTCTGGTGTTTCTATCATTTGAAATGTTTTTATTGAATAAACTTCTTCTAACTTTGTTTGAAGTTTTTCGATATATTCGTTTGTTATGTTGAGTGCTTGTTCTTGGTTTAACATTTCTGTTGTGATTTTTATTATTTTGCTTGTTTTGTCAAAGCTTGCTTCTATGTTGTCTTGTATTATTTCTTTGCTTGTTACTACTTGTGATATTGAGGCGTCTGCTTTGTCTATTAGTATTTGTGCTGTTACTTCATATGTTGGCTTTTTTATTATGAATGTGTATAACATTCCTAGTATTGCTGTTATTGCGATTATTGCTATTATTGTTTTTCTTCTTTGGTATGTTTGTTTTACTATTTGTTTTAAATCTAATTCTTCGTTCATATTGGAGTCTCCTTTTTTAAAAAGTGTTAAAATATGTTTATATTTTAACACTTTTGTCAAATTTTGTCTAGTATAATTAAGTTTATTGTTACCTTATTTTTATACAATATAAGTTTTTAATAATTTTATATTTCCCACTATCTTATAATTCCCTAAATTTGCTGGAATTAAAAAACTATCACCTTTTTTTATTTTGTATTTATTAGTCCTTGTTTCTATAGTTCCTTCTCCATCTATTACATTCATTGTAAAAAATTTATCTAAACAACTTGTATCTTTAAAAATATTATTACAATTTATTTTTTCTACTTTAAAAAATTCAGACTCTGTAATTATTTGTCTTTCTAATTGCTCTTTAGAGTGAACTATTATCGGCTTATTTTTTATTTTTATTGTTTCTATTGCCTCTTTTTTGTGCAATTCTCTTTTTTCTCCATCTTTATTTTTTCTGTCCCAGTCATATACTCTATATGTGATGTCACTATTTTGTTGTATTTCACATATTAATGTATTTTTTAATATCGCATGTACTGTACCTGCCGGTATATAAATGCTGTCGCCTGATGTAATATCTATATAATTTAGATGCTCTTCTATTTTATTATTTATTATATATTTTTGAAGTTCTTTTTGGCTTATTGGGCTTTTTAGTCCTCCAATAATTTTTCCGTTTTTTTCACATTCTAGTATATACCACATTTCTGATTTTCCATTTTCAAAACCAATTTTTTTGGCATATTCATCATCTGGGTGTACTTGAATAGATAAGTTTTCTTTAGCATCTATAAATTTTATTAGTATTGGAAATTCCTTTAAATTTTTACATTTTTGTCCAAATATTTCTTGTTTTTTTGTCTGGTCCTCAAAAAGTTCTCTTAATGTTATATTGTTATATTCTTTGTTTTTAATTTTGCAATTTCCATTTTGGTTGCTTGATATTTCCCAACTTTCAGCTGTTTCTTTAAATGGTGTATCTTTGTTAAATTCATTTTTAAGTTTTTCGCCACCCCATATATAGTTTTTATATACTGGTTCTAAAAAAATAATATCCATACATTCTCTTTTCTATTTTAATAATTTTAAAATTTCACTTTTTAAACTTTCTAGTTTATTATTAGCTTTTTCCAAATTATTGTCTTTTATTCCTATATAGATTTTAATTTTTGGTTCTGTACCTGATGGTCTTACACAGAACCAACCATTTTCTTCTAATTCATAATATAAAACATTTGATGTTGGTATATTTATTTTTTCTTTTTTTCCTGTTTCTATTTCTGTTCTTTCGCTTATTAAATAATCTCTTATTGCAATTATTTTTTCTTGTCCTATATTTTTTAAAGGATTATTTCTTAAGTTTTCCATTGTCTCTTTTATTTTCTTTGAACCTTCTATTCCTTTTAATGTAAAGAATACTAAATCTTCTTTGTAATATCCATATTTTTCATACATTTCTAACATAATGTCACAAAGTGTTTTATTATTCATTTTTGCAAAACATGCTACTTCACAAAGAGCCATTACTGCTGCTATTCCATCTTTATCTCTTGCATATGTTCCTAATAAACACCCATAACTTTCTTCATATCCAAATAAATATTGATATTTTTTGTTTTCTTCAAATATTTTTATTTGTTCTCCTATATATTTGAATCCTGTTAATACTTCTACTAAATGTAGTTTATATTCTTTAGCTATTTCTTTTGCCATATTTGATGAAACTATAGTTTTTACAATTGCTCCATTTTCAGGTAATTTGTTTTGTTCTCTTTTTTGATCTAGTATATAGTCTGCAATTAATAGTCCTGACATATTTCCTGTAAAAGATTTATATTCTCCTGTTTTACTATCTTTTGCATAGACACCTAATCTATCTGCATCAGGGTCTGTTGCTAAGACAATATCTGCATTTATCTTTTTAGCTAGTTTTAATGCTAATTCAAATGCCTTTGGGTCTTCTGGGTTTGGATAACTAACTGTTGGAAAATTTCCATCTGGTTTTTCTTGTTCTGGAACTACATATACATTTGTTAATCCTATCTCTTTTAGTATTCTTGGTGCTAAAGTTCCTCCAGTTCCATGTAATGGTGTATATACAACTTTTAGGTCTTTTCCATATTCTTTTACTATTTCTGGATTTAATATTAATTTTTTTACTTCTTCTATATATTTATTGTCTATTTCCTCTTCAATTTCATTATATAAATGTTTTGTTTTTGCATCTTCTTCAGATATATTTTTTATTTCTGCTAAATCATTTATTTTATTTACTTCTGTTATAATTTCTTTATCAACAGGTGGTACAATTTGTCCACCATCTTCCCAATATACTTTATATCCATTATATTCTGGTGGGTTATGGCTTGCTGTAATTACTATTCCTGCTATTGCTTTTAGTTCTCTCACTGCAAATGATAATTCCGGTGTTGGTCTTAAATTCTTGAATAAGTATGTTTTTATTCCATTTGCATTTAATACTAGTGCGGCTTGTTTGCTGAATTCTCTAGAATTATTTCTAGAGTCATATGCAATTACAACTCCTTTACTTTGTCCATTTTTTGAGCATATATAGTTTGCTAGTCCTTGTGTTGCTTTTTTTACAGTGTATAAGTTCATTCTGTTTGTTCCAGCACCTATTATTCCTCTTAATCCACCTGTACCAAATTCTAAGTCTTTATAAAATCTGTCTTCTATTTCTTCTTCATTGTTTTCTATTTGTTTTAATTCTTTTTTAGTGTTTTCATCAATTATTTGGCTTTCTAGCCATTGTTGATATTTTTGCTTGTAATCTTCATTCATTAAGTTTTCCTCCATTTATATAAAAAATTAGTTTAAAAATATTAAAATATCCTGTTTATCTGCTAAATAGGATATTTTATATTGTTAATAGTTAATAGTTATTATCTTCCTATAGAATAATATTCTATTCCATATTCTTTCATTTTTTCAATATCATATATATTTCTTCCATCATATACTAATGGTGTTCTCATTAATTTCTTGTATTCCTCTGGTTTAACTTGTTGTATTTCTCCCCATTCAGTAAATATAAAACATATATTGGCATTTTCAAGGGCTTCTTGTGGTGTTTTCACATAATTTAATTCTGTTGGATATAATTTTTTAAAGTTTTCTTCTCCAACTGGATCATATGCATATATATTATCTGCTCCGGATTCCAATAATAATTTTACATTGTCTTTTGATGGTGCTTCTCTTAAGTCATCTGTTCCAGCCTTAAATGTTAGTCCTAAAATTGCCACTTTTAATCCTTTAAATGTTATCATTCTTTCAGATGCTTTTTTAAATAATTTTGTTTTTTGTTCTGCATTTACATCTACTGCTGCTTCCACTGTTCTTAATTTATATCCATGTTGTTTTGCTAAGTATTTTAATGCCTTTGTGTCTTTAGGAAAACAACTTCCTCCATATCCTATTCCTGCATGTAAGAAGCTTGCTCCTATTCTGTCATCATATGACATTCCTTTTGCAACATCTTCTATATTTGCTCCTACTAACTCACAAAGATTTGCAATATCATTCATATACGAAATTTTTAATGCTAAAAAGTCATTTGAAGCATATTTTATCATTTCAGCACTTCTTCTGCTAACTGATACTATTGGCAAATTAAATGGTTCATAAATTTCTTTTAAAATTTTTTCTGCACTTTTAGATTCTGTTCCTATTACAATTCTTTTTGCATGTAATGTATCTCTAACAGCATGTCCTTGTGCCAAAAATTCAGGATTACTTGCCACTTCTATTTTTACATTATTAACAAGTGAGTCTTTTATAAATTGTTCTACCTTATCATTTGTTCCTATTGGAACTGTTGATTTTACAACTACTAAACAATCTTTTTCTACGCTTTCAGCTATTTGTCTAGATACTGTCGCAACAAAGCTTAAATTTGCTGACCCATCTGGTAATTCTGGCGTTCCTACTCCTATAAATATTGCATCTGCGTCTTTATATGCTATTTTGTAATCAGTTGTAAAATCTAATCTTCCTTCTTTATAGTTTTTGTCTAATAATTCTTCTAGTCCTTCTTCATAAATTGGTGATTTACCTGATTTCATTAATTTAACTTTATTTTCATCTACATCTACGCAAATTACATCATGTCCTTTTTCCGCAAAACATACTCCTGCTACTAATCCTACATATCCAGTCCCTGCTACTGCAATTTTCATTTTTATTCCTTCTTTCTATTTTTATAAATTTTATTTAATATTATCTTTCTAGTTCTATGTGATTTTTCCAACCTGATGAAGGTTCAATATTTAATGCAATGGATTTATTTATATCTTTAACTTTCTTATTATTCCATAATTTATTATTTGATACAATAATACCATAATCATTTTTGTTCACTAATTCATATTTTCTTTCATTTCTTATATTTTTTAACAATGGAATTTTATTTATATCCATTCCTAATATACTTGCTATAATTTCATCAAAGCATACTATATCATCTCCCATTGCAATTATTCCTCCATATTTAGGTGATGGCAATAATGGTCCTTCTTTTTCTCCTATAATGATCATGTCAGCTATGTTAAAAATGTTTCTTTGAGGTGTGCTTTGCATTATTCCATTTTTATTTGCATATTTTATAATCATATTTATATCTACAACTGTTCGCCATATTGTATCATTTCCATACCAGGATCCTTCTCTGTACTTTGCTTTTGAAAAAAATTCTCTATCAATATTTTGAATAATATTTGCAATTTTTAATATTATTTTATATAAAATAAATATTTTTTTTGACTTTAATATGTTAGCTTTGTCAATTAGTAAAGAATATATATATAATAATAATGATTTCTTTTCATATTCATCTCCACCTGTTTTTTTTGATCCAAACCTATGATGTGGCAAATATTCTTTTCTTGTATTTATCCCTACAAAATTTTTTAAACCAATTGTAACACCCGCTTTTCTATGAGCTTTAGGTTTTGGCATATTTATAATTACATCTGCATTTAGTGCTTCTTTTGCTATGAAATATTCATTTTTTTCTTTATTATGATGTTTTAACAATTCCCCTGGATCATAGTTCGTTATTCTTACCTTATTTATATCATTTTCTAAAATTTCATTATGTTCACTATCTTTTTTTAAATCAACTATAATTCCATCTTTATCAAATGTCTCCGTAACCATATTTCCATTCTCAATATGAGAAATCAAGCCTCTTAAATCTTTTAATTCTATATTTACTCCATTTTCCTTATAAAATTTTACAATCTTTTCATATCCACTAGTTTTTATCATATTTTCAAAGTCACATGTCTGAACCGGTGCATCTGCCAATATAATTTTTCCTTTTTCCTTTAGAGCAATCCATACATAATTTATGATAACAGCTACCAAACTTGGATTAGTATACAGGCACTCTTCTCCGCCATCTCCTTGATTTTTATCTAAAACCATATTAGGTTTTATCAGTACAGTATTTCCTGGTATAATTAAATTATCTCCTAGTGGATTCCAATTTTTAGTATTGTAATTTTCTTTATCTAACTCCAATTGTTTAAATGAATTTCTTATCATTTTATAAATTTGATTATCTTTTGAAAATTTATCATATTTAATTTTTAATTCTTCATATTGTTGGTCAGGATACAACATATCTTCAATAGATGGATATTTAACATTTTCCATATAAGAAATAGATATTTTCTTTTCCATAAATTTCTTCCCTCTACTTCAAATTTATTTTTTATTAATATTTCTAGCATTTATAAAATTTCTTATACCATTCAGCAAATTTTCTTAAACCTTCTCTTAATGGTGTATTTGGTTTAAATCCAAATTCTTTTTCTAATGGTGTTGTGTCTGCATATGTTATTGGTACATCACCAGGTTGCATTGCAACTAATTCTTTGTGAGCTTCAAAGTCATAATCTTTTGGTAAGACTTTCGCTCTTATTAATTCTTCTTGTAAAATATTTACGAAGTCTAATAAATTTTCAGGATTACTATTTCCAATATTATAAATTTTGTAAGGTGGTATCGGTAATCCATCTTCTCCATTTTCCTTTTCTGGAGCTTTATTCATAACCCTCCAAACACCTTCAACTATATCATCTATATATGTAAAATCCCTTTTACAGTTCCCATAGTTAAATATTTTTATTGTTTCTCCTGCTAATAATTTATTTGTAAAGCCAAAATATGCCATGTCTGGTCTTCCAGCTGGTCCATATACAGTAAAAAATCTTAATCCTGTTGATGGTATATTGTATAACTTTGAATAGCTATGTGCCAATAATTCATTTGATTTTTTAGTTGCTGCATATAATGATACAGGGTTGTCCACTTTATCATCCGTTGAGTATGGAACTTTTTTATTTGAGCCATACACTGATGAACTTGAGGCATATACTAAATGCTTAACTGGATTGTGCCTACAAGCTTCTAGTATATTATAAAAGCCTATTAAGTTAGATTCTATATAAGCATCTGGATTTGTAATACTATATCTTACTCCTGCTTGTGCAGCTAAATTTACAACTATTTCTGGTTTGTATTCTTCAAATATTTTGTTTATTAGTTCTTTATCTGCTAAATTTCCTTTTATAAATTTGAAATTTTTGTATTGTTCTAATTCTTTTAGCCTATATTCTTTTAATTTAATATCATAGTATTCATTCATGTTGTCTAATCCTATTATTTGTATGTCTTCATTTTCTTTCAATATTTTTTTTGCTAGATTTGAACCTATAAAGCCAGAAACTCCTGTTATTAGATATATCTTCATAATTTTAACTCCTTTTTATAATTTTTTTTAAAACATTTTTTAATTCTTCTTTATATTTTTTATAAACTACCCAATTAATTATGCCAGTTATAAATGTAGCTATTAAAAATATAACTATTGCATAAATTATCCATACTTTATAATTTACAAATTCAATATTTTTAATTATTAATAAAGAAATTATTGTAATAATTAAAAATTCGATAAATGATATTATTATTTTTTTCCATGCAACAATACTTTTTCTATTTAAAATTTTTTTAGATGAATGATTTATAAATTCTATTGCTCTAATAATCATTGCAAGCAATGTTCCTATTGCTACTCCTACAATTCCAAACTTAAACACTAATATTATAGATAAACCTAAATTTATTATTGTTTCAATCCAAGCACCATTTCTTGTTTCTTTAAAGTGTCCTGCTACAAGAGCTAGTGAGTTATATGGAACTCTTATTGCATATACATATTCAGATAAAACAATTAGATATGCAAATAATGGTCTTATGTAATTCACATCATTTATACCATATGTATAGACACTTACAAATGGAACTATTAAAACAAATGTACAAGCATATATTATAGTTATTAAAGATAAATATACTATTTCATACATATTAAAATTTTTATTCAAAGTTTCAATTTCATTTTTTGCTATCATGTTTCCAAAGGAAGCATCTATTCCATTACATATTGCTTCCATAAGTCTTTTTAGTCCATTGGTAACTAATGCATATACTGAATATACAGAAACTTCTAATACATTTGTAAATATTGTTAATACTACAATATCAGTATTTCCATGAATTACTGCAGCTATATGTTGTGCTAGTCCATCCCATTTTTGTTCTAGTTTATAATTACTGTCCGCATTTTCTAATTTTATTTTATATTTTTTCTTTACATATATATTTTGTAATATTGGTCTTAATATATATACAAAGCTACTAAACAATTTTAAAACAATTATATTAGTTCCTAATTTAGCTAATACTATGGTAATTATTACATTTAGTATTGTCGTAAATATTTGAATTATCGAAATAACATAAGTTCTTTGATCAGCTTGTAAAAATAATCTATATGTTATTCCAAAATAATACTCTGCAAAAGAGCTAATAGCAATTATTATTATCAAAGAAAATGTAAATATATAGTCAAATTCTGCTTTTACAAATAAAGGATAAACTACTGATAAAACAATAACATAAATTATAAAAATTTTGGCAATTGTTTTAAAAAAATGCTCTGAAGCAGCTAATATATTTTCTATCTTTCTATTATTATTTTCTGCAATTGGCTTGTAAAGACTAGATTTAACAACTGCACCTACTCCTAAATCCATAAATGATATATATGCAAGAAACTGTGTAATTGATGTTACTAATCCGTTAATATTTGATCCAAATGTTGTTATTAATATTTTCGGAATAATAAAGCCACAAGATATACTTACAAGTTGCCATATTACTAATGCTAACATATTTTTAAATGCTTTTTTACTTCTCATTTTTGTTAACCTCTGATAAATCTAATAAATTTCCTAATTTTGTATCCCATTCATCTGGGGTAAATTCTTCCAATCCATTACCTGGGTAAAATGTTAATTCACCAAAATATATTTTTTCTTTTATTTGATAAAAATCAACTCTTAAAAATGTAATATTTTTTGACAATTTTTCGGCTAATTCCTTCATTTTATCATATTGTGTTGGCTTTGATATTTCATTTTTATTTTTTGGATAATGTCGTTCAAATGGCATAGGATTCCATAATTCATCATAAAAATTAACACATAATCCTTCTTTTGAATCTCTATTTGAGCATACAAATGAGCATTTTACTTTACCATTAAAACACATTAATTTATAATCATTCACTTGCTCTGTTTTTTCTAATTCTTGTATATTCTGTTCTACGATAATTCTTGGCTTGATGTTTTTATATGGCCATTCTCTACCATGATAGTAATAATTATTTTTTAAAGATTTATTAATCTTCATTTTTACATCATTCCAGTTAATATCTTCTTTATTATTACAAATAAATGTTCCTCCTGAATCATGTGTACATTTTATTACAAATCTATTTGGCAGTTTATTGAAATCTATTTCATTAAAATTTTCATATATTCCTATAGTTGGAATTATATATTCATCTCCAATGATATTTGCTACATATTTTTTAGCTTCATATTTATCGACCATTGTTGTATATATTTTTTTTCTATCATATAATTTTAACCATTGTAATTTTTCATTAAATGTCTTTGGGTTTTTTAAATTTAAATTTTTTCCAATTCTCTCCTTATATATTAATTTTAAATACATTTTATCTGGAACTTTTATAATATTATTTAAAATTAAATATTTAAATACTTTTTTAGGATGCTTTAAATAATAGATTAGTTTACTTTTCATTTTTTATTTTATTCTCCTCAATATCTTGTGTTAAAATTTTTTCTATATAATTTTCCCATCTTCTATTTATTATATCAGGATTTAATGTTTCTGAGATTTTACTTGCGTTAATTCCTAATATCTTTGATTCATTCGGATTTAGTATAATTTTTTCAATTGCATTAATTAATTCATCTTTATTTTTATTTTCTACTAATATCCCATTTATATTATTTTTAATTAAAAATTTTGGTCCTCCACAGGGACAATCTGTTGAAATTACAGGTACACCCAATGCCATTGCTTCCATTAATGCGTTTGGCATTCCTTCATATTCAGAAGAAAGTACAAACATTTCAGCTTTGTATATTTTTTCCTTAATATTTTCTACATTTCCGGGTAGGAAAACTTTATTAGACAAATTTAATTTTTTTATTAATTCTTGCAACTCTTCTCTTAATTTTCCTTCACCATATATAATCAATTTATATTCATTATATTTACTGGCAATATTAGCAAAAGCCTCAATTAATATTTTTTGATTTTTTTGTTTTTCTAATCTTCCTACTGACACAATTTCTTTATTCCTATCTTTTTGATATGATTTTTCTATAAAAATAGGATTTATTGGGTTTGGTATAATTTCAGACTTTTTTTGTATTTTTTTATCAAAATATTCTTTTGCCTCATTAGTTTGAAAAACAAATCCATCACATTTAGGGTACAACCATTTCATCAATATATAGTTTTTTATATTTTTAAATTCTTTTTTAGGATCATTTCTAATTGAAACAATTGTTGGTACTTTTTTTATTACATTTGATATTAATGTAATAAATGATGGTATCGGAGTAAAAGCAACTATTATATCAGGCTCCAAATCTCTTTTATATTTATTTAACTTTTTTACTCTATGTAAAAAAGTACTTATTTTTTTATATAAAAAATATATATTTTTTTTGTTTTTATTGTTATTGGAATAAATATCAGTATATTCGTCATCAAGTGTGTAATATTTTATTTTTTCATCTAATTTATATGCAATATATGTATTATTAACTGAAATTATTGTAATTTCATTTTTATTTGATAAATATGAAGTTAAATTACAAATTACTCTTTCAGCTCCACCTTTTCCCATTGCATTTGTAATAAAAAATATTTTCACCTTTTTTCTCCTATTCTTTTAATATTTTCATTATTCTTTCATAATATTTTTCATAAGAATTATTGCTAATAACATATTCATATGCATTATTTATAATTTTTTCATATTCTTCATTACCCATAGAATAACTTTTTTCTAAAGTATCATTTATGCTATCTTCATCTAATATATTAAACAATAATCCTCTATTATTTCCTACTATTTCCGGAATTCCACCCCTATTACTTCCCAAAACCAAACATTTATATAACATTCCTTCTAATGCAGTTGTAGGATAATTTTCAATCCATAATGAAGGAACTATGATAAATTCTGAATCTTCTATTTCTTTAACAGTTTCATCATGTTGTTTATAACCCAAAAATTCAATTTTGCTATTATCCTCTAAATATTTTTTCAACATTTTTTCATCTTGTTCTGAACTACATTTTCCAATTATTTTTAAATTTACATCTTTATTTTTGGAAAATTCTTTATAAACATTTAATAATTTGAATACTCCTTTGTTTTCGTTAACACCACCTATATATATATATTTTTTAGATTTGGAAATATTTTTTTTCTCTTTATTTATTTCTTTAGGAATTTTTACAGGGTTATTAATACAATCTGAATTATAATTGTAATCCAATAAATATTCATTTAGTTTTTCACTTGGTGATATAACCTTTTTAACAATTCTTTTTCTTATTTTTTCAGTTCTTTTTATTAAATTTAGTTTTAACCTTATTTTTATTTTTGAATTATGATATGTACATTCGTTTACGCATTTTTCATATTTATATCCTTTACATATATCATATTCTGTTTTAATTAATGTAGATTTAGGACATATGATACTATAATCTCTAATAACCTGATAAACATCAAATCCCTTTAAAGCTTTCATTTGAGTTATAGGACTACTAAATATATTATTTAGAATTATTTTTTCTGGTTTTATTCTTTTTACAATTTTTCTAATTTTTATATATAAAAATGGATTAAGAAACATTTTATTTATCAATCCTTGACTTACATAGCAATTAAATATGTTTTTCTTATTTTTTATGTTTTTTATTTTACTATCAAATTCATTATCAAATGTTAAATAATAAACTTCATTTTTATGTTGTTCTAATACTTCTTTTGTTTTTAAGCAAGATTGCTCTGCTCCTCCTTCTATTAACTTTTCATTTATTATTAAAATTTTCATATCTTTATTCCCCATTCCACTTTTCAATTATTTTTTTACACTTTTATCATTTTTTTATAATTTATAACAAATTTTGCTAAACAAAATGTATAAAATATAGCAAATGTAACTGTTCCACAATAAAAAAATATAGAATAAGCTGTTTCAATCAATATAACTATTCCAAGTGCTACAGTTTCTGTAAAAATATATTCTTTATTTTTCTGTGCAAACACATTTTTTAGCATTTTCCAATTTTTGCTTAATAAATAAACAGTAAATATCGCAAAACATATCATACCAAAAATACCACTATCTTTAAAAATAGATAAAATTGGTGTCTGTAAATCAGTTCTCCAATTTTGAGCATACAGATTATTTGCCAAGTCAATACTTTTTCTTTCTCCAGAATCACCTACAAATGTAGAATAATATGGTGTTGATATACCTAACCCAAATAAATTAGCAATCCATCCTTTAGTATTCATATATTGTAAACAATCTAAAAATTGATTTTGACGAGTATTTATCGAAACTGAAGAAATCAAACCATATATTTTATTCCAAAAAATAATTATTCCACTTGGTATTCCAATAAATGTTGTTATTAAAATAATGCCATTTTTCCCTTTTGATAAAATCAGATAAATTACAAAAAAAGCCAAAAGAATAATTAAATTAGTCTTATACACACAATATAAATTTTGAAAAAGGAAAAAGAATAACAGTAGAAAATTTATAATTTTATGTAGTTTGTTATTTTCTTTTAAATATAAACATTTTATTGTAAGAAATATTACTACAAAATTTGATATTGTATATGCATCTTCTTGATCTAATATAGTAACTCTATGCCCATATCTTATCCATATTTCTGTTATCGGAACTATTTGGGTAGAAATCATACCATTAATCAGTATAATACTAAAAGGATACAGCAAATTAATATTTTTATTTAAATATTTATATGTAAAGATTAATGTAGCTAATGAATATACCCAACCTTTTGAAACTATCAAAAATCTATTTCCATTATCTAACCAATATCCATTAAATATTATAAAAGCAAAAGTTCCTAATATATAAATTCCCAAAGCTCTAATTATATGTGCAGCAATAAATTTATCTTTTATAATTATAAAAAATCTTTTTAAATTCATAAAAATAAATCCTAAACATATAATGTCTAATAATGTTAATGGGCCAATAAATTTTTTCTTATATATGTATGTTCTTGGTATTACTGTATTATTTTGATGTATTCTTACAAACATAATATTATAAGACGAATTTAATATTATAAAAAATATTGTATAAGCTATTTTTTCTTTAAAATTCAAATTTTTATTTTTAAATACATATATTGCTAATAATAAATTTGAAATTATAAATATAATTGAATCTACTGTAATATAATTATTCATAATTTTCCCTTCTACCTTAATTTTTCTAATATAATTCTAGCTGTTTTTTCCCATTTATAGTTTTCAAATTTTTCTTCACTTATTTCTATATTTTCTGAAACTTTTTTTAGTATATTCTTGCTTTCATATTCTTGATTTTCTAACTTAATATATTTGGCATTGCCTCCATAAATTTCTTTTAAAACATCTAAATTTGATACTATTACATTTTTGCATCCTGCTTCTAATGCTTCTAACGGTGGTATTCCAAACCCTTCATATAAAGAAGGGAAGATGAAAGCTTTACATTTTTTATAAAGTGCAACTAATTGTTTGTCATCCAAATACCCTGCATATATCATATTATCAAATTTTTCTTTATTCTCTTTATTTTTAAAGATATTGTTATCATTTCCTGATATTACAAATGACATATTAGGATTATTTTTAGCACATTCGACTATAAATTTATGATTTTTATGTGGGCTTTTACTTCCTAAAGAAAAACAAAATTCCTTATCTTCTAATTTTAATTTTCTAATTATACTTTCATCAGGTTTAATATATTTCATATGTTCTGCTGAATTATAAGTAACTGTAATTTTATCTGAACTTACTTTATAATTTTCTAATATTTCATTTTTCGAAAAATTACTAACAGTAAAAATATGTTTATATCTTCTAATATTAATTCTAGTTACTAATCTATACCATAATGCAAATTTTTTATCTAAATGTTCTGGATGTGTTTTAAATGCAATATCATGTATTACTATATATCCAGGATATAGTAATGGTGCTAAATTACACATATTTAACAGTTTAGCTTTCCTATTATGTTTTAAAACATATAATGGTAATGAAATCTGTTCCCATGCTTGTCCTTTAAATTTTCCAACATTCAAAATTTGTATATTTTCTAATTTTAAATGTTGAATAATTTCTTTTTTAGGAGCCAATATTATAAATTTATAATTACTTTTTATCATGTCTAATTGTTTTACAACTTCAATTGCATATCTTTGGACTCCTGTTATTTTCTGTGTTAAAAAACGACCATTTATATAAATAGTATTATTTTCTTTTTTCATATTTTGCTCTACCTATTTTTTCTTTTACCTTTTCATTTACAAAATCTTTTATCTTTTTTTGAAAGACCTCTTCATCAAATTCTAATGCATGTTTTCTTATTTTTTGTTTATCAAATTGCATATTTTCAAATTTTAATATAGCCTCTTTTAATGACTCTACAGTTTGTTCTTCAAATAATACTCCTGTTTCTCCATCAATTACAGTGTCTAAAGCACCACCTTTTCCATATGCTATAACAGGTCTTCCACATGCTTGTGCTTCAACTGGTGCTATTCCAAAATCTTCAAGTCCTGGAAATATTAATGCTTTGCATTCAGACATATATTTTTTTACGACTTCATCTGGTTGTCTTCCTAAAAATACAATATTTTTATCTCCATCAGCAATTTTTTCTAATTTTTCTTTTTCTGTTCCTTCACCGATTACTACTAATTTTTTTCCTAATTCTTTGCAAGCTTGTACAGCCAAATTGAATTTTTTATATGGTACAAGTCTAGAAACTATAAAATAATAATCACCATCTGTTTCTGATATATTGAATAGTTTACACCTTACAGGTGGATTGATTACTACTGAATCTCTATTATATGTATTTTTGACTCTTCTTTGAATTTCTGAAGAATTCGCAATAAAATAATCTATTCTTTTATTATTATTTTTATCCCATATTCTCATAAAAAACAAAAGTATATTAACTAAAATTTTTTTTATTGGATTCATTCCTTTTGTATATTCATATTTATATTCATATGCATATCTCATTGGAGTATGTATATAGCAAATATGTATTGCATTTTTTCCTTTTTTTACTCCTTTAGCGCAACTTGATGAACTACTTAATATAACATCATAATCTTTCATATCAAATTTTGAAAATGCTAAAGGCATTAACGGAAAATATTTTTTATGATTGTATACCGGCTTTTTTCTTTGTAAAAAACTAGTCTTTACATCCAAATTTTTCAGTTCATCATCCAACTTTTCTGGTGTATAAAATGTTGTATAAATTGGTGCTTCTGGATATATTTTTTTGAAATTTATTACTACTTGTTCAGCTCCACCCATATTAGTAAGCCAATCATGTACAATTGCTAATTTCATTTTTATTCCCCTTACATTTCTTTTTCTCTATAATTTTTTAATTCTTCCATTTTTTCTTTAGGACCTATTACTATCATATCATCTGATTCTATACAAAAAATATTATCTAGTCCTATTACAACTATTTTCTTTTCTCCTGAATACAATACATTATTACTTGAATTGTAAATAGAAGCTTTTCCTTTAACTAAATTATCTTTGTCATCTTTTTCAATGTATCTTTCTAATGATTTCCATGTTCCTATATCATCCCAACCAAGATTTGAAGGAATAACATATATATTTTTAGATTTTTCCATTACTGCATAATCTATTGAAATATTTTCGCTTTCTGGATATATTTCTTTTAATATTTTATCATATTCTTTATCATATATACTAGGTAATTGTTGTAATAAATTATAAGTTTTATTATAGTTGTTTTCTAATTCTTTTAACATATAATCAACATTAAATATAAACATACCTGCATTCCATAAATATTCTTTTGACTCTAAATATTGTTTAGCTTTTTCCAAATCTGGTTTTTCTACAAATCTTTCTACTTTTACAACATTATTTTTTTCTGTTTTATTATATTTTATATAGCCATATCCTGTCTCTGGTCTGTCTGGTGTAATTCCTATTGTTACTATTGATTCTTTATTTTCTTTTACAAAATTGTCTGCAGTTTTTAAAGTATTTAAAAAATCTCTCTCTTTTTTTATTAAATGGTCAGATGGTAAAACAGCAATATTACAATCATTATATATTTGTTTAATATATAATGAAGCAAGTAAAATACATGGAGCCGTATTTCTTCCTACTGGTTCTATTATTATATTTTTTTCTGGTAAATCTGGTAATTGTTCTTTTACTAAATCTACATATTTTTCACCTGTTGAGATAAAAATTTTTTCTATTGGAAGTATTTTTCTAATTCTATCAACCGTTAATTGAATCATAGTTCTATCTTCTATTAGGTTTATAAATTGTTTTGGTTTTTCCTCTGTTGATTTTGGCCAAAATCTTGTTCCTTTTCCTCCTGCCATTATTAGTACGCAAAATTCTTCTTTCATTATACTGCTCCTTCTTTTTTTATTACTGATAAAATTGTTTTTACAAATATTTTAAAGTCTAGTTTAAAAGAAATATTATCCACATAATATAATTCCATATCAATTCTTTCAGCATATGTAGTATCACTTCTTCCATTAGCAGCCCAATATCCTGTAATTCCTGGTTTTACACTCAAAAATTTATCTTTGTCATTACCATATTTTTCTATTTCTCCATCTACTACAGGTCTTGGTCCAATAAGGCTCATATCACCTTTAAGTACATTTATTAGTTGTGGAAGTTCGTCAATACTTGTTTTTCTTAAGAATTTTCCTATCTTTGTTATTCTTGGATCGTCTTTCAATTTTTGATTTTCCTCAAACTCTTTTCTTGCATCATCATTTTGTGCTAAATATTCTTTTAATTTTTTGTCTGCGTCTATACACATTGATCTAAATTTGTATATTCTAAATTTTCTGCCATCTTTTCCATATCTCAATTGTTCATAAAATAATGGTCCATCATTTTCTTTTAAAATTATTCTTGCCAAATAAATGCACAAAGTAATAGGTACTAGCAAAACAGTTCCTACTAGTCCGCCTAATATATCTATAAATCTTTTAACAAATTTATATACGACTTTTTTTACATCTATTTTTTCTTTTATATTTTCTTGTATTCTAACTGTTTTATCTGCAATAATATTTTCTTCACTAATATTAGCATTCATAAAACATCCCCCTTATTAAACATAGTGCTCTATAATTTATTATATCTTATCACAGATACAAATTCAACCTTTTTACATCATTTTTTGCAATTTTTATTAAAAAATATGACAAGAAGTGACAGAAACCTGCTATTATCTTGCCAATATTCTTTATTTACTGTATCCAGTTTTATTTATTATACTATTACTAATATTTTTAACTTTTTCAGAACATGTATAATTTTCATCTTCAAAAGCTTCTTTATGTAATTGTATAACATTGCTTTCTAATGTTACTGGTACTCCATACCATCTATACATTGTAATTCCTTTTATATTATATGGCCAGCCTATGCTATCTGTTATTTTATATTTTGCAATGTTAGGCACTAAAGATATTAAGTTCCCAGTTGATAGGTTTGTATAAACATATGGTAGTATTTTGTCTGCAAAAGTGTTAATTTCGCCTATGCTTTTAGTTTTCAATTTAGTAAACATTGCTTCTATAACTGTTCTCATTCTTTCTGTTCTTTTGTAGTCTCCTCCTGCAGTGTATCTTATTCTTGAGTATGCTACTGCTTGTACTCCATCTAAATTATATGTTCCTGCTTCAGTTATGTGTTTTGCTGTTTTATTTGTTACTCGTGCTGTTTCATCTATGTATGGGTTTATATATTTTACTTCTTCTGAGTCTATTGATATTTTTACTCCACCCAGTTGGTCTACTGCTTCTGAAACTGCATCAAAGTTAACTGTTACAAATTCTTTTATGTTTAAGTCCAAATTTTCATTAAGTGTTTTTATTGCAAGTGGTGCTTCGCCATAGGAATATGCGTGTGTTATTTTGTCTAATCCATGTCCTTCAATGTTTACATATGTGTCTCTATATACAGAAATTAATTTAATTTCACCTGTTGAGTTATTTATGCTTGCTATTATTATACAATCGCTTCTATTTCCTATTCCATAGTCATCTGACCTGCTATCTACTCCAAAAATAGCTATATTTCTGTATTTTGATAATTTGTTGTCTGTTTCTTCTGATATTCCTAAGTCTTCCTCATTGATTTCAGTTTTCTGCATTTTTCCTAGTTTGTCATTTATATACCAATATGCAGTTCCTGATAATATGCCTAAAATTATGATTAATACTGATAGTATTTTTATAAATATTTTTGTTTTTCTATATTTCTTTTTTTCCATTTTTAATCTCTTTTCTTTTTTGTTTTTTATATTTTATACTTGCTTAAAAATAATGTCAATAAAAAGCACTCCAAATATTTATTATATTTTGGAGTGTTGTGTTATATACTATTTTATAAGTTTAGATATAATGGACTTATTGAGCCCATCTGAACATTTTTATGTCTTTATATTTTTTTAATACTTGTTTATATTTATCATATTCATCTTCCCACAATTCTGCTGGCATTTTGTCAAAAGCTGTGAATATTTTTTCTGCTTCTGATAAATATATTACTTGTTCTTGTGGAGACATGTTTTGATATTGTTTGGCAAAGCAGTATAATTTGTCTAACATTTGGTTTGCTTCTATGAAGTCCCAAAAGTCTTTTACTTTTATTCCTAATAATTTCATTTGCATTACTGAATATAATATTAATGCAACTACTGTAAATACTAATATATATACTATAACTAATAATCCCATTTTCTTACCACCTTTTGGTTTTTTCAATTGTACTTTATAATTATACCATATATACCATTTTTTTGCAAATTTTTTATAATTATTGTTACACTACATATCTTTTTAAATTGTTTATTTCATATTCAAATAGTCTATGTTGCTTTTCATTTAGTTCATTGTATTTTTTCATTTCTTCTCTCATTTTTACTTGTTCTTGTAATATTAGAGCAACATTGTTATTTGTATAATCTAGTTTATCACTTAAACTTTTAAAATTTTCTGTTTGTTTTTCATCAACATAATTTATTTTTTTATCTAAATTCTCGCTGACAGCATCTATCTTCTTGTTTAAGTTTTCATCGACAGTATCTATTTTATTATTAACTTCATCAAACTTTTCTAACATAGTATTTTTTAATTCTGCCATCATATTTTTTAATTCAATATCCATATTATCCCCTCCCTCCTTTTTATATTTTTTCTGCCTATCGAAATAAATTTAAATACAGGCATAATACGAAAATTAGAATAAAAATTTTCAAGTTTAGAACGAATAAATAAGAAATAAAATAAATAAGATTAAAAATTTATGATAAAATACATTATTTTTAACAAAAACAAATGTCAAAAATAAGTATGGCATTATAATACCATACTTATTTGTAAAAATCAACTACTTTTTTATTATTTTTTATTTTTTACTTTTTTTGCCATTTCAAATACTCTTCAATTATAATATCTGCTGTTTCTTTTGGTGTTTGTTTAGTTGTGTCTATAACCAAATCATAATTAGACATATCATCTTTTCTTACACCATAAACTTCATAATATCTTTCATTTTCAAGTTTATATCTTTTTTGCATATCTGCTTTTTGTTCTTCAATTGTATTAAATTTTTCTGTTTGTTTTTTGTCTTCATCTTGGTTTGCAAATGCTCTTTTAGCTGCTACATCTATATCTACTTTTAAATATACTTTAAATGATTCTGGTACAGCATACCACCCAAGTCTTGCATCTATTATAAAGTTGTCATGGTCTTTTGCATATTCTTTAGCACTATTTTCAATTTTGATGTCTATTTCAGGATATTGTTTTACATATTCATTAAATTCTGTTACGCTCATTCCTTTTTCTTTTGCTAATTTTCTAAAATAGTCTCCATTTCTGTATACTCCATAGTTTAATTCTTCCATTAAGATTTTAGAAACTGTTCCTTTTCCACTTGATAATTCCCCCGCTAAAGATATTATGTTTTTTTTCATATTTTAATATTCCCCTTTATTCTTCATTTTCTTCACTTTGGTTATTTTCATCATTTTGATTGTTTTCTTCTTGATTTTCTTCTTCATTGTTGTTTTCTTCTACTACTACAACTTTTCCTTCTGCTATTTCGTTTGCAGCTAGAGTAACTGGTGATTCTTCTTTAACTTTTGTTAAAGGTTTGTCTCCCATTGCTATTTGTCTAGCTCTTTTTGATGTAGCTATTACTAGCTCATATCTGTTTTTTGTTTTCTTTAATAATTCTGTAACTGTTGGTTTTACTATCATTTTTCTTTCCCTCCATATATTTTTTTATTCTTCGTCTTGTAATTGTGCTGATGCACTTGTTATATCTTTGTCTAATCTGCCTGCAACTGTTTCTGGTTGAACTGCTGATAATATAATGTGCCCTGAGTCTGTTATTATAACAGCTCTTGTTCTTCTTCCACATGTTGCGTCAACTGCTGTTTTGTTGTCTTTTGCTTCTTGAACCATCCTTTTTATTGGTGCTGATTCTGGGCTTACTATTGCTACTATTCTGTCTGCTGAAACAATGTTTCCAAATCCTATGTTTACTAATTGCATAATGTTCCTTCCCTTCTATTCTATATTTTGTATTTGTTCTCTTATGTCTTCTAACTCTGTTTTTATTTCTATTACTCCATTTGTTATTTCTAAACTGTTTGCTTTTGATCCTATTGTGTTTGTTTCTCTATTCATTTCTTGTATTATGAAGTCTAGTTTTTTTCCTACTGTTTCATTGTTGCCTGTTATTAGGTTCTTAAATTGATATATATGACTTTCTAGTCTTGTTATTTCTTCTTCTATTGAGCATTTGTCTGCATATATTACAACTTCTTGTGCTAGTCTTGCTTTGTCTATTTCTTCTGTTTTTAGTATTTCTTTTATTCTTTTTTCTAATTTTACTACATATTCTTCTATAAGTCCAGTAGATTTTTTAGATATTTCTTCTGTTTTGTTTTTTATTTTTTCTATTCTTGCTAATAAATCTTGTTCTATTTTTTTTCCTTCTATGTTTTTCATCTCTATTATTTTGTCTGTTGCTTCTTTGGTTACTTGTACAATTTCATCTTTTATTTTTTCATTTTCTTCATCTGTTTTTATTGTTAATATGTCTGGAAATTTTGCTATTTCTGTTACTTCTATGTTACTTGATATTTTTTCTTCTTGTGCTAGTTCTTTTAGTTGGTTTATGTATATTTTTGCTAGTTCTTTGTTTATTTTTATATCTTTGCCTTCTTGACTGTTGTTTTCGTATGTTACATATACATCTATTTTTCCTCTTTTTATTTTTTCAGATATTTGTTTTTTTATTATTTCTTCTAAGTAGCTTAATGTTTTGGGAATTTTTATGTTTATGTCTAAATATCTGTGATTAACACTTTTTATTTCTATTTGGTATTCTCTTTGTTCTATGCTTAAATTGCTTTTTCCATATCCTGTCATACTTCTAATCATTTTCTTTTTTCTCTTCTTTCTTCTTTTTTGTTGCTTTTTTAACCGCTTCTTTTTTGATTGGTTCTTCTTTTTTAACAATTTCTCTTATATCACTCAAATTTTCTGCTTCTTCTTTTCTTCCTTTTGTATATACAATTATACTTCTTAATAAGAAATACACTGCATACAAATATGAAGCTACTAAAGAATATGATTTAAAATTAAAACTGAATTTATTTGTTATATGTTTTGTTGTTAATGTATATGCAGAAAGTATTAATATTTCTATTCCTTGTATTGCTAAATTATCATCATCTTTTTTATATGCTCTTTCAAATATATAAATTGCTATAAATAGGAATATCATTGTTAATATTTTTATTCCTAATTCCATGTATTCAGTTCTTACATTTTCATATGCCAAATTTAATACAAAAAAGTATAGTACTATAATTATTGCTTTTAATATGTTCCAGTATATTTCTTTTAAATATTTTTCTTTTACTTCTTTCACTGATTTTCTCCTTTTCTCTTTTGTTATAAGTTTTCTAATTCATACATAATTATGCTTAAAACATTTAGAGCTACTGTTTCTGTTCTTAATATTCTTTTTCCTAGAGTTATAATTTTTGCGTTATTTTCTTTTAGATTTTCAACATCTTCTAATTCTAATCCGCCTTCAGGTCCGTATTACAATTCCTATTTTTATTTCATCTTTATTGTATTTTGATGTTTCTTTTATTTCTTTTATTGCTTCTTTTAATGTGTTTTCTTTTTCGTTTTCATAGGCTACTAATACTATATCATAATTTTCTATTAAATTACATAGTTTTTTTATATTTATTATATCTTTTATTTCTGGTATGATATCTCTTCCACATTGTTTTGCTGCAACTTCAGATATTTTTTGCCATCTTAGTATTTTTTTGTTTTTGTCTTTTTCTTCGATTTTTACAACGCATCTTTTCATTTCTACTGGAATTATGTCATATACACCAAGTTCAACTGACTTTTGAATTATGTATTCCATTTTGTCTGCTTTTGGTAATCCTTGAAATATTGTGACTTTTACATTTGATTCTACTTTTTCTTCGATTTTTTGTTTTATAGTACATATTATATCTTCATTGTTTATATTTTCTATGTCACATAAAAAATTTTCTTTTGTTGTGCTATTGCATATTTGCAATTCGTCTCCAATTTTTGCTCTTAATACTTTTTTTATGTGATTTACATCTTGTCCTTTTATTACTATTTGTTTTTCTTTTATTTGTTCATCTTTTACAAAAAATTTTGGCATTTTATTCTCCTTTGTCCCTTTTTATAGCAGTATAGAGAGTATCAGTATTGATACTCTCTTTGGTCTTATTTTTCTATTAATAATTTTCTGCTTTTATTTCAAAGTAAGCTTTTGGGTGTGAACATACTGGACATATTTCTGGTGCATTTTTTCCTATTACTATATGTCCGCAATTTCTACATTTCCAAATTCTGTCTCCATCTTTGCTAAATACTAGTCCATTTTCTACATTTTCTAATAATTTTAAATATCTAGCTTCATGTTCTTTTTCTATTTTTGCAACTGCTGAGAATAAATATGCAATATGGTCAAATCCTTCTTCTTTAGCTTCTTGTGCCATCCTGTCATACATATCTGTCCACTCATAATTTTCTCCTTCTGCTGCTGCTTTTAAGTTTTCTGCTGTTGTTTTTATTTCTCCGCCTTGTAATAGTTTAAACCACATTTTTGCGTGTTCTTTTTCATTGTCAGCTGTTTCTTGGAATATTGCTGCTATTTGCTCATATCCTTCCTTTTTTGCTTTGCTTGCAAAGTATGTATATTTATTTCTTGCTTGTGATTCTCCTGCAAATGCTTCCATTAAATTTTTTTCTGTTTTTGAACCTTTTAATTCCATTGTTCATTCCTCCTAATTTCATATTTTTTATAATTTTTATATTATCCTAAACAAGTATTTTTGTCAATGCTTTTATTGTGTTTTTTGTTCTTTTTCATCTTTTGTTTCTTCGTCTTCAACTATGAATTCTCCTTTTACTTTATATCCAATTTCTCCAGTTTTCAAATTTACATATTTTCTTGGATATATTTTTTCTATTCCTTTTGCTTTTTTAGTTACCAAATTTCCTAAATGCTTAATAAAAATATAATTTGAATCTATTGCTTTGGCTTGTTTGTTCATTTTTATTATAAATGATTCTCTTTTTTCTGTTAATGGCATTAGTAATGCTCTAGTTTTCATTTTTCCTTTGAATTTTGTATATTCTGCCCCTTCATATATTGGAATTATAGTATTTTCTTTGGTATCTTTATAATATTCTAATAGTTCTTCTCTATTTGTATGTAGTTTAATTGGAATATTAAATCCTGGATAATCAATTCCTATTAAAATGTTTTCTTTTTTTCTTTTTATTGAGTTTCCACCACTTCTTTTTTCTTCTATATATCCCCAATTGGTTATTTTGCTGTTTCTTTCTATATTAAGTAATAATTGTTTTATATTTGTGTTTTTTATTCCATATATTATATCTATAATATTTCTACTTGATTGATCTATTATAAAGTCTCCAATGAAATCATTTGATTTTTGTGGAAAAGCTTGGTTAAAATATTTTTCATATTGTTCTTTAAAGTTTGGGTCAATTTTATCTAAGTCTATTACATTGCATAATATATTAGGCCCAATTCTTTCTTCTACTGTAGCTTGTTTTTTTACTTCTTTAAATACTTTATTGCATACTTCTATTTTTTGTACTGAATTCCATAAATCGTCATCTGTTATATTATCTAATATATTATCATTTAATATTTGTCCCCATAATTGTAAGTTTTCCATTATGAATAATGTTTCTTTTATGTTTTTCGCTTCTTTCGTGTATCTATTTTGCCAATATGCATTAAGTACTTCTAATTGTTCTTCATCTAATGTTTCTATATATTCATCTTCAAATATATTTTCTACTCCTATGTCTTCTTGTATTCCTTCTGTTCTTGTTTGATATTTCATTTCACTTAGTCCTATTTCTTCGTAATCGTTGTTGGTCTTTTTTATCATTTCTTCTAGTAGTCCATATTTTTTAAAGAATTTTCCTGCTTCTTTTAGTCTTCTTTTTTCATTTTCTTTTAGCATATCTTGGGCTTTTTGTAGTCTATATGTAACATATTTTTTTACTTTATCTTCTTCACTTCCTTGTAAGAATATTTCTACATATTGGTATATTTTCTTTAATTCTGGGTCTTTTTCTAATTCATTTAGGTATTTTGCTTTTTCTTTTGGGTCTTTGCACTCATATATTTTTTTACCAAATTTCATCATAATTGGGTCTATTGTGTCTTTTTCTGTTCTAACACTTTGTAATAATACTTTTACTTCGTAAGCTTTTGCACTTTCTTCATTTCCATTTAATTCATTTTTATTTTCATTTAAGTCAAAATCATTTAAGTCTAAGTCTTTTAGTTCTTCATAGTATTTTTTTAATACGTGTGGGTTGTTGTTTAATATGTCCAAAGCATTTACTTCTTTTTGAATTAGCTCTGTTGATAATATCACTATGTAATCTTTTAATTGGTCATCTAGCTCATCAAATACAAAATCTCTTATTTTCATTGTATCTCCATCAAAGTTTTTTTCAATTGATTTTAGATATCTTATAAAATTGCTAATCTTTTTTCTTTTTTCCATTACAATGTTTTTTTTATCGTTTTCTCTATATGTTATTAATAAATCTTCCAAATTCTTTTCCATTTATTATTATTCTCCTTGGTCTCTCAATTATTACTATACTAAATATTTTTCAAAAAATCAATATACTTTATTAGCAAAAAATGTTATAATTTGTCTGGAGGATAAAAAAATGATTGATTTATTGTCACCTGTTGGTGATTTCGAATGTTTAAAAGCTGCTGTTCAAAACGGTGCAAACAGTGTTTATTTTGGTGCTGATTTGTTTAGTGCTAGGGCTTATGCTTCTAATTTTAATTTAGATGATTTGGAAAGGGCTATTTTATATGCTAAGTCTCGTGGTGTTAAAACAAATTTGACTTTAAATACTTTAATTTCAGATGATGAGTTTTCAGATGCTTTTGAGCTTGCTAAAAAGGCTTATGAGTTTGGTATAGATGCAATAATTGTGCAAGATTTAGGATTAGCTAAACAACTGATTAAAGCTTTTCCTGATTTAGATATTCATGCAAGTACTCAAATGTCTATACATAATTTACAAGGTGTTTTAAAGATGCAAGAGCTTGGTTTTAAAAGAGTGGTTTTGGCTCGTGAGCTTTCTCTTCAAGAAATTGAATACATTTGTAATAATTCAGATATAGAAATTGAGTGTTTTGTACATGGCGCTTTATGTATTTCTTATTCTGGGCAGTGTTTATTTTCTAGTATGGTCGGCGGTCGTTCAGGAAATCGTGGTAAGTGTGCTCAACCTTGTAGGCTTCCCTATCAATTATTAGAAAACACTGAAAAGGTTGACCAAGGCCATCTTTTAAGTACTCGTGATTTATGTGGTTTGAATTTTATCCCTGACTTAATAAATGCCGGTGTTACTTGCTTAAAAATTGAAGGTAGAATGAAAAATCCTGAATATGTTGCAACTGTTACAAGAATTTATAGAAAATACATTGATTTAGCAGAAAGTGATAAAGAATATATTATTGAAGAAAATGATAGAAAGGCTTTGCTACAAGTATTTAATAGAGGTTTGTTTTCTACTGGTCATCTTTCTAATGAGTACAATAAAAATCTAGTTTTTAAAGATAAGCCAAATAATATGGGGTTATTTTTAGGTAAGGTTGAAAAATATAATAAAAATAAGGGTTATATAACTGTCAAATTGCAAGAGCCAATTGAAATTGGAGACACAATTTCTTTGGAAAAGGAGTCTGGTTCTTATAATGTTACAGAATTAATGCTTAAAGATAAGAATATTAAAGAAACTCAAATTGGTCAAACTATTACTATTGGTAGGATGAAGGGAAATATCAATTTAGGTGATAAAATTTATAAGATGTCATCTAAAAAATTAAATTTGCAAGCTCAAGAGAGTATTAAAGGTGAAAATAGAAAAGTTGATTTAAATTGTAATGTGGTTATAAAACGAAATCTTCCTATTGAAATAAATGTAACTTCAGCCAACAATTTACCTATTTACTCTAATTTAAATGTTTGCTATAAATCAGATGTTATTCCAGAACCTGCTAAAAATAGGCCTTTGGAGATTGATAAGGTTTTAACTCAAATTAGCAAAACTACTGATTCTATTTATAATTTTAAAAATATTGATGTTGAGCTAGATGATGGTCTTTTCTTGCCAAAGATAAGTGCCTTAAATGATTTAAGAAGAAATGCTTTAGAGCAAGTTTATAATTTTGCTGTTAGTAATATAAAAAGAACAAATAATTTAAATGTTGAATTGAATATTGAAAATTCAGAATTTACTAGTACTAATAATTTGCGGAAAATCTTCTAACAAAAAGCAAGATTCAGTAAATCAAGTTTCAATAAAGCAAGTTTCAGTTTTATTAAATATTTTAAATTTAGATTTTGATTATTCTAAATTAGATAATATAGATAATGTTTATATTCCTTTAAAATATTTTTCTAATATAAAATATTCTAAGGCATTAGAGGATTTACAACAAAAGTTTAAAATTTATATTTATATGCCTACAATTATAAAGGCTAATTACAGGAACTTACTTTATAACAGTATTGAGAAAACTATTGAAAAATACCATATTAGTGGATTTGTGCTTTCTAATATTTCTAATTTAAAATTATTAGAAAATATTTTAAAAGATAATGATAAAAGTTTTGAATTAATATCAAATTATACATTTAATATTTTTAACAAATACAGTGTAAGTGAATTAAAAAAATTGGGAATTTCAAGGTTTACTATTTCACCTGAAGCAAATAAAAAAATCATTACAAGTTTATGTGATAATTCATGTTTGTCTAAAGAATTAATTGTTTATGGAAATGTTCCTTTAATGAATATGAACTACTGCTTAACTGGAAAAACAAATAAGTGTTATCCAACATGTACATCTAAATGTAATTCAAATAATAAATATTATTTAAAAGATAGAATAAATATGAATTTCAGGATTTTATTTGATAATATTCAAACTGTATCTACTATTTATAACAGTAAAATCACTTCTATTATTCCTAATGATTTTAATATTGATTGTGCTAGAATTGATATTTTAGATGAGACTATTGATGACATAAATAATATTGTTGATGTTGTCAACAGTGGTAATCGTTTAGAAGGTAAAGAATTTACTAACGGAAATTTAAATAGAGAAATATAAAATTAGGGATTGGAACCTAGTCTGCAATCTGGCTCTAATCCCATTTTTATTTATATTTGTACTTTTACTTATATTTGTTTACTACTTAAATCAATTAATAAATCCATATTATCATCTTTAGCCGCTTTATTTTTTCTAATAGCTCCGCATTTTTTACATCTAAAAATAATAACATATCCCTTTTTGCCATCTATCTCCATGCTTACTGGTTCTAAGTCTCCCTGACATGTTTCTAATCTGTCTCCAGGATTTTTATCAACATGCTTTGAATGTAAGCAATATGGGCAATGATTTCTGCATGAATATCCTAACTGTGGCACTTTTTTTCCACAATTTTCGCATATAAATTCTTCATCAATCTCTGTAAATCTGCTATTTTTTAACATTGTTACTCCTTCTATGTCCAAATGTCCAAACGGGACGGTTCTATTTGGACATTTTGTCCATTTGGGACGGTTCTGTTTGGACATTAATGTAAGTCAAATGTTCCGCCTCCTATGAATTCTTTTAATAGTGAATTGTTTGGTACATAATTATTTGGTATTTCTCTAAAATATTTTAATATGTTTATTAGTCTTTGTGCTTCTGCATATTCTCTGTTGTCATTTTTTATTTCTTGTAATAGTGGCATTGCTATTGGTTTTAAGGCATTTAGTTCATAGATTAGAGATGTGTTGAATATTCTGTCTGCTTCTTCTTGGTATGGGAATATATTTTTTTCTTCTCCTTCTGTTACTTTATGCCATGTGTTTAGTGTATGTATTGCTGAATAACTTCTAAATTGATAATCTCTTACTATTCTTCTTATTAATCTTGTGTCTGTTGTTGAAATTCTATTGTATCTATCCATGTTTAATACTGTTAATGCACTTATATATATTTTGTATTTTTGTTCTTTAGATATTTGACTTGTTAATTTGTCGTTTAAGCAATGAATTCCTTCTATTACTAGTACTTCGTCTTCTGCTAATTTCATTTTCTTTCCATTGTATCTTTTTGTTCCAACGCTAAAGTCAAATTCAGGGATTTCTATTTCTTCGCCATTTAATAGTTTTACAAGGTGTTCATTGAATAGTTTTAAGTCAATTGCTTCTATGCATTCAAAATTGTATTCTCCGTTTTCATCTCTTGGTGTGTCTTGTCTTTCTACAAAGTAGTTGTCTACTGATATTGTTACTGGTTTTAATCCATTTAGTCTTAGTTGGATTCCTAATCTTTGTGCAAATGTTGTTTTTCCTGATGATGATGGTCCTGCTATTAATATCATTTTTACACCTTTTCTTTTTGTTATGTCATCAGCTATATTGGCTATTTTCTTTTCGTGTAAAGCTTCTGCTAGCATTATTACATCTTCTATTCTGTTTTCTTCTATTGCTTTATTTAGTTTGTATACTGTTAACACATCTAGTACTGAGTGTATTTTTTCAAATTCTTCTAATGCCCATGATAATTTTTTTGTTTCTTTAAATTCTGGCATTTTGTTTGGGTCTTTTGAGCTTGGGTATCTTATTAGAAATCCATTATTATATTTTACTATGTCAAATTTTTCTATTGTTCCTGTTCTGTTGCTAAGTACTCCAAAGCAGTAGTTGTAATATTTTTCACAATAGTACATGTATATTTCTTGGTTTTCTTCAAAGTCAAATTGTAGTCTTCCTTTTGATGAGTTGGTTTCTTCATAGAATTTTTCTGCTTCTTTTCTTGTCATTACTACTTTTTTGATTTCTAAGTCTTTTGATATTATTTCTTGCATTTTTTCTTTTAATTTTTTTATAAATTCTTCTGTTATTTCGAGTTTATCACATTTGCAGAACATTGCGTTTCCTAGTTGATATTCTACCATTAGTTTTTCTTTTGGGTATAGATTTTCAAAGGCTTTTCCCATTATATATACTAGTGTTCTTACATATATTTTTATTCCTTCTTTTGTTGATGTGTCTATTAATTCTATTTTTGCGTTTTCTTCTATTTCTGTGTCTAAGTTTTTGTATTCGTTGTTGTATATGCAGCCTATTATTTTGTTTTTGTTTTTTTCTATTTCTTCTTTAAAGGCTTCTTTTACTGTTTGTCCTCTTTCTATTTTTGTTTTTTTTCCGTTATATGTTATATTCATTTTTTTCATTCCTTTCTTTTTCCTTTGTTTGCTTTTATATTTTATATCAATTTTAATGATAAGTCAATTGGAACATTTTTAATAATTATATGATTTTTTATCTTTCTTTTTTAGTTAGTTGCAAATGTATTGTCAGTGTGTTTTTTAATATTAAAGTATTTTTTTATTTATGGTGTTTACAATAATTAAAAATAATGGTATAAAACAATTATAATTAATATAAAAAATATTTTAGAGAAGTTAATAATTAATAAAGAGGTTATTATAATGTTTGTTGAACAAATAGATAGAAAATTAGAACAAAAATTAGATGAATATGGGACTATGTTTTCATTTTGAAACTTAAGATGATTGTATATGAGAAAGAAAAAAATTAGAGGCTATAGTAGAAAGAAAATAAAATATATCGGTGAATATTATCCATATACCTTATTTGAAATAATATAGTTATTAATATTATTCTTTTTATAATTAATATAACTGTTACTTTTGTAAATGTTTTTTGTGTTTTTTATTTTCTCTTTTTATTCTGCATTATCTAATATTATATAACGAGATATAATAGATAATACTATATCAAGTAGTAAGATGGTTATGGTAAAGTTTATGTCATTATATTTATTTATAAATTTACATTCTATTATATTTAAATAACTACCTGCAAAGGAAAATACTGTTTAAAAGAATTAGAAACATTTATATTCTACTATATTTAAATAACTACTAACATTCACTAAAATCAATATAAGTATTACCGTCCTTTATATTCTACTATATTTAAATAACTACTTTGTGTTTTTTCTTTCCGCACTTCGTGCGCGTTGTTTCTTTATATTCTACTATATTTAAATAACTACGCAATAGCTTTTGCGTTAGGATTAAGTAAATTTATGTACTTTATATTCTACTATATTTAAATAACTACTTAGTAACTGCAAATGGAAACCTTTTACAACAAGTCTTTATATTCTACTATATTTAAATAACTACAAGTTTTTTTAAAAAGGTTGAAAATACTGAAAAATCACTTTATATTCTACTATATTTAAATAACTACTAGGTTTAATTGTAAGTAATATATTACCAATTATAAACTTTATATTCTACTATATTTAAATAACTACCTTCTATATCATAATTGTAAAAAAATTGTTTTGCTTGCTTTATATTCTACTATATTTAAATAACTACGAATTTTTTTATATGTATCATAAGTTCCATATAATTTCTTTATATTCTACTATATTTAAATAACTACTGTATCCATTGCCTTGCTATTAGGATTTATTCCTTCCTTTATATTCTACTATATTTAAATAACTACAAATATAAGTGAAATAACTTGGACTGGAAAATCAGCCTTTATATTCTACTATATTTAAATAACTACAAACAAAAAATGGAATAACAATTACTATAAATAAAAACTTTATATTCTACTATATTTAAATAACTACTTTTTGCTTCGTTTTTATACACCTCATCTAATTTCTTTATATTCTACTATATTTAAATAACTACTGATGCTTCAGCAATGTCAGAAATATCATATATGTTCTTTATATTCTACTATATTTAAATAACTACGAAGATTTGCAAATTATAAAAAATTTGTTTGATAACTTTATATTCTACTATATTTAAATAACTACTATGTAATGTATCAAAATACAAATTACGGTAATAAACTTTATATTCTACTATATTTAAATAACTACAAGAATATACTTTTCCTGATTTTCCTTCTGTTTCAAGCTTTATATTCTACTATATTTAAATAACTACAAGCCCTGTAATAGATGTTACATACAAGAAAAATACTTTATATTCTACTATATTTAAATAACTACTTCTTTGAAGCCATTTTATAGAATTTCGTTTTTTCGTCTTTATATTCTACTATATTTAAATAACTACGCTTTAAAATTTGTAGATATTTTAAAAGTCCCTTACTTTATATTCTACTATATTTAAATAACTACAGTTTTTTACAATGTAATAACTATTTTCAATTAATGTCACTTTATATTCTACTATATTTAAATAACTACATAACCTCTGAAAGTGTATGAATTCTAGTGTTCCGACTTTATATTCTACTATATTTAAATAACTACCATAATTTTTAAACCCTTTCTAATCATCATAAGACTACTTTATATTCTACTATATTTAAATAACTACTTAAGCATTATGCTATGATAACAATGCAAGAAATTACTTTATATTCTACTATATTTAAATAACTACTCAAAAAACTCTAGTACCAGTACTGGAGCAGGTGACTTTATATTCTACTATATTTAAATAACTACTTAATCTTCTTCTTATAAGTTTTAGTTAATTCTTTTATCTTTATATTCTACTATATTTAAATAACTACAGGTAAAAAAATGTGACTTACTACATGTCAACTCTAACCATATAATCTGTCTATCTATACACATATTATCACAGAAAAAATAAAAATGAAACTTCAATGTAAAGAAAACTTCGTATCTTAATAAGTTTCCTATCTGTCGTTAACCATAGATTTTAGACATATTTCACATCGACAGATATTTATAAAAAATTATCTGTCACATCATCCTCAATCTTTCCCCAAAACTCCTTTTCTAACCACCTTTGACTTCTGCTCTTAAATAAAATAACACTATCCTTATCCTCTCTAATCCATTTATTTAATTCAGACTTTAACTTTAATACTTGAGACTCTAATAACTCACCTTCAAATACAGAATTTTGAATATGAATCAGATATTTCTTGCATGTCTTAAATACTCTTCTTAGAACTTTTTGTCCTTCTTTATCCTCTAAATTAATATCATACACTAAAATAACATACATATTACCACCACATTTTAAACCCTTCATACTTTTCATCTTCTAATAAATGTTTGATTAGCTTATAAACTTCTAATCTCATTAAATACTCATAACTAACCTCTCTGCCCAATTTTTTATGTTTAATCTTTGTTTGTAGTCTTAAATCAATTTCTCTTGTAATCTCTTTTCTTGCCTTATCTTTTATATATGTAAAATTCAATCCATCTTCAAAATCCTTTTCCGTTATCTGTTTTTTATTTAACATTGAAAAAATCAGTCTATCCGCTATGATTGGTTTAAAGATTTCGGCAATATCTAAGCATAAAGAAAATCTTCTTTCTGATGGTTCATGTAAATAACTTATAGTTGGATTTAATTGTGTCTTATAAATTTCACTTAGTACTCTTGTATATATAATTGTATTGACATATGAAATTAGTGAATTTATTGCATTATCATGTGGATTTTTTACTCTTTTTTCAAATGCTATATCTTGATTTATTATTATATTCCATGAATCATAATATACTTTTCTTATATTTCCTTCTATTCCCATTAATTCTGGTACATCTTTGCATAAATTTATCTGTTTTCTTAAAAAGTCTATCTCCTCCATATATTTATTTAAGTCTTTTCCTCTATTATTGTAATATGTTAAATTCCTGTAAATATTGTATGATGCAGCTTCTATAAATGTTTTTGCAATGTTTAATCTTTTTTCTTTGTCCTTGTAATGTTCAACTTGTTTTATAAGCAATTTTCCTGAAACAAGTGATTCTTTTGGATAATATGTTCCTGTATAAAATCCATAATAGTTAAAAAAGTGTATATTTACTCCATATGATGATAAAAAGTTTAATAAACTTGTATTAAAATCCAACTCTGTCATTACATATATATCGTCGACTCTTTCTACTGGTATTGATTTCTTTGTATTATCTTTGTATACAATTTCTAAAGTGTTGTCTTTTCTTTGTAGTCTTCCGCTTCTATATAAATAATAAGATTGTTTCATGTTTTTCTCCTTATACATAACACAAATCATAATATGAACATTTAGTACATATTTTTGAATTAGTTTTTTTGGGTGGCTTTTCCATTTCTACTATTTCTTGTATGTTTTTTATTACATTATCTAATATTTTTCTATCTCCATCTTCTAATATTATTTCTTTTGATTCTCTTAAAAGAGGGAAATCTATTTTTGCTTGTATATTTTTTACACCTTTGTTTTCTAAATAATACATATAATATTTTATTTGCCATATTCCAGCATCTTCAATTGATTTTGTTTTTTTTACTTCATGTAATACTGCTCCATTTTTTATAAAGTCTATATTTATTGTATTGTCAATTAGAATTTGTTTCTTTTCTTTTCTATATGTTGTTTCATCAATTATTTTTCCTATTTCTACTAATTCACTATTTTGTTCCATATTAATTTGATTAGCGAAATACCATAGTCTTCTATGGCATATGAAATAATAGTAAATCATTATTCCTGTAATATTCATTACATCATCTCTTTCTACACAAAATAATTTCTTTACTTTTCTTTAATAAACTTGTTGCAAGTCACATTTTTATTATAATATGATATAATCGGTGACTTGCAACATATCTTACAACTCTCTTGAACTTATTGAATATTCTTCATCATTTTCTAAAAGTAAACCAATTTCTTTATCATATTTTGTATCAATAATATATTTTCCCTTAATGTATGGACATTCTGTTATAAGATTTCCTAGTTTCCATTTATTAGAACTATTGATTGATATAAATAATTTATCTATTCTTCGTTTTAACTCATATTTTTTCTTTTTGTCTGACTCAATTGAATATTCTTCAAATAAATTTAGATTATCATCATAAATAATTTTAGGAATAACATCAATATTATCAATATTTCTCAATATTTTTTGAGCATCTTTTTTACTTGTGTCATAATCAATAATATTATCTAGTATTCGAAATGCATCATTAAAATTTTTGTAAAAGTCAGTATTTTGTAGCATTTCTTTTGAATATAATTTATCAACTAAATCTATTTTTGTTTTTTCGTCTAAAATTTGTCCGCTATACTCTTGCAATAAATCAGTGCTTTTTTGATAAATTTCTTTGTCATATATGTATCCAACACCACTTGTTTCTTTTATATAAATTTTTATATTTGGTTCTTTTCCTTTATATTCTCTACTTCTATAGCATCTTCCAAATCTTTGAAATAAACTGTCTAGTGTAGACATTTCTGTATATAGCATATCAAAGTCGATGTCTAATGAAGCCTCTACTATTTGTGTTGTTATCCATATTCCTGATTCATTTTCTTGTTTTGAAAATTCTTTTATGTTTCTTTCTTTTTCACTTCTATCTTCTTGTTCAAACCTTGAATGTAATAAATTTACTTTTTCTACTCCATCATTTTTTAATGCTTTATATAATTCTATTGCTTTATTTATTGTGTTTACTATTATTAGGACTTTTTTATTTTTTGATTTTTCTTTTATTTCTTCTATGTCTTCATTAATTGTTTTGTCTATTATTTCAAATTTATGCCTTTTGGTATCTTTTATAAATTCATTATATTCAAATTTTATTCCCATTTCTTGTAGTTTTTCTCTGTATATTCTAGGAAGTGTTGCTGTCATTACCATAAATTTCCCATCTAAGTTGTTTATCATTTGAAGTCCTTTTAATAGTACCGCTACTATTTCTGGTGAATATGCTTGTATCTCGTCTATTACAACTTTTGAATAACTTAAAGTTGCATATATTTTTTCATATCCTCTGTACTTAAATACAAATGGAAAGATTTGATCTATTGTACATGTAGTGATTTTTTCATATAGATTTCTTGCTTGTTGTATTTTGTTAAATTCATTTTCTTCATTTTTTTCATCTAAATAGTCTATTGCTGTTGAGTGTAATAGTCCAACATGTTTGTACCCTATTGTGTCTTTTATTCTGTCATATATTGCGTTTATGCTTATTCTTAAAGGTAGTGTGAAAAATGTTTTGTCATTTTTACTCCATAAAAGTGCTCCTTCTGTTTTTCCCATTCCTGTTGAGCCTATTACTATTACATTTTTGTCTTGATTTTTTTCTGCAAATTGTTGTAAATCGTTTTCTTTGAAGTTTTGCTTTTTCATAAATTCTTCTACAAAATCTGCTATTTTTTCTTTTGTTTCGTCTTCTACTGTTATCCATGCTGAACTACAATGGTCTAGCCTATGTAATAGTCCTTTCATTAGACAATATTCATTATATAACTCGTCGTCTTCTGTTATTCTTGCTTGTCCTTCTACCATTCCTAAATACAATGTACTTAATTTTGGTATTTCAATTTGTAATTCTTTTTCTATTTTTTCGATGTTTGGCTCTATATCTTCTTTTATTATTTCTTCTAGTAGTTCGCTGTTTATGTGTATTTTATTATCTCTTTCGTGATGATAATAGATTGCTTGATATACTAGTTTTCTTTCTTTTTTTGTCATTTCATATTGTTTGTATGGTACAAACATTGGAGATATTTGTTCATGTTTTATTTCTTGATTGTTAAATTTTGTTGGTATTAGTTCCTCTCCTATTGCTTCTCTTATCACATTTTGAAATCCTGAAAATACTTTTCCTGCATCATGATATTTGCATACTATTTTCATTAATTGCCAAAATCTCTCTTCTGGCATTTCTATTGATTGTGTTATTTTTTCTCCATATTCTTTTTTTAATATTTCCAAGTTTTCTAATAGCTTGTCTGTGTGTTCTTTTATTGTTTCTATTGGGTCTGATTTCGCATAATATTTATACTCCATTTGGCATCCTTTCACTATAAAAATAAATGTTGTCTCCATCTTCATCTTGCAATATTTCTTCAATACTTTTATTGGTGTGTTTTTCTATATATTTTACATTTACTTTGTTCCATTTTCTTATATCATTTTTGATTTTGTATGTAGTATTTAGTCTGTAATTAATTCCTTCTATTTCGTCATCTATCCATTCAGGTACATATGCATTAATTTTTATTTTCGCTTCATCTACTTCTTTTACATCTTTTAAAACTTTAATTTCGTCTATTCTTACAAGGTCTTCGTTTCTTCCTAGTGTGAAGGTTTCTGTTCCGTTTATTATGTTTTTATATATTTTGTCTATAACATCATCTTCTGTTTGTACATGTATAATTAAATTGACATTTAGTAATTGATGTACATTTCTTGGCATTGATGTTACTTTGTCTTTTCCTTTATACATTCTTAAATTTTGATAGTTGCTAAATATTCCTTCATAGTTTCCTTGTATAGAAATGTTCATTGGGAAGTATTCTCCTGGTTGTGCTTGCAATATTTTATGGAACATCCCTATTACCGTTGAGTATGGTGGTAATGGATATGTTTCTGCTACTTTTGTGGCAAATGGCTTTTTATAACATGCTGTTTCTTGGTATAGTTTTAGTTTTAATATTTTCATTTATACCAATCCTTTCTTTTATGCTTTGTAATATTCTTCTACTTTTTCTTTTAGATTTTTAAAGAATTCTTCTATGCTTGTTGTTTTTCCTTCAAACATTTCTTCTATTTCTTTTTCATTTTTAAATGTATTTTTTATTATTCCTATTTTTGTATCTTCTGATATTGAGTTTTCTCCTATTGTTAATGTTGCTGTGTCTTTTAGCATTTCTGTGTCTATACTAAATTGTCCGTCTTTTCCGTTTAGTTTTATTCTTCCTAGGAAAAATGGTGAGTTTATGTCATACAATCCTCCTATTACAAATACTGGACTTAGGTTTTCTTCTCTTCCTCTTATTTCTCTGTTTAGTATTTTTACTATGTCTAGTAGTTGGTTGATTCTTTTTGTTTTTTCTTCATTTGGTAGTTCTATTTCTCCGTCTTTTCCTATTTTTTCTAAGTCTATTGTTATTGTGTATGTGTAATAACTTAGGTGTTGTTCGATGTTTGCAAGGTTTGGAAATTCTCCTATTCTATCTGCTAATCCTTTATTGTTTAAAAATTCCATATCACTTTTATAGTCTTCTAATGATATAGCATTACTTAATCTTACAGCTGCACTTCTTATGTTTGAGCCGTCATTTTTCGCCGTTTTCATGTATCCAAATAGATCCATTTCTTCTGAATCTTGTATTGTTAATTTGTCATCAAATTGGATTGTTCCCTTTTCTTTATTTACTACTTGTAAATTCCAATCAAACATTTTATTTCCAAGTCTTACTATGTCATATCTTATTGCTTGTCTTGATGCAAATGTATATACACTTCCATCTCCTCTTGTTAGTTTTTTTAGTTCTGATATATTACCTATTCCTTCCCCATAATTTAAACTTTGACCTTTAAATATCATTGTTATTGATAATCCTTTTTTATTTTTTATATTCTCCATTTTATTTCCTTCCTTTCTCTTTTTTATGTTATGTGTTTTTTATTATATTGTTTTTATACTTTTGCATCGTTATCTTCATCTTTTTTCTCATATTTATTTGATATTAATCCTGCTAAAAAACTATGAGCTATTGATTCAAAATCTAATCCTTCTGTTTGCATTGTTTCAATAAATATAGGGCTTACATCTTTTCCCATTGACATATGTATTCTTATTACAATATCCATAAATTGTTTTTTGTTTCCAGCTTTTATACTGTTTAACATTTTATATGTATACCCATCAATTTTGTTTTCTTCTCCTGTTCTTTTTAAATCTTCATGCATTTGTATTCCTAGGTTATACAATACTTTTAATTTGGCATCATTTTTTTCGATTTCTTCCATTTCAATGTTCTCCTTTTTTAATAGATTTAGTATCATTCTTACTCTTGTTGCTAAGAATGAATTATATCCATATTTATTTTCTTTTTTTATTTCTTCTCTTAATCTGTCATTTATTATATATTTGATATCTTTGTTTTTTAAAATATAGTCAACTATTTGTAGTCTATATCTATAATCTTTTATTTTTGATAGTGTTTTTTCTGAATATTCTGTAAAAAATCTTGATACATATCTTTTTATATTAAAACATTCAATTCTGCTATATGCTCCATATTCTGCTTCAATTTCTACTACAAATATATTTTCCAATTGCCATGTACTTACTTGTTTGTCTTGCTCTACTATGTCTAGGATTAGTTCTGTATATGGATTTCCATCTCTATTCTCATACTTTGATTTGTTACCAAAATTCATATTTGTTTTATATAATTTTTCAACATTTGTATCTAGGTTCACAAAACTTAATAATTGTTTTTCCTTATAGTCTCCATTTTCTTTTACTGTTTTGGTTATTGTTGTTACTCCTGCTGGTATGCAAAATAAAATTAGTTTGCATATATCACATATTGGCATTTTTACATTTTGTTCCCAGAAGAAGTTTCGTGCATTGTCACTACTTATTGCTAATGGTACAAAGTTTCCTTCTGAATAATTTGTTGTTAATCCAATTTCATTTTCACACATTGAGCATCTTTGAATAACTTTTTCTTTTAAATATCCTTGTATTTCTTCTACTTCTTTATTTTTTTCTATATAGTCTTTTTCTATTTTTGAGTATATTTTTTCTATGTCTTTTGTTATATTTCCTTCTGTTCTTGTTTTTTCTATGTATTGATTTATTTCTTCTATATTATATTTTCCTTCTATAATATCTTGTATAAATCCTGTTTCTACAATGTTACTAACATAATCTTTGTACATTAATTCTTCTTGTTCTTCATATGATAATGCAGTTTTTACTACATTTAAGAAACTCGGCTGTCCATAATATGTATTGCTTAGTATGCTTTTAAATAGATTTAATGTTAATTTTTTATTTACTTCTTCTTTTCCTATGTTTTCTAATATTTTTTCTTTTATTTCTATTATTCCTTGTTTTGTAATTTCTTGGTCTATTTTGTCACATTGTTCTTTTATTTTGTTATATGTTTGCTCGTCTATTTTTTTAACTTTGTCTAATTGTTTTTTTATTGTGTCTTTTATATATTTTTTATTTGCCTTTATTTTGTCTTTTCTTTGTTTTTCTTCTTCATTTTCTAATGATATTTCTATGTTGTTTTCTAAATATTTAAATGCATCATTTGTTCTATTTTTTACACTTTCTGCTACATTGTATTTATCATAGAAGTACTTAAAATAGTATTTGTTGAAATCTCTTAAATCTTCTGTATCTATTTCTATATAATTGTTTCTTTTTGTTGCAAATTGATTCTTATTATGTTCTAATATTTTAAGAAAACCTACGATACCACAATTTATGTACCAATCATTTAAGTATATTTTTGTTTTCACTTTTTATATCACTCCTCTCTCATACTATAAATTATGTAATTTTTTTAACAATTTTCCTTTTTATAATATTTGAAACATTCCAAATCCTGCGCTATGTCGGCTTCCCATTCCTGCTTGGTATAAATATTTAAGTAATTCTTTATTTCCACTTATCTCAAATGTACCTGTTGAACATTCTATACATTTTTCATAAAATTTGATTAATACTTTTTTGGCATCTATTGGTTTTATCGTAAATGTATCTACTATTTCTGTTGGCATATCTGTTACTTTTAGTTGTTCCTTAATGTTAATTTTTAGTATTTCTTCAAATTTTTCATTTTCATATGAGTAATAATAGTCTTTGTTATTTTCTCTTGATCTCGCACATATAGGGGCTTGGAATTTTATTGTTATTCTGTCTGTCGTTATTTCTTTTTCTTTTGCCATTGTTATGTCTTCTAAAGTCATTGAGTTATTATTTAGTGGATATTTTTTGTGTTTTTGTTTGTTAAATGAGTTATAAAGTATTATTCCTGTTTCATAGTCTGATGTTGATATATTTAATTCTAAATTTTTGTCTTTTAGTATTATTTTGTCATTTTCTATTTTTTGTTGTTTGTAATATGTTGAAAATGTGTATTGTTTTATTATTGGGTCTTTTTCATTGTAGTATTTTTGGTAATACTCTTTGTCATTTTCTTCTAGACAGTGTTTTAAAAAACTTATTATTGTTTTTCTGTATTGTAGTGGTATTTCTTCTTTTTCTAGTTTAAAGTATAATTTAAATCTCATTTTTTCACCTTCTTTTTCATTTTTCATTATTATATCATAAGTGTGATATTTTGTGTCACATTTATGCTTTTATTTTTGTATTATATATCAATATTTTTGAAAATATTGTCGAATTTTGTTGATTTAAATCTTTTTTTGAAATTTATAGTTAATAAGTCAATTGGAATAAAAATAAAAAAGACAACCTAAGTTGCCTTTTAATTACTCATTACATGAATAGAACTCATTTCCTCATTTAAATCTATTACACATGTTGATAATTTTTCTAAATCCTCATAATTTATATTTTCATTTGTCTTAAATACTTTCTTACCAGCCTTTCTCTTTTCCCTCAATGTTTCAAAGCTTATTATATTATTAGTATTTTTAATTTCACTGTCTTGTATTTTATTATTAATTTCTGTTAATTTTTCATCATAATTAATTTTTTCTATTTTTTCATTTATTTCTGCTAATTTTTCTTCATAATTTACTTTTTCAATTTTCTCTAACATTTCTGAATTATTATTAGCTTGAATCTCTTTTAATTCTTCTATTTCACCTTTTAAATTGTTTATTTCTGATATAAATTGTTGAATTACTAATGTTAAATTTTCATCATCTTTTTCTTTAATTTCTTCAACAGATTTTGAATATTCTTCTCTGCTGTTTATCAATTTATTATTTATATCTTCAACAATTTGTGTATATTCTTCTTTGTTATTTGCTAATTTATTATTTATATCCTCAACAATTTTCGCATATTCTTCTTTGTTTTTTATTAATTCATTATTAATATTATCAAATTTTTCTTCATAATTTATATTTTCTATTCTCTCAGCTAATTCTTTATTATTATTATTTTGTATTACTTTTATGCCTTCAATTCTTTCTAATAATTCTTTATTGTTATTATTTTGAATTTCTTTTAAGTTATTTATTTCATTATTCATAGAAAAAATTTGTTTTCTTGTTGCATCTGTTTTTTGTTGTATAAACACATTTTTTAGCTTTCTAATTTCATTTAATATTTCATTTTTAACATTACTAATTTCAGAATTTACTACTATATTTTCTTCTGGTATATTATTTTCTTCTATAACCTCTTCTTTATTTAAAAGTTCTTCTTTAATTCTTTCTTCAGCCATTTTTATAACTTCATCTAAAGAAACTGTTTTTTGTTTTTCTTCTATTTTTCCTAACTCTTTTGCTTCGCTTCCATAATAATATCCATATTTTTTTCCATAGTATTTTCCGCTTTGCATTTCTGCTTTATTTGTAATTACACCTAGAATTCTTCCATTAACATCTTCTATTAATTTTTTAGTTTTTTTCAAATCATTTATTTTTGTTTTTTTGCTTTCTGCTACTAAAATTGTACTATCTACCATTGATGATAATGCTATACTGTCTGCTACTACCATACATGGTGTACCGTCTAATAACACTACATCATACATACTTTTTAATAAATCTAATACTCTTTTCATATTTTCTGATGATATTAATTCTGCTGGATTAGGTGGTATTGTTCCGTTTTCTAAAATATGTAAGTTTGGTATTTTTGTTTCTTTAATATATTTTTTTGATTTTGATAAGTTTTCTAATTTGTCAAAAGATATTTCTTTAATAAAATCTGAAAGTCCTTCACCTTTTTCTATGTTAAAGATTTCATTTCTAGTATTTTCTTTTCTTAAATCTGTATCTACTAAAATAACTTTTTTACCTGTTTGTGCAAATGCTGTTGCTAAGTTATTTATTATCCAAGTTTTTCCTTCTTTGGGTCTACAACTTGTTATTAAAATTGTTTGTTTATTGTTTGCATATAATATGTTAGTTCTTATTGTTTTTATGCTCTCAACTATATGTGATTTTGGATTGTCTTCTATTATTAATTCATTTTTTTCTTTGTCTATTGGTAGTCTTCCTAGACTTTGTAGTTTTACTGTTCTTTCTATTTGTTTTTCATCTTTTATAGTGTCATCTAGTATATATATTGCCATTACTAATATAGCTGATAAAAATATTCCTGCAAATGCAAACATTATTAGGTCTTTAGTATGATTTATGTTAAATGGTTCATTTTCTGTTTCTGCTTCATCTACTATACTTATGTTGTCTAGGTTGTAGATTTCTTTTACTTGTTCTGTAAATACTTTTGCTAATTCGTTTGCTATATTTTTGGCTGTTTCAGCATTGTTGTTTTTTATAGTTATTTTTAGAAATTGGGTTTTGTCTACTTGTGTTGCTTCTATATTTTTTTGTAATTTTGCTGTATCAATGCTTAATCCTAAATTGTTTATAGTTTTTTGTACAACATTTGTACTTTTGGCTATACTGCTATATGTTGATATAAGACTTGAGTTTATGCTTAAGTCTGTTTGTGTTACTTCTTTATCTGCTTTATTTTCGTCTGCAACTAATAATATTGTTACACATGATTTGTATTCTGGTTTCTTGTAATAGTATGAATAGATACAACCTAATGTTATGCTTAATAACAATATTAATATTATAAATATTTTTTTAGAAAATGTTATTTCTAAAATTCTCTTGATATCAATATCTTCATATTTTTCCATTTACATCACCTGTATTTAATTATACCATATTTTTCTAATTATTGCAACACTTTATGTTTATCTTTTTCTTTTGTATTGATTTTTCAATATTTTTGGTTATATTTTCTAAAATTTTGGATATAATTTTATTATACAAAGGAGTTGATTTATTATGGATTTAAAAAGGGTTCATTTTATTTTGGATAATAAGGAAAAGTGTGATGTGTTTTATGATGATAGACCGGTTTGGATTCAAGGAATTGATGATAATAATGACATGGCTAAAGTTGGTTTTGTTGATAATTTTGAGGAAAAAGATGTTTATATAGAAGATTTGTATGAAAAAAATTTATATAATTAATAAAGAAAAAGCCCAATAAGATATTTTATCCTATTGGGCTTTTTCTTTATTTGAATACTATGTATTCTATTTCGTGGCTAATAAACGACCACGGATAGAAGCTTTTCTTCTCTTTCGAATTTTGGGAAGTATAATCTTCCAGTTTTTCCAGAATTTTAAAAACCTTCTCTTGTGGAACTTTACTATATAACGGTGAATCTACAAATACTTTTGTCCCGTTATCATAATAGTACCTGATTGAAAGATCCCTTAGCCGTTCTATGGCATCAGTTCCTTTAGCTGGCTGATTATTAATAGCATAACTATCAATAATTTTTTCCATATACTCCATAATGCTTCCTCCTTATGCTGTTGTGCATTTTTATGCTACATATTTATATTATACCACATCTATTTTATAAAATCTACTAAAATTCGACTTTTTCTGAAATCCATTTTTCTAAATCATCAATTTTAACTCTAACTTGTTCCATTGTATCTCTATCTCTAACAGTAACTGACTCATCTTCTAATGTGTCAAAATCAACAGTTACGCAATATGGAGTACCAATTTCATCTTCTCTTCTATAACGCTTTCCAATTGAACCTGCAACATCATAATCACACATAAATTTCTTGGCAAGTTTTCCATATACTTCTTCTGCTTTATCTGATAATTTTTTAGATAATGGAAGTACTGCAACTTTATATGGTGCTAGTGCTGGATGTAAATGTAAAACAACTCTTGTGTCACCTTCTGCAATTTCTTCTTCATCATATGCGTTGCATAAAAATGCTAAAACAACTCTATCTGCTCCTAATGATGGCTCTATTACATATGGCACATATTTTTCGTTTGTTTCTGGGTCTTGATATGATAAATCTTGTTTTGAGTGATTCATATGTTGTGTTAAATCATAATCAGTTCTATCAGCAATTCCCCATAATTCTCCCCAACCAAATGGGAAAGCAAATTCTATGTCTGTTGTTGCTTTACTATAAAATACTAATTCCTCTGCTGAATGATCTCTTAATCTTATATTTTCCTTTTTCATACCTAAATTGATTAAAAAGTTTTCACAATAGTCTTTCCAATATTTATGCCACTCTAAGTCAGTTCCAGGTTTACAGAAAAATTCAAGTTCCATTTGTTCAAATTCTCTTGTTCTAAATGTAAAGTTTCCTGGTGTTATTTCGTTTCTAAATGCTTTACCAATTTGAGCTATTCCCATTGGCATTTTCTTTCTTGATGTACGCAATACATTTTTAAAGTCTACAAATATTCCTTGTGCAGTCTCTGGTCTTAAATATACTGTTGATGTTGTGTCTTCTGTTACTCCTTGAAATGTTTTGAACATTAAATTGAATTTTCTTATATCTGTAAAGTTTGTTTTTCCACATGATGGACATGGTATTTTGTTTTCTTTTATGAAATTGATTAATTCTTCGTCTGTCATCCCATCTGCTATCATGTCTTTTCCTTTTTCATGTGCCCACTCTTCTATTAATTTATCAGCTCTGTGTCTTGTTTTACACTCTTTACAGTCTATTAATGGGTCTGAAAATCCTCCAACATGTCCTGATGCTACCCATGTTTCTGGGTTCATTAATATTGCTGCATCAAGTCCTACTATGTTTGGTTGCTCTTGTATGAATTTTTTTCTCCATGCTGCTTTTACATTATTTTTTAGCTCATTTCCTAAAGGTCCATAATCCCAAGTATTTGCTAATCCTCCATAAATTTCTGATCCAGGATATATAAATCCTCTGTTTTTGCATAATGATACTAGTGTATCCATTGATTTTAACATATTTTTCCTCCTTTTTAAACTATATAAAAAACTTTCGAGCTTAGCTATACATTTAGCTAGGGACGAAAGCTTTTGATAAAATTTTAGGTATTTTTTCTTTTTTATTGTAATTCTTATTAAATTAATTGGCAGGGGTAGAAGGATTCGAACCCTCACCCGCGGTTTTGGAGACCGTCATGCTACCATTGACACCATACCCCTATCTAAAATGTCTTTTTCTTAAGACATTTATTATATTAACACAGTTTTTTGTTTTTGACAAGTACTATTTTAAATAATTTATTAACATTTTATTTTGATCTTTTTTTTGAGTGTATTTTTCAATTTCCATGTTATTTATTCGTTCTATATATACATTATTTCCTTTGCTTTTTGTCTTGCTTATAAATGAATTATTATAGTTTAGTACTTCTTCTATTTTATTTTGATTTCCTATTGCTTCTATTATAAAAGGACTTTTTATTGAAATGCTGTTTATTAGTACATAAGTATTACTAATATCCATAATGTCTGTCATATTAGTAATTCTTTGTCCATTAATTGATATAGCTTTAGCTCCTGCTGAATTTAGGTCATTTACTATTTGTAAGAAAGATAATGCTGTTTGTTTAGTTTTATTTTCTTCTATTGTGATTTTTACCCCTTTGCCTATTACTGATGATTTTCCTATTATCTGGTTTGATAAATATAATTTGTCTATATTATTTTTATTTGTTGCATATTCTAATATGTCCTTTTTGTTTGTTTTGGGAATTTCTATTGAATCACTTTTTTCTATATTTATTTCTATTCCATCTTTCTTTAGTGTTTCTATGTATCCTTTATTTCTGGTAAGTGCGCCGTATATTGTTTCTTTGTTTCCTATGGCCTTTATACTAAATGGATTTCCAATTTTTATTCCATCTATTAATATTACAGCTCCATCACAATATAAGTATGTAGAATTTGTTATTCTTTGTTCGTTGATTGATATTGCCTGACTTCCTGAATTTTTTAGTTCATCTATAAGTATTATTAAATCTTCTTGGTGTATCAAGTCTTTTCCGTCTAATATATTTATAATGATTCCTTCTCCAGTTACATCTGTTATTCCCATGATTTTTTCATTTTCTTTTATTTCTTCTTCTATATTTATTTTGTTTGTTATTGTTTTATATGCTGTATCTATTTTTATTGATGCTTTTTTGATGATTTTTGATGAATTTATTATAAATATTGCTAAAATTGTTACTATTATTATCAAAATAAATGAGATTACTGTTATTCCATTGTTTTTTTCTTTCATATTTTTTTCCTTTGAATTTTATATTAAATTTATTTTACTAATAATTTATTTTAATGTCAATAAATTTTATGTTTTCTATTGTTTTATTTTATATTTGTGTTATAATTTTTGTTACATATATTTTTAAAGGAAGTGATATTATTTCGAATTTATTTCAAAAATTTATATTTATCATTATTTTATTTTCAATTTTTATTTCTATATTTTTTGTTCCCATAATTCAAAGTGGTAATTTTAATCTATCTAACAATCAGACTAAAGAATTTCTTGATTTTAACCCTAATGGTTTTGTTTGGCCAATTCCTGGCTATACAGGTATTAGTTCGAATTTTGGGAAAAGAAATGCGCCTACAAGTGGTGCTTCAAGTTTTCATTATGGTGTTGATATTCCTGCACCGGAAGGTACTAAATTAATTGCTATTGCTGATGGTCAAATTACTTTTCGTTCTTTTCTGGGTGCTGGTGGTTATACCATTACTCTTTCTTTTGATAATTATAAAGTTTCTTATTGTCATGTTTCTCCTAATTTTATAGTATCTGTTGGTGATTTTGTTAAACAAGGTCAAGTTATTCGGTTATGTTGGTCCAAAGTATGTTTATGGTGTTTCCGGTAACCCTTATTTTGATGGTTCTGGCAAGCCTACTAATGGTGCTACTACTGGTTGTCATTTGCATTTGCGGTTTTAGGATTGATGAACAATATGTAAATCCTTTAAATTATTTTTAGAAAATGAAAAAAGCATAATAAGAAATTGCTTTTGAGCATCTTCTTTTATGCTTTTGTTTTACATATCTTCTTCAGAATCTTCGCAACCATGACAACCGTGGCAGTGTCCTGAACACCCTTCTTCATCTTCTTCTAAGTCTCCTGACCAGTCTAGTTCTATTATATTTTTACACTCTGGGCATTGTACTTCATTTTTTTGTTCATCTGGGTCTATAACGAATTCGTTTTCACAGTATGGACATACAATTTCAAAGTCAAATCCTTCGTCTGAATATATGTCACTTTCTATATGGCCAATTATTTGTTCCATTTTGGCCATTTTTTCACTCATTATTTTTTGATTTTCTTTTAATTCTTTTATTTCTTTTAAAAGATTTTCGATTTGTTCGTTAAGATTTGATTCACTCATTAATTAATCTCACTTTCTTTGTAAATTATCTATACTCTTTCCATGTATTCACATGTTCTTGTGTCTATTCTTAATACATCACCTATGTTTACAAACATTGGAACTTGTAGTTCTAATCCTGTTTCTAATGTTGCTGGTTTTCCTGATGTTGTTGTTGTGTTTCCAGCAAATCCTGGTTCTGTATATGTTACTTCTAATTCTACAAATATTGGTGGTTCAACTGCAAATACTTTTCCTTTATAAGATAACATTGAAACTTCCATATTTTCTTTTAAATATTTTAAGCAATCTCCTAATGTTTCTTTGTTTAAAGGCATTTGGTCATATGTTTCATTATCCATAAAATAGTATAAATCTCCGTCTGCATATAAATATTGCATTGTTTTTCTCTCAATTTCTGCTCCTGGGAATTTATCTGATGGGTTAAATGTTTTTTCTAATGTTGCCCCTGTTATTACATTTTTTAATTTTGTTCTTACAAATGCTGAACCTTTTCCTGGTTTTACATGTTGAAATTCTACTACTCTAAATACATTTCCTTCCATTTCAAATGTTGTTCCATTTCTAAAATCTCCTGCTGAGTATACTCCTGCCATTTTTATTTCTCCTTTCTTTTTGATGCTGCTGTTTTTTTTGCAGTATCAATTTTAAATAATTATTTTCTTTATTTTTTAGCACTTTTTATATTTTACATCAATTTTCAAGAAAAATCAAGCCTTTATCTGAATTAGTCAAGCTTGTACAGCCAAATTTTGTAATTTGGACCGTGTCTTCTATTCTTATTCCGAATTTTCCAGGTATATATATTCCTGGTTCATCAGTAACTACCATGTTTTCTCTTAACATACAATCACTTCTATATCCAATATATGGAGGTTCATGAATTTCTAGTCCTACACCATGTCCTAGGCTATGAATTAGGTCATATCCATATAATTTAAAGTCATTTTCTACCATTTTTGTTATTTGTCTTGTACTTGCTCCATCTTTATATTGCTCAAGTGCAAATTTTTGATTATTTAAAACTAAGTTGTATACTGTTTTCATTTCTTCTGTTGGTTCACCTATAAAAAATGTTCTTGTCATGTCTGAACAATATCCATTTACTTTACAACCCATGTCTATTGTTATAATATCTTTTTCTTGTATTTTTCTATCTGTTGGTACTGCATGTGGTTTTGATGTGTTTTCTCCTGATGCTACTATTGTATCAAAAGATGTTCCTTCTGTTCTTTCACTATAATAATCGTCTATTTCTTTTGCTATTTGTTTTTCTGTCATTCCTGGTTTTATGTAGTTTATAATGTATTTATAGCATTCATCTGTTATATTGCAGGCTTTTATTATATTGCTTAATTCTTCTTGGTCTTTTATCATTCTTTGTTTTTCTATTATATATTCTGTTTCTACAAAATTATTTATTTTATATTTTCTTATATATTCTTTATATGTTGCATATGATATATAATGTTCTTCAAATCCAACATTTTCGCAAAACATAAAGAAATTTTCGTAATCGTCTTTTGACACATCATTTATATCATATACTATTATTTCATCAAATAGTGTTAATATACTATGTACATGTTCTATATATCTGCCATCTGTTATATATATGTTTTCTTTTGGCGTAATTATTAGTGTTCCTTCTGCGTCAATATTTGTTAGATATTTTATGTTTGTTGGGTTTGATATTATTATTCCTTGTAAATTTAGACTTGACATCTTATTTCTTAACCATTTTAATTTTGAGTTCATTTGTAAATTCCCCCTTTTTTATTTTCTGGGATTAAAGGTTTGTCCCGTATTCAGAATTTTTATTTTGCATATAGTCCTAGTGTAAAGAACATTAGTAATGCGTGTTTTATTATTTCAAATGGTACAAATATGCTTATAAATGTTCCTATTACTATAAATGGTCCAAATGGTATGTATTCGTCCATTTTTTTGATTTTGGTTGCTAATAATATTATGCTTAAAATTGCTCCTATTAAGAACGATAATAGTGTTATAACGATTATGTTTGATAGTCCAAAGTATAGTCCTAATGCTCCCATTAGTTTTACATCGCCAAATCCCATTGCTTCTTTTCCATATATTGCTCCGCCTATTAGTGTTATTAGTAAAAATATTCCTCCACCTGTGAGCATTCCTAGTGCCATATTTATTGTTATTGCTACATCTGATAGTCCATATAAAAATGCTATTACTAGTCCTATTTCAAACATTGTTAAATTTAGTCTGTTTGGTATTATTTGTAGTTTATAGTCTATTACAAATGCTGATAGTAGCATTGGGGTTAATATCATAAATTTTATTAAGTCTAGATTTGCTATAAATGTGTTTTTTATTCCATAAAAGTATACTAATGCTACATAAATTATTGATGTTATTATCATTAATATGTAGTTTGGTTTAAATTCTGAAAAGTATTCTGTTATTATTTCTTTAGAAAATACTTTTTTGTATTCTGGTAGTCTTTTATTTGTCCAGTCTACTAACATACCTACGAAAAGTCCTATTATTGCAACTGCTGCGTAGTATCCTATATGTGTTTCATTAATATACATTGTTTTTTTTCTCCTCTTTTGTTTTATATTTGTTTTTTATTTTGTTTTCTATTGGTCTTTTCCATGCTGTGTACCAGTAGTCTTTTTGTTTGTCTATTGGTTCTACTAGTATTGTAAACATTTTGCTTCTGTTTCCTCCTAGTACATCTGTAAATATTTGGTCTCCTACTACTGCTATATTTTCTGGTTTTATGTTTGTTTCTTTTTGTATGTATTTGAAGCCTCTTTTTAGTGGTTTCATTGCAAAGTGTTTGTATGGTATTTGTAGTTTTTTTGCTACTGTTTCTACTTTTTCTTTATTGTTTGTGTTTGATAGTATGTATAATTTTATTCCTTGGCCTTTCATTTTTTTTGCCCAGTTTATTACTTCTTCTGATAGGTTTTTGTAGTAGTCTATTAGTGTATTGTCTACATCTAGTATTAATAGTTTTATTTTATTTTTTATTAGTGTTTGTATTTGTATGTCTTCTACTTTTTGTAGATATATGTTTGGGTATAGTTTTTTCATGTTTTCCTTCTCTTTCTTTGGTTTTATGTTGTATTTATATTATCAATATGTTGTTTAGTTGTCAAGTGATTTTGGCTAAAAACTGACTTTGGGGACAGTGAATTTTTATTCTCTGTCCCCTTAAAATTTTAATTTTACTTATAAATTGTACTAGTTCATTTTCAAATAAGCCATTTCTTCTTTATATGTAAATATTTTTATTATATAAAGCTCATCGCAAAATTCGACAAAAAATGAGACAGTTTTGCACTGTCCCAAATGTTTCATTTTATTTTCTTATTTCAATTTCTTTGCCTTCTAAGTCTTTAATAATATTCTCTAAAATGCTGTTAATTTCCTCATCATTTAAAGTTCTATCTGGTGTACCAAATGTCAATGAATACGCAATACTTCTTTTATCTGCATCGATATTTTTTCCTTCATATACATCAAATACATTTATGTCTAGCAATAATTTTCCAGCTTTTTTCTTAATTAACATTTCAACTTCTTTTGATGTCATATTTTTATTAACTAACACAGCTAAGTCTTTTCTTATAACTGGGAATTTTGAAATTTCTTTAAATTTCATTTTTCCTACTCTTTTTTCTAGAAGTTTGTCTAGGTTTATTTCCATTACATAAACCGCTTCTTTTTCTACTGATGGGTGTATTCTTCCTACTATTCCTACAATATCATTATTTACTGATATTTCAGCTGTTTGGCCTGGGTGGAATTCTGCTGGCATTTGTTTTGGTAATACAAAACTATATCTTCCTGCATATCCTAAATAATCTAGTAATTCTTCTGTTACTCCTTTGATATCATAGAAATCTACATTTTTACTATGTCCTATTCCTTCATAATATTTTCCTGTCATCAATACACATATTTTTTGGTTTTCTCCGTATTCTTCGCCTTTTTTCCAGAATCCTTTTCCTATTTCAAATAAACATACATCTTTGTTTTCACGAGCTTTGTTGTATTCATAAATTTTGTATAATGATGGTATCATGCTATATCTTAATGTATTTCTTTCTTCTGTTATTGGGTCTAATAGCCTAACTTCTTCAAATTCGTCTGTTGTGAATTTGTGAACATCTTTGTCATTTATTAAAATATATGATAATGTTTCGTTTAATCCCATATTTGACATTTTTGCTCTAATTTTTCTTGTTGTCTTGTCTAAATGTCCCATTTTCATTGGAACTACTGGTAGTTTTCCCTCTATATTGTCAACTCCGTAAATTCTTCCAACTTCTTCTATTAAGTCTGCTTTAATAGATATGTCTATTCTTCTTGTTGGTACTGTAACTACTACTGTATCTTCTTTTGCTTCTGTTTTGAAATCTAATTTTCTAAATACATCAACAATGTCTTCTTTTGTTATATTTGTTCCTAATACATCATTGATTTCTTTATATGATATTTCAATTACTTTTTCTTCGTTTTTTGTAATATCATATTTTACAATTCCTGTTTCAATTTCTGCATCTGCATATTTTTCAAGTAAAGTACAAGCTCTTTTCATTGCCATATAAGTTCTTGCAGGGTCTAGTCCTTTTTCAAATCTGTTGCTTGCTTCGCTTCTTAATATTTTATTTGATGTTTTTCTTACTTTTACTGAATCAAATATTGCTGATTCTATTATTACATTTTTAGTTGTTTCTTCAACTTCTGTGTCTAGTCCACCCATAACACCTGCTAAACCAATTGCTTTTGTTCCGTCTGTTATAACTATGTCTTCATTTGATAATGTTCTTTCTGTGTTATCTAGTGTTGTTAATTTTTCTTCATTTTCTGCCATTCTAACAACGATTTTGTTGCCTAAATTATCTGCGTCATAGAAGTGTAGTGGTTGGCCTAATTCTAGCATTACATAATTACTGATGTCTACAACATTGTTTATAGGTCTAACTCCACAAGCTATTAATCTATTTTTTATAAATTCTGGGCTTTCTTTTATTGTTACATTTTTGGCTTTTTTGGCTAAAAATAGTTTACAATTATCTGTGTTTACTTGTACAGAGAATTCTTTGTTTATATCTTCTCCACTTTCTTTGTATTCATATTCAACTGGCTTTACTTTTTTGTCATAAATTGCTCCTAATTCATAAGCCATACCTAAAATGCTTAATAAATCTCCTCTGTTTGCAGTTAGTTCAAAGTCTATAACTCCATCATCTAGTCCCATATATTTTATTGGGTCTTCTCCTACTGGCGCGTCTTCTGGTAATTCATGTATTCCATTTTTATCTGCTTCAGATAAGAATTTTTTATCAATTCCTATTTCGTATAAAGCACATAGCATACCATTTGATTCTTGACCTCTTATCATGCCTTTTTTGATTTTAAAATCTCCTGGAAGTTCTGCTCCAACTTGTGCAACAATTACTTTTATGCCTTTTCTTGCATTTGGTGCACCGCAAACTATATTTAATACTTCACTTCCAATGTCAACTTTACATAGGTGTAGGTGGTCAGAATCTGGGTGCATTTCGCATTCTTTTATTTCTCCTATTACTAGTTTTGTTGCATTTACTAATTTTTCAGCTGAATCATATTCATTTCCAGCTTTTGTCATAGCTTCTGCTATTTCTTTAACATTTAATTTTTCATCTAAATCTATATAGTCTTTTACAAAATTTAAACTTAAATTCATTATTCCTCGTCCTTTCTATCAAATTGACTTAAAAATCTTATATCGTTTGTATACAAATATCTCATGTCTGTTATTCCATATCTAAACATTGCTAATCTGTCAATACCTGTACCGAATGCAAAACCGCCAAATTTTTCTGGGTCATATCCGTTCATTTTTAGAACATTTGGGTGAACAATTCCTGCTCCTAAAACTTCTATCCAACCTGTTTGTTTGCATAGATTACAACCTTTTCCACCACATTTAAAGCATGTAACATCTACTTCATAAGATGGTTCTGTAAATGGAAAGTAACTTGGTCTAAATCTTAAGTCTAAATTTGCTCCTATAATTTTTCTAACAAATACTTCTAGTGTTCCTTTTAAATCTGCTAAAGAAACATTTCTTTCTTTTTTGTCTATTACTAATCCCTCTATTTGATTAAATTGATGTGAGTGTGTTGCATCATCTTCTCTTCTATATGTTTTTCCTGCTGTAATCATTCTTATTGGTGTCTTTTCTGTGTTTGCCATCATTGTTCTTGCTTGAACTGCTGAGGTTTGTGTTCTTAATAAATATTCATCTGTTATGTAGAAACTATCTTGCATATCTCTTGCTGGGTGTCCTTTTGGAAGATTTAATCTTTCAAAGCAATATTCATCATTTTCAAGTTCTGGTCCTGTTACTACATCATATCCCATTGATACAAATAAATCTTCTATGTCTTCAATTATTCTGTTTACAGGGTGTAAACTTCCTCTTTTCATTTTTGTGCTTGGTAATGTTATATCTATTTTTTCTTCTTCTAATTTTTTATTTAATTCTTCTGCTTTAAATTTTTCTTCTTTTTCTTGAATTATTTTTTCTAATTGATCTCTTACTTCATTTACTAAACTTCCAATTATTGGTCTTTCTTCTGGTGACAATTCTCCCATTCCTCTTAATACTGCTGTAAGCTCACCTTTTTTTCCTAGATACTTTACTCTTATATCATTTAAAGTTTTTAAATCTTCGGCTTTTTTGATTTCTTCTATTGAAGTTTCTTTGATATTTGAAATTTGTTCTTTCATTTTTTCTTTCTCCTTTCTTTGTTCAAGCGTGTCCAAATGTCCATTTGGGACGGTTCTATTTGGACATTTTGTCCATTTGGGACGGTTCTATTTGGACAAAAAATCCATTTCTATCCTTGCTATAGGACGAAATGGATTTCCGTGGTACCACCTAAATTTATTAGTTTTTTATTTTTTAACTAACCTTATTATAGTTTTAACGGTTCTACCGCTTCTTTCTACTTTTATTTCAAAAGAAGACCTAAAAAGTGAAATTTCTATATAATTTTATTTTAATATCTCTCAGCCTTGGATATTTTCTCTGTAAAAATATTTTAATATATATACTTTGCTTTTTAATTGGTTTTCACAAATATTTTTTCATATATATTATATTAGCATGATTTTTTTTATTTTACAAGTTTTTTTCAAAATTTTGTTGTAAAAATCCTAAAGTAATTGACAAAATTTTAGTTAAGATATATTATTCTGATATATAAAATTTTTAAAAGGAGGATTTGTTATGTTAAAAAACAAAACTAAAATTATTGCTATTTTTCTAGTATTAATTTTATTATTAGCTCCAGTTACCGTTTTTGCTGATAATGAAATTAATGATAATGATATAGCACTTATTTCAGCCGATGGAGCTAATAATGAAACTACTGAGCCTGTTGAAAATTTAGTTTCTGATGAGCATGACCATGACCATGATTATGAAACTTCTATAGTTTCAAGTGATGTTTACCTTTTTGATGATAATGTCACTATAGATTATTCTATTGATGGAAATTTGTTTGTTATGGCTGATACAGTTACTATTAATTCAGAAATTGGTGGAGATGCTTTTATAATAGCCAAAAATCTAATTATAGACAGTCAAGGTTATATATATAGCAACCTTTTTGCTATTGCTGATTCCATTGAAATCAAAGGTGTTGTTTGCGATATTTTTGCATTATCAAATAATTGCACAATTTCAGGTGGTTATATTTTCAGAGATTTGAAATTGGCTTGTGACACTCTAAACTTAAATGGAATTGTTGGAAGAAATGCTTTTGCTAATTTTTCTTCTATAAACTTTAATACAGATGGAAATAACAATGCTTTAATATATGGTAATTTAAATTATACTTCTGAATCTGAAGCATATATTCCTGAAAATATTATTAAAGGAACAGTAAATTATACTGCATCAGAAATATCATCTGAAGAATCAATTGGTTCAATTATATCTGATTATATTTTTGATTTAGGTCGTTTCCTTGTATTTGTATTAATTATTTGGTTCCTATGTTTAGTAATTGCACCTAAATTCTTAGAAGGAACTAATAAGTATGTTGGAAAGAAAACTTTAAGTGTATTTGGTTACGGTTTACTTTCTTTAATTGTAATACCAATTGCTTGTATTATTTTAATATTACTACAACTAACTAGTGGATTCTCATTATTCTTATTAGCATTATATGTTTTAGCAATTGTAATTTCAAAATCTTTATTTACAATTACTGCTAATAATTATGTTTGTTCTAAATTAAAAATAAACAAAAATGTTGGAATTTTCGGAATGTTAATTGTGTCTAGTATAGTTATTTGGTTAATAACTAAAGTTCCTTACATTGGAGGACTAGTATCATTTATAATTTCAGTTTTAGGTTTAGGTATATTAGTTAATTCTATACTTCCTAAAAAAGATAAAAAAAATGAAGTTATTGTAGAAAATGAAGAAGATTCAAAAAAAGATGAAGAATAATTTTTAGATTATTAAAAAAATAGGGATTTGATGTGTTTATCCATCAATCCCCATTTTTTAATTCATCAATTATAACTTTATAATCTTTTGCCATTAGAATAGCTGTTCCAGAAACTAATATGTTAGCCCCAGCTGTTTTTACAGCATCTGCCGTTTTTAGATTAATTCCACCGTCAGCTTCTATATCAATCTCAATATTATTTTCTTTTATGTATTTATTTAATTTTGCTATTTTTTCTACCATATCAGTTAAAAGAGTTTGCCCACCTTTTCCCGGTTCAACAGTCATAATTAAAACTAAATGAATATATGGTAAAAATTCATATATTTCTTCTACATTTGTTTCAGGTTTGATACTTATACCAACTTTACAATGGTTATCTTTTATCTTTTTTATAAATTTCATTACTTCTTCTTTGTCTTTACAAGCTTCATAATGAAATGTTATTATATTAGGCTCAACAGATATAAAATCATCTATTGCTTCTTCTATATTTTCTACCATTAAATGAATATCTAGTGGCAAATTTGATATTCTTTTTATGTAAGATGAATATTCTAACATTTTTTTATATGTATTTTTTTCTACAAACTTGCCGTCCATTACATCTATATGAAAATAATCAGTTTTTGCTTTCTCTAACGCGAAGAAAGTCTCTGCTTCTTCTCCCTTTTTTACAGAAAGTATTGATGTTGAAATTTCTACCATTTTATTTTCCTCCTTTTGTCCAAATAGAACCGTCCCGTTTGGACATTTTCGACCATTTTCGACATTTTGCAAAATCTTTCGTATCTGCCGGCATCTATTTTTCCTTGTTCTACTGCCTGTTTTATACCACATTTTTCTTCTTTAATGTGTGTACAGCCTACAAATTCACATTTTTCTATATATGATTTGAATTCTTTGAAGTATTTGTCTAATTCTTTATATTTTATTTCTGATATTTCAAATGTTGAAAATCCAGGAGTATCTGCTATATAGGTGTTTTCATTAATTTCATATATTGATGTAGTTGTTGTTGTGTTTTTTCCTCTTTTATTTTTTATGCTTATTTCTCCTTCTTGTGTAATATTGTTATTAAATATTGCATTGATTAGTGTTGATTTTCCTACTCCAGAGTTTCCTGAAAATGCACTTATATTTCCTGCTAGTGCTTGTTTTAGTTCTTCTATTCCCTTGTTTTCTTTTGCTACTGTTTTTATTACTTTGTATCCTATTTTTTGGTATACTTTTTCTATTTTTTTGAATTCTTGGTGTTTGTCTAAGTCTGTTTTGTTTAGAACTATTACTGGTGTTATTCCCAAAAATTCAGCAAATGCTATTTGCTTGTCTAATAATAATAAGTCTGGTTTCGGATTTTGGCTTGATACTACTAATATTAGTTGTGTTATATTGCTCATTTTGGGCCTTTTTATATATGTTTCTCTTGGTAATATTTTTTCTATTATTGCCTTGTTGTTGTTTTCATCTAATACTTGTATTTCAACCTTATCTCCTACAACAGGTATTATTTCTTCTTTTTTCAGTCTTCCTCTTGCGTTTGCTTCATAGATTTTGTTGTTTGATTTTATCTTATATAAGTTTGATATATTTTCTATTATTAATCCTTGCATTATTCCTCCATTTATATGGTTAAAATCTGGAAATTATAATAATATTTCCAGATTTTGTTGAAAATTTTAAATTTATTCAGCTGTATATGAACTTACATTACTATATACTAATGTGTATCCACTATCATTTTTTAAAACTCCATCAATATAAACTTTTACTGTTGTAGTTCCTGTTCCTTTTGCATTTCCAACTGAAAGTGCTGTTTCTGATGCTTTTACGGTTTGTGAGTATATAGTATCATTTCCAACCATTACTTTTAATTGAACATCTTTTACTTGTTGTATTTCTTCTCCGTTTTCATCTTTAACTGTTTCTGTTATATTTCCATCTAGTAAAGATTTTACATTTACTTTTATTGGTACAGTTTTAATTTCTGCTAATTTATTTACAGTTATTGTTACTGTTGTTCCTTCATCTATAACTTTTCCAACTTCTACTGCTTGTTTTAAAACAATTCCGTTGTCTTTAGAGCTGTCTTCACTATATCCAATATTTACAACTAAGCCTATGTCTTCTAATGTTTTTTTAGCATCTGCTTCTGTTTTTCCTTTAACATCTATCATTGTTATTTGTTTTATTCCTGTTCCTGTGCTTACATGGATTTTAACTGTATCTCCAGCATTTACTTCTGTGTCAGGGTCTGTTTCTTGGCTTATTATATATCCTTCTTTTACTGTTTTACTTGTTTCTTCGATAACTTCTGCTTTTAGTTTAGCATTTTCTATTAGCTGAATTGCTTCTTCTTTTTCTTTTCCTTTTACATTTGGTACTTTTGTTTTTTCTGTTCCTTTGCTTATTACAACTTTTATAACAGTATTTTCTTTTACCTTATAACTGCTTATATATTTTGGATCTTGGCTAATTATATGATTTTCTGCTACTTCTGAGTTATATTCTTCTGATTCAATTTCAAATACAAGGTTAGCACTCTTTACTTTTTGTTCTGCTTCTGTTTTTGTAAGTCCTACTATATTTGGTATTTCTACTTCTTTAGGATTTGTCATACCTAATACTAATATTGTGCCTCCAAATGCTAAGAAGAATAATAACATTAATCCTATAATACTGCTTATTACTTTGTGTTTTTTTATAAATGTTACAAATTTATTTTCTTTTTTTCCTCTGTTATTACTCATTTTGTCATATTGATTTGTAGATATTCTTTGTGTTCTAGCTGTTGGGTCATAGTCTATTTCTTCTACAAAGTCTCCTGATGGATTTTTTAGTGCTGATTTTAGGTCTTGTAATAGTTCTGTAGCTGTTTGATATCTAAGCATAGGGTCTTTCTTTAAAGCTTTTAATATTATTTTATTTAATGCTTCTGGTAAATTAGGATTTTTTTCTATTGGTGGTACTGGTTCTTCTTGCATATGTTTTAATGCTATTGAAACTGGTGTATCTGCATCAAAAGGTACTTTTCCTGTTACCATTTCGTATAAAACTATTCCTAATGAATATAGGTCTGATTTTGCATCTGTATATCCGCCTCTTGCATGTTCTGGTGAAAAATAGTGTACTGATCCTATTGTTTTTCCAAATGCTGTTATTGTTGAATTTGATACAGCTTTTGCTATTCCAAAGTCTGTTACTTTTGCGACTCCATCTTCTGTTATTATAATATTATGAGGTTTTATGTCTCTATGAATTATATTATTTTTATGTGCCATTTCTAATGCTGATGCTATTTGGATTGCTACATTTACTGACCATTTCCAAGGAAGTGGGCCTTTTTCTTCTAAGATTATTTCTTTTAGTGTTTTTCCTTGTATTAATTCCATTACTATATAATAAATTCCGTTATCTACACCTACATCAAATATTGAAACTATATTAGAGTGTACAAGTTTTGCTGCTGATTGTGCTTCTGTTTCAAATCTTCTTATAAATTCTTCGTCTGTTGTAAATTCATCTCTTAATATTTTTACTGCTACATATCTTTTTAGAACTAAGTCTGTTGCTTTATAAACTGTGGCCATCCCTCCGTTACCGACTTTTTCTATAATTTCATATCTATTTCCTAGTATCCTACCTTCTAAATTCATATTTTATCTCTCCTCTTTATGTGGATTTTATATATTTTTTATAACTATGACTGTTATATTATCATATCCACCTCTATCATTTGCAAGATTAACTAAGTCTTTTGTTGCTTGTTCTATATTTTTTGATGCCATTTCATATATTGTTTCTTGACCTACTAAGTTAGTTAATCCATCTGAACAAATAATTAAAATATCGTCTTTTAAAAATCCTTTTATCATTACATCTGGTTCTACAAAAGCATTGCAGCCTAATGCTTTCATTAACATATTTTTTTGTGGGTGATGTGCTGCTTGTTCATTTGTTATTGTTCCTTCTTTTACTAATTTTTGTACATAGCTGTGGTCTTGTGTTAGTTTTCTTATAAATTGTTTTCTTATTCTATATATTCTACTATCTCCTACATGTCCTATATATGCTTTATTATTATATATTAAGCATATTTCTAATGTAGTTCCCATTCCTTGTAGTTCTGGATTTTCTTTTGCCTTTTCATAAACTACCATATTGGCATATTCTATACTGCTTCCTAATAGTTGAATAATGCTATCTTTATCTTTTTCTGTTTCTTTGAAGTTGTTTTCAATATAGTTTTTTGCTGTTTGAACTGCTAATTTACTAGCGACTTCTCCCCCGTTGTATCCTCCCATTCCATCTGCTAATATGTATAATTGTACTTCGTCTAGTGAAGTTGATATATAAAAGTAGTCTTCGTTTATTTCTCTGACTTTACCTTTGTCTGTTTTTGCATAAGCTTTTATCATTTTTCCACCTCTATTTCTTTTGTGTTTAGCTTATTTATTTTTTTACAATTTATTTTATATCATAAGTTAATATTTTTTGCAATATTTTTTGATTTTTTTATAATATATTGTTATAATTAAGATACTTGTTAGTGAATAATAAACTTTATGAATATCTTTTACAAAGATTTATTTTTAAAATTTAAGGAGGTAATTTATATGTCAACACCACATAATGAAGCAAATATTGGTGATTTTGCAAAAACTGTTATAATGCCAGGGGACCCTTTAAGGGCAAAATATATTGTAGAGAATTTTTTTGATGATTACAAGCTTGTAAATCAAGTTAGAGGCATGTATGCATATACAGGAACTTATAAAGGGAAAAGGTTGAGTGTAATGGCTCATGGTATGGGAATGCCTAGCGTGGGTATTTATAGTTATGAACTTTATAAATTTTATGATGTTGAAAATATTATTAGAATTGGTTCTTGTGGTTCTTATAAACCTGATTTAAAATTGTTTGATATTGTTTTAAGTGAAAATGCTTTTTCTGAAAGTAATTATGCTTTGACTTTGAATAATGATGTTTGTCATGTTTCTTCTTCTAGTGATGTTCTTAATTCTGTAATTGTTGATACTGCTAAAGAGAGTAATATTAATTTAACGAAGGGTAATACTGTTTGTACTGATTGTTTTGATATTTATATGACTGATGTTAGTAAGTTTTTAAGTAGAGTCCCTGATGGTTTTAATCCTGTTTCTGCTGAGATGGAAGCTTTTGCTTTGTTTTATAATGCTAAATTGTTAAATAAAAATGCTTCTTGTTTAATGAGTGTTGTGGATTCTAAGTTTATTACTGATGTTGCTACTGCTGAAGAAAGACAAACTGGTTTGAATAATATGATTAGACTTGCTTTAGATTCTGCAATTAAGTTATAATTTTTTGGAATTAAAAATAGAAAATATTAAGTAAAAAAATGAGGGATGTTCACAGGTAAAATGCATATATGTATATATTTATTTAATTTTTTCAGTTCAATACGCAACATAAGAATTTCTAAAATAAATTAATGGTTCCTTTCCGCTTAGTCCTTGCTTTGCTCGACGCGAACTCTTACTATTAATTTATTTAAGAAATTCTAATATCGCTCCAATCATATTCAAAAATCAAAAAATATATACATATATGCATTTTAAGCCTGAGTGAAAGCGGCACATTTTTTTACATTAGATTTTCTTTTTTAATGAAATGAAAAGGCCACTATCTAAAAAAGCAATAAGCCCCCCACGCCCAAACGAATCATTAAAAAAGAAGGAATTGAAGTGGTGGTCCTCCCTCAATCCCTATTTTTTTATATCTAATATTTTATATTTCATTATTCCAGCTGGTGCATTAACTTCAACTGTTTGTTTTTTCTTTGCGCCTAAAAGTGCTTCCCCTAAAGGTGATTCATTAGATATTTTATTTTCCAACAAATCAACTTCTGTTGAACCAACTATTGTATATTCAACTTCTTCATCGAATTCAATATCTAATACTTTTACAGTATTTCCTATTTGAACTGTATCTGTATCTATTTCTTTTTCATTTATTATTTTTGCATGTCTTAATTTATTTTCTAGTTCTGCTATTTTTACTTCATTTTCTGCTTGTGCTGTTTTAGCTTCATCATATTCAGAATTTTCTGATAAATCTCCAAATCCTAATGCTACTTTTATTCTTTCTGCTATCTCAGCTCTTTTTTCTGTTTTTAAATAATTTAATTCCTTATCTAAATTATCATATCCTTCTTGTGTAAGAATTACTTCTTTTTCTTCCATAAAATTACCTCCATTTTGCTAATGCTTAACATTAAAAAACTTATATTATATTAAGTCAGATTTTTTATTTTGTCAAGCTTTTTTGTTTTATTTTATAATTTTCCTTCTATTTTTCTAATTAGTCTTTAAATAAATCCTTTCCCTCTTTTAAATATTCATAACCAGAAAAAATTGTTGCAATTACAGATATTAATAAGAAAATTGAAGTAATGGCATTAAATATTATGCTACCTTGATTCATATAAATCATGTAGCTACTTTCTAATGCTGCTTTGGCATCTGTTGTTGCTCTTGCAAAGTCAAAGAAATTATATTTGTCTATAAATATTAATATTATTGAAATCATTTGGGTTACTGTTTTTAATTTTCCCCATATTGATGCTGCTATTACTTTTCCACCTTTTTCTACTGCTATTAATCTATATCCAGAAACTATAAATTCTCTGGCTAGTACTATAATTGGTATCCATGCTGGAATTTTGTCCATATCTACAAGCATTATCATTGCTGCCAAAACAAGAATTTTATCTGCAAGTGGGTCTAAAAATTTTCCAAATGTTGTTACTTGATTTCTACTTCTTGCTATATATCCATCTAATTTATCTGTAATAGATGCTATTATAAAAATTAAATCTACAATTAAATATGTAATTGATATTCCAAATATATCTCCTTGTATTCCCAAAAATGGTATTATAACCATTATTGGAACAAGAATTATTCTAAAAATAGTTAGTTTATTTGCTAAATTCATTTTTTCAAACCTTTCATCTGTTTTGTTTATATTTTGTGTTTATTTTAACATTTCTATTGCTTTTTGTAATTGTGTATCTTCACTTTCTTTTATATTTAATATGCTTTGAACACTATCTGGTAGTTCAACTTTTTCGTCTGGCTCTATTCCGATTTTGTTAATTTTATTTCTATTTGGTGTCTGATATTCTTCTATTGTAATTTTTATTCCACTACCATCATCTAGTTTTAAAATTTGTTGAATTACTCCTTTTCCATAAGTTGTTGTTCCAACTGTTTTGGCTTTTCCTAAATCTTTTAATGCTCCTGCTAATATTTCTGATGCACTTGCTGTGTTTTCATTTGTTAATATTATTATTGGCATATTTATTATTGGGTCATTTTTGGATTTTCTTACTGTTTCTTTGTTGTTTTTATCTACTTCATACAATAATACTGAGTCTTTTGTTGTTATATAGTCAGCTATTTCTAATGCTTGGTCTACAATTCCTCCACCATTATTTCTTAAGTCTATTATTAATGATTGTATTCCTTGTTTTGCTAACTCTTGATATTTTGCTTTAAAATCTTCTGCTGTTGTTTCATCAAATGATGTAAATTGTATGTATCCAATATTATTTGTTAGGACTTTTCCCTCTACTTGATTTACTTTTACTTTTTCTCTTTTTATTTCATATTTTATGTCTTGAGCCCCTCTTAATATTTCTACTTTTACTGTTGTTCCTTCTTCTCCTTTAATATTGTTTGCAGCTGTAGTCATATCGTCTGCTTTATATTCTATGCCATCTACTGATACAATTAAGTCTCCTGATTGTATTCCTGCTTTTTCTGCTGGGCTTCCTTTTATTGTTGATAATACTTGTATTTTATCATATTGTGTGTTTTTTATCATGTATATACCTATTCCAACAAAATTTCCCATGGTATCATCTAAATAATCTTTCATGTCTTCTTTAGATATGTATTCTGTGTATGGGTCTCCTAATCCTTCAATATAGCCTTTTATTGCGCCTTCTTCTAATTTTGTTTCATCTACTTCTCCTAGATAATATTTGTCTATTATTTTTCTATAGTTTTCTAATTTTGATGATATACTGCTTTTAGTATTTTTGATACTTGATGTTATTGTTATAGGATTTTTTGTAAAATATGTATATAAAGATATTGATGTAATCATAAATGTTATAAAACAAGCTATTACAACTGTCATTAATATTCTATAAATTCCATATTTTTTATTTTTTTCCATTATTTGCCACTACCTTCCATAATTTTTGAGCGGATTTTATTCCGCTCTTAAGAGAATATTATTTTATTTATATGTATGATATTACATATAATTTTTAGGATTTACTCTTGAGTCTTGTCCATATGCTGTTGCATATCCATTGTAACTATATGGAGATTTTCTAACTTCAAAGTGTAAATGTGGTCCTGAAGAATTTCCTGTACTTCCACTTTTCATTATTTGTTGTCCTTTTGCTACTGTCTCTCCTGGTGATACACATATTGATCCTTTTGTTCCATGGCAGTAATATGATTGTAATCCATTTGCGTGTCTAATTACAACATATGTTCCATAGCTTCCAGTTAAGTTGGCAGTAGACATTACAACTCCAGCTGCTGCTGCGTATACTGGTGTTCCTGCTGATACAGCATAGTCTATTGCACCATGAAATTTTCCATAAGAGTAATATCCATTTGTTGATTCATATCCACCACTTACAGGCCTCATAAAATATCCTGATCCTGTTATGCTTGATGAGTTTCCTGATGTATTATTTTTTAATGCTTCTAATTGTTTTTTATATTTTTCTTCTGCTATTTTTATTTCATTTGCTATTCTAGCATTTGCTTGTTTTAATTCTTGGATTTCTTGTTCTAGTTCTTTTTCTTCATCAGATAATTGAGCAACATATTTATCTTTTTCACTTTTTGCACTTTTTAAACTATTTGCTAAGTTTTCTTTGTTTGCTTTTGCTGTTGTTAATTCTTGTTTGCTTTCTTCTATTTCTTTTTTAGAGTCTTCTATTTCTTGTCTTTGTTTTTCTAGAGTTTCCATTAATTGTGAATCCATTTCTGTCAGCTCTGATACTAAATAATAATTAGAAATAAAATCTATTAAGCTACTTGAGCTTAGTAAAACATCTAAATAAGAAGTTTGTCCAGATTCATATATTACAACTAGTCTTTCTTTAAGTATTTCTTGTTTTTTCTCATATTCCGCTTTATTTTCCTCAATTTTTTCTTCTGCTTCTTTTATTCTATTATTAGCATCAGCTATTTGAGAGTCTAAATCTTCTATTTGTGATTCATAACTATCTATTTGAGAGCTAATGCTTTCAACTTGTTTTTGTGTTTCTGATTTTTTTGCTTCAATTTCTTTTTGTTTTTGTTCTGCTTCATCTATTTGGTTATTGATTTGTGATTGTTGATTTTTTTGACTATCTATTTCCGATTGAGTAACTGCTAATGCAACATTTGTACTAGTTATGAGTATAATTATTAACATTACGCCTATTGCTTTTTTACATATATTTTTCATATGTTCCTCCCTTTCGTGTTCTTATGATAAATCAGTTATAATATTTTAATTTGTGTCTGTATTGTTTTCTTCTTATCCTGGAATTAGTCCTGTTGTTATGTATGGAAGTGGATTAGTTGTTAATCCATTTATTCTTACTTCAAAGTGTGCATGTGGTCCTGTTGAATATCCTGTTGAGCCTACTTTTAATATTGTTTCTCCTCTTTTTACAGTTTGTCCAACACTTACCAATATTTCTGAACCATGTGCATATAATGTTGAAATTCCTCCGCCATGATCAATTATTACCATGTTTCCATATGCTGCATTTTTTTCTGCTTTTACAACAATTCCATCATTTGCTGCTATAAAATTTGCTCCTTGTGGTGCTCCAATATCTACACCTGTATGTAATTTATATTGGCCTGTTATTGGGTGTACTCTCATTTCATACTTTGATGTAATTCTGGTATATCCTGGAACTGGCCATGCCAATTCTCCACCAATATATGTTGAGTCTATTCCTTGCCCTGCTAAGTCCAAAATTTGTTGATTTATTTCATTATATTGAAAATTCATTTCATCTATTTTTGCTTGTATTTGTTTTTCTTCTTCTGATAATTTTTCTATAAAGCTTTCTCTCATTTTTTTTGTATTTTGTAGTGTTCTTGATACTCTTGTTTGATTTTCAATTATTGTTGCTAATTCGTTTTTTTCATTTTCTAGTTTTTGTTTTGATGTATCTATCTTTTTCATTTTAGTTTCTAGATCTGTTATTAAGTCGTTGTCTATTTCTGCTAATTCTGTTATTATGTAATAACTAGATAAAAAGTCTGAAAGACTTCTTGATTTTAGCAAAATGTCCAAATATTGGGTTTCTCCTGCTTCATATATCTCTACTAATCTTTGTTCAAATAATTTTTTTTGTTTTTCATATTTTTCTGTTATTGTATTTAGTTCTGTTTCTATATCACTAATAGATTGCTTTAGTTCTGTAATCTTACTTTCTTGTTCTTCTAATTGACTTTCTGCTGTTGTTATTTTTTCATCTAATTTTTCTACTTGTTGTAAGTTTTCAGATAAGTTACTTTGTACTTCTTCTAATTCTCCATTTGCTTCGCTTAATTGATTTTGTAGCTCATCTCTTTGTGTTTGTAAGCTTGTTTCATTACTTTCATTGTTGTTTTCTGCATATGTATATGTTGTTACAAAACAGATTAGTAAGATTAAAACAATACATAAAAATTTACGCATGTTTTTCTCCTTTCGCTTGCTTTGTTCGTTTTGCTATACTTTTAAGTATTTTCTCATTGAGATTACACTTCCTAGTGCTCCTATTCCAATTCCTAATAACATGTATACAAATATTATTGAAGAAATCATGTCTTTAAAGCTTAATAGACTTAATCCTATTTTTATCATAAATGTATTATTTACTGCTTGTTCAGCTATTATCATATATGTTCCACCAATTATTATTATTGATATTATGCTTGATAGTATTCCTATTATCATGCCTTCAACAATAAATGGCCATCTTATAAAATTGTTTGTTGCTCCGACATATTTCATAATTGATATTTCTTTTCTTCTAGCATGTACTGTTAGTTTTATTGTATTTGATATTATAAAAATTGATATTATTACTAGTAATACTAATATTACTCCTGTTATAATTTTTATTGCGTTTGCTACACCTAGTAATGTTGTTATTGTTTCGTCACTGCTTGTTATTCTTTTTATATTGTCAAATTGTAATATTTCATTTTGTACTTCTTTGCTTAATTTTAAGTCTGTTAATGTTACTATATATGATACAGAGTACATATCTTCTCCATACGCATCTATTAAATATGCTTTATCTCCAAATTTTTCTTTCAAAAAGTTCATAGCATATTCTTTGTCTTTAAACTCTATTGTGCTTACTCCTTTTAGTTCTCTTATTTTGTTTCCGACTTCTGTTATTTCTTCCTCAGTTGCATCTTTATTTAAAAATACTTGAAATCCTTGTTCTGCTTTTATGTCATCAACAAAATTGTTTATGTTTTCACTAAGCATTAGAAATATTCCAAATATTATCATTGTTGCACACATTATCATTAGTGATGCTCCTGTGGATTTTTTATTTTTAAATACATTGCTGAAGCCTTCTCCTATCAAATATCCAAATATATTATATTTCACAATCATAACCACCTTTTTTATCATCTCTTATTATTTCGCCTTTGTTTATATGAATTACTCTTTTTTTCATTTTGTCTACTATGTCTTTTGCGTGTGTTGCTACAACTACTGTTGTTCCTCTCATATTTATTTCGTTTAGTAAATTCATTATATCCCATGCTGTGTCTGGGTCTAAGTTCCCTGTTGGTTCGTCTGCTATTAGCATTGATGGGTTATTTACTAATGCTCTTGCTAATGCTACTCTTTGTTGTTCTCCTCCTGATAGTTCATTTGGATACATTTTTGCTTTTCCGCTTAATCCTACTAATGATAGTACCATTGGTACTTGTCTTCTTATATGTCTTGGTGTTGCTCTTACTATGTACATTGCATATGCTACATTGTCATACACTGTTTTATCAGGTAATAGTCTAAAGTCTTGGAATACAACTCCCATGCTTCTTCTTAAGTATGGTATTCTGCTTTGTTTTAAAAATGTTGTGTCTTTTCCGTTTATTATTATGTTTCCTGATGTTGGTTCTTCTTCTTTTAATATTAATTTTATAAGTGTTGATTTTCCACTTCCTGATGTTCCTACTAAAAATGCAAATTCTCCTTTGTCTATTACAAAGTTTGCATTTTTTACGGCTTTTGTTCCTGTATCGTATGTTTTTGATACATTTCTAAATTCTATCATTTTTTATTACTCCTCTTAATATAAATCGACATTTTTATTCATTTAAATCATACCAATAATCGCTAATTTTTGCAATAGTTTTCACTAAAAAAACACAGGAATTTTTTTACATTTTTCATATTTCGACAAAAAATGAGACAGTTTTGGACTGTCCCAAATGTCTCATTACTTGTCTATTATATTCCATGCTCCACTTGCATTTTTCCCGTTTGTGTGTAAATTTGATTTTAAATATACTATTGGGCGTATGCCGTAGCTAATGGAAGCTTCATTAAAATAACTGGTATATCCTGTTCCTAAGTAGTAATTATTCACAGATCCGCTATCTACATATTGTGCATAGACAGTGCTAAGATCTGAATAAGAACTCACACTGCGTGAAGCCAGCCAATAACTTGTATTACTACAAAGTATTTTATATAAGTCTGTTGTATCTGATAAATAATCTGATACTGTATAACTATAATGTGTGTTTACATCTGTTCTACTTGTTGCTGATTTTGAATATCCTGTTGATGTACTTGTTGTTGGATAATATATTGATTTTGTATATGGTGCTTTTCCGTAACTCCCAGTTAACGCTGTTGATGGTGTTACTCCACATATTTTATTTACATCATCCACATTTATACTTCTTGCTCCACTTCCTGCTATTGTTCCTATTGTTGTTCCTTCTATTGTATCTCCTGTTACATAGTTAAAGATTTTACTTGTATTAGCTCCTGTTCCATATCCATATATTTTGCATATTTCATTTAGTTCTTGTTCTGCATATAAGTATCCGATTGCACCCTTCATTGTAAATGTTCCGATCGGTGCTTCACTTATTAACATTACTCCTCCTGTTTCTTCGTCCCAACCTAGTACTCTCCATTTCGAACTACTACTTGATGTAAATGTTTGATTTCCACTACCATTTCCGTGTGAAGAACCTGTTCCTGTTGGTGATGTATAACTATGTGTTCCGGCATTATATGCTACATAGTCTCCTACTGAAACTGTTTTTGCTAATGGTTGTATAGTATATAGTTCGTCTAATGCTTCTTTTACACTTACTGTTGTTCCATTTGATTTTGTATAGCTTACTTCTGTGGCTTTAAATACATATGCTGCATATACTCCAACATTAAAAATTAATATTGTTGTAATTAATATTATGAATATTATTAGTATTGTTCTTGTTTTTTTATTTTTCAAATTACCTGTGTGTGTGTGCTTATACAGCCTCAAGGCTTTCAAACTTATCATTTTTCATTTTTTTCCTTTCTATTTGTCTATTATGTTCCATGCTCCACTTGCATTTTTCCCGTTTGTTTGTAAGCTAGATTTTAAATACACTATTGGTCGAACACCAAGTCCCCATGGATTCTCCATAAAAGTACTTCCAAAACCAATACCTAAATCACCACTACTCACATCACCATCATATTCAAAACGCACACGGAAGTAGGTATAATCAGAAAAAGAACTTTCACAGCGTGAAGCCATCCAATAGTATGTGTTACTTGAATTTTCAGTATTTCTAAACAATATCTTATATGCTTCTGTAGTATTTAATAAATAATTTGAAGCTTTATAATTATAAGTTGTATGCACATCTGTTCTACTTGTTGCTGATTTTGAATATCCTGTTGATGTACTTGTTGTTGGATAATATATTGATTTTGTATATGGTGCTTTTCCGTAACTCCCAGTTAACGCTGTTGATGGTGTTACTCCACATATTTTATTTACATCATCCACATTTATACTTCTTGCTCCACTTCCTGCTATTGTTCCTATTGTTGTTCCTTCTATTGTATCTCCTGTTACATAGTTAAAGATTTTACTTGTATTAGCTCCTGTTCCATATCCATATATTTTGCATATTTCATTTAGTTCTTGTTCTGCATATAAGTATCCTATCGCACCTTTCATTGTAAATGTTCCGATCGGTGCTTCACTTATTAACATTACTCCTCCTGTTTCTTCATCCCAACCTAGTACTCTCCATTTCAAACTACTACTTGATGTAAATGTTTGATTTTCTTTTCCATTTCCGTGTGATGTTCCTGTTCCTGTTGGTGATGTATAACTGTGTGTTCCAGCATCATATGCTACATAGTCTCCTACTGAAACTGCTTTTGCTAATGGTTGTATAGTATATAGTTCGTCTAAAGCTTCTTTTACACTTACTGTTGAACTATTTGATTTAGTATAACTTACATCTGTTGCGGAAAATACATATGTTGCATATACTCCAATATTAAGGCATAACACTAATATTAGTATTACTATGAAAATTATTAATGTTGTTTTTAACTTTTTATTCTTCATTACATTTACTCCTTCCGTTTTATATTTTGATTTTTATATAAAAGAAAAGGCTTATTTTTATTTATTGATATTTTATGTTATTTTTAATAAGCCTTTCTTATTTGTATATTACCTGTTATATAAGTAATCTAATGCTGATTTTACATTATCAACTTTCCAACTTGAGTCACTTGGTGTATAAGAGATATCTGCTGCTGTTGGATTTTGGGTTTTTGCACTTATTACTGATGATGTGGTTTGATTTCCTGCTACATCATAAATTATTGCTTTAAAGTAATATGTTGTTCCTGCTGATAATCCTGTTACTGTATATGCTTTTGTTTGTGCCGTTGTTGGTCCTTTTTGAGTTCCATTTAATGTTGTGACTTCTGTTGTTCCTGCTTTTGTTGTTGGGTTATTTGTTGTTCCATAATACCATTCTATTTTTCCAAGTCCTGAATTTTCATCTGTTATTCCTACGCTTAATGTAACGCTATTTATTCCTGTTTCTGTTGATTTTAATGCCATACTTATTGTTGGTGCTAGTTTATCTATATTTGTGAAATTTCCTGTTGCTGAACCACCGAAGTTTGTTCCGTCCCATAATCTTGCATATATGTATCCATTGCTACTATATGTTTGGCTTGTCTTGCTTTCCCATGTTTTTCCGTCTTTACTTGTTTGTAGTGTATATCCTGTTAATGTTGTACTTACTGTTACTGTTACATCTTTGTTTGTCCAGCCACTTGGGCTATATGTAAATGTCACATTTGCTTCTGTTAAATCTGTTACTTTTCCTGTTGCTGTTGATTTACTTGTACTTACATTTCCTGCTTTGTCTTTTACCCAGACATAATATGTGGTTCCTTGTTTATATCCAGTTGGTGCTACACTTAATGTTTTTGTATTTGCTACATCTGTAAAGCTACTTGGTGCTGTATTACTTGTTGTTACTGCATAGCCTACAATTCCTGATGCTTCGTCTGTTGCTGTTATTGTTATTTTATTTGTTGTTGCTGTTGCTCCTGTTACTACTGGTTTTGTTTTGTCTATATTTGTAAAGTTTCCTGTTGCTGAATCACCGAAGTTTGTTCCATCCCATAATCTTGCATATATGTATCCATTGCTACTATATGTTTGGCTTGTCTTGCTTTCCCATGTTTTTCCGTCTTTACTTGTTTGTAGCGTATATCCTGTTATCGTTGTACTTACTGTTGCTGTTACATCTTTATTTGTCCAGTCACTTGGGCTATATGTAAATGTTACATTTGCTTCTGTTAAATCTGTTACCGTTCCTGTTCCTTTACTTACTGTTTCTTCTTTTGTATTTCCTGCATTATCTTTTGCTTCTACTGTTATTGTATGATTTGTTGTTTGTTTTAAGTTTTTCCATGTATATGTTCCACTTGTTTGATAATTTGTCCAACTTCCACTATCTAATTTAAATCTATATCCTGCTATTCCACTCTTGCCATATGCTGTTGTTGCATCTGCATCTGTTGTGCTTGCTGTTACTGTTAAGCTATTTGTTGTACTTGTTGCTGTTGGTGTAAAGTCTTTTGGTGCTAATTTGTCTATGTTTGTTACATTTCCTGTGGCTGAACCGCCATAATTGTTTCCTTCGTATAATGATACATAAATTTTTCCATTCTCCGTAAAGACTTGACTTGCTGTTTTTTCCCAGTTCTTACCGTCTTTACTTGTTTGTAATTTATATCCTGTTATGTCTGTATTTAGTGTTGCTGTTACTGTTACAGTCTTATTTGTCCATGTTTCTTTATTAATCTCTGTTCCATCGACTGTATATGTAAATATTATATCCCCTTCTTCTATGTTTGGGACGCTTCCAACTGTTATATCTTTAGTTACTTCTGCTGTTTGTTTATTCTCTGCTATTGCTTCTATTTTTATGCTATATGTTTTATTTTGTTCTAATTCTGTATATGTATATGTTTCTTCTGTTGTTGTTTCTTTTTCTATGTACTTTTCTCCGTCTTTTTCTTTTATATAATATTTTATTTTTCCACCTTGGTTTCTCCATGTTTTTACTTGTACTGTTATTGAGTCTGTTGTTGATGTTGCACTTTCTATTTTTATTATTGGTGGAAATTTTCCTTGTTCTCCTATAAATTCTACTCCTTTTAGTGAAACTTTATATACATCTTTGTCTACTATTACATAAAAATATATTTCTACCTCTTCTCCGTCTTCCTCTGTACTTGTTTCTTCTACTGTTACTTCTTTTCCTATTTCTTTTAGCTCACCTATATTTTTATTTACATCTTCTCTTGTTGCTTTTATTATTTTTTCTGCGCTTCCTGTTGAGTTTAACATTTGTTGTGTTAATAGCTTTAAGTTTAGATATTCTGAAACTTGCGCTCTTTTATTTTCTAGTTCTGCTCTTTTGGCACTTTCAAATATCCCTGTTCCTGTCATTGATTGTATTGATATTCCTGCCAGTATTAGCATTAATATTATTGTTATTACTAGTGCTACTATTGTTATTCCCTTATTATTATTTATTTTCATTTTTATTCCCCCTATTGTTTTTATTGAACAACAAAAAGACAGCAGTATTGTATCTTTATAGACACAATACTCCCATCTTTTTTGTATTTATTTTATTTTTTATTGAATTACCTGTGTATACAGCCCCAAGGCTTTCAAAGTTTATTTTTTTCATCTTTTGTTCTTCCTTTTGGTTAATTATTTATTCTACTTTAAATTATACCTTTTTAGTGCTGTTTTATCAATATATTAATTGTTTTTTAATATAATTGTCACATTTTTGTAATCTAACTGTAACAATATTATTATTTAATTTTATTTATTTCTTTTTCTTCTTTATATGTAAATATTTTTATTATATAAAGCTCATCGCAAAATTCGACAAAAAAATGGAACAGTTTTGGACCGTCCCAAATGTTTTAAAATAGCTTTATTAGTTCATCAGCAGTAATTCCAAAATATTTCATTAATTCTGTGGCTTTTCCTGATTTTCCAAAAGTATCTTTAATTCCTAATCTAATAAGTTTAGCTGGATATTCTTCAGTAAGAACCTCTGAAATTGCAGAGCCTAGTCCGCCAATAATGTTATGATCTTCTATAGAAATCAATTTTTTAGTTTCTTTTGCACATTTTATAATCATTTCTTTGTCAATTGGTTTTATTGTATGAATATCAACAACTCTAACATCTATTCCCTTTTCTTTTAGGATTTCTTGTGCTTTTATTGCTTCACTAACAGTTACACCAGTGGCAAAAATTGTGGCATCTGTGCCATTTCCAATTTGAATTGCTTTTCCTATTTCGAATTTTTGATTTTCTTTATATATTAAAGGTGTTGCTAGTCTTGATAGTCTTAAGTAAACTGGTCCATTTATTTTACTTATTTCTTTTACTGCCCATTTTGTTTGCAAATCATCAGAGGTGCTAATAACAATCATATTAGGCAATGTTCTCATTAAAGATATATCTTCTATCATTTGATGTGTTGCTCCGTCTTCTCCTACTGTTATTCCTGCATGTGTTGCACAAATTTTAACATTTAAATTTGGATAGCATACACTATTTCTTATTTGGTCATAAGCTCTTCCTGCTGCAAAGACTGCAAATGTGCTTGCATATGGAATTTTTCCACATGTTGCCATACCTGCTGCTGTAGATATCATATTTTGCTCGGCTATTCCCATGTCAAAGAATCTATTTGGGAATTCTTTTGCAAATAGATTTGTTTTTGTTGCTACTGATAAGTCGGCATCAAATACAACTATTTTTTCGTTTTCTTTTCCTAGTTCTAATAATGCTTCTCCATAACTTTGTCTTGTGGCTTTTTTATTATTAATATCCATATTTTTTCTCCCTTCATAATCTTAATTTCATAACTTTCATTGTATAACTTTAATTAATTAAAATTATAATACTGAACCTATAATGCCGGCATCATTTCCTAATGCTGCAGGAACAATTATTAGTTCTTCTCGTTGATTAAATAAATATTTTTTATTTTGTATATTGTTTTTTAGTTTTTCTAATAAGACATCTGAAAAATATACAAAACTTCCACCTATTCCAACAGCTTCTGGTTCAAAAATATTTATTAAATTTGACACTCCTATACTTAAATACTCAATATACTCATCAACTACATTTTTTATTTTGGGTTCTTCTCCATTTTTTCTTATCATATCTAACAATTCTTGTCCTCTTGTAGTTTCATCTAATCCTAAGGATTTCCTTAAATTATTTTTTAATGCTTTCATTGACGCATATTTTTCAAAACAGCCTTTTTTTCCGCAATTACATTTTATTCCGTCTTTTTGGATTATCATGTGTCCAAATTCACAGCCCGGTAATTCTCCTGTCTCAAGAAGTTTTCCGTTAATTATTGCCGCTCCACCTATTCCTGTTCCTAGTGTTAGGAATATACTTCTTCTATATTCTTTTAATGCTCCTATTTTGCTTTCTGCAATTGCTGCACATTTTGCGTCATTTTTCATTTTAATTGGTAAATTAATTTTCTTTTCTAAGTTTGATACTAAATTATAATTTTCAACTCCTAAATTTACTGATTTTATAATTTCTTTTTCTCGTACTGTGCCTGGTACAGCTATTCTAATTTCTAATATCTCATATTTTTTTGTTAAGTCTTTAACATTTTTTATAATATAATTTTCTATATTTGTTTTAATGTCTTTCTTTTCATTTGCTAAAAGTCTTTTTTCTACTTTTTCCACTATAAATCCTTTGTTGTTTATTACTCCTATTGCAATATGGCTTCCACCTAAATCAATTCCAATTTTCATTAATTTCTCCTGTTTTTTAAATATAATAAAATGGGATTTAGAGTCCTGGCCCCAAATCCCTTTATTTAAGAGTTTTATGCTAGTCCTGCTGCTGAGAACATCCAACCACCCATGTAAACTTCGATACATGGTGCTAATACTACTAATACGAAGAATATTAGAACAATTCCTACTATTAGATAAACGACTTCTGGTAAAACTTTCATGATTTTTTGCATGATATTGTCTATGTCTATTTCCATATATTCTACTAATTTTTCCATCATTTCTGATAAGTCTGTTTGCATACCGATTTTTAACATTTCTGTTTGCATTGGTTCTGCTAATCCAGATTTTTCAAATGGTTCTATCCATGAGTCTCCTATTATGATGTTGTTTAAAGATGTTTCAATAATTGATAGCATAACATAATTTTGTACAACATTTTTACTTACTTCTATTGCTTCTTGTATTCTCATTCCGTTATTTAGGTTTAATAACATTGCTTTCATAAATCTTGAAAAGTCTAATGCAAATATTAGTTGTCCAAATATTGGCATTTTATATTTAAAGTAGTCAAAGTCATATTTTCCTTTTGGTGTATTGATGTAAAATAATATAACTCCTACTATTCCTGCTACTATCAATAATGGTATATACCAATATGCTACTAGCCAGTTTACTACTCCTTGGAACCATACTGTTACTGCTGGCAATTTTGCATCTGACCCGAAAGAATCATATACATTTTGAATTGCTGGTATTGCAACTATTGTTCCAACAAATAGCATTACTAATAATAATACAAATTGTGTTATGTTTGGTATTAATATTCCTCTTATTTTTTTGTTTAGTGCTTCTGAAGAGTCTAAGTATTTTACGGCTTGTTCTAGTGAATTTGTAAGTGATCCTGATAGTTCTCCTACTTTTATCATATTAACATATATGTATGGAAATACTTCTGAATAATATTCCATTGTTGTGTACATGTTTTCACCTGCTTCTACTCCTGCTAAAATATCTTCTATAATTCCTTTAAATGTAAGGTTTTCTGTACTGTCTATTATAGTTTTTAGTGCGTGAATATTATTAAAGTTTGCTTTTTTCAATACATAAAAATTCTGTGTAAATATAACTAAATCTCTAGATGTTATTCTTTCTGTTTTGGCTAAATACATATTGATTTTTTCTTTTGTTGTTGATATTCTCTTGTTGTTTATTTGTGTTGTATTTACATTTTTCATTATTTCTTCTATGTCTTTTATGTTTTTCTTTTTAGTTTTCTTCTTTTTGGCTGAATATGCAACTTGCTCTATTTTTATTGGCATTAGGTCGTTTTCCTTTAGTATTCTTACTAAATTTTGTTTGCTTGCTGCTTCTACTCTATTTCTTACTATCATTCCTGAGCTTGTTGCTGCTTTATATGTATATGTAGGCAATATTTCCACCTCCCTTTATTATTAATTTCTACTTTCTTTTCTAATTTTCATTTGCATTATTGTTCTGTTTAATATTTCTATATTTTTTTCTTCTATTTGTGATTTTGCTTGGTCTAATGTTATTCTATCTTCTACAAATAGTCTTGCTATTGAATTTATTAATCCAATGCTTCCTTTATCTGAACTTTGAATTGCATCTTCTATTTCAGATACACTTATTTTATCTTTTCTAATTATTCCTGCTACTATATTGTCTACTACCATTACTTCTGGTACTAATACTAGTCTTCCATCTCTTCCTTTTAATAGTCTTTGTGATACTACTAATTTTAATAGTGATGATAATAGATATTTTACACTTCCTTGGTCTCTAACATCATAAAAGTTTATCATTCTGTCTATTGTTTCTGCACATGATTTAGTATGTAGTGTTCCTATTACTAAGTGTCCTGATTCGGCCATTTCAATTGCTGCTTCCATTGTTACTTTGTCTCTAATTTCTCCTATTACTAAGATATCACAGTCTTCTCTTAATGAGTTTTTAACACCATCACTAAATGTTAGTGCATCTCTACCTTTTCCTACTTCTTTTTGAACTATTAAAGATTTTTTTGAAGTATGTTTATATTCTACGGGGTTTTCTAGTGTTAATATTTTTTTGTTTTGTGATTCATTTATTTCATTTATTAAGGCATTTAATGTTGTTGTTTTACCAGAGTTTGTTTTTCCTGTTACTAATATTAGTCCTTGTGTTTGATATGTCATCCTTCTTATAATATCAGGTAATCCTAATGATTCATATGGTGGTAATGTACTTTTTATAAGTCTTAAAGTACATAATGGTATTTCGTTTGATACTGATATGTTTACTCTTAGACGAATTCCTTGGTATTCATATGATGTATCTAGTTTTCTTGTTGTATTAAATACTTCATCTTTATCTACATTTCCTCTTACTAAATAATCATACATTTCGTTCATGTCATCTGTTGTTAATACATCCATTTCCTCTATTGGAACTAGTTCTCTTGCTATTCTTAATATTGGTTTATTTCCTGCTATTAAATGTATGTCTGATGCTTCTTTTTCTATTGCTATATTTAAAATTTTATCCATGTTCATGGAAGATTTCCTCCTTCTTTTGTTAATATAAAATTAATTGTCTATTTAATTCTTCTAGTGTTGTATCCCCATGTAATATTTTTTGTATTCCGTCTATTACTAGTGGTTTATAATTTTGTTCTAGTGCTTTGTTTCTTATTTCGATAGTTGAAGCTCCTTTTACAATAAGTTCTTTTATTTCTTCAGTTACATCTAATGTTTCAAATACACCAATTCTTCCATAATATCCAAAATTATTGCATTTTTTACATCCAACTGCATCATATGTTTTTAGATTATCAAAGTTTATTTCTTGTCCATATTTTCCTGCAATTTTAGTTATTATTTCTTTTTCTTCTTTTGTAAATTCTCTTTCTCTTCTACAGTCTGGACAAATTCTTCTTACTAGTCTTTGAGATACTGTTGTTGCTAATGTACTTGCTATGTCATAATCAGATAGTCCCATTTTTCTTAATCTGTTTATAACTTCTATTGAATCTATTGTATGTATTGTAGATAATACATAATGTCCAGTTTGTCCGGCTTGTACAGCTATTTCTGCTGTTTCTTGGTCACGAATTTCTCCAAGTAATATTACATCTGGGTCTTGTCTTAAAACTGTTCTTAATGCTCCTGAAAATGTTGATTTATTTCCTATTTCTATTTGGTTTAATCCATCTATTCTTATTTCTACTGGGTCTTCTATTGTTGTTATATTTATTTCTGGTGAATTTAAGTAGTCTACTATACTATATAATGTTGTTGTTTTTCCTGCTCCAGTTGGTGCTGCTATAATTGTTATACTATTTTTCTTATTAAAGCTTTTCTTAAATTCATCTTCTGTTCCTGGATATCCTAATTCAAATATATTTCTAATATCTACATCTTTTTTTAGTAATCTTAAAACAAATTTTTCTCCATATACATTAGGTTGTGATGAAACACGAATATTGTAGTCATCATATAATAAGATTCTACCATCTTGTGCTTCTTGTTTTTCTTGGTGCATATTTGATATAGCTTTTAGTCTTCCTATTACTTGTTGTTGTTTTTCTTTATCTATTTTTGCTGCTGTAAATAGCTCTCCGTCTATTCTGTATCTAATTCTTATTTCATTTGCCATTGGCTCAATATGAATATCACTTGCTCTTTTTTCCATACCTGTTCTAATAATGCTGTCTATTAGTTCAGTTATTGTTTCTGATAAAGTTGATTTTGTTATGTCTTTGTTTTTGTCTCCTTCTAAGGAATCTATAATTTTTTCTATTTCGTTTTCAAATGTTATGTATGGTTCCATTACAAGGCCTTTGTTTAATAGTAGCATTCTAACTGGATCTGTTTTTCCACCTGTCATTTTGTCTGTAAAACATACTTTTATTTTTCCACCATTTACTTCAAATGGTATACATTTATATTTTTTGCAATTTTCTATTGTAAGATATTCTGTTGGTTTGATTTTTAAAGAGTTTACAGTTAGTAATATTCCTTTTTCTCCTAAGATTTCTCCAATATTTTGAATTAAGTTTACTGCATCACATACATTTAAAACATGTAATATGTCACCTAATTTCATATTTGGGTGTTCTCTTTGGTATTGTAAGGCTTTTTCGATATCTGCTTCAGTTACAACTCCTCTTTTTACTAATTCTACTCCTATTGGTAGTCTTCTTCTTATTTCCATTATATACACAACCTTTCTTTTGCTTTATGATTTTTAATCATGTTAGGTTTTATAAGTTATATATTATAGCATTGTCTCCTGTCATATCTATATTTGAAGTTTTAAAGTTTACTTTTATTTTGTATTTTGAATCTGCAAATGTGTATGAAAAATCACATGTTTCTACATCTTTACAAATTTTTATTTTATTTTTGTAAATAGTCTTGCTATTTTCATCAAAGGTGTATTGATTTCCACTTGAGAATATTATATAGCTTGTACCATTAGTTAACTGTTTGCAATCTATTACTGAGTTATTTTTGTTATTTATTTCTTCTAAAAATACACTAGAAAATTTAGTATATTGTGTTGTGTCACTGTTTATATCTTTTATGCTTATATTTTCATGAAAATATGATGTTAGTGTTGCAATTAATGCTAGTACAATTGTAAGTCCTATAATATATGTTATTAAAGATATCATTGTTACACCTTTATTGTTTTTCATATTTTTTTCCTTTCACTTATGTTATTGTGATATATATGTTGAAATTTTAATGTTTTTTTCTTCTCCTGCTAATTTGTAGGAAATTTCTACAGTTATTTCTTTTACTAGGTTTGCTTCTTTTGTATTATCATTTGATATAAGTACATAATCTTTTATTAAAATTTCTTTGTGGTATCCTGTAAACCTTTGATTTTCTAAAATGTCTTCTTCTTTTAAGATTTCTTTTTCATTAATTCCTTTTCCTTCATATTCAGTGCTGTATCCAAGTGCTCTAATTTTTTCTATTTCTTGTATAGCATATGAGGTGGCTTTTGTTTTTCTTTGTGTGTCTTCTGCATTTATATTGATGTTTGCTATTAGGCTAGCTATCATAGAAATAAAGATTGTAATTACTATTAGGGAAATTGATATGTCTATTCCTGTTACACCTTTTTCTTCTTTTATTATCATTTTTCAACCTTTCTAAATAAATTTATAATATATTAATACATATATAAAATAAATTATATTTGTTACTGATAAATAAAATCCTATTTTTGTATTGTTGCTATTTTGCTGTACTTTTGAGTGTTTTTTCATTTTTTGTGTTGATAAATATATTGCTATTATTAATAGCGTTGTTATTATGCTGCTGATTGTTATAAATTCTCCTGTAAATATGCTCATTATCATAATAACCATTAATATTGAATATGTATAATTGTTTTCGGCATGTTTTTTTAATGTTATTGAATCTACTATTAAAAGCATAATAAATAATATTAAATATATAACATATCTATATATACTAGTTTTTTCTATTATGTATAGATATACCATATACATAATTGAAATTATAATACCATACATTAATACTGGTTTATTTATGTTTCTATTTTCTTTGTCTATGCCTGCCATTAGTACAATAAATGTAAAGTATAGAACAAAAAATGAGTATTCTATTATTTTTGTTGTTTCTAAATTGTAAATGTTTAATCCCATTAAATATGCTATTACCACAAAAAATAGTCCTGATATTGTTTCTAATATTAAATATCTTGGTCTTATTTTTTGTTTGCAATACCTACATTTTCCGCCTAAAAATATGTAGCTAAATACAGGTATTAAGTCAAATATATTTAATTTGTGTTTACAATTTGGACAGTAAGAATGTGTATGTATTATATCTTCTCCTTTTGGTATTCTGTATACTGCTAATGTATAAAAACTTCCAAATGTTATTCCCATCATGAAAATTATTATATAAAATAAAGCTTGCATTATTTTTCTCCTGTTTTATTCTTTTTTATTTTATAAATAGGCATATACAAGTATATGCCTATTATTATTTATTTTTTGTTTTTAAACAATTATTTTACTTTAATCCTTATTCTGCTGTTGTTTTTGGCATATATGTGTTTATAGTGTTTTCATAAGAATTTAATGTATTTTGTTCATTTTTAACTGCTTGTTGTGCTGCTTCGTTAGCTTTTTGAGCTTGTGTGAATAATCCTTGGTTTGTTAATGTTCCAATTGATATTCCAGCTAAGATTAATAGTATGATTATTGTTATAACTAAAGCAACTAATGTAATACCGTTTTGTTTTTTCATCTTAAGTTTCCCCCCTTTGTCTTTTGATATAATATATATATACTATATTTATAAAAATAAATATAATGTTAATAACTACTTTAATATTATTTTGTTCCTTTGTCTGGAAGATATCCAGTATTGTCATTTTTGTTTGTATTTGTTGTGTTTGTTGTTGAGTTTGATGTATTATTACTATTCTGGTTATTATCACCTGTTGTAGTACTTCCTGTATTTTCTTCTAATGATCCAAAAGGATTTTTTCTTCCTGGAACATATTCTTTAATTTTTTGATAATTTTTTATTTGTGTTGAATCTATATGATAATCCACATATAGTTCTTCATTACTTTCACTTATATCTGTTTCTAGTTCTTTTTTTACTTCTTCTGGAGTAGTATAAGATACTTTTTCAGGAATTATTTTATTTGCTGGAACATATTCATAAAGTAATACTCCTAAAACTAATATGATTGCTAGTGCTAGTAATAAAACTATTATTGTTTCTTTTATAATGTTTTTTATCATTTTCTACTCCTTTCTTTTTTATCCATTATGGATTAATTTATTTTGAAGTTGTATTATTTACTGTATTATTTTGATTACTTGTTGTATTATTTACTGTTGTGTTAGCTTGATTGTTTGTTGTATTGTTTTGATTTTCAGCAGTTGTACTTGTGTCTGCTGTTGTTGCTGAACTTGTTGACGAACTTGTTGAGACTCCTCTTATTATTATGTCTTTACATGTGAAAGTTGCTTGTAAAATACTGTTTCCTTCTGATGATGCTGTGATTTTAAAATCTTCTATTTTAAATCCTAATTTCGAATCATCTTCTATATCTTCTATAAATCCAGCTATTCCTGCATAAGAGCCTGTTGCTGTGAAATATAAATTACAGTTGTATTTTTTATCAACTTCTGATGATGTTGTTGTATCTATTGCTGTTAAATCTCTTGCTGCTACATCCATTGTTACATCTTCATTTTTAGCATGGTTTCCAAGTTCTATCCAAAGCATCCCTATTTCATATACTCCATATTGGCTTGCTGCTTGAATTTCGCTTTCTGTGCTAACATTAACCATTTCTTCATATTTTTCTTTTGTAGTTTTAAAATCTTTTTCTGCATCATCTAAACTGTCTAATGTTTTTGGATAATCTGTGCTTGCCTTTTTGGTTGCTTCTTTAATTTTGTTGTCTAAGTTCTCATTTTGTTCTTTAATTGCTGTTATTCCTAAAATTTTAATATTTCCTATTTCTAGTCCATTTATAATTGTACTTACTGTTAATACAAGAACTAATATTATAATTACGCTTATTAATAATTTTTTCATGGCAAATCACCTTCTATCTTTATAGTTATAATATTGTTGCTTTGTTGTCCTGCTGTTGATATAACATTGTTTAGTGCGCCAGAAACTTTTAAATTAGTTGTTAAATATCCTAATTGTGAATAGCTTTTAGATTGTGCTTGTATTTCTATATGTGTACTTGTTGTGTTTTGGATTGAAGTTATTTGTACTTCATCTGGCATAATATACATTAATTTGTTTAATAATATTGGTATAGCTTTTTTTATTTTATTATTTTCTTGTACTTTTTCACTTATTTTTTCTAAATTGCTTATTTTGCTTGTATATTTGCTTTTCATGTTTTGTAGGCTTTGTATATCACTATTTACTAATGATATTTGAGTATTTATACTGCTTATAACTTCTTGTGTTTCTGATGTTTTAGTATCTATTTGTTTCTTTATTAGGTTTGAGAATCCACAATATACTATAAATAGTATTAATAATCCAGCTGTTCCTCTTAGCATTCCTCTTTCTATTTTGTCTAATGGCATTTTTAAGTCCATTGTAAATATTTTTTTATCAATGATTTTCTTGTTTTTGCTATTAGTTTGTTTTATTGGTTTTGCTTTCTTTTGTCCTACTTCCATTGTTAGTATTTCTGGTAATTTGTCCATTATACTTGTTTTTTTAAAGTTCATACCAGAAATTCCTTCTCCAAGTCCACTTAAAGCTAGTGATATTGCTGAGTTGACTTCCACATAATCTTTTATGTTTATTTCTGGTGACATTTTTATAAAGCCTGGTTTTAAGATTTCGCATCTTACATCTTCTAGGTATTCTTCAAAATATAAATCTATATTATTTATTAAAGCTCCTGTTCCTGTTATATATACTTTTTCTATTTTTTCTATATTTTCATTTAATATTTTTTTGATTTTTCCAACAATATCATATAGTGTTGGCATTATATCTTCTAGATAGTTTGTTTCTTCTTCTGATAACTCTTTTCCTTCTGAAGTATATATTGTTGTTTCTTTGCATATTTCATAAGCTTTTTGATATGAATTTTCTTTTAGATTTATTTTTGATAATATTTCGTTCATGCCTACATCTAATTTTTGTATATCATATATATTTTGGTTAAATATTGTTGTTATTGTTGTTTGTCCTTCAATATTTACTACTAAGCATTTTTCATTTTCATCAAATTTTGCTATATCTGATATTGTCATTGATGTTGGTGTTATATTTTGTAATTTATAAGAACTAAATTTTTGTAAGTTTTTGTTTAGTTCCATTTTATTTTCACTAACATGAATTACTTTTAGTTTATCTTTTTCGTTTACATCTTGTGTAAGTGCATATCTTGTTTCAAATACATTTGGGTTGTAATTTTTATCTGTACAATATGATTCGAATTCAGTCTCAATTGCTTTTGGAAAATCTTTTTTGTTTAGTAATGCAAATACTTTAAAGAAATTGTACATTTCTTCTGATAGGTTTATGCTTATTGGTGTTTTATAACTAAATGTTTCTTCTACTATTTGTTGTATTGCTTTGTCCAAATTATCATAAAACTTAACTCCAAATGAGTCTACTTTTATTTGGTCACGATCTTTAGTGACTTTTGCATATTTAATTATATTTTCTTCTATATACAATCCTAAGCAAGTTGACATTGTTTCTTCCTTTCATATTTTCATGTTTTTTGTCGTTTTTTTGATGTCTAACGCTAAATACAATTTTATTTTACCATTTTTGCGTAAAAGTGCAATACCTTTTGGTGATTTATCATAAAAATGTAATATTTCTGTAATATATATGTAATATTTATTTTTTATGTAGTTTACAAATAAAGAATCCATCTTTTTCTTTGTCTGGCATTATTGTGAATTTGCTATCTGTAACAATTTCAAAATCATTATTTTTGTTTAGAAATTTATTAATAATATCTTCATTTTCTTCTTTTAAAATGCTACATGTAGAATATACTAGATATCCTCCTTTTTTCAAATATTTTGAGCATTGTTCTAATATTTTTTCTTGAATTTTCGTGATTTCTGCTATGTCTTCTATTTTTCTTTGCCACTTTATATCAGGTTTTCTTTTAATTACTCCGATTCCTAAGCATGGAACATCTAGTAGGATTTTATCAAATTTTTCTTTTAATTTTTCATCATATATGCTAGCATCTTTGGTTTGCGTTTTTATAATATCAATTCCTAGTCTTTCTGCATTTTGCCTAACTAGCTTTGTTCTATGTTCATGTATATCCCAAGCCTCTATATTTCCTTTATTTTTCATCAATTCTGCCATATATGTAGTTTTTCCCCCAGGAGCTGAACATGCGTCAAGTACATCTTCTCCTGGCTCAGGAGCTAATATTTTGGCAGTTAATCCTGCTGAAATATCTTGAACTGTAAAATTTCCTTCTTTAAACAGTTCTAAATTTTCAATATTTTTAATTTTATTCAATATTATAAAATCTTCTATATCACTTTCTTTATACTCAATATTTTTTTCCTTTAATTTTTGTTCTAATTCTTTTTTATCTGTTTTAAGATTATTAACTCTTATTGTTATTTGTGGTTTCAAATTTGAATTTTCACATATTTTTTCAACCTCATTTATATTGTTATTCTTTAGCAATTCTTCTATAATCCATACAGGCATAGAAGTAGTTTTCGAAATTTTTTCTACTTCATCTGTTATTTCAAAAAATTCCTCATAATCTTCTTTTTCAACTTTTCTTAAAACTGCATTTACAAAATTAGAACTAGAACTATGTCCATATCTTTTTGCTAAATTAACACTTTCATTTACAGCTGCTGATTTAGGAATTTTATCTAAAAATATTATTTGATAAACTCCCATTCTTAAAATATTTAATATCCATGGTGATATTTTTTTCAATTTTATTTTTGAATATTTTTTTATTATTTCATCTAATGTTAATTTCCAAGTTGTAACTCCATATACAATTTCAGAAATTAGTCCTATATCTTTATCATCTATATTTCTTCTATTTTGTTTTATTTCATCATTTAACACTATATTTGAATATGCTTGTTCTTTATCTATTTTATACAAAGTTTTTAATGCTATTTCTCTAGTTTTATCAATCATTTTTCCTCCTTGCCTAATGTCCAAATGGGACGGTTCTATTTGGACATTTTGTCCATTTGGGACGGTTCTTTTTGGACATTATATATCTTTTTTTATTATTTTTCTATATTTTGTATATATTTTTTTATTTTGGTAAAAATATTTTTAAAAGATTTTTTGGAGGTTAAATATGGATATTGAGAAACATTTAATAATTACTGGTAGTTCTGAAACATCTTGGAAAGATGCTATTTCAAAAACTATTGAGGAGGCTTCTAAAACTATTGATTATATTTCAGGTGTAAAGATTTTGGAGCAAAAAGCAAAAATTGATGGAAATAAGATTTCAGAGTATTTTGTAGATTTAGATTTAACTTTTTTAATTGATTTAAATAGAAAGGATGATAAATAATGAATCCAATAGAAACAAAACAAGCATATCAAAAGTATGTAGATAAAAAGTCACCTAATTCACCAATTTTAAAAAATTGTTTTAATGCTTTTTGGGTTGGTGGTTTAATATGTTCGATAGGTCAAATTATTATGAATATTTGTAAGCAAAGAGGTTTTGACCAGACTTTATCTGGTACTATTGTGTCTATAATTTTAATTGGTATATCAGCATTTTTAACAGGTCTTAATATTTTTAATAAAATTGGTAAATTTGCAGGTGCTGGCTCTTTAATTCCTATAACTGGGTTTGCCAATTCAATTGTTTCACCAGCTATGGAATATAAATCTGAAGGATATGTTATGGGTGTTGGTGGTAAGATGTTTACAGTTGCAGGTCCAGTCCTAGTTTTTGGTATATCTGCGTCAATTATTGTTGGAATTGTTTATTTAATTTTTAATACTCAAAGTATGACATTAGTTTAAATGAGGCAGTTGGAATATTCCAATTTTGTCTCATAATTTTAAGGAGTTGATTTTTTTGAAAAAAATAGGAAAGCAAACTATTAAATTTGATAATCCCCCTACTATCACAGAATGTGCTTCTATCGTTGGTCCTAAAGAGACTCAAGGTCCACTTGCTAAATATTTTGATCAAACTTTAGATGATGAATTTTGGGGTGAAAAAACATGGGAAAAAGCAGAAAGCAAAATTATAAAAGAAACTATCAATACTGTTATAAATAAATCTGGTATTCCTTCTGAACAAATTGATTGTTGTTTTGCTGGTGATCTTTTGAACCAGTGTATTTCTTCTAGTTTTGGACTTCGTGAGCTAAATGTTCCATTTTTTGGTGTTTTTGGTGCTTGTTCTACTTTTGTTGAGTCTATGTCTTTAGCAGCAATTACTGTAGAATCCTTTGCAAAAAATGCTTTATGTGCTACTTCTAGCCATTTTTGTAGTGCCGAAAAACAGTTTAGATTCCCTCTTGAGCTTGGTAATCAGAGACCTCCTTCTGCACAATGGACTGTTACTGGTAGTGGAGCTGCGATAATTTCAAAAGATGGCCAAGGGCCTTATATTACTCATATTACGCCCGGAAAAATAGTAGACATGGGAATAAAAGATGCTAACAATATGGGTGCAGCTATGGCTCCCGCTTTTGCAGATACTTTAATAACTCATTTTAAGGATACTGGAAGAAATCCTAGTTATTATGATGCAATTATTAGTGGAGATTTAGGGCATATTGGTAAAGAAATTGCTATTGATATTGCTAGTTCTCAAGGATATAATATTAAATCTAATTACAATGATTGTGGTGTATTAATATTTGATAAAAATGCTCAAGATACTCATTCTGGTGGAAGTGGTTGTGCTTGTTGTGGTACAGTTTTCTCTGGGTATCTGTTCAAACAATTAAAGAGTAAAAAAATTAAAAAATTGTTATTAATTGCAACTGGTGCTTTGATGAATTCTACTTCTTCACAGCAAGGAGAATCTATTCCTCGGAATTGCTCATGCAATTAGTATAGAAATTTAATGTCTAAAAAGAACTGTCCCTTTTGGACATTTTGTCCAAATAGAACCGTCCCGTTTGGACATTTAGACTTAGATGAAGGAGGTTGGAAATTTTATGGATATTGATTGGGCTAGTGTTTTTAATTGGTTGCTACTTCTAAAGTGTTTTGTGGTTGGTGGTTTTATTTGTGTAATTGGGCAAATTTTGATTGACAAGACAAAACTGACTCCTGCTAGAATTTTAGTTATTTTTGTAACAACTGGTGCCGTTTTAGGTGGACTTGGGATTTATCAACATTTAGTTGATTTTGCAGGCGCTGGTGCTACTGTTCCTCTTACAGGTTTTGGTTATAATCTTGCAAAAGGTGCTATTGAAGGAGTTAAAGAAACTGGTTTAGTGGGTGCTTTTACCGGTGGTGTTAAGGCTGCTGCTGGCGGAATTGCTGCTGCTGTTTTCTTTGGTTATTTAGCTGCTCTAATTTCTAAGCCTAAAATGAAAAAGCAATAAAAATGTCCAAATGGGACGGTTCTGTTTGGACATTTTGTCCATTTAGAACCGTCCCGTTTGGACATTAAACTATGCTTTTTTTGCTATTTCAGCTATTTCTGCAAATGCTTTTGGATCGCTTACAGCTATTTCAGCTAACATTTTTCTGTTTATTGTAACATTAGCTTTTTTTAGTCCTGCTATCATTTTGCTATATGTTGTTCCATTTATTCTAGCAGCAGCGTTAATTCTTGTTATCCATAATTTTCTGAAATCACTTTTTTTATCTTTTCTTCCTACATATGCGTAAGATAATGATTTCATTACTGCTTGATTTGCATTTCTAAATCTATAATGTTTTGCTCCAAAATATCCTTTTGCTTGTTTTAATATTTTTTTATGTCTTGCTCTTGTTGTTCTTGCTGTTTTTACTCTTGCCATTTTTATTTCACCCTTTCTTTAATCCTTTAATCCTATTATCCACCGTATGGTAATAATTTTTTTATTGTGTTTTCACATGTTTTGCTTGCATAAGCATTTTGAACTTTTCCTGATTTCTTTTGTCTTTTTGTTTTGTTTGCTAATAAGTGTCTTCTGTTAGATTTTGTTCTTTTGACTTTTCCTGTTGCTGTTAATGAATATCTTTTTTTTGCAGCTTTGTTTGTTTTTAATTTTGCCATGAGTTTTACCTTCCTTTCATTTTACCTATCTAATTAATAGAAAAGCTTTTTAGAGTTTCTATTAAATTTGCATAGTTTTATTTTATATAAAACGCTTTTACGCTTTTTTAGCTAAAATTGTAAACATATTTCTACCTTCTAATTTAGGTTGTTTTTCAACTACAGAAATATCTTCTAATTTTTCAATAAATTTATTTAGTACTATTTCTCCAGCTTTTGAATTATTTACTTCTCTTCCTCTAAATCTTACAGTTATTTTAACTTTGTTTCCATCTGTTAAAAATTTTCTTGCATTTTTAGATTTAAATTCAAAGTCGTGTTCTTCAATATTTGGTGTAACTCTAAGTTCTTTAACTTCTAGTACTTTTTGTTTTTTCTTTGCTTCTTTTTCTTTTTTAGCTTGTTCAAATTTATATTTTCCATAGTTCATTATTTTACAAACTGCTGGTTTTGCATTTGGTGAAACTAGTACTAGGTCTAAATTGTCTTCTGCTGCTTTTTCTAAAGCTTCTTTTGTTGAAACAACTCCTAATTTTTCTCCATTTGCTCCTATTAATTGAACTTCTTTTTCTCTAATTTGACCATTGATTGGTAATTCTTGTTTTATATAAAACACCTCCATATATTGCTTTTGGCAATAAAAAAATTGACTTTTGTTACAAGTCAACCAATATAAATAAACTTAAAGTTTCCTTCAAAATTTAATTTATTTCTAACCTTTTGTTTATAAACTAAGGTGAGAAGTTATTGCTTCTTCTTGTAACTATTCATTATTATACCATAAATTTCTATTTTGTCAAGAAATTTACAATTATTTTTTTTTACAATTATTTTTTTACTATTTTTGTTACAATTTAGTAAAAAATTAAAATTAGTGGTTTCAAATGTTGATATTAATATATCAGCATCTGAAACTCTATTTTATTTTCTTTTATTTTTTATGCTCTTGGATGAGCTTTTTTATATATATTTTTTAATCCTTCATCTTGGAACTGCATATAAACTTGTGTTGATGAAATATCAGAGTGTCCAAGCATTGTTTGAATTGATTTTAAATCTGCTCCATTTTGTAATAAATGTGTTGCAAATGAATGTCTTAAAACATGTGGTGTTATATCTTTTGTTATGTGTGCTTGTTCTTTATAATATTTTATTATTTTCCAAAATCCTTGTCTTGTTAATCTTTGTCCATTAACATTAACAAATAAAGATTTTTCATTTTCATCTTTAATTAATATTCCTCTTGCATGTTCTGTGTATTCTTTTAATGCCTTTAAAGACATTTTTCCTAATGGAATAACTCTTTGTTTGTTTGCTTTTCTGCAATTTACATATCCTTCTTCAAAATTAATATCGTCTATATCTAATGATATTATTTCTGTAACTCTCATTCCTGTTGCATAAGCAAATTCAAGCATTGCTTTATCTCTAATTCCTTTTAAATCAATGTCTTTTGGTTGTTCTAGTAATAATTCAACTTCTTTTGATGTTAATACACATGGTGTTCTTTTTTCTATTTTTGGTGATTTTATTTCTTTTGTAGGATCTTTCTTTACTTTTCCTTTTTTTAATACATATTGATAAAATGATCTTATTGATGCTATACATCTTGAAATAGTTGAAGGTTTTTTACCTAATTCTTCTAAATATTCGATATAGTTTTCTATAACTTCTTCATCTACTTTATTGTATGCTACTTCGCACCCTTCTATATATCTTCTGAATTGTTTTAAATCTCTTTTGTATGATTGTAATGTGTTGTCTGATAATTTTTTATCATTATCTAAAAATTCAAAAAAAAGTTTTAATTGTTTTTCCATTTTCCCCTACCCCTAAATCAAAATATTTTATTTACATAAACTAATATATGTTATATCAAAGAATTTTAAAAAAGTAAATACATTTTTCAAAATATTTTGGATTTTTTTAAAAATATTTTATCAGTCCTTTTAAGATATTTGTGGAAATTAATACTTCTATAAGGGCTGATATACATAAAAGTATTAGCATTATTGATGAAAAGATAGTATGTCTAAGTACTTCCACTTTTATGTTATCTCTATTTCTGTCTTTTACTATTGATTTGTATAATTTAAATCCGGCTTACTCCAATTGCTATTATAGCTGGTATAAATATTATATTTTGTAGTAGTAATGATAGTAATGTAAAGATTATTCCTTTTCCTATTCCAAGGGTTAATATAATAGATGATATTGAATATCCTAAGCAAAATCCTCTGTATAGCAATATTCCAAATACAACTGGTATTCCTATAACTGTTGTTCCAAAAAACCATAGTCCTATTGCAAGAATAATGTTATCTAATGTTGTTGTTTTTAGTATTTCCATGCTATCTAAATTTTCTGTATTTTTAAATTTTTCTATAAAAGTATTTAAGTATGATATTATTTCTTCTTTTTGAGTTTCTTGGGTATTGTTTATAAACATTACTCCTAAAAAAATTCCTATTATAAATATTAGTGTTAGTAATATATATTCTTTACTGTTATTTGCTATATGTTGATAGATTGTATTTCCTACTTTAAATCTTTTGTTTTCTTTCATAAATATCTCCTTATTCTTACAGTTGTTTATACATAATGTGTATTCAATAAAGATATTTTTAGAACTATTTTAAAAATTTAAAAAACACTTTTCAAAATAAAAAGTGTTTCCTAGTTTAAATTATTTTACCGGTAGTTTCCTCCACCGCCAGATTGGACTTTTGCTTCGCCTGTTCTAGCTTTTTCAATTGAATTTGCTACCTTTTCACCAACAACAGCTTCTATGTCATCTTTTGATAATTTATGTAATATATTCATTTCTGTTTCAAATGTGTCTAATAATTTTTCTATTGTTTTTCCACCAACTCCCGGAATAAATCCAAGTGGCACTTGATATATATATGGTGGTCTGCTTTCTGGGCTTTTGGTTTCTTTTTTGTCTTTAATTAGTTCTATTCTGTCGAAAACTCCAAATGTTACTTTGTCACTTCCGCAATATGGGCAAACTTCAACTGGTTCTTTTGTTTCTATTGTCTGATTGCAGTTGTCACAATATGTTCTATGATATTTTCCTAGTTTTGGGTCTAATCCATAATTAGCAATTATTTTTCTTCCGTCTTCATTTTTTAATGCTTTTACTACTTCTTTAAATGATATATCTTCTACCTGCATTTTGTTGTATTCTCTTGCGATTTTTGGCAATGAGTGTGCATCTGAATTTGTTACAAATGTTTTATTTTCTAGTTCTGATATTTCATCTGCTAAAAATGTGTCTGAGCTTAGTCCTAGTTCAACGGCAAAAATTTTATCATATTTTTCTTTGAATATGTTTTCTAGCCTGTCTGAGCAATTGCCATAATAGCTTTTAAATGGTGTAAATATATGTGCTGGTATTAGTATTCCATTGTATTTTTCAACAATGTCTATTAGTTCATATCCTGATATATCTGACCTTTGTGTGCTTAATGTTATGTTTTTTATGTGATGACTCATTTCGTTTGAAAATGCTTTTATATCTTTTAAGTGTGGGAAAAAGCATACATTGTGGGCTGCTCCACATTTTCCGTTTCTTCCTTTTTCCGAGGTTTCTACTTCACTTCCTAAAAGTATACATACTTTGTCTTTGTATATTATTCCTCCGTCTTTTAGTTCGTAGGCATCTCCTGTTTTTAAAAAGTTTTCTATGTCTTCTATTACATATGGTGATGCACAGTCTATTATTCCTACTATGTTTATTCCTTTTCTTTCTGCACATTCTTTTGCTATGTTTGCAAAGTTTAGGCTTCTTGCTGCTGTTATTTTTATTGGTTTTCCGTTTTCTGATCTTCCTATGTGAACATGTAAATCTGCAAATACTTCGTACATATTATTCCTCTTTTCTTTATAGTAATATTTCTTCTTCTTGTGATTTTTTCTCTACATATTCTCCTGCTTTGTCTTTCACTATTCCTAATTCTTCTAATACTTCCTGTCCAAACATTGCAGTCTCTTTTTCACTATTTACTTCTGTTTTTTGTTCTTTGCTTTTATTTTTTACTGCATTATCTACTACTACTTGATACCTTTTAAATATCCCACCACCAGTAAGTTTGCCTGTCAAATAGTCTTCACATAATTTTTTTAAAGCATAAAAAGGTTTCATTTTTACAGTTCCAACTTTTCCATTTGCTTCCATTATACTTCTACCTCCTGCATCATTGATACAAATTCTTTAAATTGTTCAAAATATCTATTTTTTTTATTTCTAAAAGTTTCTAGGTCCATTTGCATTATAGCTTTTTCTGGTGAATATCCTGCTCTTTCTGGTCTATCAAGTAGCATACCTCCAAAATTATCAACTAATTCTAATATGTCACTTTCTGGTTCTCTAGGTTCACTTCCGCTGTATCTATTAACTTCTTCACAAATTTTACAAAATCTTCTATCAAATCCCAAGGTTGATAAAAATTCAGCACCATTTTTTGCATAAGTGTGTAAACTTTCTAAACTTTGTGGTCCATCTACTTTTTTACAATTACATAAAAGACAAGCTGTTAAGACTAAGTTTTCGTCTAGTTCCTTTCCTACTTCTGTATACTCTAAAAACATCCTTGCTATTTCTGTTTTTAATATAACTGTGTTATTGAAAAATATGTTTACTCCTCTTTTTTCTCTCAACATTCTCTGCAATCTATGTAAAATATCCATTTTATTTATTAAATCTTTTTCATTTAAAAGATAATCTGCAAATGTTTCCATTTTTATCCCCCTACATGCATAATAATCATTTTTATTATAAATTAAAGATTTCTTTTTTGCAATATTATTTTAAAATGTAATATAAATGTAATATTTGTAATTTTATAATGATTTTATAGCATTTCTTGCTAGTTCATCACATCTATTATTAAATTCATTATCTGCATGTCCTTTTACCTTGATAAATTTAACTTTATGTGTTTTTGTTAGATTATAAATTTCTTGCCATATTTCTTTATTTTTAACTGGCTTTTTATCTGCTGTTTGCCAATTATTTTTCTGCCAATTATAAATCCAACCTTGTGAAAATCCATTTACCAAATATGCACTATCACTATATAATTCTACCTCACAAGGAAATTTCAATAATTTTAGACCTTCTAATGCTGCTGTAAGTTCCATAACATTATTGGTTGTGCCCTTTTTTCCTCCTGAGATTTCTTTTTTGGTATCTTTATACATTAAAATAGCTCCCCAACCTCCTGGTCCTGGGTTTCCTGAACATGCTCCGTCAGTATATATAACAACTTTTTCCATGTTTTTTTCCTTTCTAGGTTTGAGTTTTTTGGTTAAAATCAAACTTTTTAAATTATTTCTTTGTATTTTTTATTATTTTATGATATTATATCAATATAATAAATTTAAAACAAGTATCTAATTGAAAGAAGGTGCTATTATTGAGCAAAGTTTTAGGAATTATTGCTGAATATAATCCTTTCCATAATGGTCATTTATATCATTTGGAAAAGTCAAAAGAAATAACTGGCTGTGACTATACAGTTGCTGTTATTAGTGGAAATTTCACTCAACGCGGTTCTACATCTTTAATTAATAAATGGGAAAAAGCTAAAATGGCTCTTTCAAATGGTGTTGATTTGGTTATAGAGTTGCCTGTTTTATATGCAATTTCAAGTAGTGAAAACTTTGCTGACGGCGCTATTAAAATTTTAAATTCTTTAGGTATTGTAGATTATTTATCTTTTGGTGCAGAAACTGCTGATATAAATGTTTTAAAAAATATTGCAGATGTTGTTTATGCAGAACCAAATGAGTATAAAAACATTTTGTCACATGAATTAAAGAAGGGTTCTTCTTTTCCAAAAGCTCGTGAAAATGCCTTGTTAATGTATCTTAATGATATTAGAACATATTCTGGTGTTTTGTCTTCTCCAAATAATATTTTGGGAATTGAGTATTTAAAGGCTTTAAAAAAATATAATAGCAACATAGAACCTATTTGTGTAAAAAGATTAGAGTCTGATTATAATAGTACATCTTTTTCAAGTGATATTGCGAGTGCCACTGCTATTAGAAGTTTAACTAAAAATAAAAGTTTTGAAATTATAAAGACTTTATTGCCTTCTGATTCTTATTCTATTTTGCTAGAAAATATAAGAGATGGCCATATTGTTGAGGATTTAAATGTTTTTGAGAAAGAGATTATATATATTTTAAGAAAAATGTCTGTTGAAGAAATTGCTAATCTTCCTGATGTTTCTGAAGGTTTGGAATTTGCAATTAAAAATGCTGCTGATTCATGTAATAGTGTTGTTGAGTTTTTGAATAAGATAAAATCTAAGAGATATACTTTTACTAGATTTCAACGCGTTCTTTTATATGCTTTACTTGGTATTACTAAAAAGGATATGGAGATTTCTAAAAATGTTTTACCTTATGTTAGGGTTTTAGGTTTTAATGAAAATGGTAAAAAGCTTATTTCTGAAATTTCAAGGAATAATCCTAAGTTGAAGATAATAACTTCTGTAAAAAAATTTGTTGATTCTAATAAAAATAAAGGTCTAAAGCAAATGTTAGATAAAGATATTTTTGCTACAAATGTTTATACTATTGGTTATGAATATGATTCTTTGAATAATTTGGATTTTAAAAGTGATATAGTAAAAAACTAGACAATTGGTACATCATCATTTTTACCAAAGAAAAAAACCGGAATTTGGAGTGGTATCCCCTTAATTCCGGTTTTTATATAATTTTATTTTGTAATCCATTTAACTAAATTTAAGTTTTCTGCATCTAACAACATTTCATGTTTTGGCATAATTCTAAAAGTATAGCCATAATTTCCACCAGTTTTCAATTCAATTTTTGTAGAATATTCATATATTTTTGCATCTTCATTTTTGTTTTGTAATTTCATTGGAATTATACTTACATTTTCAACTATTCCATTATCTAATATTTTTCCATAGTAACACTCTACAGTAATATTATTTATATCTACATTTGGAAGTTCTACTTCACATTTAACTTCAATATTGTTTCCTGCGTCCATAGTTATATTGTTCAAATTATTCTTTTGAGTAATTTTTATGTCTTTCCAATTTGTATATAGATTTTTCTTCCATAAATTGAATTCTGCTACATTGTCTATATTTTCATAATATTTTTTAGTTAAATTGCATAGTGGCATATACAAATTATTTGTATAATCTACTAACATCCTAGCTGTACTATATTTTCCTCCTGTTGATATTATTGAGTTTTTCATAGTTTTTAGCCATGTTTCAGATATTCCATCTTCATTTTTATCATAATACATTGGTATTATTTTTGTTTCTAATGTTCGATACATACTTTGGCTGTCTGCTATGTCTTGTTCTTCATATGAGTTGTATTCAGCATTTGTTCCAATTGTCCAACCATTTTCTTGGTTATATCCTTCAGCCCACCAACCGTCTAGTACACTAAAGTTTATAACTCCATTTACAGATGCTTTTTGTCCACTTGTTCCTGAGGCTTCCATTGGTCTTCTTGGGTTATTAAGCCATACATCTACACCACTTACTAAATATCTAGACATACCTATACTATAATTTTCTAATAAGAATATTTTTCCTTTAAATTGTGGCATCATTGATATTTCGTGTATTCTTTTTATTAGGTCTTTTCCTTCTTTGTCTGCTGGATGTGCTTTTCCTGCAAATATTAATTGTACTGGTTTTTCTTGATTATTTAATATTTGTGTTATTCTCTCTAGGTCTTTAAATATTAGTGTTGCTCTTTTGTATGTGGCAAATCTTCTTGCAAATCCTATTGTCAATATATCTGGATTTAGTTTTGATGTTATATCATTTATTTCTTCATAACTATATCCTTCTCTTCTTAATCTGTTAAATGTATTTTCTTTTACTATTTCTAATAATTTTATTTTTCTTTGTCTATGTATTTCCCATAATTCTTTGTTTGGTATGTTGTTAATTCTTGTCCATACTTCGTCATTATGGATATTGTCTTGCCAATATGGTATTAAGTATTTATTGTATAATTTTTTTAATGTTGGTGCAAGCCATGAACATGTATGTATTCCATTTGTTACATATGTTATTGGTGATTCATTTGCTGCTATTTCTGGCCATATTTCTCCAAATAGTTCTCTTGAAACAGCTCCATGTAATTTACTTACTCCGTTTTTCTTTCCTGCTACTTTAAGTGCTAGTATACCCATATTAAATCCATGTTCTAGTTCTATACATGGTTTCATGCCTAGTTTTAAAAATGTTTCTCTATCTATTCCTAATCTTGGCCAGAAGTCTTTAAAATATTTTTCTACTAGTTCTATTGGGAATATATCATTTCCTGCTGGTACTGGTGTATGTGTTGTAAATACTGTTTTTGAGCTGGCTATGTCTTTTGCTACATCAAATGATACTTGTTTTTCTTTTATGATGTTTTTCATTAGTTCTAATATTAAAAATGCTGAGTGCCCTTCGTTCATATGATATATGGTTGGTTCTAATTTTAGTTCTCTTGTTAAAAGGTTAGTTCCTCCCATCCCAAGAATAATTTCTTGCTTAATTCTCATTTCTTGGTCTCCACCATATAATTTTAATGTTATTCCTCTATCTTCTGGTTTGTTTTTCTCTATGTCAGAGTCTAGTAAATATAGTTTTATTCTTCCTACATTTATTTGCCATATTTTTAAATATACATTTCTTGATTCAATTTTTACATGTATTGTTAAGTCTTCTCCATTTTCATCTTTTACTGTAGTTATTGGTAGATTACTTAGCTCAATGTCATTATATTCTTCTCTTTGTTCACCATATCCATTAATTTTTTGGTGAAAATATCCGTTTTTGTATAGTAGTCCAACTGCTACTAATGGTATTCCTAAATCACTTGCTGATTTCAAATGGTCTCCAGATAGTATTCCTAGTCCTCCTGAATATATTGGTATTGTTTGGTCTAATCCATATTCAGCTGAAAAATATGCTATTAGATTGTTTTTATTTTCTGGATATTTATTTGAAAACCATGTGTTTTTGCTATTCATATAGTCTTCAAATTGTTTTACTAATTTATCATATTCATTTAAAAATTCTGTGTTTTTTGCTGTTTGTTCTAGTTTGTCTTGTGATACTTGTTTTAAAAATTTTACTGGATTTTTTTCGCATGTTTCCCATAAGTCTTTATCCATTATTTTAAATAGTCTTAGGAATTCTGTGTTCCAAGACCACCATAAATTATTTGATATTTCTGATAGTTTTTCAATTCTTTTTGGTAATTGTGGATTTACCGTTATCCTATTAAATATGTACATTTTTTATTTCCTCCTTGGTATTCTTTGCTTTAATATTTTTCGTTTTCTTGTTCTTCTTCTATTTGTGGTATTTTCTTTTGTGTTATCATTGCTTTTTGAATTTCAGTTTTATATGAGTCTAGTGTATTTTTTTTATTTTTTTCTTCTAATTTTCTTTTTTCTTCTTTTAGCATGCTGTCAAAGTCTAATTCTTTTTCACTTTTTGTTTTTGTTTTTGGTTCTTCTTGTTTCCTTAAGTTGTTTTCTATTTTGTTTATTTTGCTTATTTTTGAAATTCTTTTCATTTATTTTTTTCCTTTTCTTTTTTATATACTACATTATAATAATAAAATAAAAAAAGTACAAGTCTTTTTTTATAAAACTTGTACTTTTTATATAAATATTATTATTCTTCTTTACTTGTATTTATTTTAAGCAATTTAAATATTTCTACGATTACAAGTGGAGCAAAAACTAACAATATTAATTCAATAATATTTTCAGTTGGTAAAATTGGTATGCTAAATATTTCTCTTAGTCCCGGTATTGCCAAAATTACAACCATAAACATTGCAGACACAATTACTGCCCCAATTAGTTTCATATTATTAAATATTCCAGTTTTAAATACTGATTTTTTATTATTTCTAACATTAAATACATGAACTAATTCTGAAAGTGCTAAAGTTATAAATGCCATTGTTTGCCCAACTTCAATTTTTGATTCATCTAAACTTAATCCATTTATTGGTGTTGTAGTAGTACCTAATCCAATCATAAATGCCGCAAGTGTTAATAATCCTATCATTGCACCTTGATATGCAATTCTCCATGTCATCCCTTTTGTGAATATTCCCTTTCCTGGTTTTACAGGTTTTCTTTCCATTATATCACTATTTGCTGGATCAAATGCTAATGCCAGTGCTGGTAATGAGTCTGTTACCAAGTTTATCCACAAAATGTGTATTGGTAGTAATATTTCTAAACTGCTTATATCTGTAATTCCAAACCATTTGCTAAATAGTGGTGTTAATAATGTTGCAAATAATAATACTACTATTTCTCCAACATTGCTTGATAATAGAAATTGGATTACTTTTAATATATTGTCATATATTCTTCTTCCTTCTTCTACTGCTGATACAACTGTTGCAAAGTTATCATCTGTTAAAATTACATCTGCCGCTTCTTTTGCTACATCTGTTCCAACCACTCCCATTGCACAGCCTATATCTGCTTTTTTAAGAGCCGGACTGTCATTTACTCCATCGCCTGTCATTGCAACTATTTCACCATTTTTTTGCCAAGCTTTTACAATTCTTACTTTATGTTCTGGTGATACTCTTGCATAAACTGAATACTTTCTTACATTTTTCTCTAATTCTTCATCTGTCATGTGTTCAAGTTCACTACCAGTTATTGCCTCATCTTCATTTTCAAGTATTCCCAATTTTTTAGCTATTGCTGTTGCAGTAATTTTATGGTCACCAGTAATCATTACTACTTTTATTCCTGCTGTTTTACATTTTTCCACTGCTACTTTTGCTTCTTCTCTTGGTGGATCTATCATTCCTACCATACCAATAAAAATTAAATCTTTTTCTATTGATTTCATTTCTTCTTTTGTTGGAATATGGTCTATTTCTTTATAGGCACAGCCCAAAACTCTTAAGGCTTCCCTCGCCATTTCTTCATTTTTTTCTCTTATTTTATTTATATAGTTATCTAAATCATTATGAATTTCATTATTTATTTCATACGAATTGCATCTTCCTAATAATTCGTCTATTCCTCCTTTGGTGTAAACTATATATTTTCCATTTACTTGGTTTATTGTTGTCATCAATTTTCTTTCAGAGTCAAATGGTATTTCTTCAACTCTTTGGGTTTTATCATAAATACTTGGGTCAAAGCTTAGATTAAATGCCATGTCTACTAGTGCTGTTTCAGTAGGGTCTCCTGTTAATTTTCCTTCTTTTGATATTTTGGTGTCATTGCATAGCATGCTTGCATATACTAATTTTTTTAGTTCTTCATCTATTTCATCTTCTTGTATGTTTCCAGTATCTCTTGTTGCATCATTCCAAAAGATTTTTTCTACTGTCATTTTATTTTGAGTTAATGTTCCTGTTTTATCTGAACATATTACTGTACTGCTTCCTAATGTTTCTACGGCTGGCAATCTTTTTACAATTGCATTTCTTTTGACCATTTTTTGTACGCCTATTGCTAAAACAATTGTTGATACTGCCACTAATCCTTCAGGGATTGCTGCGACAGCTAAAGATACTGCTGTCATAAACATAGGAATTAGTTCTTTTCCTTGTATTAATCCTATAACAAATATTATTACACAAATTATAATTGCTGCTATTCCCAGTGTTTTTCCTAGTTTGTTTAGTTTTTGTTGTAGTGGTGTTTCTTGTTTTTCTGTTGAATTTATCATGCCTGCAATTTTTCCTACTTCTGTTGTCATTCCTGTTTCTACAACAATTCCTTTTCCTCTTCCATAGGTTACTAAGCTTGAGGAAAATAGCATGTTTTTTCTGTCTCCAATGCCTACTTCTGTTTCTTTAATTACCTGTGCATTTTTTTCTACTGGTACTGATTCTCCTGTTAAAGAGCTTTCTTGTGTTTTTAAATTTGATTCTTCTATAATTCTTAAATCTGCTGGTATGTAGTCTCCTGTGTCTAAAACAACAATGTCTCCTGGTACTAGTTCTCTTGCTTCAATTACTTGTAAGTTTCCATTTCTTATGACTTTTGAAACATGGTTACTTAATTTTTGTAGTGCTTCTAATGATTTTTCTGCTTTGTTTTCTTGAGCTACTCCTATTATTGCGTTTACAAGTACAACTATTAAAATTATTATTGTGTCTGCTATTCCTTCTCCTTGGCTTACTCCTACTATTCCAGATACTATTGCTGCTATTATTAAAACTATTATTGAAAAGTCTTTAAATTGGTCTATAAATCTTTGTAGTATTGTTTTCTTTTTTCCTGCTTGTAGTTCATTATATCCTTTTTGTTCTCTTATTTGCGTTATTTGTTCTTCTTTTAGTCCTTTTTCTTTGTCTGTTTTTAATTCTTTTTCGATTTCTTGTATTTCTTTATTGAACCAGTTAGTTTTTTCCATTTTCTTTTCCTCCAAAAATAGGGATTTTTTTTATTTTTTACTATTTTGCTGTATTTATACATTGCTTTTAATTAATAAATGAGACTTTTAAAAGAATTTTTTTGCTTTTTTGCAATTATGTTTCTTTTAAAAGTCTCACTTACTTAAAGTTCTTAAGCTTGCTAACCAGATAGTTTTGAACTATCGCGACTGTTGATTAGCAAATTAAAGCTACTCCCTTTTAATTATTAAATTTTTTTGGTGACCCCTACGGGAATTGAACCCATGATTCCACCTTGAGAGGGTGGCGTCTTAACCGCTTGACCAAGGGGCCTTGATTAACTTAAATATTTATATCATTTTTTCCTTGTTTAGTCAAGCGATTTTTCTAATATTTCTTTAAGTCTATCATTTTGTTTAGTCAAATACAAATATCCTATTAAAGCTTCAAAAGCTGTTGAATACATATAATCTTGAACATTTGCATTTTTAGGCAAATGATGATTCTCTGCATTTCTTCCTCTTCTTACAATATCTTGTTCCTTTTCTGTCAAATCTTCATATATATTTTTTAATATTTCAGCTTGTGCCTGTGCCTTAACATGTTTTATTGCCTGAATATGCAGAGCATGTGGCTTTAGCTTTGTTTCGTTCACCAACTTTGTTCTAACATACAATTCATAAACACAATCTCCTACATATGCCCATGTTAATGGTGGCATCAAATTTACTTCTTGTTCATCTTTTTTAAATTCTATAAAATCGTTCAATTTTTCTCCTTTTAAAATCTAAATTTGTTTTTCTTTTTATATCTGATTTATTTTTTAGATTTGATTTGTTCTTTTTTAGATCTGTCCCGTTTGGACATTTTGTCCAAATAGAACCGTCCCGTTTGGACATTCTATTGTTATTTTTCCTAATTTTCCATTTTTAAATTCATCTAATATAGTTCTGGCTGTTTTTTCTTCATCTACTCTTCCGCCAGAAATTATACAGCCTCTATTTTTTCCTATTTCAAGCATTATTTCATATATGTTACTATTTTCTGGTTGGTCTTGATTTAATGTTTCTTCTATGTATTTTTCATCTAATTTGTATCTTTCACATAATTTTTTCCTGTAATTTTCTAATAAAAATTTTGTTAGTTGATATGCTATTTCTATTTTGTCTAATATTTCTTCTTTGATTGTTCCTGTATAGCATAGATGTAGTGCTACTTCTTCACTTTCGAATTTTGGCCATAATACACCTGGTGTGTCTAATAATTCTATTTTGTCATTTATTCTTATCCATTGTTTTTGTTTTGTTACGCCCGGTTTATTTCCTACTCCTGCAGTTGATTTTTTTGCTATTCTATTTATAAATGATGATTTTCCTACATTTGGTATTCCTAGTATCATTGCTCTTATTTTTCTTCCTGTTCTTCCTTTTTCTGCTTGAGCTTCTAGGTCAACTTTCATTATTTTTTCTATTTCTCTTATACACTCATCTATGCCTTTTCCTGAATTTGAGTCTGTTAAAACTGCTGGGATTCCTTTTTTGTTGAAATATTCTATCCATAGTTTATTTTGTTTTTCATCTGCTAAATCGCATTTGTTTAGTACTATTATTTTCTTTTTGTTTTTGGTTATTTCTGCTATGTTTGGGTTTTGACTTGATATTGGTATTCGTGCGTCTAATAGTTCTATTACTATGTCTATTAGTTTTAAGTCTTGTATTATTTGTTTTTTTGTTTTTGCCATGTGGCCTGGGTACCAGTTGATGTTCATTTTATTATTTACTTCTTCTTCATTATTCTTTTGGGCTTTTTCTTGTCTTGATTTTCTTTTTTGATACATGTCCATATTTTTACTTCCTTTTTTATAAATTACTATTTCTCTTCTGATATATTACTATTTTTTATTCATTACATAGTTCTATAATTATTTTTATCTGCTCTGTCATCTAATTTTCTATCAAACTCTTCGTTTTTGTAAAACCAGTCTGTTTTTTTATCAGTTGGATTATTTTTTCTATTTTTATCTAATAATAAATCTATTAGTACAGCTAGTGGTAATATTATGCCTATCATAGAAAAGAAAAGTTGCATATTTTGTCCTAAAGTAAGGGTTTCATTATTAGCAATAGCAGTTAATTTATTTGTTACATCTCCTCCAAAATATATAGCATGTAATACAATATATAATAAACTTCCTGTTAATTTTCTTTTTGCTATTAAAACTAAACACAATAATGTGGCAAATAATATTGCAATTTCAAATGTTTCGTTCATAGGAACCATCCCCATAAAGTCTTTTCCAAGTTCTGACATTAGTGTAACTATTATTCTTATTACCCAAAATACTATCATAAACATTACTAATAAATATGTTGAAAATTTTTTCATAACTTACTCCTTTTTATTTTCTAATTTTATTTTTGACAAATTCAATGTCTTTTTGTTTAAAAGGTAAGGGCGGATATTGTTTTATCCGCCCCTAACTCCACTTTTATTTTTTATTAGTCTACAAAATCAAAATCATCTTTGAATTTTTCTTTGAATATTTCAAATACTTTGTTTAGTGTATCTTCATCTTCTACACTTACATATGATTCTTCTTCTGATTCTTCATCATCATTGTCTTCTACTTTTAATATTACTACTTCTCCTTCGTCTTCTTCTCCTTCGTCTGTTACTGGTAATAATACTACATATTCTTCATCTTCTAATTCTACTAAATCTAAGAATTCGAATTTTACTTCGTTTCCATCTTCATCATTTAATATTACTATGTTATCTAATTCTTCTCCTTCATAATTTTCGTCCATAATTTAATTTCTCCCTTCATTTTTATTATAAAATAATAATATTTTATAAATAAGTTTTATATTTAATTTAATTAAATATCGTATTTATGATATCGTATTTTCTAATTTTTTGCAATATTTTTTAGAAAATTATTTATTCTTATTTATATAAGTTTCTAAAATATATACTGCAGATATAGTATCTACAATATCGCGTTTTTTATTCTTGTTAATGTCTAAAAAGTTCATTGTTTTGTGAGCTGCAACTGTTGTTAGTCTTTCATCTATTGTTTCTATTTTTAATTTATTATATTTACATTTTAATTTGTGTATAAATTGTTCTGTGACTTGTGCTCTAACTGTTTTTTCACCTTTTAAATTTAATGGCATGCCTACAACAATTGTGTCTATTTCATATTGTGCTAGTATTTCATCTAATCTTCTAAGTACTATTTTGTCTGAACCATTTCTTTGTATAGTTTCTAATCCTTGAGCTGTTATATTTAAAGGGTCTGTCATTGCTACTCCAACTCTGCTATCTCCATAATCTATTCCTAATTTTCTCACTTTTTTTGTTCCTTTCTCAAGGCATAACTTGTTTTAGAAGATTTAGAATTCTAATCTTCTAATCCAAGTCCTATATAACTTTTTACCATTTTTTCTAGTAATTCGTCTCTTTCTATTGTTCTTATTTTGTTTCTTGCATCATTGTAGCTTGTTATATAAGTAGGGTCTCCTGATAATATATAACCTACTATTTGATTTATTGGATTGTATCCTTTTTCTGTTAAGGCTTCATATACCTCTTTTAATATTTCTTTTGTTTTTGTGCTTTCTTCTCTTTCTACTTGAAAGCTCATTGTTTTATCAAAATCCATTTTTTCTTTCCTCCTTTTTAGTTTTTGTCAATGCTGTTAAATGGTGGTTTCTATATATTTGTAATGTCACTTTCTTCTTTGTCACAATTGTCTAAATATTCTTCTTGTTTTTTCAATATTTCTTCTAAGCCTGTGCCTTTATAATATGTTGATATTGTAAAGTTTAGTCTTGGAAAAGCTCCTATTTTTTCATTTTCTTCTGATACTATTTTGTTATTTTCTATTTTTTCTTTTAAGTCGTTTATGTATTCTGCTACTCCATTTATTTCTACACCTGAAAATGCAATGACAAATTTAGGTCCCATATATCTTACAAATACATATTGTTCTGATATATTTTCTTTTATGTAGTCACTTATTTTTGTTATTACTTCATTTCCTAATTCTCTTGAACATTTATGGTTTATTTCTTCTAAGTTAGTTATTTTAAACATACATATTGTTGATGTTGTATATTTGTCTATAATTTTTCTTCCTTCTCCATATAAATATTCTTCTGAATATAGTCCTGAAAATTGGTCTTTTCTTACTATTGCTTCAAGTGTTTTTTGGTGTACTACAGTTTTTAATACTGATACTATGTTGTCTTTTATTACTTCTAAAACAGTTGTATCAACATTATCAAAATCATGTGGTGTTCCACTTTCAATTATCCAGTATCCTATGTATACATTGTCTATGTATAATGGGAAGAATACTGCTGATTTTGCTCTACCAAATTCCATTTTTTGATATGGTAATCTTTCTTGGTCATTATTTACTGTAACATATTTAGGGGTTGCTTGTGCTATGCTATCTTTAAACATATCTACATCTTGAAGTGATTTTAGTGCTTCCCAATGTCTTTCATCAACATTTGATGCTTTTATTTCATATTCTGCACCATTAAATACGACGATTGTTGAATACTTAATTTCGTATTTTTCTATTAGTATATCATTTATTCTTTTTATTTTTTCGTCAACTGTTGATGTTTCACCAATAGTACTCATAAAGTCTTGTACTACTGATAAATTATTTATCTTTTGATTGATATTTCTATATGTTTGTATTTTTTTATGTATATTAAGATTATATACTATTAATCCTAATACTACTATTATTAATATTATAACTATTGCTATTAACACTTTTTTCCCCCCTAATGTTATTTTTTAATATCTATTTTTCATTTGATTAAGTGTTGAATTCATACTTGGTGTGAATCCGTTGGTTTCTACTCTTGGTGGTACATATGTTGATTTTCCTGATACTAGTGGATATACCATGTTTGCTAATTCGTTTAATATTTGAATTATATTTTTTGGGTATCCTTTTACAGAAATTTCACAGTTTATTACACTCTCTAAGTATTTTGTATATGCTTCTTCATTAAATGGTATTGTTATATATCTTACTGTGTTTTTATTAAATAATTCTGTCATAAATGACATTGCTGGGTCATTATAATATGCCATACCACCTATTATTGTTTTATCATTTATTCCTCTTACTTTTACAGCTTTATTTAATATAACTTTTAATTTACTTTCGTTTAATATATTTTTTGATTTTAGTTCTCTTAAAAATGCTGTTAATGGTTGTATTGTTAATATATCGAAGGATTGTACTAGATATATTTCTTGTGTTTTTTCAAAATATTCTAATGGTGTTTCGAAGTCGCAGTCTATTAAAACTAATGAGTGTTTATTTAATAATGTTTGTAATATTGTTCCTGCGTTTTCTATTCCTTCTGTTTCTTCTGGCAATGATGTGTATACTGTTAAGTTTTTATTTACTTGTATTCCATTTGCTGTACCTTGTAATAAATTGTTTATACTATTTAATGCTATTTTTCTTAATTCTTCTTCGTTCTTTGTGTATATGTAGTATGAACTTCTATTTTTAGTTGTATCCAATATTGCTGTGTCTATTCCCATTTTAGATGTTATTTCTGCTAAACTATTTACTATAAATGATGTTCCATTTTTGCTTGTTCCAATAAAGCAAGCTACTTTTTTATCTGATGTTAATAAGTTTGATATATCAACATTTTCGTATGTTTGATTTATATTTTGTACACTTGTTTCTTGTTTATTTTCCATTATCTTTTCTTCAGGTTCTTCTTCAAATCCTGGTAGCATTGTTTCTTCTTCTGGCTCTTCTTCAGTTGTTTCTTCGAATCCTGGTAATATTGTTTCTTCTACTTCTTCTGGTTCTTGTTTTTCTTCATTAAATCCGGGTAATACAAGGTCTTCTAAATCTTCTTCATCTAATCCTGGTAATGTTATTTTTTCTTGGTCTTCAGAAATAGTATTTTTTCTTGGTCTTCCTCTTCCTCTTTTTGGTGTTTCTACTGTTTCTTGTTCTGGAAGTGGATTTTTTCTTGGTCTTCCTCTTCCTCTTTTTGGTTCTTCAATAATTTCTGGTTCGTTGATAACTTCTGGTTTTTCAACAATTGCTGGTTCGTTTTTATCTTCAAACATAGGTCCTATTTTTCTTACTTCTGTTACTACTTTTTCTTCTTGCATTGTTTCTATTGGTCTTACTGGATTTTTTGTTTTGCCTAATTTTTTTATTCCATTCATATTAACTGATGATGGTATAACTACTGGTCTTGAAAGTATTTTTTCTTTATTATTTGTATTTAGTAGTTTTTCGCTTGTCCCTTCTGTTGTTGCTTTTTTAGGTCTTTGGTCTCTTAAGTTATTAGATATTTTTCCATTAAATGATATTATTTGTTGATATTTTGATGATTTTTCTTCAAGTACTGCTCTTACATTTAGTGGTAAAAATTTAACAATTATTCTTAATTGTGCATCATTGTATTGTGATGCGATATTATCAAAGCTTTCTACATATTTCTTTTCGTCTTTTCCAAGTCTTTTATAATGGGCTAATATATTTTGTATTTCTAATTCACTTACATCATTTTCATTTTCAGATTGATATGATACATCATCTGAGTCTATTTTATAGTATACTTTTGCTTCTTTTTTTGATCTTGGTTTATTTAGTAGCTTACAAACATTGTCTACACTTCTATCATTTCCAATTAATGCATTATAAATTCCTATTCCAAATAATTTAACTAGCATTTCTTCACTTTTTTCTCTTCTGTCTGAACATATTAATATTATTGGAATATCTTCTCCTCTTAAGTTTGATGCTTCGTCACTGATATTGTCTAATTTGTCAAATATAAATTTATCTATTTGATCATATTGTGTGTTTGTAAATGCTTCTAATTCTTCACTTATTACTACTCTATCATAGCTTTTATCTTTTTGTAATTCTTTTAGTATTGCATTAAAGTAATAAACATTTTTATATGAGATTATTTCTTTATAATCTTTTTGATATCTTTTTATTATAGATTCTGATATTTCCTCATTACTCACAGCAAATAAAACTTTCATTGGTTACTTTCCTTTCTTTTCGTCTTGTTAATTATTATTATGCTTTATATTTTATTATTTTTTAATTTTTATCCTCTTCCAAATTTAACAAACATTGCAAATGCTAATGGTAAAACTTGACAGATTATTAATAGTGTTACAAATGTTACTATTAATCCCATTCCTTTTTCTAATGTGTCTAATTTTCTTATACCTATTACATATTGGTGTATTGCTCCTATTGCTATTCCTAAAAAGCAAAATGGTATACTGTATATTCTTACTATATTTAGGATATATGCAACTAGTCCATATGCGTCTGACCCATATTTTTCTTGGTAGTCTTGTAGTGATTTTGTTTGTGTTTCTCTAATTTCTACAAGTTGGCTTTCTGTTTTGGCGTCTATTGCTTTGTCTGTTGCGTATACTTTATTTGTGATTGTGAATATTCCTAAAATTATTGTTAGTAGTGCTATTATTGCTATTGTTTTTTTCATTTTTTTAGCCCCTTTCTTCTTTTCCCTTTATTCCTTATTTTTACATTTTTTATACCTTTATATCATACAATATCTTCTTAAAAATATCAAGGAATTTTGCAAAATTTTTACTTTTCTTTTTTTATTTGAATTTTTATAAAGAAAAACCTAAATGAAAATTTTCACTTAGGTTTTATTTTTTGCATTTAAGGTTGGTCTTTTTTCACTAATATTTCTGTTTCTTTCATCATTTTTCTTAACTTTGCTTTCCGTTTTTTACTTAATATATTTTCAGGAATTAACAATCTTCCAACTCTTAATATTAAGTCACTCTTTTGTTCTATTTCTACTGCATAATTTTTGTCTTTGTTTTCTGAAATATCTGTTTTATAGATTTCCTTTAAAGAGTAGAAAGCTTCTTCGATTTCTTTATATGCTTTATTATAGTAAATTTGTTTTTGGATATTTTTTATTATCCAAACTAATAAATTAGCTAATACCCCAAAAGCAATTATTCCATAGAATACAGATACAATAATTTTGCCAAAGTGATTTAAGTCACCAAGCAAAAATTCTATTGTAAGTATTACCATAATTGTGAAAGAGAGTGAAAATAGTATTATCCATAACCTTTCTTTTTTCATTTGTATATTTCCTCCTAAAAATTTTTTTAATATTATGCTAACACCTGGTGAAAAACGGAGTTATAGCATTGTTCTTATATTTTATCATATTTTTATGTAAATTGCAAATATTGTCACATATTTATAAATGTCCCCCATAGTATTAAGGTACTTTGGGGGATTTTTTATTTACAATCATTCATATAAAAATTTTTTTCTGCTAATTTGTCTTGAACTCCTCTTAGAGCTTCTCCAAATCTTTGGAAGTGTACTACTTCTCTTTCTCTTAAATATCTTAATGGGTCTATTACATCTGGATTGTCTCTGCATAGGTCTATTAATTTTTCATAAGTTGCTCTTGCTTTTTGTTCTGAGTAGTATTCAATAGTGCAACTAATTTTTAGTAAAAATGATAGGTGCAATATCTACACCTTCAATATAATATTAACTTCTTCATTTTTTCCAATTTCTATTTTTTCTACTAACTTTTTTAAAATTTTATTATCAAACTTTTTTGTTTCAGAAAACTCTATAATCAGCTTCTCAACATCATTTTTAGAATTATAACTCTTTTTACTTTCCTCTAACCTATCTAGTTTATCTTTTAATTCTTTAGTTTTTTGTTTATATAAATTATATTCTCTAATAAATTCATCTTCTGAAATAATTTCTTCAACCTTTTTAGAATACAATATCTTAAAATCAGCTTCTCTTCTAGTTATTTCGTTTTTTATTTTCTTGCACTCACTTGCTTCTGGATTCATTATTTCTTTATATGCTTTAACATCATTAGCATATTTAATAAGTTGCAATTTTTTTAATCTATCAGATATTTGTTTTAAAACAATTTCTTCTAAAGTATTTTCTTTTATTTTAATCCATTCATTGCAAACATCTTTATGTCTATAATGTTCAGCACATATAAAATATCCCAGCTCATTTTTTGTTCCAGTTATTTTACCATTTTTATCAATTCTCATAGGGTTACTATTCTTATACATCATTTTTCTACCACAATTTTTGCAATAAACTAAATCTCTTAATAAAAATACATACTCTTTTTGATTGTCTTTTGTTGTTCCTTTTTTCATTTCTTGAACTTTATCAAAAATTTTAGGAGCAATTATAGGTTGATGAGTATTAGAAATATATTCATAATTGCCTTTTCTATTGGCAATTATCTTTTTTAATTTAAAATCACTATAGTATTTATTAATAACAAGTCTACCACAATATATTGGATTATCTAATATTCTTGCAATCATCGACTTAGTCCAATATTTTGCCTGATGTTTTAAATTCAAATATTGAGATGGTGTTTCTATATTCCTTTTGTTAAGTTTATTAGCGATTTCGACTGGTCCTATACCATCTAAATATAAATTAAATATTTCTATTATATTAGAAGAAACTTTTTCATCAATGACTATTTTCCTTTTATCTAAGCTATCTTTTTTATAGCCATAAGCAACACTTGATTCAATAAACTTTCCTTGCTTTTTCAAATTTGTTTTTACTGCTTTGATTTTTTTAGATATATCTTCCAAATAACTTTGATTAACAATTCCTCTTAAAGCAACTGCATCATCAATTTCATATCTTTCTCCTGTATCTACATATTCTGTAACTGAAATTAATCTAACATCATTATCTGGAAAAAATATGTCTGTAAAGTACGAAGTTAAGTTTTTATCTCTTGTTAATCTACTCATATCTTTAACTATAAGCATATTTATTTTTCCAAGTGTTATATCTCTAATCATTTTATCAAGTTCTGGTCTAGAGTTTAATATTCCAGAGTATCCATTATCAACATATTCATTTACTATTTTGTAATTATGATCCTTTGCATACTTTGTAGTTATTTCTCGTTGCATATCAATACTATTGTTTTTTTCAATATCTTCTTTTGATAATCTTAAATATATTGCTGCTTTATATTCTTTCATTATGCCATCTCCATAACAGCATATTTATAATTAATATAAATATTATCATCATTATCTACTTGAATATTATCAATAATATCTGCAATTTGTTCTTTAGACCACTTTTTAACATCTGATACTTTTTTTACAACTCTTTTATATTCAGCTTCTGAAATAATAGTTTGATTATTCATTTTGTTATTTAGCTTTTTTATTTCTTCATTAAGCCTATCTCTTTTTTCTATTTCTTGATTATACATAGAATTAAAATCATATTCTTGGATAATTCCGTTTTTGTAGTCCGAATATAAAGATGTTATCATTTTATTAATTTTAGCTAATTTCTTTTGCTTTAAATCTAGTTCATTTTTTATTCCTTGTACATCTCTATTTTTATATGATTTTTCTAGTAATTCCGTAACATCCTCACAATTTATTAGATTGTTTACTTTTTTATTTAGGTTCGCCACAACTATTTGTGTTACAGATTGTAATTCAATACCTTTATATTTACGAATACAATATCCTTTTTTGTGTAAACTACTTGAGCAATATAATCTCATAAAAGAAATAGTTGTTCCATCTTTTCTGTATTTCACTTTTAATTGCATTGGTTCTCCACATTCTTTGCAATATATAATTCCATTTAATATCCAAGTATGTGTATGAGATTTTGCCTTTTGATTCAACTTCATTCTTTTTTGCACACTCTCAAATAATTCTTTTGATATTATCGCCTTGTGAGTATTTTCATACTTTTTCCATTCATTACGTGGTATTTGTTTTACCTTTTTTGATTTATAACTTAGATTTATTCCTTTTCCATATACAGTATTTCCTAAATACATTTCATTTTTTAACATTTTTGAGATTGTAGAACGTTCCCAGCCATATTCTCCATTTTTATTTTTTTGAAATCCGTTATAGCTTGGGCAATATACTTTATCATTTCGTAGCTTTTCTGCAATTTCACCCATTGAACTTCCACTATTATACATTTGAAATATCTTCTTTACTATTGGTGCTTCTTCTGGATTTATAATCAACTGGTTTTTATTTCTTTCATCTTTCATATATCCATAAGGTGCTTTTGCTGCAACATATAAGCCTTGCTCTTTTCTTGCCCATACACCACTCTTTACTTTACGAGATATATCTTTACTATACCAATCATTAATAAGTGTTTTAAATTGAATCATATCATTATTAGAATTTTTTAAATATGTATCAACATTGTCTAATATTGCAATATATCTTATTTCTCTTTCTAAAAAATATAATTCGATATAATAATTAGCTTCAAAATTATTTCTACTTAATCTTGATAAATCCTTAGTTATTACACAATTAACTTTCTTCTTTTCTATATCATCCAACATTCTTTGGAAATTTGGTCTATTTGTATTTAATCCTGTATATCCATCATCAATATAAAAATCTACTAATTCAAACTTATCTCCAAGATTTTTTATTTTATCTTCTATGATATTTTTTTGACTTATTATACTATCGCTGACTTCTTTATCACCATCCTCTACAGATAGTCTTAAATAACCAGCAACTTTAAATTTATTGTTTTTCACAATTAATACGCCTCCACTTCGTATAATTGTTTATATTGAAAAACAATGCTACATGTGTATATTATACCGTCCACAAATAGCATTGTCCATATATCTTAATCATTTTCTTGTAATTCTCTCATTGCATAATTACAAATTAATTTTTTTAAGCTTTCTTTACTTAAACAATTCTCTGAAATTCTTGTTATTACAGTATATCTTTTATTATCTACTTCATATATTTCCTTTTCTTCTAATTTTGAATTTTCCATTTTCATAGCCTCCATATTAAAGAATATGTAGATTATTTTAAAAAATTCTATAATTATTCTATTTCACAAACATATTCGTTCTCATTTTCTTTATGTTCTTTGTCAATTACCATTTTTTCGTTTTTTAATACTTTTGTGTATTCTGGATATCTAATTTGTACTGCTTCCCAAAAATAAGGAGCATACGAACAACAAAATATTTCACTAGGTGCATAACAACATGAAATTTTATCATTTGCCAAATCTTCTTCACTGTCAAACATAATAGAATGATTCCATAAATTAAAAGCCATTCTAGTTACTTTCTCTGACGTTCCTGTCTGCCATCCTGCTTTAATTGCATCTAGATTAATTTCTCCTTTTTCTATATTAAAAATACTTGAAAAATGTTCTCTTGTTGTTTCACAGATGCTTAATGTATATACTAATGATAAATAATATACATCTGTCTTTCTTAGTGATTGTAATTTATCTAGTTTTGAATAGAAAAAGTTTTTATGATCTTTATCTATAAAATTAATCATTTGCATTATCCCTTTCTAATAAAATATTCGCTATTCTTATAACATCTTTTTTCTTATATATCTTTTCTAATGGTTCCATAAACAAATTACAAAAGTCTTTAATGTTTATATTGTCTTTATTTCCAGAGTTCAAATAATGTTCCAGTCCAATTACTGCATAAGCAATAACTTGTTTATAATTATATTGTTCTTCCATTTCTACACCTCAATTTTAATATATTTTGGCACATCATTACTTCTTCCAAGCTCTTCTTTAAATTCATATCTTCTTTTAGCTTCATTATATGAATATGCTGATGTATTCCAATTTCTGTATGCCAGATTACTTAATCTCTTTCCTTTTGATAATTCTTGGCTAGCTTGATTGTGCATTCTTTTTAATATTAAATCTTCTGATCTATTTTTAAATTGTTTAATTTTTCTTGTTTTTTTAATAATTTCTTTAGTTTTTTTATTGTGTCTTATCTTATTTTGTTTTTTTCTTACTTCTTTTTCTTTTTTATATCTATCATCTTTTTGTAAAACCTGTGTTACTGCACTTTTTGAAATATTTAATTTTCTTGCAATAGTAGCTGGAATTTCTCTATCTACAAAGTACAGTTTTGTTATCTTATCTTTTTTGCTCATCCTTTGAATTTCTCCTTTACTTAACTTTTTGCTAACACTTTAAGGAATCGTCAAACCTAATGAGCTTTTTCGTTCCATCTCATCTTTTTCTTTTTGTAATTTTAGAATTTTCTTTTTAAAACCTATAACACGTTTTTTTACAATAAGCTGTCTCTTCTTCTCTTTTAAATATAGTTTTAATTTTTTTAACATTGTTTTTCCTCCCTTCTCACCTATTAGAAACGAATTGAATAATAGGAAAAGGGACAAAATTTAAAATTTTTTATTTTTCTCTATTTTTTGTTAATATTTTATATATTTTTTCAATTATTTCTCCCTTTAAATCTTCATCTATTGGACCACCTGGATATAGTCTACTATATTTATTTATTAGGTTTTCATACTTATTTAGAATTTCAATAACATCATCATCAGTCAAATTATAATTATTAAACATTAAATTTTTCTCCTTTTTTCAAATTTTTTTCTCATTTTCTCTAATGCTCTATTTCGTTTCTTAGTAACACCTGACTTAGTTATAAATAATATTTTTGAGATTTCTTCATCTGATTTATTTTCAATATAATATAAAGAAAGCACTAACTTTTCATTATAAGTCAGCGTTCCTGCTATTTCTGACAAAATTTCATCACGAAAAATACATTCAAACTTTTCGGCTTGAAATTCTTGATCCATTTTTATTTCTAAATTTTCTTCCATTTTATCTTGTGAATATAAAATTTCTTCTTCAAGGCTTAATTCTTTAAAAACATTTTTATTTTTTCTAAAATAATCAACTCTTGTATTTTTTACAATTACCTTTAACATTGCCTCCTCTTTATTGCTTAATATATACAAAATACTCCCTCATTCTAGGAACTTATTATTTATATCAATAAGTTCAAAAGGAGTATTAATTGTTTTTAATATCCGTTATCATCTATTTTATCTTCACATTTTTTCGTCTCCCCCTTATATCAAAATTTAAAAGTTTCTTACTTATTTGCTTTTGTATTTATTCAATCTGCTTTTGTAGCTCCTTTTAAACTTTAATATAAAGTTCCCGAGCTCATACTACTATGGTTTTAGGAGTATTTGTTAAAAACGGTGTAATGAGGTGTAAAAGGGTGTGTTTTTGCATTAAATTGTCGATATTTGTCGAAAATTTTTCCTGTTTTTTACATTTATTTTATTGTGTTTACATAATTTTTGTGATATACTATTGTTGTATTTTAATAATTACATTTGTTGGGGGTTGTTTAAATGGTTAAAATCCTTATTGCAGATACTGATATACAACGTAATTCAGCAAGCTGCCAATTTCTTGCAAATGAGAAAGGGTTTGAAATTGAAAGCACCAATGATGGCAGTTCTACGATAAAAAAATATTTGGAAATTGAGCCAAACATTTTTATTTTAGATTCAAATTTCACAGATATAAAAACTCTTGAAATAATTGATAGGCTATCTATTTCTCCTATCGAGAAAAGAAAAAAGAATACAATTTTAACTATAAGCGAGCCATACAAGCCATTCCTTATAGAAAATGTATCAAAAGTTTATCAGTTTCTTTATAGGCCCTTTGACAACGAAAAATTGCTTAACACAATCAACCAAATGAAATTAGAATTTAAGGTAACGGACTTAACAGAAGAAGAATTAAATATGTATCTATTGCCATTGGATTTCAATGTGAATTCAAATGGTTGCCATTATCTAAAGTCAGCAATATTTCAATATTACTACTATCCACATAAGTTTAATTCATTAGATGATTTGTTTTTAAATGTTGCTTTAGAATATGGTATTAGTCCTCGTGAAGTACGAGATGGAATAAGGAGTTCTTTAATTCCTTTTAACAGATATAAAAACTATAATGCTTCCAAACCTATAATGAGGTTCTTTGATTTAACCAAAGATCCGATAACACCTAAATATTTTATATCAACATTTGTTACATATTTAAGATTAAAAAAAATGAGAAATAAGTAAATTGTTTATACTAACAAATAAAACTTATTTCTCATTTTTTTATTTTTTATATTTGTATTCTTTATAATCTTTTATAATATCTTCTACTCTATTCTCATAAGGTTCTTGTATAAGGGCATTTAATTTATTTCCTATAACATTTATAGTTTTTTGTAGTTCTTGTTCTGGAATGTCATTTTTATCATTAAAAATATTAAAAATTGGTGTTTCAATATTTTTATTTTCTTTTGTTTTTATTGCAATTTCTAGACCATTGATATCTGGCATATTATATCTAGCAAATACCATTTCTGGTTTCAAATCAATAATTTTGTTATACGCATCATTTCCATTAGTTGCAACACCTACTAAATCAACATATTCTAATCCTTTTATTAAATTGATAATATTTTCTCTAACACTTTCATCATTGTATGCAACTAAGGTTCTAATCTTTCCGTTTGAAAATATTTTATCAAAATCTATTATTTCTTCTTTCAAAGCATTTCCAAAATAATGATCTTTTCCATTTTGTGTTTGCAATATATCTCCATTAGGAATTATCACAATACTCTTTTCAAACTCACTTTGTTTTTTATATTCAACTTTTTTTATGTTTTTAAATACTTTTAGATTTTTTATACTATTTTCTAATATGCTTTCATCAACTTCAAATTCTTTCTCATTCTTCTCTGCTCTTTCTCTAATTGGCATAAATTTTAAAAATTTCCATTTTTCAATTTGATAGTTATCTAGAAATTCTCCTAATTCCTCTAATTTATCTACATTAAGTTTACTAACAACAGTATTTATTCCAACCTTGATGTTTTTGTTTTTTGTTTTTTCTAATAAATTCTTTATTATTTCTAAATGATTATTTTCTTTTCCTAATGCTACATTTATATCATTTTCTATTGAATCTATAGACAAATTAATTTCATCCAAAGTATTTAAAATATCTTCTACATATTCGTTATCGTTCTTTGATAAGTAAATTCCGTTCGTTACTAATTTATTATATAATCCTCTTTCTTTTGATTCTCTCATTAATTCATTTACTCTTGGATATAATACCGCTTCTCCACCAGTCCAAGTAATATGGTTTATCCCACTTGCAATTAAATGATTTAATACTCTTTCATTTTCTTCAAAAGATAGATTTGGTATATTATTAAATCCAAAACAATATTTGCATCCTTGATTACATTTAGTTGTAATTTTCCAACAAACCTTTTTCTTCATTATAAATCCTCTTTTCTTATATAATATCTCTTTTTATACACTAATATTATACATTGTTTTTATAATGAAGACTATTTCTAAATTTTTAACATCATTTAATTTTTATTTAACATAAAATGGAAAATACCCTAGAAATAGGGTATTTATAATTTTATTATTTCAAATATTCTTTTATAAACTTCTTGTCTATTTTAGTAAGCTCTCCACTTAAATAAATTAAATTTAATTTTATATTTGGCAATTTTATTGGTAATTCAACTTCATATAATTCCTTATTATTTAATTCTTTTTTTACAGCCTCTTTTATAACATATGCTATTCCCATATTTCTTTTTACTGCTTCAACTCTTATTTCTGTTGCATCACACATCATATCTGCATGTATAGAAATATTACTTTTTTTCAGTATTTCTTTTAACTGTTGTGTAGCTTTTGTATTTTCTAAGTTTAAAATGCAATTCAAATTTTCCAATTCTTTTATATCAGAAATTTTTAGTGGTGCTTTTGAAACAAATATATTATTTATTGTTAATAACTCTTTTACTTCTACATTACTGCTATTTATTTCTGTGTCTATTATTGCAAAATCAATTTTATGATTGTGTAATAGTTCCAACATTTTATTTGTATCTACTTCACATATTATTTCTACATTAAGTTTTGGAAAATCTCTTTTTACTTTCTCCACCTTTTCCATTAAAAAATAGCTTGTAAAATGAGATGGACATCCTATCTTTATACACCCACATTCCATATCATTCTTATCTTTTGCCATTTTTTCGGCAAAATCAAAACTAGATATTGATTTATTTACTATATCATAAAGTTCTTGTCCATCTACTGTCAATGTTACTCCTTTGCTTTCTCTATTGAAAAGTTTTAAATTTAATTGTTCTTCAAGGTTTGATATTTGTGTACTAACATTTGGAACTGATAATCCTAGTTTTTCTGCTGCCTCTGAATAACTTTTGGACTGTGCAACTTTACAAAATATTCTATATAAATTCAAATTTATATTTGACATACAACCACGCTCCTATAAAATCTTCTTTAATTCTATTTCAGCTTTTTTTATAAAATAATCATTACAATCAATTGGAATATCTAATTTTTCCAATTCATATTTTATTTTATCTATTGTATCTAATTGTTCATTTTCTTCAATCTCAATTAGCTTATCACCATTTAGTACATCTTTTA
>CAKPCL010000003.1 GCA_934141605.1 uncultured Clostridia bacterium
TAAAATCTTCTTTCACTTGCCCTAATTTCTTTTATTTTTACTAATAATTCATCAAAGTAATCTTTTCCAAATTTAGGTCCATTTTTTAGCATTTCACTATTAACAACAAAACCTTTTTTTATATATTCTTTTAATGTTTTGGTTGCCCATATTCTAAAATCTGTTGCTTCTTTTGAATTTACTCTATATCCTACAGCTATAATTGCGTCAAGACTGTAAAAATTTGTATTATATTTTTTTCCATCTGAAGCAGTTACTCTAATTTTTTGAGTAACTGCTTCTTGTTCTAATTCCCCTGTTTTAAAAATGTTTTGTAAATGATATGTAATATTATTTTCTGCTACATTAAATAATTTTGACATTGATTTTTGAGTTAACCAAAAATCTTCTTCATTATATAAAACTTCTACTGATATATTTTCATTATTTTGGCTTTGGTAAATAATTAAATCTTTTAAATTCTCTATATTATTCAATTTTAATCACAACCTTTATCTTAATATCTAAACTTCTGTTTGCATTTTATATTATATTATAAAACTTGTCAATAGATTGTAATATATTTTCTTGTTTAATTTTAAAAACCTCATATTATAAAAGCAAGTGGTTATCAATAATCACTTGCTAAAAATTTTATTATTTTCTTAAATTTTACAATATAAAATTTCTTTATTCTTCACTATTTAACACTTCATAATTATCTAAGTTTGGCTTTTCTACATCTTTATCAGTAACTATATCAAATTTTACATTTCTATTGCAGTCAAGTTTTTTTAATCCCATTGCACTATAATCAATTCTTCTCATTACTAATCCAGAATCCTTATCAATGTAAAAAATTGTTGAATTAACTTTGATACTATCTTTATTCCATACTTGAACAAGTATAGTCTTTCTTCCATTATACTGTTTTTCACCTAAATATTCAAAATTAGTATTAAATGTTTTTTCGTCAGCAATTATAGAATAATCAAAACCTCTTTGACTATATAAAACTGCTTCATCTTCATTATTATAATAACTTTTTAAAGATGAAATTCCAGCATACTTTCTTTCATTATTTTTTCCAATTATACTAATTACTTCGTCTGTATTATAATTTTCCCATCTTAAAATATTTCCATTGTTTACACATTTTATAACACCATCTTTTATATAATATTCTGTTTTCATTTCATTCAAATTCCTAAAAAATATGTAATTTTCAGGTGAATAATAATAATTAGGATATTCCTCTCCCTTTTTTAATAATGCCACTACTTCTTCTCTTGTCATTACATTGTCTTTCTTTAGAAAATCATTAAAATGTATAGTTGAGAAATAAATTAATATAATAAGTATTAATGCTAATATTATAATTCCAACAATTTTTAATATTTTTTTCATTTCCATATAAATTCCCCCTTTTCATTTGTGCAACCTAGCCATCATAAGCATATTTGCTTTTAGACCTTTGGCTTTGCGTCATAAACTTTCGTTTATTTTGCTATTTTACAATATCTACCTATATTTTAGCATGTTCTATGATATTTTTCAACTTTTTTATAATATTGACACTATCAAAAAAGTCCCATTATTTGTATTTTACATAATTTCCTGTTATAATATAGTCAGATTTTTGTAGTTTTAACCATTTTTCACTTTTAAGCAAGTCAACAGTGTAAAAATAAATATTTTTAGGAGGAATTTTTTATGAACGATAAAACTTTTGAAAACTACCAAAAGCAAATGTTAAATGCTATGCAAAATCCAAACAAGAAGAGTCATGATCCATTTACAAAATTATCTAGTATTCTAGATAATTTAAAAATATTTGTAAATAATGATAATAATTACTCACAGCCCAAGTTCAAGCAAGAAGTCGAAAATCAGTTTAAATCGGTAGATTCTTCCGATGAAACAGTAAGACACTTCAAAAAGACATTAAAGGATTTTTGCTCTACAAAAAGTGAAGCACTTAAAACAATATCAGAATTGTACAGTATGGTAAAACCTATCTCTAATCAGGTTGGTTCATGGTCTACTGTTGCAAGTATTGCTAATGAGTGTATGGCTGAAATTGAAAAAAGCATTTTTCATTAAAATAAAAAGCTCTAATCCAGTAAATACTGAGTTAGAGTTTTTTTATCTATTAAATAATTTTTCTATTTTAACAATATTACTTCCAAATCATCAGGAACAAATACATTACCACCATAATATTTATGTGCATCTTCTGTAAATAATGTTTTTCTATTTTTTAAATCTGTATCAACAGTATGAGACATAATAACATTTTTAACATTAAAATTTTCACACAATTCAGCAACAAATTTCACAGTACTATGATGATGTTTTTGTATTGGATTATATTCTTCTGCTTCTTTTCCAGCCATATACGCATCTGCAAAAAGCCATTGACTATTTGCAACATATTTTTTAGTTGTTTCTGAACAAGTTTCATCACCTATAAATGTAAATTTTTCTTTTTCATTAAGCCACATCATAAATCCTGTTTGCTTAACCTTTTTTGCATTTATATCAAAAAATTCAATTTTTTTATCTAAAATTTTTGTTTCTACTCCAGTATCAACAATATGTAATATTATTTTATCATCAAATAAATCATTCCACTTTTGTGGCAAGACTGCTTCACACATTTTTCGAATTGCACTTATAACTTCATTGTTTCCATAAATATTAAATGGTATTTTATAATCTTCTACTAGATATTTTCTTCCTATTACTCTTATTATCCAAACTGCACCCATTATATGATCTGTGTGTGTATGTGAAATAAACATTGCTACTATATCTGATGATTTTATATTGGAATCTTCTAATTGTTTTAATATCCCGTTTCCTCCACCTGCATCAACTAAAAAATGTTTATCACTTTCACTAATGGTAAAACATGTATTATAACATTTTGTAACAGTTGCATGTCCTGTTCCTAACATTGTAATTTTCATCTTTTATATTTCCTTTCCATTTGTTTTCTGAACAATTTGTTCATATCTTTGTTTTATTTTTTTCAATTGTTCAATTTGTTTTTGTGGTGCCTGCCTAATTTCCATTTGATTTAATAACACATTATATCTTTTTTCAAATGTTGGTAATGTTTTTTGTAAATCTTGCGCTTGTGCATCTATTAGTGCTTCATATGGGCATGAATATTTTCCATTTTTATCTGTTTGATTATATATTTCTTCTGGTATAAACGGCCTTTTAGCACCTCTTTTATACACATTTATTTTTACTCCTTTTTTTCTTTGTTGTTCCATTATTATTTTATTTAAAGATGTATATGAATCATCATGTCTTTCTATACTTGTTAGTTTTGCTGCATTATCATTTAACTCTAATTGTGCTTCATATCTTTCATGTAAAGATATGGAACTGTTTAACGAACTTACACCTAATACATGAATTTCAATATTGTATCCAAGTTTTTTTAATAAATCTGTGTTTACAAGTAATCCTTCTTTTTCAGAAACTGCCAAGTCTACTAAAATATTATATTTTGATTTCATTGCATCTACAAGCATTTCATCTCTATGCAAATATGAATCTGGTGCTGTTAAAAATGCATATTCAGCTAAATGTTCATCTAATATTTCTTGGCTATCTGGTCTATATGCTTTGTATTTGTCTGAATCAATAACTACTATGTTTTCTTCTTTTGAATATAAATATGATGTTAAATTGCTTTTTCCGCTTCCAGTTTGTCCGGTTACTATATAAAATGTTGGATTACTTACTGGTTTTTTGTTTGCATATGATTGTTTTTTTATATCTTGTAAAATCATATTGTGTTCATCTTCTGATAATATATATTTTCTCATTAATGCTTTTAATTCTTCTGGTAATTCACTATATATTCTGTCTTTTGCTCTTAATTTTGGATTAATCATTTTTTCTCTCTTTCTTTTTTTATTATTTCTTCTATTTTATTTTCATCATTTTTATAAATTTTATCTCTTATTTCTAATAATTCTTGATATTTTTTATTTAGTTCTTCGTTTTCATTTGTATTATGTGATTTTACACTAAATTCTGCTATTTGTTTTTCTATTAATTCCATTGCGATACTTAATTTACTTGCTTGATTCATTTTTCACTCCTTCTGATATTCGATTGTTATTTAAAATTCAACTATTCTTTCCCATGAAAGATTCTCTTTACCAAAATGTCCATAATTAGTTGTCTGCCTATAAATAGGCTTTTGCAAATCCAAGTAATTAATAATCCCTCTTGGTGTCAAATCAAATTTATTATTTATTTTATTTACAATTTCATCTTCTGAAATTGTATTTGTACCAAAAGTATTAACATATATTGACACAGGTTTAGCAACTCCTATGCTATAAGCTAACTGTATTTCACATCTTTTAGCATATCCATTTGCTACTACATTTTTTGCAATAAATCTCGCCATATAAGAAGCTGACCTATCAACCTTAGTTGCATCTTTTCCTGAAAAAGCTCCACCACCATGTCTTGCAAATCCGCCATAAGTATCAACAATTATTTTTCTACCTGTCAATCCACTGTCTCCTAATGGGCCACCTATTACAAATCTTCCAGTAGGATTTATAAAATATTTTGTGTTATTATCTAACAATTCTTTTGGTACAATTGCTTTTATAACTTTTTCTATTATATCTTTTTTTAAGATTTCCATATCCGCTTTTGGTAGATGTTGTGCAGAAACAACTATTGTATCTACTCTTATTGGCTTTTCTTCCTCATATTCAACAGTAACCTGAACTTTTCCATCTGGTCTTAAATAATTTATTATATTTTCTTTTCTAACTTGTGTTAGTCTTTTAGCTAATTTATGTGCTAATGAAATAGGAAGTGGCATAAGTTCTTTTGTTTCATCACAGGCATATCCAAACATTAATCCTTGGTCTCCTGCTCCTTCTGATTCAATATTTTGACCTTCTTTATCCTCTAATGATTTATTTACTCCTTGTGCTATATCAGGAGATTGTTTTGATAAGTTTATTCTTATTGAGCATGTTTTATAATCAATGTCATATTCACTGTTCTCATATCCAACTTCTTTTATTGTGTCTCTTACAACCTTTTCAATGTCTATGTTGGCTGTTGATGTTATCTCTCCCGTTATATAAATTTCTCCTTTTCCTGCAACTGTTTCACATGCTACTCTTGAATTTTTGTCTTCTTTTAAATAGCTATCCAATATGCTATCTGATATATAATCACATAATTTATCTGGGTGTCCTTCTGTAACACTTTCTGATGTAAATAATTTTCTCATATTCTTCAACCCTTTCAAAATAATGTATCAAATCTCATCAAAAATTTTCTTTATATCATCATTATAATAAATAGCTCCGCAAGGCTTAATTTCTTCACCTATTTTAACTTGGACATTTACATTGTTTTTATCTCCTGAAAAATACTTAATTGCATTTCTTAGTTTGTCTTTTTGTTCTTCTGAAAAATTAGTAATATCAAATGTTATAACTTTTGATTGTTCTTCTCCTAAATCTTTTATTTCATTTGCTATTATTGAAGGTTCTTGGTCGTCCCTTATGCTTATTCTTCCTTCAACAATAACAATGTTTTCTTCTATTAAACTCTTTCCTGCATTTATTACAGCGTTTTCAAAAGCTATTATTTCGGCTGTTCCATATAAATCTTCTATTGTTATAAATGCCATTATTTTATTATTTTTGGTATATTTTTTCTTGATTGATGTTATTATTCCTGCATATTTTACTTTTTGCCCATCTACAAATTTTGGCTTATCATTGTTGCTTTCTTCTTCATCTTGTTCGTTTATTTGAACTAAATCCATACTATTTATATTTGTTGAGTGAATTATTTGTTCTCTTAATTTTTCTAGTGGGTGTCCTGAAATGTAAATTCCAAGCATTTCTTTTTCCATAGATAGTAATTCTTTTTCTGGTAATTCATCATACTCTTCAAATTTATATTTTTGGTTTTCTATTGCCTTTTTTTCTTCTTCTGTTCCTATTTCGAACATGGATACTTGTCCTTCAAATCCTTTTTTCTTTCCACTTTGTATTGTATCCATAATTGTTTCAAATGATGCTAATAATGTTGCTCTTGTTTGTTCAAATTCATCAAATACTCCCGCTTTTATTAAACTTTCTACACATTTTTTGTTTACTTGTGTATCTGCAATTCTTTCGCAGAAGTCTGTAAAGCTTTTATATTCTCCATTTTCCTGTCTTTCCGCAACTATATTTTCAACTGGAACTGTTCCTACATTTTTTATTGCTCCTAATCCAAATCGAATTTTTCCAATTGCTTCTGTTTGGCTAACTTCAACTGTAAATTTTTCAAAACTTCTATTTATGTCTGGTTTTAAAATTTGAATTCCAAGTCTTTTACATTCGTCTATATATTGAGGTGCTTTATCTAGATTGCCTAAATAACTGTTTAAGGTTGCTGCCATAAATTCTGCTGGGTAATATGCTTTTAAATATGCTGTTCTGTATGATACAACTGCATAACATGCTGCATGTGATTTGTTAAAAGCGTATTTTGCAAATTCAGCCATTTCATCAAATATTTTATTTGCTGAAACTTCATCTATTCCATTTCTTACACATCCTGGTACAACGATATTTCCATTTTCATCAACTTGTCCATGTATAAATACTTCTCTTTCTTTTGCCATTACATCAAGTTTTTTCTTTCCCATTGCTCTACGAACCAAATCTGCTCTTCCTAGTGAATATCCTGCTAAGTCTCTAACTATTTGCATAACTTGTTCTTGGTAAACCATACAACCATATGTTACATTTAATATTGGTTCTAGGCTTGGATGTGTATATTCATTGTGCCCCGGATTTTGTTTTCCTCTTATATACCTTGGTATTTGGTCCATTGGTCCAGGTCTATATAATGAAACACCTGCTATTAAATCTTCCAAGCAGTCTGGTTTCAATTCTTTCATAAAGTTTGTCATACCTTGTGATTCAAATTGGAATATTCCGGATGTGTTTCCATCTTGCCATAATTTATATACCTTTGGGTCTGACATATCTTGGTCAAACTCTACATCTACTCCATGATTTTCTTTTATCATATCTATTGTGTTTTGAATAACTGTTAAGTTTCTTAATCCCAAAAAGTCCATTTTTAAAAGTCCTAATTCTTCAAGTGTTGTCATTATGTATTGAGTGTTGATTTGTCCATCTCTTACATAAAGTGGTACATAGGTATCTACTGGGTCTTTTGTTATAACAACTCCACATGCGTGTGTTGATGCCTGCCTTGGCATTCCTTCTAATGCCATAGCTATATCTAAAATTTTTCTTACTTGTTCATCATTTTCATATTTTTCTTTTAATTCCTTGTTTTGTTCTAAAGCTTTTGATATTGTAATATGAATTTCATTTGGTATCATTTTAGCCAGTTGGTCTGCTTCTGAATATGGATAGTCTAGAACTCTTGCTACATCTCTTATTACCATTTTTGCTGCCATTGTTCCAAAGGTGATTATTTGTGATACATGGTCATGTCCATATTTTCTTGCTACATAATCTATAACTTCTTGTCTTCTTTCATCTGAAAAATCAACATCGAAATCAGGCATACTGATTCTTTCAGGATTTAAAAATCTTTCAAATAGTAGTCCATACTTTATTGGGTCTATGTCTGTTATTTCAATTGCATATGCCAAAATAGAACCTGCACCTGAACCTCTTCCTGGTCCTACTGGTATTCCATGTGTTTTAGCATAATGTATAAAGTCCCACACTATTAAATAATAATCTACATATCCCATTTTTTTGATTATGCCTAATTCATACTCTGCTCTTTTTTGTATTTCTTCTGATAAATTTTTTCCATATCTTTTTTCTAGACCTTTATCACATAATTCTTTCAAAAAATCATAATGTGTTGGATATTCTGGTGGAACATCATAATTTGGTAGTATTGTATGTCCAAATTCAAATTCTACATTACATTTTTCTGCTATTTTTACTGTGTTTTCTATCGCATCTGGAAACGCTTTAAAATATTCTGACATTTCTTTTGGTGATTTTACATATAATTCTTCTGTATCAAATTTCATCCTGTCTTCATCACTCATTCTTTTTCCTGTTTGAATACATAATAAAACTTCATGATTGTACGCATCTTCTCTTTTTAAATAGTGTGCATCATTTGTTGCAACTAATGGAATATCTAATTTTCTTGCTAGTTGAACAAGTTTCTGATTTGCTAAAACTTGCTCTCTAATACCATTATTTTGGATTTCTATATAATAGTCATCTCCAAAAACTTCTTTATGCCATAAAGCTATTTGCTCCGCTTTTTCTGTATCTCCATTTAAAAGAGCCTGATTTACCTCTCCTGCTAGACATGCACTTAAACAAATTATTCCTTTGCTATATTGTTTAAGAATATCATGGTCAATACGAGGCTTATAATAATATCCATCAACAAATCCTAATGAAACCAGCTTACTTAAATTTTTATACCCTTCATTATCTTTTGCCAATAATATCAAATGATAATAATGATTATCTATTCCCGGTTCTCTATCAAATCTTGTACGAGGTGCAACATATACTTCACAGCCAATTATCGGTTTTACACCTTCTTTTTTACATGCCTTATAAAAGTCAATAACCCCAAACATGGCCCCATGATCCGTTATTGCTATTGAATCCATTCCTAATTCTTTTGCTCTTACTGGTAAATCTTTTATTCTATTTGCTCCATCTAATAAGCTAAATTCGCTGTGTATGTGTAAGTGTACAAATTTTGACATTTTTTCCTCCATTTTGTCCAAACGGGACGGTTCTATTTGGACATTTTGTCCATCTGGGACGGTTCTGTTTGGACATTAAATTTCTTTTTTTAGTGTTTTAACAATTGCTTCTTCTGCAAATTTATTGTCATATTTTCTATTTTTTGTTTTTATTACTTTTTCTATTATATCTTCTATTTTGTTCATATTATCGCAAAATCTTATATATTCTAATTTTTCAAGCCATTTGTATGATTCTATTATTTTATGATTAAAGTTTCCAAACACTACACATGGTGTTTCTGTAATTGCTGCAAAAATCATTCCATGCAATCTATCTGTTATAACTATTTGAGAAGTCTGAAATTGCTTAAATTTATTATCTAGTATTTCTTCTCTCTTTTTTCCACCTATATTTATAATTCCACTTCCTAAGTTCATGTCTGATATTGTATATTTTTCAAATTTTGTTTTTACTATTTCTTTTATTTTTTCTATACTTTCATTTTCTAGTGTTTTTTCTTTATCGGTCCTAAATAATAATAATGCTCCTTTTCTGTCTAAATCTATACTTTTGTTTAAGGTCATTACCATATCTGGTGTCAAATATATTTTACAATTATAAAAATTTTTCTTCATAAATTCATATGATTTCTCTTCTCTTGCAAATATAATTAAATTTTTATGATTATTATATATTTCTTTTGATTTTTCTAATTGCTTTTGTCCTTCTATAGTATCTGAAAAATATGCCGTTTGTGGAAAAATAATTATTTTATTATTTGGAAAAGTTTTTATAACTTCTCTTCTTCCTTTCTCTGGTCTTTCATAAGTATCACCTATATTTCCACCACCATGTAACATAATGATATCTTGGTCTTTTATAATTTTTCTTACTTTTTTCACACATATGTCTAAATATTTTTCTTGCATCATACATAATTCATATTGTGGAAAAAATTTTTTAATTAGTTCTTCCTCTGCTATTGCTATTGCATTGTCTCCTATGTTTCCGTGATGTGGGATTCCCATAATGATTATTTTTTTCATAGAATTCTCCTTCTATTTTATAATTTTTTCAATTTGTTTTGTATAATTTTTGTCATTAATACTTTCTGTATCATCTCCTCCAGAAACCTCATTTGTATATTTATTATTAATTTTTTCTTTTTTTGTTGCATTTCTTAAATACCATTCATATTCTATATCAAAGTGTCCCATATCTAATGCTTGATATCCCTCTTTTGCTAAATCATATGCTAAAACTGTTGCAGTTGGTCCTAATGCTATTATTATCAATGTATCTTTTGATTCCTGTTTTAATGTATTTAAAATTTCATCATATTTTTTGAACGCATCTTCTGCTGGACATATTACTCTCCTTATGGATTTACATCCATCTAATAAGTCATTTCCAATGCCAACTCTTGTTTGCTCTCCTTCACATATAAGTACATCTCTATCTTTCCAAATTTCTTTCATTATTGAAAAATATATTCCTGCATTACTTTTGTCTTTATATCTTATATATAATCTTGTTAAATTTGCTGTACAATATTCTCTATTTTTATCAATATATTTTAGCCAAGTATCTCTTGTTCTTTCCATATTTTTAATCCAAAATGTTTCACTCTCTTCAGTTAAGTTATAAAATCCATTTATTACATCTGGTATACCTATCATGCAAAAATCTTGTTTGCTTGTTAATATTTTCTCTAATCGTTTTGCGAGTTTTTCATCATGTTCTTGGAATTTTAGGTTTTTCCCTATTATTAAATCTAATTCTCCATCTCCAAAGCGCGAAATAGATTTTCTTTCATCTTTTATTTTTTTTAAAGAATTTTCAATATCTAATATATTAATTTTATTTTTTTCCATTTCTTCTTGTAATTTTTCTTTTCTATCAAGCATCTCTAGATTTATTGAATTATCGTCAATTTCTTTATATGTATTAACACTAGGTTTTGACATTTTTTCTTTTGCCTCCTTTGTCATTATTTTTCTTATTTGAGATAAAATTTCACAATATTTTAAAGTTTGTGCATAGTCTTTATTAACAATAGATTCTATTATATATTGAACAGATTTTAAAATTGTTGGAACTTTTAGTTCATCACTTAATATATAAAACCATTTCATTTCATCTAATACATATATTCTTTCTTCAATTGTTAATAATTCTGAGTCTATAAATTTATATAATATGTAATTCATGCTTTTAGCATAAAAAAATCTATAAAAATCAATTTGATTATTTTCTTTAAAATTATTATATATCATCTTGTATGCTCTGTTTATCCCTAAAAAGTATTCTTTTGAGCAGCTTGAAGATATTGAATCTGATTCTCTTAATCTGTAATTATATACTATTTCAGGTGTGTAATATACTTTTTGGGCTTTTATAAAACAATATGTTGTAAAAATAGCATCTTCTGCTGGAGTTTTTTCTACAAATTTTACTTTTATTGCGTCAAGAAATTCTTTTCTAAAAATTTTATTCCATACTCCTGAATTCATAACGTAAAAACATCTTGTTGGTTCTTTTATTGATACTTGCATTTTTTTATATTTGTTTATGTCAAATGCTGGCTTGTCCCATTTTGTATCATCTTCATCCATATTTCTGTAATTTGCTATAACATAATCAGCATTTGTTTTTTCTATTTCTTTATATAGATTTTCACATGCATCTAGTTCAAATGTGTCATCTGGGTCTATAAACATTATGTATTCTCCTGTTGCATTTTCTAATCCGGTATTTCTTGCACCTGATAGTCCTTTATTTTTTTGATTAACTAATTTAATTCTTGTATCATTTTTTATATATTTTTCACATATTTTTATTGACTTGTCTTTTGATTCGTCATTTATTAATATGATTTCTAAATTTTTATATGTTTGGTTTACTATTGATTCCATTGCTTTATCTATATATTTTTCAACATTATATATTGGTACTATTATAGATATTTTTTTGTTCATGCCTATCTCCTCTTTCCTATTTTTCAACTAATTATATCATAAGATATATCATAAATTCAAGTAGATTATAATTAATAAAAAAGAGAGCCTTCTTTGTTTGCAAGGTTCTCTTTTAAGCATTACTTAAGAGTACAATATCTGTCCAGTATAGACCAAACAATTTTGTGTCTCCGCTTAATTTTCAATACATTTGTTTCTTTGCCTATTTGGTAAAAAATCATAGGAATATCCTGTGTTAAGTTATAATCCTTGCTTATAGAAATTTTATCTACACACGGAATAATATCTTCAACCATTTTAACAGAAATCTCATTGTCATCACCTGAATATCCCACAGCTAAACCTTTAAAAATGGAATACATTTTTTGGCGGTCTATCACCTTTTTATATTCTTTTCCTCCAGTTGTCCATTGAAAATTAATGCTTGTGTTTTTCATTTTTGCCTCCTTAAATAAATAAATAAATTTTCGTTTATTCAGAGGCTTTTGTTTTTATAGGCCTCCGAAATTTTTCGAAAGGTCTATTGCCTTTTGTGTTTCAAATTATATCATGTTTTTTCTGATATTTCAATTGTTTGCTTAAAACTATTTACAAAATCTATGTTTTCCTATAGTAACTGTCATTGGTCTAGACCAAATCCACTTATTAGTTGCTGTAGAAGGATTAAAATAATATATTGCACCATAACTTGGGTCCCAACCGTTTAAAGCATCTTGTGCTGCTTTTTTTGCAGTTGAGTTAGGTGTTAAGTTTATTTGTCCATCACTTACAACATCAAAGGCGCCTGATTGATATATTACTCCAGCTATTGTATTTGGGAATGAACTACTTTTTACTCTATTCATTACAACAGCACCAACTGCAACCTGTCCAGTATATGGTTCACCTCTTGCTTCACCATATATTAATCTTGATAATAAGTTTAAATTGCTATTATAACTTGATGAAGAACTACTAGATGTACTAGAAGATGTTGTTATTCCCATTGCTTTTAAAGTTGCTGGGCCAGCTATTCCATCTGCTGTTAGTCCATTTTTCCTTTGAAAATATTTCACAGCATTTAATGTTTGTGTACCATATATTCCATCTATACTCCCTGTATAATATCCCCATCTTTTTAGTTTTGTTTGTATTTGTGTTACTTCTGAACCTCTTGAGCCATATTTTGATAATGTTTCTAATGTTAAATTTTTTTCTTCATATTTTATATATATATAAATTGTTCCTGTTAACATCATTCCAATTAAAAATATTACTGCCAACATTTTTATTATTTTATTTTTATTTTCTAACCTTTTAAACATAAAAAACCACCTATCAATAAAATATTTTATTTTACTTTATTTTTATCAATATTTGGTTTTATTATACATTTTTATAAATATTTAATTAATACAAATTTTTATAATTTAAGAACAATATCTACATAAAATAGTTTCTACGCCAACCTGCAAATCGATTTTTCCATTTTTAAAATTGTAATCTAAATCACATAACTCTTGTAAAATATTTCTCAAATTTCGTTCAGTGAAATACTTTGATTGTACTTTATATTTTGTTGTTAGAAACATCTGATTTGGCTTTAAATTTAGGCTAGAAGCCAAATCTTTATTCATATTCAATGCCATTTTTGTTATATATAATTTTTTAAAATGGTTATATAATGTAACTAAAATCTTTGCCAAAGGCTCTTTAGCATAAATTAAATTTTGTAAAACTTGCAAAGCACTTGTTATATCTTTTTTACCCAAATCATCAGTCAAATCAAAAATAACGCTCTCCAGTTTTTTAATTGATAATTTGTCTATATCTTCTTTTTTTATAGTTCCGCCTTCTCCAACATATTCAATTAATTTTCTAATCTCATTTATTAAATCCTGCATATTAGTTCCGCAGCATTCAATAAAATATTTTATTGTTTGTGAATCAATTTGAACTTTATATCCATTACAAATTGATTTAATCCTCTGCTCAATTTGAAGAGGCTTTTGAAAATCAAACTTACAAACAACTCCATTTTTTTCAATAGCTTTATATATATCTGACTTGCTATCCGCTTCTTCTTCAACAAAAACTAAAACGACAGATTCATTTATAATTTTAATATTTTCTTCAATATATTGTGCTAGTTTATCCTTAAGTTTAGATAAATCCCCTGTTTTTCTCTTTGCATCTTTTCCAAATAACCCTGTGTTTCTAGCAATAATCAATTTTTTTTCATATCCAAAGCTAGGTGTTTCTATATCAGATATAATCTCTTGAACATTTTGTTCATCTATCAAAACATAATTTATACCTTTAACACATTCACCAAATAATAATTTGATTTTCTTAAGATTGCTCTCTAATAAAAACAATTCTTCACCATACAAAAGATATAAACTATTTAAGTTTTTTAAATTTAATTCCTTTTCTAAATTTTCTATTGTCATTTTTTACTCCTTTGCCATGTCCAAATGGGACGGTTCTATTTGGACAAAATGTCCAAACGGGACGGTTCTATTTGGACATGCCCGCAACAATTCTTAATATTTCTGCTACACTCCAAGCTTGAGCTATTGCACCTTTGGGTTCATATGGTTTTATTGAATCATATATTTCAGCTATACTTCCTATACAGCCTCTTTGTGTAATTTCTTTTTCAAATGTTTTTACTGTTTTATTTATAAATTTTTCTAGTTTTTTGTTTAATTCTTCTTTGTAAGTCTTTCTTTTTTCTTCTTTAATCATATTTTTAAGTGTATCATAATATAGTCCTAACAGCCATGTCCAAGTTATTCCTTGATGATAGCTCATATCTCTTTTAAAACTATTTCCTTCATATATTTCTATATAATTTAGTTCTCCTTTTGCTAGTGTTTTTAAGCCATAATCGTTCAATAGTTTTTTTTCAACAACATTTAAGATGTTATATGCTTGCTCTGAAGCTGGATTAATGATAGGATATGTTAAGCTTAAACTGAATAATTGATTTGGTCTTATTTTGTTATCACCTAAAACATCATATAAACATTTTCTTCTTTTATTATAAAACTTTTCATTAAAGGCTCTTTGACATTTTCTGGCCAAGTCTTTATATTTTTTTGCATGTGCTTTTTTTCCTAATTTTTCTGTTAGGTCCGCAAATATCATTAAAGAATTATACCATAAGCTGTTTATTTCTACTGCTTTTCCATTTCTAGGAGTTACTGCAATATCATAGCATTTTGCGTCCATCCATGTATTTTGTGTATTTTCTGTGCCTGATGATATAAGATAATCTTTGTCTAAATAAATATTGTTATTGTCTATATTTGTTCCTATTATGTAAAATTCAATTATTTCTTCTAATTTTTTATATACATTTTCTTTTATAAAGTCATAGTCATTTGTATAATTTATATATTTTTGTATTTGTTCAAATAGCAATAATGAAGCATCTACACTGTTATATAACGGAACATTATCTGCTTCTGAATATCCATTTGGAACTAATCCGCATTTTGTATTTTTTGTCATTGTCAAAATTACTTCTTTTGCTATATCATATCTTTTAGTTTTTAATAACAATCCCTCAAAAGCAATTAAGCTATCTCTACCCCAGTCTAAGAACCATGGGTATCCTGCCATGATTGTATGTAATTCAAATGATGGTCTATATACAATGAATTGTTCAGTAGCTTTTATTAGTTCTTTTAATAATTCTGTTTTTGCATCTGATTCTTTTTCTATCAATTCTGTATTTTCTATAAGTTTATTTATTCTTTGTTCTTCACTTTCTAGTATGTGCGTTAGGTTTATTTCTTCTATGTTTTCTTCAAGACCACAAATAAATGATATTTCTTTTTCTTCATTTGGCTTTAGCTCTATTTCATACACACCTGTAACAATATGATTTTCCTTTGGGTAGAATCCTCTTTTTTCTTCTTCTATATAAAACATATCTCTAAATGTATCATTTTCATGTTTAATATATTTTCCTTCAGATAAATTCATGTATATGGGAAAATCATTTTTTTCATCTATTATTAATTTAACTTTTGTGCCTTTTATTGTTTGTTTTACATCAAAGACATGATTAGTATTCATTGAGTGAAAATCTCTAAAGTTAACTATTGGTGCAATTGTTAATTTTGATGGTTGATTACTATTTTTAACTTTATAGTATACACCTACTATTTGTTTTCCATTTTCCATACAAATTGTTTTTGATATTTTAATTCCTTGGACTTCATAATTGTATGTTGGAAAGCAGTCTTTTTCAAATGAAACTTGATATTTAAATCCTTGTGAAATATAATTTTCTCCAATATTTGTATATAAATCATATTTGTTATTTTCTATTTGAATACTTTCATCTAATTTTGATAATATTAAATATCTTTTTGCTGGTGGTTCTAATGCTGTAACTAATATCCCATGATATTTTCTTGTATTAGCCCCAATTATAGTAGAACTTGCAAACCCACCTAATCCATTTGTTATTAACCATTCTTTTTTTAAAGCATTTTCTAAATCTAAATCTTCTTTTGTAAACTTCATTTTTTTCTCCTATTATGTGTTTTTATAAAATTCCTTTTTTTCTGCCTCTCTGACTTTTTGGAAGAGCAGTTGTATTTTTTTTAGGTTTAACTTGTTGTTTCATGCTTTCTTCATATTCTTTTCTGAATTCTAATATTTCTTTATCTTCTTGCATATTTTTGTTATTTATTTCTTTTTTTACTTTTTTAGCATCTTTTTTAATCTTTTGTTCTTTAAGTTTTATCATTTCATCAGCTTGTCTAATTGATTCTATTCTATCACTATATTTATTGCTGAATTTGCTGTTTTTCTTGTGAGAATTTTTATTATTTTTTTTGCCTTTTTTCTCATCTTTCTTCATTTGTTTTTTAATTTTATTTATTCTCTTATCTTCTCTTAACTTATTATTTAACATCAAATACTGAGGATCATTTTGTTTATCTTGATATTTTAAATCATCACATATAAGTTCTATGATTGATTCAGCTACTAATTCAGGGTCATGTCTTATGCAATCATTTGATATCATAGATAAATTTCTTTGTAAAAATGTTATTCCTTTAACTTTATCTATATCAGGAATAACTAGGTCTTGTCCTTCTAGATTGTATCTTTTTATAAATTCAGGTACTACTTCTCCTGTATCATATATACAATAATCCACAATTCCTTTTCCACAATGTTCTATAATAGCATTTAAATGATCTGATACGCTGTATTCATCTGTTTGTCCAGGTTCTGTCATTATATTGCTTATATAAACTTTTAAGCCTGTATTTTCTTTTATTGCTTTTGCTACACCATTTACTAAAAGATTTGGTATAACATTTGTATATAGGCTTCCTGGTCCAATTATTATACAGTCAGCTTCTTTTATTGCTTCAACAACTCCTGGTGCAGGTCTACAATTTGTAGGATTTAAATAAATTCTATTTATTTTTGTTACTTTTTCATATGTCACTTCAGGTATTTTAGATTTTTCTGTTACTATGTATCCATTGTCAAGTTCAGCTGTTATGTTCATTTCATCTAATGTAACTGGTAAAACTTTTCCAACTATATTTAATACTTCATTACTTTTAATTATAGAATCTGAAAAGTCTTTATTTATATTTTTCATTGCACTAAAATATATATCAGAAAATGTTAAATTTCTTAATTTTCCTTCTGTAAATTTATAGTTTAATAATTTTTCTAATTGTCCATCTTTGTTTGAAAGTGCTATCATACTATCTTTTACATCATCTAGTGGCATTGTTTGTAATTCTCTTCTAGATTCACTTACAGCTTCTCCATAATCAGATATTGTAACAATTGCTGTTAAATTATCAGTGTATTTTTTAAGACCTGTTAAAACTGTGTTTAATCCTGTTCCACCACCAATTACTACAATATTAGGGCCTTGATGATATACTTTTTTGTTGAATATTAATGATTTTAAATTAACATTACTTTTATCATTCATTCTGTCATCTGTTGACTCTATTAAAATTTCTAATGTTCTTTTATTAATAAACACTAGTCCTAGTATTATTGAAACAACTCCAATTATAAATACCAATATTATTTTTGCTAACTCTCCAAATGATATCTCTTTTAACACTAACACTTCTGCAGTGCCATAACACATTAATATTACACCTATTAATATTAATAACATCCATCTCTTCAACTTACTTTTAGAATCAAACCATTCTATAAATCCGTTCATTTTTTACCTCCCATATTCTGTGTTCTATGTCAATGCCCATACTAAGCTATGTGTATTCACCTTGTTCATCAAGATCTGTCCCAAATGGACAAAATGTCCAAATAGAACCGTCCCGTTTGGACATTACCCCAATATTTTTATTTCTAATTCTATCTTTTTTCCGAATTTTTCATAAACTTTATCTTTTACATATTTTGCTAAGTCTAATACATCTTGTGCTGTTGCATCTCCTGTGTTTATTATAAATCCTGCGTGTTTTTCTGAAATTTTTGCTCCTCCTATTGAATATCCTTTTAATCCTGCATCATCTATTAGTTTTGCTGTTATGAAGTCTGTTCCTCTTTTAAATGTGCTTCCTGCTGATGGGTATTCTACAGGTTGTTTTTCTTTTCTGTATTGTGCAAATTCTTGCATTTTAGATTTTATTTCTTCTGTTTTTCCTTTTTGTAATGTTAATTTTACTTGTAAAATTATATATTCTCCATTAGAAAATTTGCTTTGCCTATATTTGAATTCTGATTGTTGATTTGTAAATGTATGTATATTGCCATTATAGTCTATTGTTACAACTTCTGAAATTATATCTTTCATTTCTTTTCCATGTGCTCCTGCGTTCATAACAGTAGCTCCACCTATAGTTCCTGGAATTCCTGATAATTCTTCAAAACCAGAAATTTCTTCTTTTAATAATTTTTGTGCAAGTAATCCTAGTTGTACTCCATCATCAACTATTAATTCTACTTTTTCTTCATTTATATTTGTTATCTTTATATTTTTCATGTCTATTTTTACAACTATGCCTTTTATTCCTTTGTCTAATACTAATAAGTTGCTTCCATTTCCAACTACTGTTAGTGGTATTTTATTTTTTTTAGCAAATTGCAATACTTGTGTTAATTCTTCTACTGAATTTACTTTTACAAAAAACTCTGCTGGTCCGCCTATTTTAAACGAAGTGTGTTCTTTCATTGGTTCATTTTGTTTTATTTTTTCTTTTGAAATAATTTTTTCTAAATTATTTAATATTTCTGTGTTTTCCAATTTTCACACTCACTTTCATATTTAAATTTATTTTTATATAGTATTTTTTACTGTTATAATATATCATTTTTTTATTAAAATTACAATGTTTAAAACTTAATTAATTAAATTTGTTTCAAATGCTTTATTTTTCTTTAAATTTATAGTATAATTAATATATAATTTTAAATGAAGGAGATGTTTTTATGTGGCAAGTTTGGTTAATTATTGCAGGATTATTCTTTATTGGTGAAATAGCAACTGTGGGATTTTTAGTATTTTGGTTTGGAGTTGGAGCTCTTATTGCTATGATTTCTAGCTTTTTCATTTCAAATGTAATTATTCAAACTTCTATATTTGTAATATCTTCTGCAATTTTATTATTTGTAACTAAGCCTTTTGTAAAAAAATTTGTAGATGTAAAGTCAACAAGTACAAATGCTTTTTCAATAATTGGTAAAAAAGCTATAGTTATTAAAGAAATTAATGCACACTCTGTTGGACAAATCAAGCTTAATGGTGAAGTTTGGTCTGCTGAGTCTGAAAATAATGCTAGTATTGTAGAAGGTTCAGAAGTTGAAATTGTAAAAATTAATGGTGTTAAGGCAATTGTTAAACCTATTAAAATGGAAGTTCAAGTTTAAATTTAGTTTTTAATATTACTTTTTTAAAAGTATACATATATATAAAATTATAATAAAAGGAGGAATTTTTATGCTATTTTTATTAATCGTATTAGCTATTATATTAGTTATAGCATTTAAATCAATTAAAATCGTTAAACAAGCTGAGGTTTATGTAATTGAAAGATTGGGTAAATTTTATAAAGTTGCAGATGCTGGTCTTACAATTATTATTCCATTTTTCGATCGTGTTCGTTCAGTTGTAAGTTTAAAACAACAAACAATGGATGTTCCACCTCAAGGAGTTATTACAAAAGATAATGTTACAATAACAATAGATACTGTTGTTTTCTATCAGATAACAGATCCTGCAAAAGCAGTTTATGAAATTCAAAGTTTAAAGAAAGGTATCGAATACCTAGCTATTACAACAATTCGTGATATTATTGGTAAAATGTCTTTGGATGAAACATTTAGTTCAAGAGATGAAATTAACAATCAATTAAGAATTGTTTTAGATGAAGCTACTGATAGATGGGGCTGTAAAGTTGATAGAGTTGAAATTAAAGACATTACACCTCCTGCTGATATTAGAGATGCAATGGAAAAAGAAATGAACGCAGAAAGAAATAAGAGAGCTTTAATTCTAGAATCTGAAGCTCAAAGACAATCTGCTATAACAATTGCTGAAGGTAAAAAACAAGCTGCTATTTTAGAGGCTGAAGCTGATAAAGAAGCTAAAATTACTAGAGCTGCCGGTGAAGCACAAGCTATTAAAGAGGTTGCTGAAGCTAAGGCTAAAGAAATTCAAATGGTTTATGAAGCTATTAAAAATGCAGATCCAGATGAAAAATTAGTTCAATTAAAATCTTTAGAGGCTTTAGAGAAAGTTGCTGATGGAGAGGCTAATAAAGTATTTATTCCTTTTGAAGCAACTAGTGCACTTTCTAGTTTAGGCGCTATAAAAGAAGTTATGAAAGATGAAAAGAAAAAATAAAAAACAGGATTGGAGAACAAGTCTCCAATCCCTTTTTTTACATTTTTTCTGGCATTTGTATTCCTAATAATTCTGCTCCCTGTTTTAAAACTTCTGATGTTGCATAAGTTAGATAAACACGAGCATCTTGAACTTCTTTATCTTCAATAATAATTTTATTTTCATTATAAAAACTACTATAAGCTTTTGCTAAATCAATTAAATATCTTGCAAGTATAGATGGTTCATTTTTATCTGTTACCTGAATTAAAATATCTTCAAAATTATAAATCAATTTTAAAATTATCATTGAGTATTCATCTGATAAATTATCTATTTTTACATCTTCAATTTTTGGTAAATATCCTGCTTTTTCTAATACACCTTTTGTTCTAACATATGAATATTGAATATATGGTCCAGTTTCTCCTTGGAAATTTAAAATTGTATTCCAATCAAATATTTCGTCTTTTATTCTTGACGCTGACATATCATTAAATATAACTGCACCTATTCCAACTTTTTTAGCTACTTCTTCTTTATTTTCTAAGTCTGGATTTTTTTGTTCTATTATTTCTTTTGCTCTAGAAATTGCTTCATTTAATAAATCTTCTAGTTTGATAATATTTCCTTCTCTTGTTGACATTTTACCTTCTGGTAATAGTACCATTCCAAATGATACGTGTTCTAATCCTTTTGTATATTTTTCATCTAATCCTAAAAGTTTTGCTACTTCAAATACTTGTTTAAAGTGTAATACTTGTTCATATGATGTTACATATAATGCTTTGTCAAAATTATATGTTCTAGCTCTATATAAAATTGCTGCTAAGTCTCTAGTTGCATATGTTGTAGAACCATTTGATTTTTCTATTATACATGGTGTATTTATTCCTTTATCTTCCAAGTCTATTATCTTTGCACCTTGTGATTCTACTAATTTTCCTGTTTTTTCTAAAATTTCTATTACTTCTGGCATTTTGTCTGAATAAAATGATTCCCCGTTCCATGAGTCAAATTTGCTTCCAAGTAAATCATATACTTTTTGAAATTCTTGTAAACTTAGTTCTCTGAATTTTTTCCAAATTTCTACACAATATGAGTCACCGTCTTCTAATTTTTTGAAGTTATTTCTGCAATTTTCTAGTATTTGTTCGTCATTTTTACATGCTTCATTTATTCTTATGTAGATTTTGGTTAATTCATTTATTGGGTCATTTTCTATATCATATTCCTTGCCCCACATTTTGTAGCCCTCTATTAGTTTTCCAAATTGTGTTCCATAATCTCCTAAATGATTGACTCCTGTTACATTATATCCCAAGTATTTGTATATATTGTATAGTGCTCCACCTATTACTGTTGAACGCAAATGTCCTATGTGAAAAGGTTTTGCAATGTTTGGTGCTGAATAGTCTATTACTATGTTTTTTTCTTTTCCTATTTCTGATTTTCCATATTGTTCGTTTTTTGAGATTTCTTCTAATACTTCTTTAGCTAAAATTGATTTGTTTATGAAAAAGTTTAAATATCCACCTGCTACTTCTATTTTTTCTATTTCTTCTACTGTTTCTATTTTTTCTTTTATTTCATTTGCTATAGCTGGTGGTGCTTTTCTTAATTCTTTTGCTAGTTTAAAGCATGGAAAAGCATAGTCTCCGTTTTTGCTGTCTTTTGGTGTTTCTATGTAACTTTCTAATTCTTTTTCATTTATATTTATTGTTTTGGATATTTGCTCCGCTATTATCTGCTTAAAATTTTTCAATTTGTTTCCTCCTTATAATTGAATAATTGCTCCAAAATATTCTTGTATCTTTTAAAAATTTCATTACTCTTATCTACTCCATATATACAACTTTCATATACACTTGTATAATACCATCTTTGTTCTTCTGGATTTCTGCTCAATACATTATCTTTTCCATATTTTTTTATATTAGCTAGCGAATCTTCTAAGTTGCTAATTTTATCACACGCAACTATCAATTTTGAACCTAGTGGTGCATTTTTTATGTGATTAATTGTATGTTCTTTTCTATCTTTCCATGGTAATGTCTTATCTGGTTCAGAAGCATCATATACATAATCTCTAATTTTTTTTCCAAAATCCTTTTCTATATCATCAAATGTCTTTTCCGTATCTTCAACAACATCATGTAAAATACCTGCTGCAACAACTTCCTCATCTTGACCATTTCTTTGTAATATCATTCCTACTGTAAATGGATGAAAAATCATGTCTACATCTTCCATCTTTCTTTTCTGTCCTTTATGAGCTTTAGTTGCATAATAAATTGCATATTCTATTTTATCCATATTTAATCACCTCTACTATTTTCCTATTATATTATAAAAAAGCATTTTTTACAATATTTTTAATCAATTTATTGACTAAAACTTCAATTTATGCAATAATTTTATTATGTAACTTTTATAAACTAGTTTCTCTATTAGAAAGGGGTGTAGTATGAATATACGGCCTATTACTATTGAGTTTACCGGACCTCCTAATTCTGGTAAAACAACATTAATTCATAATTTGGCAAAATCATTACAAGAAAAAGGTTTTTCTGTTAAAGTAATGCAAGAAGATAATCTTCTTCCAGATTGGCTCTTCATTATTGATGTTTCAGTAGAAGAATCTATTAAAAGAAGATATGCAGACAGCAAAAAAGTCAAACTATCTTGTTTGACTTTTTTCAATATAATTCCAACTGTCTTTACACATATCATCAATGTTTTTCTCTGCTACCCATCCTAATTCTTCTTTTGCTTTAGTAGGGTCTGCATAACAAGTAGCAATATCTCCAGGTCTTCTAGGTGCTATTTTGTATGGAACTGCTTTACCTGTTGCTTTTTCAAAACCTTTTACCATATCTAGAACACTGTATCCATGGCCTGTTCCTAAATTGTAAATATATAATCCTTCACTTTCTTTTTCTAGTTTTTCTAATGCTTTTATATGTCCTTTTGCTAAATCTACAACATGTATGTAATCTCTTACACCTGTTCCATCTGGTGTATTGTAATCGTTTCCAAATACTGATAATTCTTTTAATGTTCCTGCTGCAACTCTTGCTACATATGGCATTAAGTTATTTGGTATTCCTTTTGGTTCTTCTCCTATTAATCCACTTTCATGTGCACCTACTGGATTAAAATATCTTAATATGCAGATATCCCATGTGTTGTCTGATTTATATATGTCTTTTAATATTTGTTCTATAAATAATTTTGTTGTTCCATATGGATTTGTTGTTCCTCCTGTTGGTGTATCTTCTGTTATTGGCATTTTTTCTGGTTCTCCATATACTGTTGCTGATGAACTGAATATGAATTTTTTGCATCCATATTTTCTCATTGTGTCTAATAATACTAATGCTCCTGATATGTTATTTGTGTAGTATTCTATTGGTTTTTGTACTGATTCTCCAACTGCCTTGTATCCCGCAAAATTCATTACTGCTTCTATGTTGTTTTCCTCAAATACTTTTTCTAGTTTTTCTCTGTCTAGATAATCCATTTCGTAAAATTTAAAGTCTTTTCCTGTTATTTTTTTTATTGCCTCTAATGCTTTTGGTGTACTGTTTGAGAAGTTGTCTATTATGACTATTTCTCTTCCTTTATTTAATAATTCTACAGCAGTGTGACTTCCTATAAATCCTGCTCCTCCTGGTAATAATATTGCCATTTTTTATTCCTCCTTAATTTTTTAAAAATTAGTTCATACTTTTTTAAATCTTATTTTATTTTTTTCATAAAACTTTTATCGATAACTAAAGTATCATCTTCAATTTTTAATATCTTTAAAATTTCCTCTTGATTCTTAAATACATTAATTAAAATGATATCTTGTTTAATATTTTGAAATGTTAGTCGTATATTATTTTTATTTTTTTGATCTATTCTAACAAAATTATTTAGTTTATCAGTTATTGTGATCCAAGGGAAATCTTCCAAAATACGATAATTATATCCAATTCCAGTATTTTCTAAATATTTTTGTATCTTTCTTAATTTCATATTTTATTTACTTCTACTCCATTTTTTGTATCTTTTACATTATATCCTTTTTGATTAATTAAATCTCTTAATTCATCTGATTTTGTCCAGTCTTTGTTTTCTCTCGCAATTTTTCTTTGCTCAACTAAATCTAAAACCTCTTGTGGAATTTTCTCTTTTTCTGAATTCACTTCATCAATTTTAATTCCTAAAACAGTATCAAACTTAGCAAGCAATTTTGCGACTTCTGGATTTTTCTTTTCAAATCTAGCAGCTTCCCAAACAAAGCTCATCGCAAGTGGCATATTTAAGTCGTCATTTATTGCCTTATGGAAGTTTTCTTCTATTTGTGTTAATTTTTCTTTATCATCTGATGTTAATTCATCTACTCCATTTAAGTTCATTTGATAGCTATTACGCAACCTTTCTAACGATTTTGATGCTGAATCTATTCCTTCCCATGTGAAATTTAATTTATTTCTATAATGACAAGAATAACTAAATAATTTATATACAATTGGGTCATATCCTTTTTCTTTTATGTCTTTTACTAAATATACATTTCCTAATGATTTTGACATTTTTCCACCATTTATAAGTAGATATTCTCCATGTAACCAATATCTTGCAGGTATCTTACCGCATTTTCCTTTACTTTGTGCTATTTCATTTTCATGATGAGTTGGTATTAAATCTATTCCACCTGTATGTATATCAAATTGGTCTCCTAAATATTTTTGTCCCATTGCTGAACACTCTATGTGCCAGCCCGGATAACTTGGTCCCCATGGACTATCCCATTTCATTAAATGATTTTCTGGTGCTTTTATCCATAAAGCAAAATCATGTGGATTTCTTTTTTCTGGGTCTACTTCAACTCTTGCTCCTGCTTTTTGATTTTCTAAATCTAAGTTTGATAGTATTGGATATTTGTCTAGTTTTGATATATCAAAATATATTGCTGTTGATGTTTCATATGCATATCCATTTTCAATTAGTTTTTCAACATATTCTAACATTTCTTTTATATGTTCTGTTGCTTTACATACTATTTCTGGAGTTTCTACATTTAATGTATTTAAATCATCAAAGAATAATTTTGTATAATATTCTGCTATTTGTAATGGCGTTTTGTGTTCCTCTCTCGCTGATTTTAACATTTTGTCTTCACCTTCATCTCCGTCTGATACTAGGTGTCCAACATCTGTTATGTTCATTACATGCTTTATCTTATAGCCATTATATCTTAATGTTCTTCTTAATACATCTTGAAATATATTTGTTCTCATATTTCCGATTGTTGCATTTCTGTATACAGTTGGTCCACATGAATATATTCTTACTTCTTCAGGGTCTATTGGATTAAATTCATCTTTTTTCTTGGTTAAAGTATTATAAAAATATATTTTCATATTTTCTCCTTATCTTTTTTATTTTATAATTGGCAGATATACTTATCTGCCAATTTATATTTTACTTTTTAATCAACTGTTTCATCTACAATATCATTTTTGCCTGATGAAGTATTAGTTGTATTATTTGTTACATTGTTTGTACTATTGCTAACTGTATTGTTTTTATTAATTGTATTATTTTTTGAATCTGTTGTTGTATTGCTATTTGTAGTATTATTTGTTATTGTATTATCTTTAGGTTTTTCTTCTGGCTTTTTATGAACAGTACATACTTCTTTTACTTCTTCATTTGAAACTTGTGTTGGACTTAATGTTTTCCATAGTCCTAATTGTTCTTTTGGTATTGTTCCACCATAAGTTACTTCTTTAACACTGTCTTTAGGACAATATTCATTTGCTACTTTTCCAGATACTTCACATATTTTTTGTGTTCCATGTCCTTCACATTTGCTTGGTAAGTTATCTGTTGTGAATGTCTCTGTATATGTATCTGTACAAGAATCTGTTGCTAAGCAACCTGTAACTCTACATACTTTAGTTTGTGTTAATCCTGATGTTGGTTTGTTAAATGTTTTGTTTGGCAAATCTTTATGAATATCTTTCATAATTGATGCCCATAATTGTCCTGCTGGGTTTCTTCCATCTACACTATATACTGTTCCATTTTTGTATGTTAATGTTTCAGGTGTATCAAATCCCCACCAACATGCTGCAGTATAATATGGTGTCATTCCACATAACCATCTATCTTTGTATTTATCTGTTGAACCTGTTTTTGCACAAGTATCTATTCCTGTTATTTTACAGAATGTTGCTGTTCCTCCACTAGTTGTTGGTTCCATTGTAATTGATCTTGTTAAATAAGCATTTTGCTCTGAAATTACTTTTGTTTTTTCTTGTTTTGGTGTTAATACAGTATTTCCTTCACTATCTACGACTTTTGTGTAGAATGTTGGTGTAGTATATACTCCGTCATTTGCTATCATTGCATATGCTCCAGCCATTTCTAATGTTGTTATACCTTTGCTTAATCCTCCTATTGCTAAAGCTGGGTTATTGTCTTCTTCAGTTAATGTTGTTATTCCCATTTTCTTTAGATATTCTATTGATTTTTTAGGTGTTAGTTCCATCATAATTTTAACCATTGGTATATTTTGTGAAACTTTTATACATTGTCTAATGTTCATAAGCCCTTGATATTTTGTAGTCCAATCATTAGGTTTATAATCTGTTCCAAAGAGTGTTGATTTATCATCATATACTGTTGCGGCTGTTATTATTTTTTCTTGTAATCCTGGTGCAATGTCAGCTATTGGTTTCATAGATGAACCTGTTTGTCTTGGTGAAGCTGTTGCTCTGTTTAATCCTGTTGCTAAATTATTACCTAGTTCTCCTCCTAATGCTACAACCTGTGTTGTTGCATTATCAATTATAACAATTGCTGCTTGTGTATGTTCATTTTTTAATTTTCCAGTTTTATCATCTATTTCTCTACCAGATATTTGATATTTAGTTTTTGCAAATTCTTCTTCAACTCTTGCTTGAATTGTTGAATCTTGTGTTGAATATATTGTTAATCCACTACCATAAACATAGTTTTTAGCAAATTCATGGCTAACGCCTTTTTCTTCCATAACTTGTTGTAGAACTTGTTCTATTGCTTCTTTTGTATGATATGAATATTGATACTCTCCTCCTGTATTTCCTTTTTGGAATTTTAGTCCTTCTTCTACTTTTGCAACTGCTGTATTATATTCTTCATCATTTTCAATTAATCCTTGGTTTTTCATTTCTGATAAAACAGTTAGAGTTCTGTTTTTTATCAGTTTTGCTACTTTTTCTTGGTCTGCATCTTCATTATATGGATTATACGCATTTGGCATATTATTAATTCCGGCTAAAAATGCGCATTCTGCTAAATCTAAGTCTTTTGCACTTTTATTGAAATAATATATTGAGCCTAATTCTACACCATGTAATTCAGGTCCGCCAACATAAATTATGTTTAGATATAGTTCCAAAATTTGGTCTTTGGATATCATTCTTTCTATTTGAACGGCTTTTACCCATTCTTTTAATTTTCTTGTTACACCAGCAAGTCCTGATCTTTCTTTATCATTAGTTATGTTTTTTACTAATTGTTGTGTTATTGAACTTCCACCATATGATGAATTTCCTGTAACAACTCCTAATATAGCTCCTGCTGTTCTTTGTATATCCACACCACTATGTGAATAAAATCTTTTATCCTCTATTGCAATATATGCCTTAGGCAAATATTCTGGCATTTCACTTAAAGAAATTGTTTTTCTTTGTTCTTTTAGGTTTAAGCTTGCTATTTCATTGCCTTGTGAATCTACTACAATAGTATTTGATGAACCTGCTGTAAGTTCGTCTTTAGTTATCTCGAATTCATCTCCAAATAGTCCGAAAAACATTGCTGCTATTATTCCTGCTCCTACAACGCATAATAGTAAAAATATTATCAATAATATTTTTAAGAACATTTTAAATTTTGGATTCATTTTTCTTTTTCTATTATTTGTTTCTTTGTTTTTCTTATTTTTCTTATTCTTTTTATTTGTTGTTTCTTTATTTTCTGCTATGTTTGTTTCTTTCTTTTTTGTTTTCTTTGAATGTTTACTACTATCTGGCATTTTTGTACCTCCTAATCTATCTTTTGATTTAACATACTTATTATATTATATTTTTTATAAAAATAAAAGACTTTAAGGAAATTTTTTATTATAATTCTCCATTATTTAAAATTAATTTCTTTATAGTTACTTTATCAGTTTTCATCTTATTTTTTATTTCACATATTCTTTGCTTTTTATATAACTCTGCCTCATACAAATCTTTTAAATAAAAGTTATTATTACATATGCTAATATTTTTTATATCATCTCTAAAATCTATTTCATAATCGTTTATATTTAAGCCATTAAATCTTTTTTTATTGATTTTTATGTTTTCTTTTATATTAACAATTATTGCTTCGTCTTGAATATTATATTTATTAATTAATTCTTTTGGAAAATCAATATTTAAAATAATTTGAGATTTCATAAGGCTTTTCTTTTTATTGTTTGTTATTGTTATTATAATGCCTTCATTTTCTTGCAATTGTTTTTCCAAATTTTTAAATTTTTCAATATGATTTGTTACTATATTTATTGTTTTAAATTTTCTAGATAAGATTTTTATATTTTCAATTTCTATGTCGGTCAAATCGTTTATCATTATTGATATGTTTGCTTTTTCTATCTTTTTCTTGTTTATAATATATTCTGTAATTTCAGGTAATAAAATTTCAAATAGCCACTTTCCATCTTGAATTTCTAATCCATATGTATTTAAATAATTTATATATTTTTTCTCTTTATACATTTGTTTACTTAAAACTATTTTCTTACTGTTAGAGTTTTTCATAATTATTTTTTTAGTTTTTATTGCCAATTTTTCTATTTGTTTTTCATTTATATCTTGATAAATTGGTAATCTCAAAGTACTATCATTTATTTTTATTATACAAAATCTTTTTTCTATCCAGCTAGGCTTGTCATTTTTTTCTATACAAAACATAATTAAAACACCTCATATCTTTTTTATTTAAGTATATGAAGTGTTTTTTCATTTATGTTTATTTTTTATAAAACTATATCTCTCTTTAAAAGTTGATTTTCTATAATGCCAATACCAATAAAGCTACTGTTTTTATTGTAAATTTTATATATGTCGTCTGGATATTTTTGTGTCAATTTAACACCATTTAAAAACAATTGTAATTTTTTTTCATCTAATTCAATGCTATTTTTTTCTTCAAATATTTTCTCTACTGATATAATTTTATTGTTTATAAATTGATTGTCATTTATATTTTTTTCTAAGTCTGCTACTGTTATGCTATCCTCTATTTTAAAATCTCCAACTTGAATTCTTTTTAAGTTTTTCATATAACCTACTGTTTCAAATTTTTTTGATATATCTTCACATAGACTTCTTATATATGTTCCTTTTCCGCAATAAACTTCAAATTCAATAGTTTTTTCTTGTATTGAATATTTAATTAGTTTTATATCGTAAATTTCTATTTTCCTTGGTTTTACTTCAACTTCTTGCCCTTTTCTTGCATATTCATATAATTTTTTTCCATTTACTTTTATTGCAGAGTAAATTGGTGGTATCTGTTCTTGTTTTCCAATAAAAGATTTTAAAATATTTTCAATGTTTTCTTTGTTTAATAATTTTGCATTTACCTGTTGTTCTTCTATAATTTTTCCTTCTAAATCTGCAGTGTCTGTTTTTGTTCCTAATTGAAGATTAACTATGTATTTTTTATTATGATTTATCAAATATTTTGACAAAAGTGTTCCTTTTCCTATTAGAATTGGTAATACTCCTTCTGCCATTGGGTCTAATGTTCCAGTATGTCCGACTTTTTCATTAAATATTTTTTTTATCTTATAAACAACATCATGTGAAGTGCAACCTTTAGGTTTGTTTACAATTATTATTCCATTCATACTTTTGCCTTTCCCGAGATTAAAGTTTATTTTAAAACTTTTCTTAATTCATTTATAATTTTTTGTTTTACTGTTTCAATATCTCCTTGAATTACAGCACCAGCAGCCTTTTCATGTCCGCCACCGCCAAACATCAAACACACATCTGAAACATTAACATAATCATTAGAACGCATTGATATTTTATATGAATTTATATCATCATCTTTTTGTCTAATAAACACTGAAACCTCAACACCTTCCACATCTCTGCCTACTTCTACTAATCCTTCATGGTCACCTATTCCAGCATTTACTTCTTCTAAATCTTTATTTGTTATATATGTAAATGTAACTTTTCCATCTTCTAAAAATTCCATCCTGTCTATTATTCTTTTCATTAACTCAAAATTAGCTTTTGTCCTTGTATCTAAAACTCTTTTATATATGTCTGATACATTAACTCCTTTTTGTAACAAATCTGCCGTAAATTCGAAAGTTTCAGGTGTGACTCCTGAATACCTAAATCCACCTGTATCTGTTATTATTCCAGTTAATATACATGTACCTAGTTCTTTGTCTATGTTTATATTAAAATATTGGAACATACCTATTAAAATTTGACAACACGCAGGCGCTACTGGATTAACAAAATTAATATCCCCATACATTTTATTGCTTCCATGATGGTCAATTACTATCGTTTGTTTTGCTCTTTCAAAATATTCATTTCCTACCAATCTTTTGAAGTCTGCACAATCTAAACTTATAGCTAAATCATATTTTTCTATATCTGAATCCATTTTTATTTCTTCTCTACCTGGTAAGAAATCAAATATTTGTGGTACTTCTCTTATTATTACATCAGCATTTTTTCCTAATTGTTTTAATGCTAATTTCATAGCTAAACAACTTCCAATTGCATCTCCATCTGGTGTTTCATGTGCCATTATTGCGATTGTTTCAGCTTTTTTTATTTCTTCTAATATATTATCTAAAGTCATTTTTTCTAACCTCTCTTGAGACATTTGGGACAGTCCAAATTTGTCTCATTTATTTGTCATTTTTTATCATTTTTTGGTATTTTTTTGTTTTTTGTCATATATGAGACACTTTTGTCTGTCCCAAGTGTCTCATTTGTTTGGCATTATTTCTTTTAATATTGAATCTATTTTTGCTCCATATTCCATTGTATCATCTATTTCAAATACTAATTCTGGTGTGTTTCTTAAATTGATTCTTTTTGCTAATTCTGTTCTTATAAATCCTGATGATTTTTTAAGTCCTTCCATTGTATCTTTGATATTTTTTGAATTAAAAATACTTACATATACTTTTGCATATTTTAAGTCTGGTGTTACTTTTACTTTTGTAACACTTATCATTCCTGTAATGCTTGAATTTTTTAATTCAAATCCTATAATTTGGCTTAATTCTTTTCTGTATTCTTCGTCAATGCGTCCCATTCTGTTATTATTTTTATTAGGCATTTTTCTACCTCCTGTTTTGACTTTTAAAATGTCCAATCAGAACCGTCCCATTTGGACATTAGATCTGTCCCAATTGGACATTTATTTTATTCTATCTTTTTATTTCTTCCATAATATAAGCTTCAATAATATCTCCTTCTTTAATATCATTGTAGTTTTCAATTTGGATACCACATTCAAATCCTTTTGATACTTCTTTAGCATCATCTTTGAATCTCTTTAATGTTGCAAGTTTTCCTTCATGAATTACGATATTATCTCTTATGATTCTAACTCCTGCATTTCTTTCAACTTTTCCTGTTAGTACATAAGCTCCTGCAATTGTTCCAACATTTGATATTCTAAATGTTTGTCTTACTTCTGCATTTCCTATTACTTTTTCTTCATATTTTGGTGCTAACATACCCTTCATGGCAGCTTCAACTTCTTCTATTGCTTGGTAAATTATAGAATATTGTTTAATTTGTACTTCTTCTTTTTCTGCCATTTCTTTTGCTGCTGGTATTGGTCTAACATTAAATGCTATTATTATTGCATTTGATACTTTTGCAAGTGTTACGTCTGATTCATTTACTGCTCCTGGTGCTGCATGTATAACTTTTACTTTTACTTCCTCATTTTGTAATTTTTCCATTGATTGTTTTACAGCTTCAACAGAACCTTGAACATCTGCTTTTACTATTAAATTCAAATGTTTTAAGTTTCCTTCTTCCATTTGGCTAAATAGATTGTCTAATGTAACTTTTGTTCCTGAGTTTATTGTTTTTTCTCTAGCTTCATGTTTTCTTTTCTCTATTAAATGTTTTGCTGTTTTTTCATCTTTTACTTCATAGAATGTATCTCCCGCTTCTGGTACTTCTGTTAATCCCATTATTTCTACTGGTGTTGATGGTCCTGCTGATTTTACTTTTTTACCATTTTCGTTTGTCATTGCTCTTATTCTACCAATTGATGAACCAACAATTATTGTGTCTCCAACATCTAATGTTCCTCTTTGTACAAGCATTGTTGCTATTGCACCTTTATTTTTATCTAGTCTTGCTTCAATAACAACACCTTTTGATTGTTTATGTGGATTTGATTTTAGTTCTAATACATCTGCTTCTAATAACACCATTTCTAGTAATTGGTCTATATTGATATTGTTTTTAGCTGAAATTGGAACACATATTGTGTCTCCTCCCCACTCTTCTGGTACTAATTCGTATGTCATTAATTCTTGTTTTACTTTATCAACATTTGCATCTGGTAAATCAATTTTATTTATAGCAACTATTATTGGTATTCCTGCTGATTTAGCATGGTTTATAGCTTCTACTGTTTGTGGCATAATACCGTCATTGGCTGCTACTACCAATATTGCAATATCTGTTATTTGTGCTCCTCTAGCTCTCATTGCTGTAAATGCCTCATGTCCTGGTGTATCTAAAAATGTTATTTCTCTATCATTTACTTTAACTTTATATGCACCTATTGCTTGTGTAATTCCTCCTGCTTCTCCTCCGATTACATTTGTTTTTCTTATTGTATCAAGTAAAGATGTTTTTCCGTGGTCAACATGCCCCATTACAACAACTACTGGTGGTCTTGTTTCTAATTCTTCTTCTTTGTCTTCAGAATCATCAAATAAGATATCTTCATCAGTTACTGTTTGTTTCTTTTTAGCTGTAATTCCAAATTCTCCTGCAACTAAAAATGCTGTATCGAAATCTATTTCTTGGTTTATAGTTGCCATTATTCCATATCCTAATAATTTTTTTATAACATCTACTGTTGTCTTTTTCATTTCTGCTGCTAAATCTTTTACTGTTATTGAATCTGGAATTTCTATTTCTGTTAATTCGAAGATTTTTTGTTTATTTCTTTCTTCGTCTCTAGATTTCTTTTTGCCTTTTCTTCCTCTTTGTGTTGTTAAATCATAGTAGTCTAACATGCCACCGTCTTGTTCTTCAAACATGTTAGATAATTTATTGGCTTGTTTTAATGTTTTTAATTTTCCTTCATCAAATCCATTATCACTTCTTCTTGATTTACTTTTCTTATTTTTATTTTCTTCAAATTTGTTGTTAGCTTTTTGTTTATCTATATTTTTGCTATAATCTCTTACAACTTCTTTTTCTACTGTTTCTACAGTCATTATATTTTTAATATTTTTTTCTATTCCTTTTTCATCTAATGGTTTTCTGTTATTAAATCTATTTGTGTTATTACCATTATAATTATTATTTCCATTGTAGTTATTTCTACCATTAAAATTATTGTTTTTCTTGAAGTTATTATTTGTATTATTTCCAAAATTATTGTTTCTATTATTATTTCTATTGTCATTGTTTCTGCTATCATAGTTTCTGCTATCATTGTTTCTGTTATTGAAGTTGTTTGGTCTATTTGTGTTTCTGTTTTGATTATTAAATTTATTATCGTTTTCTATTCTTTTATTATTAAATTGTTTTTCAGCTACTACTGTTGTTTCTTTTTGCATTTTTGTATTGATATCCCCTTGTTCTCTTTTTTCTTCTTTTATTTCTTCTTTTCTTACAGGTTCTTCTTTTGGTTCTTGTTTGTTTAGACCAAATAATTCATTAACTGTTTTTGGTTTGTTTGGTTTATTTCTATATACCAAATTAAAATCCTTGTTTTGTTTTCTCTCTACAAAACCTATATTATTGTTTCTATTTTCATGTTTTTTCTCTTCATGCTTTTTATTATTTTCTTCATCTGTTATTATTACTTCTCTTCTTATAATAACTGGTGCTTTTTCTTCTTTTTTAGGTGCATTTGTAGCTTGTTTTGTTGGTTGCTCTTGTTTTTTATTTTTTGTTAAGTTATTTTCTATTTTTTTTGCTTCTTCTTCAGTTACACTGCTCATATGACTTTTTACATCTATATTTAATTTTTGTGCCATCTCTAATATTTCTTTACTGGTTAAGTTTAGCTTTTTTGCTATTTCATATAATTTTATCTTACCCAATAACATCACCCCCATTATACTTTTTTTGTATCGCATCTGCAAAGTTTGCGTCTTTTATTCCTATTATAGCTTTATTGCTTTTTCCAATAGTTTTACTTAATTCTTCAATGTTTCCATCTATAATTACTGGTATATTACTTTTTTCAGATAATTTTAAAAATTTATTTTTTGTTCTTTCAGAACTATCTGTTGCTAAAATTAATAGTTTTATTTTATTTTTAGCAACATTTTCTTCAACACTATCTGCTCCAAAACATACTTTTCCGGCTTTCATAGCTAATCCAATCAATCCTAATATATTATTTATCAAGAATTACACCTCTTAAACTTTCATAAATTTCTTCTGTTATTTGCATTTCAAATATTTTTTCTAGTCTTTTACTTTTAATTACTTTTTCTAAACAGCTTTCATTATCACATATGTATGCTCCGCGTCCTTCTTTTTTTCCTGTTCTGTCTATTGATATCTCATTATCTTTGCTTTTTACTATTCTTATTAAGTCTTTTTTGTCTTTTTTTTCATTGCAACCCATACATGTTCTTTGTGGTTGTTTTTTCATAATATATCCCTTCTATTCTTCCACATTTTCTTGTTTTTGAGCTAAAATTTCTCTAAATTGTGATTCTGATTTTATATCTATTTTCCAATTTGTAAGTTTTGCTGCTAATCTAGCATTTTGTCCTGCTTTTCCTATGGCTAATGATAATTGGTCATCTGGAACTATAACTTCCGCAAATTTTTCATCTTCTTTTATATCAACAGCTAAAATTTGTGCTGGTAATAATGCTGATGCTATATATATACTTGGGTCTGCGTCCCATTCTATTACATCTATTTTTTCACCATTTAGCTCATTTATAACATTTTGAATTCTTACACCTTTTGCTCCAACACAAGAACCAACTGGGTCTATATTAGGGTCTGGTGAATATACTGCAACTTTACTTCTTGATCCAGCATCTCTTGATACACTTTTTATTTCTATTAATCCTTCATATATTTCTGGTATTTCAAATTCTAACAATTTTCTAACAAAATCAGGATGACTTCTAGAAATCATTACTTGTGGCGCTCCCTTTAGTCCTCTTTCAACATCTACAATATATGCTTTTATTTTATCATTTACTCTGTATTTTTCAGTTGGAACTTGTTCTTTAGAAAGCATTATTCCTTCTATTCTTCCCAAGTCAACAACAACTATATTTTTATCAGCTTTTTGAATAATACCTGAAACAATTTCACCTTTTCTTTGGCTATATTCATCAAATATTAAATCTCTTTCAACTTCTCTTAATTTTTGAACAATTACTTGTTTTGCAGTTTGTGCTGCAATTCTTCCAAAGTCTTTAGGTACTATTTCAACTTCTACTGTATCACCTAATTTTAAATCTTTATTTATTTTATGTGCATCATCTAAATTTATTTCTGTAACTTCATCATTTGCATTTTCAACAATATCTTTTATTGAATACACATGTGTTGCACCTGTTTTATGGTCTATATCAACTTTTACATTTTCTAACGCATCAAAATTTCTTTTATATGCTGTAACAAGTGCTGTTTCTATTGATTCTAGTACATATTCCTTTTTTATACCTTTTTCTTTTTCTAATTCCTCCAATGCTAATATTAATTCTTTGTTATCAATTGCTTTCATTTTTTTATTCCTCCTCTTTTTATCCAAAAGATCTGTCCCTTTTGGACAAAATGTCCAAATAGAACCGTCCCGTTTGGACATTACCAATTATAAATCGTTTTTATTTGTGATATATTTTTTCTTTCTATTTGTATATTTTTTTCTTCTTGTTCTATTACAATCTTGGCATCATCAAATTCTTTTAATTTGCCTATGTATTCCTTTTTATTGTCCTCGTCTTTCTTAAATAGTTTTACATTTATTAATTTTCCAATGTTTTGTTGTAAATGTTTGTTTTTTCTTAAAACTCTTTCTATTCCTGGTGATGAGACTTCTAGGAAATATTGTTCTTTGATATAGTTTTCTTCATCTAAAATGTCTGTTATTGCATCATTTACTTTTTCACAGTCATTTAAGTCTATTCCTTTTTCGTTGTCTATGAATATTCTTAGGAAATAGTTCTTTCCTTCTTTTGCGTATTCAACATCATATAGTTCATAACCTATGTTTTCTATTATAGGTTCTAACAGTTTTTCTACTTTTTCTTCTATACTTGCCAATTTTTACCTCCTTATCTTTTCTAACAATTAGAGAGTGGGATTTGTTCCCACTCTCTAGCTTCTCTTGTATTGATATATCTATTATACCCAATTTTTGGCAAAAATGCAAGTGTTTTTTAATTTTTTCTACTTTTAATTTTAATTTTTTTCTGCTTTTAATTCTTTTATTTTTAGATTTTTTCTGTTTCTATAATTTCTTTTTGTTCAACATCGTCGATTTTTATACTTCTATTATGAGTAATTTTCTCCCATGTTGTTTCTCTTTTGAATAAACATTTAATATTAATTATTATCCAACTTCCCATAAATAGTGGATATGTAAAAAATCCTTTTATCATAGGTTTTATTGGTTTTCCATCTAAAAACATTACAAATGCTGCTGTAATTGATGGTAATACAAAAGTTGGAATTAAATACATTAGTAAGTTTGAAATTAATTCTAGCTTCGTCATTCCTTCTAAAGCATATAGAACAAAGTTAGATAATAATAATATTACCGTTGTTATAAACATTGGTGTACTTCCTACTATATATAATAAACCATCAATAGTTACCATTGATTTTTTTTCTTTAGTTGCTTCAAACATTTTTCCTGTATATTCTTTTATACATTGCATATGTCCGACTGTCCATCTACTTCTTTGTGACCAACTTTGGCTGAATCCTGTTGGTTGTTCATCATAAACTATTGCATCTGTTGCCCAACCTAATTTTTTTCCTTTTAATATTCTTTGTAAAGAAAATTCTATATCTTCTGTTAATGTTACTGTTTTCCAGCCATTATTTTCTTTTATAATATTAAAGTTTACCATAAATCCTGTTCCATTTAACATTGTTGATAGTCCTAAGTTATATCTTGCTAAATGGTAAAATCTGTGGTTAGTCCAATAGAATAACGCATATCCTGATGTTATCCAGTTGTCTGTTGGATTTTTTATGTCTCTATATCCTTGAACTACATCTTCACCTTGGCATAATTTTTTGTTCATTGCTTTAATAAAGTTTTTATCTACTATATTGTCTGCATCAAATATACATATTGCATCATATGGTGCATCTTCTTTGATTTTTTGTTGTAAAAACCAATCTAATGCTGCACCTTTAGTTTTATTTTTTTCATCGTATCTTTCATATACTATTGCTCCAGCATTTTTTGCAACTTTTGCTGTTGCATCTGTACAGTTGTCGGCAATTACATATATATCATAAAGTTCTTTGTTGTAGTTTTGATTTTTTAAACTTTCTATTAAATTTTCTATTACAAATTCTTCATTGTGTGCTGGTATTATTGCCATAAATTTATGTTCTTTGTTTATTTTTAATGGTTTTTCTTTTAATTTTACTAATGAGCATAAGCTTATTGTTATTTGATATAACCAAAATATTGTTACAATCCATACTAATGCTTCTCTTAGTATATAAACATATTCCATTTTTTTACCTCTCTTTTACTTTATATTATTATTTCACTTTTTCTATTATACTATTATTGGCAAAATAATGCAACTTTTTTTAAAATTTTTAATATATTATTATAAAATTGTAAAAAATATGGAGGTATTTATATGAAAACTAATTATAAAGTTGCTATTGTCGGTAGTACCGGGTTAGTAGGAAGAACTGTTTTAAAAGTGTTAGAAGAAAAAAATTTTTTGAATTGTACTTATACATTATTTTCTTCTAAAAAGTCTGCTGGAACAAAAGTACAATTTTTAGGTCAAAACTACATAATTCAAGAACTAACAGAAAATTCTTTTAATTATAATTTTGATTATGCAATTTTTTGTGCGGGTGGCAGTGTATCTGAAAAGTTCGCTCCTATAGCTGTTTCTAGTGGTTGTACAGTAATTGATAATAGTAGTGTTTTTAGGTTAGATAAAGATGTTCCTTTAGTAGTTCCTGAAGTAAATCCTGAAAAAATTCTTGAAAATAAAGGTATTATAGCAAATCCTAATTGTTCTACTATTCAAGCTGTTGTAGCATTAAAGCCTTTAGATGATAAATATAAAATAAAAAGAATAGTTTATTCTACATATCAAGCTGTTTCCGGTGCTGGAAAAGCTGGTATTGAAGACTTAGAAAATGGTGCTAAAGGTATTTCACCACAAAAATTTCCACATCCTATTTACAATAATTGTTTGCCTCAAATTGATGTTTTTATGGCTGATGGTTATACAAAAGAAGAATATAAAATGATTAATGAAACAAGAAAAATATTGAATAAACCTTATCTTCCAATAACTGCAACTTGTGTTAGAGTTCCTGTTAAAAACTGTCATAGCGAAAGTATAAATATTGAATTTAAAACTAATTTTGATATTTATGATATTAAAATGTTGCTTCAAAATTCTCCTGGTATTATATTGGTTGATGATATTGAAAAAGATTATTATCCTTTAGCTACTAAAGCCGATGGTTATGATGATGTTTTTGTTGGTAGAATTAGGCGTGATTTTAGTGTTCCATATGGTATTAATTTGTGGGTAGTTTCCGATAATTTGCGTAAAGGTGCTGCTTCTAATGCTGTGCAAATTTTGGAAAAATTGATTTCTTAGTATCTCTCATTTTATTTTTTGCTTTACAGGTTTTAAATACAAAAAGAGGAATTGAAGACTTGTCCTCTAATTCCTCTTTTATTTTTATTATTATTCTGCTGATTCCTCTGTTTCTGGAGCTTCATAAGCTTCTAATATAGCTTTTTGAATTTTTTCTCTTGTTTCAGCATTGATTGGATGAGCTATATCTCTAAATTCTCCGTTTGGAGTTTTTCTGCTAGGCATAGCTATGAATAATCCATTTTGGCTTTCGATAACTTTAATATCGTGTACTGCGAATTCGTTATCAAATGTTACAGAAGCAACAGCTTTCATTCTGTTCTCTGAATTTACTTTTCTTAAACGTACATCTGTGATTTGCATTTTGCGTGCACCGCCTTCCTTAAGTTTTTATTATTTTGTACATATTAGTTTATTCTTATGTACTTATTTTATTATTCTCCATAAAAAATTTTTTTCCTTCTTTTTTTTACAAATTTTATTATTTTTTAAAAAAATACAGTATAAATTTTAAAATAATACTTATAAATGTTGATATATTAATATTTTTAGCAAAAAACATTACTAGGGTCTACCATTGGGTCTTTTGCTTCAAAATATTAATATATCAACATTTAAAAATTCTAATTTTTATTTCTTACTGAACTATAACATATTTATGAATAATAAATAATATTATTTATTAAAAACTATTGAATTTTTGAGCTTATAATTATATAATTACTTCGTTAAAAATTGTTAAAAATCAAATATAAATTGGAGAGTGAATTAAAAAATGCCAAATATAGAAAATATTAAAAAATATAAAAACATTCACATGATTGGTATTGGTGGTGTAAGCATGAGTGGAATCGCTGCAATACTTACAAATTGGGGATTTAATGTTACTGGTTCTGATTGGGCACAGTCAGAAGCAACAGATAAATTAACTTCTATGAACATAAAAGTTACAATCGGACACAATTTAGAAGATGTTTCAAAATCTGATGTTGTAGTTTATTCTGCTGCCATAAAACAAGATGACCCTGAAATGTTAGAAGCTAAAAGATTAAATATTCCAACCATTGAAAGAGCTGACTTTTTAGGTGAACTTACTAGATGCTTTAAAGATACTATTTGCATTTCAGGTACTCATGGTAAAACAACAACAACTTCAATGATTTCTCTTTGCTTTTTGGAAGCTTTAAAAGATCCAAGTATTCAAGTTGGTGCTTTTTTAAATGCTATTGATGGTAATTATAAGGTTGGTAATAGTGAACACTTTATTATTGAAGCTTGTGAATATGTTGAAAGTTTTTTAAAGTTTAGTCCAAAAGCTGAAATTATTTTAAACATAGATAATGACCACCTAGATTATTTTAAAACATTTGATAATATTAAAAATGCTTTTGTTAAATATACTAAATTATTACCTGATGATGGTTTATTAATTATTAATGGTGATGACAAAAATTGTTTAGATTTGCCTAAATATACAAATGCAAAAATTATTAAATATGGAATAAATAATACAAATGTTGATTTTTATGCTAAAAACATTGAATTTGATAATGATGGTTTTCCTTCTTTTGATGTTTATAAAAATGGTGAATTTTTTGAAAAAATTCAATTATCAGTTCCAGGGGCTCATAATATTTTAAATGCTTTATCATGTATCTCTTTATGTGACTATTATGGAATTGATAAAAAAGATTTACAAAATGCTCTAAAAAAATTTACTGGTGCTCATAGAAGATTTGAATTTAAAGGAAAAATAAATGGTGCTAGTATTTATGATGATTATGGTCATCACCCAACAGAAATAGTAGCTACTTCAACTTCTGTTAATAATAAAAAGCATCATAAGTCTTGGGTTGTGTTCCAACCTCATACTTATAGCAGAACAAAAAATCTTTTAGATGATTTTGCAAAGGCTTTATTAAATTTTGATAATATTATTATTTTGGATATTTATGCTGCTAGAGAAACTAATACTTATAATATTTCTTCTAAAGATTTAGTTGATAAAATAATTTCTCTTGGTAAAGATGCAAAATATTTTCCTGATTTTGATAAATGTGTTTCTTATTTGAAAGAAAATGTTGAAGAAAATGATATTGTACTAACATTAGGTGCTGGAACTGTAACTAAAATTGGTCCTATGTTATTAGATTCTAATAATTAAAAACTAAAAACTACTGAATTTTAATATTTCAGTAGTTTTTTATATTTACACAACAGTTCTTTCAAGTAATTTAATTCCAACCTTTACTCTTTCTTTATGATTATTTAAAAAAAGTTATTATCATTGAACAGCTCTCATTTGTTTTATCATTATATCTCCAAAAACGCCATAACCTTCTTGAGGATTATTTACAAGAACATGTGTAACAGATCCAACAAATTTACCATTTTGAATAATTGGCGCCCCACTCATACCGTTGTATTATTCCTCCTGTTTTTTCAATTAATCGTTCATCAGTCACCTTTATTAACATACTTTTATTATCATAATTATTTTCTTTATAAATTTTTTCTATTTCTATTTCATACTCTTCAATCTTTCCATTTTCTAAGCTACACATTATCGTTGCTTTTCCTTTTTTTATTTCATCTCTTAATGCCAACTCCATTTCTTTTGACTTATCTATATTTAAACTTGATATATTTTCTACTTTACCATATATTCCAAATCTAGTATTTTTATATATTGTTCCTATATTTTTTTGATTATCTACTGTTCCTTGTATTCTTCCAGGATTTCCTACTTCACCTTTAATAACATTTAAAATTTTAGTTGTAACAAATTCACCTGAAGCTATATCTATTAGTTGTTCTGTATCTATGTCAGTTATTCCGTGTCCTAATGCTCCAAAGCTCTGTGTTGATGGCTCATAAAATGTTACTGTTCCAACTCCTGCCGCACTATCTCTTACCCATAGTCCTAATTTATATTCTGTTACGCTTGTTTGAACAGGTTTTATTGAACATTGTAGCGTTTTTTTATTATGAATATATTGTAATTCTACTTCATTTCCATTGCAGGAATTTACTTTTTCTATCAATTCTTCTGTTGTTTCAATTTTTGCATTGTTTATAGATATTATGGTATCTCCCTCTACTATGCCTGTATTTTCATATGGCTTATATTTTTTATTATCAATTCCTTTTATTTCAGACATGCCTACTACTAGTACTCCACTTGTATATAATTTTATTCCCGCTATATTTCCTACTGGTATTACTTTTGTTTTTGGTAGTACATCTATATTTACATCTTTTAAAAATATATTTTCAAAAAGGCTTATTTTAGCTGTTTTCTTTCCTGCTGAATTTATTGTATTAGTTTGATTATTTGATAAAGTTTCTACTATTCCATCTTTTTCTGTTAAATTAGCTTTTAGCCCTAGCATTGTCTTTAAATTTATAGATTCGCCTTCAAATATGACTATACTTTCTGGAATTGATTGAATTGCTACTATATATGTGTATAAAATAAATAATAATATTATAATTATTATTTTCTTGATATTTCCTGTTTTTTTCAACTTTCTTATCTCCTAAAATAATTTATAATATTATTATTTACATTTTTTTATTTTTTATTATTTTAATTTATATCTATATTTAATTTTTCTCTATATAAAGAATATCTTTCTCTTCCTAAAGCTGTATAATAAATTTTTGCTAAAGTTTTATTATTAGCCAAAATATCTGCTTTATTTCCTAAATTATTACGAGTTACTATTGAATCATATGATAATGTTAATGGTTTATCTGCAGTTCCTCTTAAAGGAAAATAATAATTTGTTTTTTGAATTCCGTTTTCAGTTATTTCTCCGCTTCTTCTTTCAGCATTTATATTAAACACACCAACAGAATTATTATCAACATTTAGTCCATTTTCTGCCACATCATGTAATACATTATCAGATGTCCTAATATATATTGAATTTTCAGTAACTACATCTTCGTTTTTAGTATTTGTAATTATAGAATATCCATTATATACTTTTCCACCTATGCTCATACCTTGTAAAAAGCTTATTATAGATATATTATCCATTATTTTTTCCCAGTCAGTTTCTCTAAGTTCTGGCATTTGGAAATTTGCACTTGCACTTGAAAAATTATTATAGTTTGATATTGCAACAGAAAGATTTCTTGTTATTGCGTATTTTATTACATCCATCCTATGTTGATTAAAATTAGAATCTTCAGCTTCAATTCCATTTTTATTATCAAAATCAAATATTTTTCCTACATCAGTATATGGACTAACATTTGTTGTATTATATTTATTTCCATCAATATCAACTGCATCAGTGACTTTTATTCCTGATAAATATGTTTCTATAAAGTTTTTCATCTCTAATGCTTCAGTATAATATTTAACAGCGCTATTGTCATTATCTGAATAGTACTCTGAACCATTGGTTTGTACAATAGCTTTTCCAGATATATTAGAAATAATTTGTCCAGCATTATTATAGTATTTTGTACCATTAACTTTATTATATTTGTAATTTTTTAATTCACCATCAATACATATATTTTCACTCAAAGCATTTTCTGCTGTTATTTCTACACCTTTATATGTTGCTTTAGTTCCGTCTGATGTAACATTACTTAATAAATATCCATATTTACTAACTGGCTTGCCACCTGCAACTGTACCTTGAATAGAAATATAATTATCTAATGAATAAGTTATTACTACATCATAGCTTCCTTTTCCATTTGATCCTTTATATCTGCAACTATAATAAACATAAGGTTTTAAGCCGTATATTTGCTCTCCATTTTTATATGATTGACTCTCAGTATTTGTATTCATTGTTTCATTATCCCATGTATTTGTATATGGTGAATAAATATAATATCCATCATACATTGTATATACTACTGCAGGTACATAATTTTGTAATGTGTCTTTTGTGTATCCTACTGTTGAAAAGTTTGTTGCTAACGAATTGAAAAATGTATTAACTGATGCTTTTATATCTCTCATTTTAGAATTTATAAAAGTTGATGTGTTACTGTTAAAAGAGTTTATTTGATACGCTTTTAAAGCATCATATGTGGCATTATTTAATTTAGAATCATATTGACTTTGTAAGCTTAATGTTTGTACTCTATTTTGAGTATATGTTGATAATACAATTGATATTGGTAGTATTAATATTATAAACATTACTGCTAAACTTTGTATTTTCATATTTTTTATTTCCTTTGCATTTGTTTTTCAAAATAGCTTGTAATACTTCTATTACAAGCTATTTAAATTATAGTATATTATTTTCCTGTTGCTGTAACTATTCCACCATGTGAAGCAGCTATTGTGTATGTGTCGTTTCCTGTTACTGAATAGAAGAAATTCTTTAATTGTTGAGATAGTGTTTGGTTAGTATTTTTAACACTAACTGATACTAAATCTCCTTCTTTTAGTTTATAGTTGTTTCTTTCTTTTAATTCATTTTCTATTTGTGATGTATAAACTGAATAATAAACATTTTCTCCTATTTTTTCTCTATCTGTTTGTGTTGTTTTTTTGCCTGGATTTTCATCTAATACTTTTACTTCCATTTCTACATTATATGTATTTCCTGTTGACCCTATTGTTTGTAAGTATTGACTGTATTTGTCTGATGTTATTTTTCCTGTTGTTCTTATTTCGTCTACAAATTCTGTTGTTGCTGTTTCTACTGTTAATTGTGCTACATCGTCTGTTCTGTCTGACATTGTCATTAATGGAAATATGAACATTAAGACTGCTGCTAATCCTATTGCTATTACTGTTATTAGTGTATCACTCATTTATTTTTCCTCCTATTAAAACATCTGTTATTATTATAACATTTATGGTTTTATTTTTCAATAAATTCTTTAATAATAACTTAAAATTTATATTTTGGGATCGTTTTATATTTATTTTTGTTCTTCCCCACATTTACTACATATTATTCTATAGTGGTCTGTACATGGGTAACTTTTCGTGACTTCGCTACCGCTAGGTTTACAAGTTTTTTTCTTTTTACCTGATGTATATTTATGAGGTTCATGTGGATAATTTTCACCCGCATGAACATACTTACCAGATGAACAAGTACCCCATGTTGATGTTACTCCACATGTATATTGTTGTTTATGACTAGTATGCGTATAACAGTAATCTTTTTTGCTGAAATCGTGTTCTAAAGTTGAACCCGAAGAAAAATATGTGTTTCCTGGTGTTCCGGCATCTTGAACACTTATACCAATATGTTGCTGCTTCTTTACATGTTGCTGAAGTTCTTAAATCTCCTTGGGCTGTATAGCTGTGTCCTAAAGCACTAGTATTAACATCATATGAATGTCCACATTTTGTACAAGTATATCTATCTAAACCTGAGTTAGTACATGTTGGATAAGTAATTGTATCTTTTCTATATGCGTGAGATTTACATATATTTGATATATTTATATTAGCTGTTGCTATATTTCCTGCTTGATCTTTTACACAGAAATAATATGTACCATTTTCTGATACAGAATACGTCTTTGTAATTTCTGATGTTGTACTTGAAATATATGACCAATTATTCTGTGGTAAGCTTGTTCCAAAATAATAAGCATTTAATCCAGAATTTACATCTATAGCTTTTCCAGTTAAAGTTATATTTTGATAAGTCATATTTGTTGTGTTTGGCGTTAAGCTATTAATTATTGGTGCTTTTTTATCTATATTTGTTACATTGTGTGCAACATCTATCTTTTCTGTGTTTGTTCCATTATCATGTAATCTTATATAAATTCGTCCATTTTCAGTAAATATTTGTGTATCTGAATTGCTCCAATCATTATTATCTCTTCTTGTTTGTATTACTAATCCAGAAACAGCTTCTTTTAGTTCATCTGGAACATTTAAACTTATAGTAACTGTAATATCTTGATTTGTCCAACCAGATGGGTTAGTATTAATTTTTATTATATCATATATATTTAAATTATGTTCTCTTAAATAATCACTAACTACTTTAATTTTATTCTTTATTACATTATATCCACTGCTTACACTAGTAATAGTGTTTCCATAATTATCTGTTAATCTTGTCCACAAATAATATTTTCCTACATCATTAGTTGTTAACATTGCATGTCCGCCATTTGAAAATTCTGTCCAAGATGAAGGCTCAGTTGCATTTGACCTACTCCAAGCATATTCTTGCTTACTTACAGTTTCTGAAAGACTAATTGTTACATCATTATAATTTAATGTTGTAAATCTTCCGTTAGCATATGGTAAGTCTATTGTTGCTCCATTAGGATTATATGTTACTTCCATTACCTTAAGTGTTGCATCTGTTGAACATGTTGAACCGTTCCAGTTTGTAACTGTACATCTTATAGTTGTATTTCCAGCATTTATTCCAGTTGCTTTTGCACTCATGTTCTTTCCGTCATTTTCTACTGTCACAATATTTGTATTGTCACTTGTAAATTGAATACTTCTGTAACTAATTTCTCCTTCAGTCTGTAATTTAAATTGTGGTGTAAAATATGTATCTTTTCCTTTTAGAACCATTTTGTTAGCTAATTGAATTTCTGTAATAATTGGAACAATTCCACTAACTGTACAACTGTATCTTTCCGATATATTTCCTGCATTATCTTTTGTCCACACATAGTAAGTTCCATTTTCTTTAACTGTTTGTGGTGATATATTTTCTACCGAACTATATGTCCATTTTAAATCGTTCACATCAGGAGTGTTTGGTTTTTTACTAATATAGTACCCACTTAATCCACTTCCTCCAGTGTCTACCACTCCATTTATAGTAACAGTTCCAGAGTTGCCTGTTTCTGTGCTTCCTATAACTTCTCGTATTGTAGGCTTTTCCCTTTCTATACGCATATCTATTGTTTCTATTTCTGAATATTTTTCTAAAGTAGAGTGTTTCCAATAAACATTTATTATAGTTTTTTCATTTATCGTTAAATTATTACTATCTAATTTTTTATATTTTTCTTCATAATCGTATTTCCAATAATACTCCAAATCTAATTTATACGAATCTTTAGATGAAAGTTCTACATAAATATTAGTATTTGTCCAGTGACTTTGGTTGTTACCAGATTTTAATATTTCTCCTGATGAATCATTTTTTCTAAGAACATATATAAGCTCGTTCTTATTTTCAGTTTCATTTTTGTCACTGTCTTCTGGTTTTTCTGATGTGTATATTAAATCTCCACCATTTGTTGCAACCATTGCACTTTCTGTAGCACTTACAGTATATGTATCATTTCCTGCTACAGTGTATAACCAATTTTTCAGTTGTTGGCTTAATGTTAAATTGGTATTTTTTACTGTAACTTTTATTAAGTCGCCTTCTTTAAATGTATATTGATTATTATTATCACTATTCTTCAAAATATCTTCAATTTGAGTAGTATATATTGAATAATATACATTTTCTCCTATTTTGTCTTTGTCTGTTTGCGATGCTTTCTTTCCTGGATTTTCATCTAGAATTTTAACTTCCAGATTTACATCATAGGTGTTTCCCGTAGATTCCAGTTCTTCTATAAAAGAATTATAATCTTTTAATGTTAATTTTCCTGTCATCTGAATTTCACTTACAAAATTGGAGGTGATTGTGTCTACTTTTGCATTTGATGCATCGTCTACTCTGTCTGCCATTGTTAAAATCGGAAATACAAATAATAATACTGCTGCTAGCATTATTGCAATTACTGTAATAAATGTATCACTCATTTATTTATTTTCCCCCTATTAGTACATTTGCTATTATTATAACATTTTTATATATTTTTTTTCAATAAATTTTGTCTAATTTTGTATATTTTTAGATAAAAAAATAAAAAAGAGACAAGGTACTATAAACAAATAGAAAAGCTAAAAACACTTAATGAATTTCAAGACGAAATATATATTTTTATTACTTTTGTCAAACGAATTATTGCTTTTTCTCCAAATTATGAAAAAAATTCTGGTTTTTATAAAGCTTTTTTAACACTTTTATGGCATATTTTTAAAATATATAAAAATATTGGAACAGAAAATTTTAAAGTTTTCTGCTCCAACTATTGACTTCTAGTAAAAATTATTTGGTCTTCTCTAGAATTATAGTTACTCTTGTATATGATCCTGTACCAGGAGTTGCTTCTGTAAAATATATCATTTTTGATTCGCTAAGTGAAAATTCAAATTCTGCTGGTATCCTATCATCTGATGATTGTTTATATTTTTCTATTGTTAATCCCCATAAATTTTTTCCACTCATAGAATAAATATCTCCTGCCTGTATCATATGTATATATGACCAAGGTGTTACATCTGTTACACAATCATAAACTCCAACTGCAAAGGTTACTCCAAATGTTACCTTATAATCTCCTTTTGGCAATTTTAATTGTATGCTTGTATCTCCACCAAAATATTCAGTTTGAACAAATATGAATCTGCCATCTGCTGATGTGCTTGCATCTCCTGTTTGAATTCCACCAATAACAGTATTTTTTCTAGTAAATGCCTCTTCTGTAACATCTTTACCATTGTTAGTTGCTTTTAATTCATATGTACTTTTTACATAATCATAATTTTTTCCTTCACCAAATCCTATATAATTAGAAGGTATATTTACACTTGTTTGATTATAATATCCACCATTTCCTGCATTATCATATATATACAAATGCGTTTGATATTCTTGTCCATAATGTCCAAATGTTGATGGTGTTATATCTGCTCTCCAAGCATTTGCACTTGAATCCCATACTGCATTAAACCAAACCCAGTTATTATATCCTCCTGATGCTGTTGATGTTGGACATTGTACTCTGTTTATTCCTGAAGCGTTGTCTGAAGCTTGTATATATAACCTTGCTACATTTGCATTTACTTCTCCCCACCACCAATCTGTCTTTGTTGGTGCTTCTGTATCCATATGAATATGAACACTTGATGACCAGTCACTTACATTTCCTGCATTGTCTACTGCTCTAAATCTATTATCATGGCTACTATATCCGTTCCATGGAACAAAATTTGCACCTATATTTGCATCTGGTAATCCATCGTTATTCCAATCTACTTGGTAATATGCAATTCCTACATTATCACTTGATGATAGATTTATACTTATATCATTTTTCCACCTACAGTCATTATTATAACCTGGATATGATATTGTTGGTGTTGACGGTGTGGTCTTATCAATATTTGTTATCCAATAAGTAGTATATATTCCATCTTGTCCTGTATCCGGATCATATAATCTTATATCACATCTACCATTTTCAGTAAATGTTTGAACATTTGTATTGTTCCAATTTGCCTGATTTTTATTTGTTTGTATTATTAAACCATTTACAGCTTCTCTTAATATATCTGGAACATTTAAGTTTACAGTAAGTGTAACATTTTGATTTACATATCCATTTGTGTTAGGATTACGAATTATGTTATAAATATTAGTTCCTATATATCTGTTTATTATATCTATTTTATTTTTTCTAACATTATATCCATTGCTTACACTAGTAACCTTATTTCCATTAGCATCTGTTAATCTTGTCCACAAATAATATGTTCCAACATCACTAGTCGTTAATGTTGCTTGTCCACCATTTGTGCTTGGATATCTTGTCCAAGATGAAGGTTCTGACGCTGAAGATTTGCTCCATGCATATTCTTGTACACTTGTATCTCCAAAAATATTAGTTGTTTCATTATAACTTAATGTTGTAAATCTTCCGTTATTGTAAGGTAAATCTAATGTTCCACCATTAGGATTATATGCTACTTCTACTACTCTAAGTATTGCTTCTGCAGAACATGTTGTTCCATTAAAGTTCGTAACAGTACATCTTATAGTTGTATTTCCTGCATTTATTCCAGTTGCATTTCCATTGTTGTCTACTCTTGCAATATTTGCATTACTACTTGTAAATTCAATTTTGCTATATTCAGTTCCTCCTGTAAACTGTGGCACAAATGTCACAGTTCCATTTTTCAATGCCATTTTATTTGATATTGTAACTGTTTCAACAGGTGGTACAATTCCACTAACTGTACAACTTTTTCTATCTGAAATATTTCCTGCTTTATCTTTTACCCACACATAATAAGTTCCGTTTTTTTCAACTGGTTTTCTTACACTACTTGAAGTATCGTATACCCAACTTGAGCTTGTTGCATCTGGTGTCTCTGAACTTGTACTAATATAATATCCATACACTCCACTTCCACCAGTATCATTTATTCCATTGATTGTAATAGTTCCAGAGTTTCCTTTTTTAGTGCTTCCTATAACTTCTTCTATTGTAGGTCTTTCTCTTTCAATACGCATGTCTATTGTTTCTATATTAGAATATTTTTCCAAAGTAGAGTGTTTCCAATAAACATTTATTGAAGACTCATTGGGTATTGTTAAAATATATCCATCTTCTCTTTTTTCCACTCTACTGTATGTTTTTTCATTTTCATATTTCCAATAATATTCCAAATCTAATTTATAATCATCTTCAGCCCAAAGTTTAACCCAAACATTACAATTTGTCCATTCACCAGTTTTTAATATTCTTCCTGATGAATTATTTTCTCTAAGTTCATATAATAATTTATTTTCATTTTCTGCTTGGTTTTTATCACTACCATCTGATTTTTCAGAGGTATAAACTAAATCTCCGCCATTTGTTGCAACCATTGCACTTTCTGTAGCACTTACAGTATATGTATCATTTCCTGCTACAGTGTATAACCAATTTTTCAGTTGTTGGCTTAATGTTAAATTGGTATTTTTTACTGTAACTTTTATTAAGTCGCCTTCTTTAAATGTATATTGATTATTATTATCACTATTCTTCAAAATATCTTCAATTTGAGTAGTATATATTGAATAATATACATTTTCTCCTATTTTGTCTTTGTCTGTTTGCGATGCTTTCTTTCCTGGATTTTCATCTAGAATCTTAACTTCAATATTTACATCATAGGTGTTTCCCGTAGATGCCAGTTCTTCTATAAAAGAATTATAGTCTTTTAATGTTAACTTTCCAGTCATTTGAATTTCACTTACAAAATTAGAGGTAATTGTATCAACTTTTGCATTTGATGCATCATCTAATTTATCTGCCATGGTCAATACTGGAAATACAAATAATAACACTGCCGTTAAAAATATCGCTATTACTGTAATAAATGTATCATTCATATTTTTTACCTCCTTTTCTAAGGATTTTGCTATTTTGTAATTTTATAAGTAATTATTCTTTTTTCTGTTTTATTAGAATCTGGTTGTTCTGCGGTGTCACTTTGATAATACACACCTAAGTATTCTAAAATTTGAAAATTACTATTTTGTTTAGATGTAAGTTGTGTATATAAATTTTCACAACCATCTAAACTAATATGATATGTTCCTTCAAATGTTTCTTTATCATTATTTTTAAATTTTCCATATAAAATTCCACATAAAAATTCAGCTTTTGCTTCGCTATTATTAGCTACAACAGCATTTTTATAAGGAGTATTTGAATTAGTCTCTAAATCTAGAGTGTATCTTTCTAGTTTAGATCCATCGTTCAATATAACCTTATAAATTGGTTTGTCTAATCCTTCAAATACAACTTTATAGTTTTCTAAATATGCTCTTATTATTGATGGGAAAACTGCTTCTAATCCAACTTTTCTTTCTGTTCCAGTTGCTTTGTAGTAATAGTTTCCATTTATAAATAATGTTTCTCTATCTCTGTAGTCTAATATTGTATCAGCTGCTTCCCTCGCTTGTCCAAAAGACAAAATAGCAATGGAAATTGCTAATACAAATATTAATACGGCTGCCGCCATTTTTAATGCATCTACTGCGTTTTCCATTGCTATTCTCCTTTCTGAACATTTTTAAATGTTATTTTATTTATTAGCTACTAATTTTACTGTTATTTGAGATATACGACCACTTGCTTCATATTTTGTTATTGAAATTTCATATGTTGAAGTATTTTTTATATCTTTTGTAAAATATGTTGTTACATTATTACTAGTTTGTGAAGTTATTTTAGTAGTAGTGTCGGCTGTATCTACAACAATTGCAATTTGGTGATCTCCTGATTCATCTTGTGAGTTATTTGTATTAACTTCTTGAACCATAGATTTAACCATTGTACCTTTTTTTGTTCCTTCATATTTTACAAATTGATTGTTAAATGCATTTACCTCAGCTTGAGACATACCACTATTTTGTATAGTATCTTGAGCTTGAGTAAATATCATAATTCCTAAAGATATTAATAAAATTGAAAGTAATATTGCACCTGCAATAATTAATGCTTTTGAAGCGTTTTCCATGTTTTTTTCCTCCTTTATTTTATATAATTTTATTTAAATACTAATTTTATATTAGTAACATTAAAAACAAATTTAATCTGGTATTTGTTCAAACAACATATATTTTATATTATGTGTTGAACTATGATAATCAATTTTAGTACACTTAAATTTTATATCGCCATAATACTTTATAAAATTTTGCATTCCATTTTTATAAAATGCCTCCATTTTATAAATTGAATTATCATCTACCATTTTTATATCTATATTAATAGAATTTTCTTTATCATCTATATAATTTCCTTTAGTATCTTTTTCTACTTCATTTTTTTCATTATAATCAATTGCTTTATTTATAATAGTAGATAATTCTTTTCCGTAGATTTCTTCATCTATATATTTTTCAAATTCTTTATTCGTCTTTTGTGATATATTATAATTTGCCTTATAATTCAAATACATATATGAAATTCCAGAAACAATAATTATTATTGCTATTAAAAAAATTGCTATTTTTTTCATTTAAGTTTTCCTTTACATTATAATTTTAATGAATTTTTGAGTATGAATTATTTTTTAGAAAAGATAACTTCAGATACTCTTCCATTGTTATGATATTTAGTAACTTCACATTTATATTCAACTAACCAAGTATTGTTATTAACTTGTTCATCTTGTACTAATTTATTAATATAATCAACTGTGATTTCTTTTGAAGTAAGAATTGTAGTTCCTCTTGAGCTTTTTAATCTTACTTCTACTTTATAATCACTATCATATAAATTGCTTTCTTTATAATATTCATTGTTTTCTTTTGCATAATTTGTTACTGTTATTACATCATAAATTGTAATTTCACCTTTTCCCTCATAAGAAGTAAATTGACCATTAAATTCATTTACTTGCCTTTGAGCTACCTGTGAGTGTATTTGTGCGGATATTGTGCCAAAGTCTACAAATAAATATACCATAAGTGTTAATATTAAAACTCCTATTAATACTCCTGCTGCCATTAATAGTGCTTTAGACGCATTTTCCACATTTCACACTTCCCTTCTTATTATAGGATTAACTCACAAATTCAAATGATATTGCTTTTACTTGTCCATTTTTATAATATTCTATGTTAGTATTCTTAAATTTAGCTTTTTTAAATTCTGAATATTCTCTGTACTGTTCAACATCTGTTTTATCTATAATTACATCTTTTCCTAATACTTCTTTTATTGTTTTAGTTTTATCAACATATATTGCATCATAGTATGTTGATAGTTTACTCATACCACTTAATGTATAATTTTTTTCCATAACTATAAATTTATTAATTATTTTTGAAAAATCTGAATCTGATTTAGTTATTACATATGTTTTGGGTAAAGTTCCAAAAGCTTTAGATGTATTATTTATTCCATATTTCGTTGCAAAGCTTTTTCCCATTATTATACTTAATGCTATTTCTTTATATTCAACTGAATTTGCTACTGGTTCAGCCTCATTATAGTTTATAACCTTATTCAATAATGAAATTAAATCATAACCATATATTTCTTCATCTAAAGTAAAATTTAAAAATTGATTATTAAATTCTACCAATTGAGATGTTTTTAAATTATCGGAATTCGATTTTTGGTATGCTGATAACTGATTAAACATAAGTACCAATGCCCCAACTATAAGAAGTGCAATCAAAATTCCGCCTGCCATTAATAAGGCTTTAGATGCGTTCTCCATAATCAATTCCTTTCTACTCTATTTTGAGTTTGAACATATATTCAAACTCAAAATAATTTATTTATATTTTAAAATGATGACGAAGACATACTAGCAAATGAGCTTGACATACTTGTTAGTCCTATAAATACTAGTGGAACTATTAAGTATCCTACAAACATACATACCATTGGTGCAAAACCTATAACTCTTCCTATCATTTCTTTTCGTTTTATCAATCTTTCATTTGACTCTTTTCGTTTTTCTCTGTAATATTCTCTTTCAGAATCTAATTCATCAAATGCGTCTTTTATAGGGATTTTTTCAACTGCTGCTTGCATGCTTTCTACAATTCTTATTAAAGGCATATATGAAATGTCATTTTTTAATTCTTCTAGAGCTTCCCATGCTCCTGCTTCATAGTTATTAACACATCTTGTAATTTGACTTTTAAATATATTTGAATATCTTTCTAGCCACTCCAATATTATTTCTACATTTACTCTTTCTATTCTCATAAGCATAAGTATAATTGTCTGGAATTGCATTACTTCGTCTTCCATTTCTAATTGTCTCATTTTTGATTGGAACATTAAAATCCAAATTGGAGACATATACCCAACTATTGAGAATACACATGCTAATAATATTTCAAACCATTGCAAATATTCACTATTTACTATTTTTAATTTTTCATAAATTCTTTTTGCAGCAGTTGCTATTTCTTCGTCTGTTGAGTCTGTATAATATTGTGACCTTCTTAATGCTCTTTCTATTTCTTTTTGAGTTGTTTTAGTTTTTCCTCTAAACATATTCAAAAATACATTGTCTTGTTTTGTTAATTCCATAGCTTTTGCTTCATCTTTGGCTGTTAAGCCTCCGGATCAAGTCGTAATCTGTCGTTGGTTGCGTATATTCATAGTCAATAGCAATTTGATGTAAGTATGAAAATATCATAATTGATACCACAAATGTTACTATGCTAAGACATATTCTATTTATATATACCCACTCTATTTTTAAAGATGATGCCGCATCTTTAAGTAAGTCTTTTACTTTTTTATATTCTTTTGTTCCTTCTTTTGGTAAGAACAAATCAACTATCTTTTTAACTATTTTGTTTTTATATATTTTTTGTTGCCATGGGTTTTCCGTGTTTTTTGTATTCATGTCTACTGAGCCATTGTCTTTAAGTTTTCTAACTAATATGTATGATACAAATGTTATTATTAATATTAGTATTTGTACTATTGTTCCTGATTTACCATAATACCAGTTCTTAACAAATGAGAAGTTAGATACTGCCCAATTTTTTAATGGTTCTAATAGTAAAACTGGTGCTATTGATATAAAAGATAAACTTCTAAATACATAATTTAATTTATCTCTTTTTAATATTTCCAATTGCATTTCTTGTGCTATATTATCAATATTTTTTAAATATAATGATGCTCCATCTACTTGTCTATCACCAAATTCCTTTGTTAGATATGATAGTCCAGCAAATTCTTTTAAGAAGTTATTAGGAGCAACATCATAATATTTTTCAAGTTCTGTTTCTGGATCATCTGAAATTAATATTTCATAAATCTTTTCACCTTGTCTTGATATTTCTTTTTCGTCGTCTTGTGATACTTGATAAATTGCTTCTTCTACCATATTAAATTCATGGTAAGCATGTCTTATTTCTGAGAAAAAGTTTATTTGCTGTTCTAGTAAAGCGTCGTCTTTTTTATCTACTGAGCTTTCTATTAATATGTCAATCATAAATAGTTCAAATATTAATAATATGAACATTAATAGATAATTGCTTCTTGTAAATAAAATTGTAAGAATAACTAATGGGAGTAATATAGCAAGTGCCTTTGTCATTATTTTTGCTGAGTCTCTTCTGGTTGCATATTCGTCATCTATATTTAATATTTCTAATCTTCTTCTTAATTTTAATATGTATTTCTTTATAAATGGGATTCTTCTATATGTTAAATATAATCTTTGATATATTACTTCTGATGAAAATTTTCCTGATTTAGTTCCTTGTTGAAGTTTTTGTATCTGCTTATATTCAGATTTCTGCATCTTTTTAGATAATATATAATATGCTATTCCTATTATTGCTATCAATGCAACTGATATTCCCATTATTACATATATTATTTTGTTTGACACTTGTTTTTTCACCTCCTAGTTTATATATCTTTTTTTACTCTTCTAGTTCTTTTTTTCCAGTGTTTTTCTACAAATCTGTCAAAATCTTCTAAGTCTGATTCGTCCATATTTTCTCTCATACCGCGTAAGTTTTCATCTGTTATTGGATTTGTTATTACATATTCTCCATCAACATATTCTAATATATTTCTGTATGTGTATAATTGTTTGTCTGTTACTTTTTCAAAATAATGTGTTGCGTTATCAAAGAATTTATCAAATTTACCTTCTAATGTCTTTTCTTTTCTATGGTCAAATGTGTATTCGTTTTTGTCTTCAATTGGTATACACTCTGTTATTCTTTCTACATATCTTTTTCCTCTGAAGTCTTTCTTTAAATGTATATCAAAGTTTAATACTTGTACAACTTGTTCTTCTGCTGTTTTTTCGTTTTTGAATACTCCTGTTCTTAACATTGAGTTTCTTAGTGCTGTTACTAAGTTAGGAAATGTTTTAGCGTGGTGTGTAAATAATGTAAACTTAGATGCAACTTGGGCTGCTTGTATCATCCAAGATGCTACGGGGTCTGTTGCAACCTCTCCTATGATGTTAACAGAACCGTCAGTTTTCTTTTGAACATCCAAACCTTCTTGTCCAGATATTGTGTCTGTTTCACGAAATGTTAAGATGTTTCTTGTTGGATAAATTTTTCTTAAGTGCAACTCAAATGCTGTTTCTTGAACTCTTATGTTCATTGTTTCATATATATTTTCTATCATGCCCATAAGCATTGTTGTTTTACCACAACCTTGCTCACCAGTGATTGATATAATTCTTGCTCCTTTTACTAAGTATTTTAGTAATTCTATTGAGTCTTCACAACCTGGTTCTCCTTTAAACCATTGTTCTAGTGTTGAACGCTTAACATCGAACTTTCTTACGAAGAATGCCCATGTTTCAGAGAAGCTTGGTCTAACAACAACTACACGAGAACCGTCTTTCATTTCATTGATTTTATATCCATTTGTATCTGATAATTGTCCTGGATTGTTGTATTTATATATATTTTGACATACTCTTTTTAATTCTGCTTCTGTTCCAAAGCTTAAAAATGCTAAACGAATTGATTTACCTTGGAAAAATATCCAAATACTATCACATGCTCTTGGTACTTTGTGTTCTGAAACTTGTACTAAGTAATCAGTATCTGATGTTTGTGCTACTTGGCTTAAAAAGCTTTCTGGAAGTCCTGATACACCACCAGATATACCATCTATGTTCATGTCTCTTATTTCATCTATACTGCTATATCCTTTATAATGTTGATATATCCTTTGTACAACTACTGATAGTTTGTCAGTAAAATCTAATTGTAAGTTTTCTTGTTCGAATATATCTTCTATTTCTCTTGCAGTTATAACATATGATGGTTTTGTTTCTCCTTCAATATATTTTAATTCTGCTAAATGATATTTTTTAATTATTTCTGTTAATGCTTCATATCCAAAATCTTTTTTATACATATATAAAAGAATATCAAATTTATCTTGTGGTGTTAATAATGACGGGATATCAAATGGTATAGATTTTGATATATTTGCTTCGTTTACTCCATATTCTTTTGAAAGCAAGTCAAATATCAATTCTTTTACATATTTCTTGTCATTTACATCACCATATGTACAACCTTTTAAGGCTTTCTTTAATTCATATTTTTTATTTTTTCTTCTTTTTAACTCTTCTTCTGAAAGACCTATATCATATAAGTTTACTTTTGTTATTTCGTCTAATCTTTTCTTAACAAATTCTTGCATTTTTTCTAGTGTATAAGTCTTATCATCTACATTAATAATATCTTCTGTTGGTGCTTCTTTTTTCTTTTTTAAGAAATAATATACTGCCACACCTGCTATTACTAAAACAACTAGAGTTAATAATATGTTTGTTATTGTCATTGATATTCTCCCTTTCTATATTTTACATTTTTGATTGTAATTCTTGAAGTCTATATACAATATTTTCTGATGCTCTTTTTACTTCTTCAATAAAAATTGCATTTCTATCTTCTGAGTCAATATTTTTTCTTAAGCTTAAGAATAAGTCTGGTACTCCTGCTTCGTTTGCTGCTTCAAAATAAAGTGTATTATATGGTATTGTCAATATCTGATTTTTTTCTTCCAAATATCTTGTGATATTTTTTGAATTGTATTTTGAGTATTTGTCATATCTTCCTACTAGTATAAGTGTTCTTGGTGATTTTAACAATTCATCATTTTCTTTCTTTTCTTTTAATTTTTTCAAACTACTATAATTTTGGCTTGTGTTTACTACTACTAAGTCTGATCTGTCTAATATTTGTTCTCTTATGTTTTCGTCTATATTTTCATCTAAGTCTACAAAAACTTTATCATAATATAATTTTGCTACATTGATTAAATCAACATATTCTTCTACTATATCTTTTTCTTGTAAATCTTCATATATTTCTTTTTTTTCTGTTCCAAAAATAACTTCAAGTCTATCTTTAAATACTACTCTTGTATAGTTTGTAATTATTTCAGGTGTTAATTTGTTACTTCTTGCTATTTTTGCTATTCCTTCTATTCCATTTTCTGTATCTAGAGTTTGTTTTGCTCCACCAAATATTCCTTTTCTGTTTTTAAGAAATTGTTTTTCTTCGAAATAGCAATTTCTTATTTTGTCTTCTTTATTTGTTGTAGATATTATCAATATTCTATTGTTATATTCAATTGCCATATTAGTTGCAATTGCAACTAATGACATTGTTTTTCCTGTTTCCTCATCTAAATTGTTAACAAATGTTATTACTGACATTGTTATACTCCTCTTTCTATAATTTTTATAGCTTTTCTTATGTTTGAATCCCTTTTTTGTTCTAATATTTGTTGTGCAATATATCCTATACTATCTTTGTATTGTACGCTCAATTTTTTGAATTTTATTTTTTGAACTCTTTGATTTTCTGCTATTACATTTAAGTCTCCGTTTTCAATAGGAAAATATATTCTTTCTTCGTCCCAGTTAACTTTACAATCTGATGCTAAAAAGTTTAAATAGTCATCATCTTCTTTTAACATCTCACTTGAAAATAAAATTTTTGTTAAGTTTAATTGTGTTTTTAAAGATTTTAGGATTTCTATTCCCCTTTTTAAAGAGAATATATCAAATGATGTTACAAAATAATTTCTGTCTGCATTTTCTAGTTGAAGTTCTGTTATTCGTTCTTCTGTGTCGCAATCTACAAGTAAAATGTCATATGTAAAGTCTTCTGAATTTCCTACATATTTTTTGATTTCTTCTACATTTTTAAATCCTATTGCTACATCTATATCTTCAAAAGAAGTTATATATGATACTGTAGGATCTATTGCTGGAACTACATATTTTGCTTTTTGATTTATTGTTGAATCTAAAATTAAGACTTTTTGTTTCATTGTTGTTAGTATTTTAGCTATATTCAATAACATATCTGTTTTGTCATAAGCTCCTATGAATCCTATCTTTTTCATATATAACTCTTCCCTTCATTTGTTATTTTGTTCCCAAAGAATCTAAATATTCTTTTCTCTTTTCTTTAGAATTTGTTATGCTTTCTTGAATTTGTGTTTTTAAGTTTTCTTCTCCTTCTTGTCCGTTGCTATTGATTAATGGGTTTAATACATTGTTTCTAATTGTTTCTTGGCTTTGCATATATCTAGAAATTAAAGCATTTTTAGATTTTTGGACTATATTAGGATCACTTTCTATTAATCTCATAACTTCACCAGTTGGTACATATGTTGGTGTAGCTGCTGTTTGTAATCCTGCTTCTGTATATATTGTTGCTTTAAGTTGTGAACCTGCTATTTTTGCTGCTTCAACTATAGCATTGTTCATAGTTATAATTTCTTCTTCTGTTAGTTTTAACCATATAGTTTCGTCATCATCTACTCCGTTTATTTGTGGTATTTCAACTTGTTTTTTTGAAATTACTATGTAATCTTGTCCTGATGGTAATGCTAGTCTAATGTCTATGTATTCTCCTGTTTGTAATTGTGTTGGTAATGTTATTACATTGTATTCTACTCTTCTTAAATCATCTGTTGTTTTTTCAGTTGATTTTGATATTGTATCTATTGTTATAACAGTGTTTTTATTCATATTAACTTTAGCTATTATAGGGTCTTCTGAAAGTTCTACATATTCTTTTTGTCCATTTTGTTCTATGTAATAACTTCCTGTTTCACTTTCTGTTTTTATTTCATATTTACCACCGTTTTTAGATAAATATAATGTTGCTACATTGTTTTTATATTCAGTTATAATTTCATTTCCTTCTTTATCAGATAATGCATAGTTTTCTAGTATTGATAAATCACCTATTGCATTACTTGGTACTAAAGTTTTGTTTATTGTTTGTTGTTTTAACATATCTGTTGTTATTACTTGTCCTGATATTATATCTTGTGATATAACCCAAACTTTCACGCTATTAGCTTTTTCAGTTGCTTCTTTTTCTTTATAATTTTTTAATTGTAAAAATAAAAGTGCTATTACAATTCCTGTTATAACTAGTGTTACTAACACTCCTAATAAAAATGAATTTCTTGCTTTTCTTTGCATTGGATTTGTTGCCATGACAAATTCCTCCTTGTTTTTTATTCTCTATTACATTTTACATCAAATAAGTCTTTAAATCAACAAAATATAGCTGTGTAACAAAAAATTAATATTTTTGTAATATTTTTGTAATATTTTGTTTAACAAAACTTTTCTAATGCCTTTTTTACTCCTTCATTGTCATTGCTTTCTGTGACATAATCGGCTATTTGTCTAACTACCGGTGTACTTTGTCCCATAGCTATTCCGAGTCCGGCATTTTCTATCATTTTTTTGTCATTTATGTTGTCACCGAATTGCAATTACTTGTTCTTTATCTATATTTAATTTATTTATTAAATATTCCATAGCATTCCATTTGTCTACATCTTTTAAAGAAATTTCGGTATAATAATATTCTATGCTTACATCTTCTGTTCCCTGTTTTATTGTTTTTCTTGACATGTGTCCAACATCTAAAACATCGATATTTGATATTTCTCTTAATTTTCTTATTATTGAATTAAATATCGTTTTGCTTTCATCACAAATTGTTAATTTTAAAAATTTTTCATTTTGTGAGTCTCGTATATATTTTTTCATGTTTTCAACTATAGTTATGTTTGTTTTATTTTTTTCTTCTTTTTTTAAATTTTCTTTGTAGTAATACAAAACATTATATTCGAGTTTTTTTGCTAATATTGTTTCTTCTGTATATATATTATAGGAGATGCTATTGTTCTCACAAATATCTATTATTTCTAAAATTTTTTGTTTGTCTAAAAATTTTTCGTATATGACTTCATCTTTTTTTATATCATATATTAAAGAGCCATTTCCTGCTATAAAATAGTTTTCTGAGCCTATTTCTTCTGCTATTGTTTTTATTGAATCTATTGGTCTTCCAGATGCTATTATTACATCTGTTCCTTTTTGTATTGTTTCTTTTATTGTTTTTTTGGTTTCTTCTGTTACTATTCCATATTTATTTAGCATTGTTCCGTCTAAATCAACGGCTACTAATTTGTACATTTGTATTTTCCTCCTTTTCTGAATTTTTATATCATAAATATATATTTTTTTCAACTTTTTATAAAATTTTGTTGTAATATTTTGTTGCAGTTTAGTAAATGTTATAAATGTTTTACATTTTTTTGTAAAAATTTCCTGTTTATTATTTCTAAATTTGCAAATGATAGTATTAGAAAAAGCAAATGTTTTTTTCTAGAAATGTATATTTGCAGGAGGTGAATTATAATGGCAAACAATTCAAACAAAAAATTAGTTCCAGAAGCTATGACAGCATTAGATAGATTCAAATATGAAGTTGCTAGCGAAGTTGGTGTTAATTTAAAAGATGGATATAATGGTGACATCACAGCTAAAGATGCTGGTAGAATAGGTGGTAACATGGTTAAAAAAATGATACAACAAGTTGAAAACTCTATGAAATAGTTTTTGTTGTTATTATTTTTTGATAGACTAGCTGAATTTACGGCTTAATGATTGAGGGTAGAAAGTTATATTTTGTTTTAATTGATATGATTTTACATATTAATAAAGGCAGGATATGATTTCCTGCCTTTTATTTATTTTTATTGAGATAAATTTTTATTTATTGTTTTGTAGATATTTATCATATGTTTTTTCATACACATCATTTATATCTTCTTTTTCATATTCTTTTTGAATTTTTTGTATTTCTTTGTATTGTTTTTGCATTTTACTGTTAGAATTAAAATATACTCCTAGTACAGTAAAAAGTATAAAAGTCATACTAATTAATACATATAATGTTATTGACCCTTTTTGTTGTCTTATATTTTGATATTTTTTATTTTTTTTCATATTTATCTCTTTCTTTTTTATATTTTTAAGCTTCTGGTTCTACTAAGCCATAATTTTTTCCGTCTTTTAATTTATGTATAACATTTACTTTGCCTGTTTCAACATTTATAAATGTTAAGAAATTATGTGTTGGACGAGCTTGTAATTCTAAAACTGCATCTTCAGGAGTAATTGGTTTTATTTCATAATAAGAAGTTTTTATTATTTCATTTGAAATTTCTTCAATATGATTTTTTTCTACTTCCATTGTTTTGATGCTTGCGTCTTTCATCATTTTTTCTTTTTTAGTTTTTGCTTTTCTTATTTGTCCTTCTAATATGTCTATATCTTTGTCTATAGATGCATACATATCCTTATCTTCTGTTACAGCTCTGAATTTTTCTCCATTTGCTAATATGCATATTTCAGCTGTTTGTACATTTTTTTCTGTTTTTAAAGTAACATCTGCTTCGGCATCTTCAAAGTATTTGTCGATTCTGTCTAGTTTTCTTTCTACATAATCGTTTATTGCTTCTGTTATCTTTAGTTCTTTTCCTATAATTTTTATTTTCATAAAAATCGCTCCCTTCTTTTTTACTTTTGCCTAACTCAATTATATATTTTATTATTATTTTTTGCAAGTAATTTTTGAAAAAAACTAAATTTAAAAATCGGGATTAAGTGGCTACCACATTAAATCCCATTAAAATAAATCTTCTAATTTATATTCTTTTTCTAATTTCTCATTAAAATAAATTTTTGTTATTAATTCAAATTCTCTAAGGCTTTCTTCTTTTAAGTTAAAAGAAAATAATTTTTTAGATGGACATGAAATAGTATATAATATTGCATTTTTTGTACTTTCGTTCATATCTATTGCTGATTTATCCTGCCTTCCACAAGCTTCACACTTAAAGCCATTATCCTTTATGCTAAATTTTGACATTTCCTTATTTTCTTTGCAAGACACGCATTTTTGTACCCTTGGAGTAAATCCCAAAATACATAATAATCTCAACTTAAAAACACTTAATATAAAATCCTTATTTTTTTCAGTTTCTGATATTATATATAATGTGTTCAAAAACAGTTGTAAAATTTTGTAACAATTTTCGTTTTCTTCTGTTACATCTTGTATTATTTTATTTATATGTATTGCATATTTCAATTTATCCAAGTCTGTTCTTAAATTGTAAAATATTTCTATTGTCTCACATGAATTTATATGATATGTATTAGTTCCTTTATACATTAAATATTCGCCAAAACAAAATAATTGTGTTCCTGCTAAAAGAGCACTCTGTGGTCTTCGTGCTCCTTTAGCAACACAAGATATTTTTCCATAATTTGGTGTTAATATTGTGAGCATTTTATCATAGTCTCCCATGTTATTTTCTGCAATTACTATTCCTTTTAATTTTATATTTGCCATATTGCAAGTTCCTTTTACTATATTTTTTATACTTTATATTTATTATATCTCATTGTCAATATTTTCAACATTTATATTTGTAATTTTTTGTATGTCTTGTATCTCTTGTATTCCTCTTTCAGCATTTTCTATTTCTTTATACTCTAAAAAGGTATTTATATCTCCTGTGTTTTTAAATGCATCCCATGCAATTTTCTTAATCATATGCCTCATCTCCATTCTTAAAGTTTACCTTTAATTTATCTTTTGCATTTTTTTGTAATTTTATACTTAAATCTAATTTTTATTTAAGTTTAAATTTATTAACAATAGAATCATTATCAAGCCAATCTTGTTTTACTTTAACCCATGTTTTCAAATTTACTTTTAGTCCAAAATTTTGCTCCATATCTATTCTTGCAGCTCTTCCTATTTTCTTAAGCATTTCACCATTTTTGCCTATTATTATTCCTTTATGAGATTCTCTTAAGCAATAAATAGTAGCTTCAATATCATAAATATCTTCGCCCTGTTTATTTTGTCTCAAATTCATTTTTTCTACTTCAACATAAATTCCATGAGGCACTTCATCTTGTAACAGTTTTAGTGCCTTTTCTCTAATAGTTTCTTCTGCTAATTGCCTTAATGTTTGGTCTGTATACTCTTCTATATCATAATATGCAGGTCCCGGTTTTAAGTTCTTTTCTATTTCATCTAAAATTATATCCCTATATTTTTCTTGATATGCTGATATTGGTATAACCGCTGTAAAGTCATATTCTTTGCTATATATATCTATCAAATTCAATAATTTATCTCTTTTAACTAAATCAATTTTGTTTATTATTAATATTGTTTTTCTTTTTGCCTCTTTTATTTTATCTAGTATAATTCTATCTCCTTTACCTATATCCTCACTTGTCGCTTCTATTAAAAACAATACTAAATCAGAATCCGGTATTGTTGAAAACGATGTCTCCACCATTGTCTCATTTAGTTTGTGTTTTGGCTTATGAATACCTGGTGTATCTGTAAAAATTATTTGTGAATTTTCTCTATTCACTATTCCCTTTATTGCAGTTCTTGTTGTTTGTACTTTATTTGCTATTGCTGCTATTTTTTCGCCAACTAATAAATTTATTAATGTAGATTTTCCCACATTTGTTCTTCCTATTATTGTAACAAATCCTGATTTAAACTCTTTTTCCATTTTTTCTTTCCTTTCTTTTGTCCATTTGTCCATTCGGGACGGTTCTATTTGGACATTTTGTCCAAAAGGGACAGATCTTTTAAGTTTTCATGTTTATATTATACACCATTTTTGTGCTAAATTTGTAGAATTTTTAAAATTTTTTTATTTTTTATTTGTTGTTTTTCTTTTTACTTGGCATAATAGAGTAAAAACTATTGTTAATATTATAACTAATAAAAATCTAATACAAAAATAATTAATTTTATTTCATATTAGATTTTTATATTTTTATTTTAATATTTCATATGCTCCTTTAAAGCAGAATGTCCAAACAGAACCGTCCCAAATGGACAAAATGTCCAAACAGAACCGTCCCTATTGGACATTGGACATTATGCGTATGCATGTCTTTTTTTGAAATCCAATAAATTAGTAATTTCTTTTTCTGTATTTTTGGCTTTTTTAGTTTTTCTTGCTCTTTCTTGTTCAAGTTCTCTTTTTTGTTTTTCTGCCATTGATTGACAAATTGCTTTTTGATATGCAAAGTGTGTGTCTTGTGAAATTTTACTCCAGTTATATTCATTTCTGACTTTATTTTTTGCTTTTTTTGTTATTTCTGCACATAATTTGTGGTCATATAATAATTCTAATATTGCGTCTGCAATTGAATTTGGATTTCCACAGTATGTTTTCATACCATTTTCTTTGTGTTGTACTATTTCATTTAGTCCTCCAATGTCTGATACTACTATTGGATTTTCTGAAAGCATTGCTTCTAGGGCTACTATTCCAAATGGTTCATATGTGCTTGGGAATACTGATATATCGGCTGCTTTGTACATTTTTTGAACATCTTTTCCTGCCATGTATCCTGCAAAATATACTTTTTCTCCTATTCCCATTGCATTTACTTGTTCTTTTAGTTCGTCTATCATTCCACCTTTTCCGCAAATTACTAGTTTTGCGTCATGATATCCTTCTAATATTTTTGGCATTGCAGATATTAGATATTGTATGCCTTTTTCATATACTAGCCTTCCCATAAATAAGATTATTTTTTCGTTGTCCATTGCAAATTTTCTTCTAAAATTATAATCTCTTTCTATTCCGTTAAATAGATTCATGTTTACACCATTTGGTATTACATTTATTTTTTCATATGGTAGTCCGAATAATCTTTGTAATTCATTTTTCATATAATTGCTGTTTACTATTACTTCTGAGGCTTCATATGTTAATAACCATTCTGTATCATTTATGTATCTTTGTGTTTCATCATGTATTCCGCTATTTCTACCTGCTTCTGTTGCATGTATTGTTGCTACTATTGGAATATTATATGAATTTTTTAATGTTTTTGCTGCATATGCTACTAGCCAATCATGTGCATGTATAACATCAAATTTTCCTTCTTTTGCAATTATTTCGTTTGCTTTTGCTATCATGTTGAAGTTCATTTGCATTATCCAATCTATAAAATTATTTGAATTTATCATGTAATTTTCAACTCTATATACTTTTACTCCTTTGTCATCTTCAAAATCTGGAGCATCTCCTTCTTTATATGTAACAACTGTTACTTCATGTCCATCTTTTAATAAAGTTCTTGATAAATCATATACAACTCTTGATATACCTCCTACAACCCTTGGAGGATATTCCCATGTTAACATTAAAATTTTCATGAATATTAGTTCCTTTCATTTCCTTCATTGCCAATTAATTACTTTTTTAGCAAATCTTTGACTATTTTCTTTTGTTTTTGACATTTTTTCTTGCTATATTTTATACAAATTTTATAAAAATGTAAATATGTTTTTGTAATTTTACACAAAAAAATCGTAAAAGTAATCATATTTTTACTTTTACGGTTTTTTATTATGCTTCTACTGGGTAAACACTTACTTGTTTTTTGTCTTTACCTTTTCTTTCAAATTTCACAGTACCATCTACTACTGCGTATAATGTATCATCGCTACCTTTTTTTACATTAACACCTGGATATACTCTTGTTCCTCTTTGTCTAACTAATATGTTACCAGCTAAAACAAATTGTCCATCTGCTCTTTTTACTCCAAGACGTTTTGATTCACTCTCACGACCGTTGTGTGAACTACCTTGACCTTTTTTATGAGCCATTTATCTCACTCCTTTCGTCTTTTTTACAAAATTTAATTTTGTAAGTTTGGTTTTAATATATATTTTCTCTTAATTAAAATCTTTTTAATTAATTATATGTAGAAATTAAGCTTCTACTTTTTCTTCAGCTTTTGCTGCTGTTTTCTTTGCTGTTGTTTTGATTGAAGTTATTTCTACTTTAGTATATGGTTGTCTGTGTCCTTGTTTTCTTCTGTAGTTCTTTTTAGCTTTCATTTTGAAAACAATGATTTTTTTACCTTTACCGTGTGAAACAACTTTTCCTTCAACTTTCATACCTTTAACATAAGGATTTCCAACTTCTACTTTACCTTCGTTAGAAACTAATATTACTTTATCAAAAGTAACTTTTTTCCCTTCTTCAGCGTCTAATTTTTCGAAGAATACTACATCTCCTTCTGCTACTTTGTATTGTTTTCCACAACTTTCAATTACTGCGTACATTTAAAATGCACCTCCCTTATTTGTATACTCGCTAATCCTTTCGAAAGGTAACTAAATTTGATTAGTTTTTATGTACCTTGACTAAGCGGATTACAGTTATTAATTTTACCATTATTTTACTTGCTTGTCAACTATTTTTTAACATTTTTTCATTTCTATGTATTATGTTTACTCAGTTACTATTTCCAATTCTTTCATTGCTTGTTTATATTCTTCTTCATTTGGAGCTTTTCCATGCCATTCTGCTTTATTTTCCATAAAAGAAACTCCTTTTCCTTTTGTAGTTTTTGCTATTATACAAACCGGTTTTTCTTTTATATTTTTGGCTACATCAAACGCATCTATAATCTCTTTTAAATTATGTCCATCAATGTTTATAACTTGAAATCCAAAATTTTTAAATTTTTCGTCAATTGGATATGAACTCATTACTTCTTCAATTGTTCCGTCAATTTGTAAATTATTATTATCCACAATTACACATAAGTTATCTAGTTTGTATTTGCTTGAAGCCATTGCTGCTTCCCAAATTTGTCCTTCTTCTATTTCTCCATCTCCTAAAATACAATATACTCTATAACTTTTATTATCTAATTTTCCAGCTAAAGCCATTCCATTTGCAGCTGATAGCCCTTGTCCAAGTGAGCCTGTCGTCATATCTACACCAGGTATTTTTTTCATGTCAGGGTGTCCTTGTAGTCTGCTTTCTATATTTCTTAAAGTATCTAGTTCTTCTATACCAAAAAATCCTTTATTTGCTAATGTTGAATATAAAGCAGGTGCACAATGTCCTTTTGATAGCACAAGTCTATCTCTGTTTTCATCTTTTGGATTTTGAGGGTCAATGTTCATTTCATAAAAATATAAAACTGCCATTATATCTGCTATTGAAAGTGACCCACCTGGATGTCCAGATTGTCCACTATATACTGCTTCTATTATTCCTTTTCTAATGTTTTTTGCTATTTCACTTAATTTTTTAATGTCATCTATTTTTTCCATTTCTTCCTCCTAACGAAAACAGCGAGATTGAAGATTCTGTTCCTCCTAATCCCGCACTTTCTGTTTTTATTCTTCAAAAATATTTTTAAATTCTTGTTCATTAATTTTTTCTTTAGCTAGTAATGTTTGAGCAATTATATCTAATTTGTCTCTGTGTTCAATTAATAATTTTTGTGCATTTATATATGCTTCGTCAATTAATGCCTTAACTTCTGCACCAATTTTATCACCGATATTTTCTCCAAATACAAACATATCATTTTTTTCTTTACCTTGAAAATCAATTGGTCCTAAATTTTCACTCATTCCATATTTGGTAACCATTTCTCTAGCAATTTTTGTTGCAACTTCTATGTCGTTACTTGCTCCTGTAGAAATATCATCTAAAACTAATTTTTCAGCAGCTCTACCACCAAGTAAAGCAATTAATTTTTCTTTCATTTCAGTTTTAGAAATATAATATTTATCTTCATCAGATTTGTACATTGTGTATCCACCGGCAACTCCTCTTGGAATAATTGATACTTCTTTTACATCTGTTTGTGTTGGCAAATATTTGCTAACAACAGCATGTCCAGCTTCATGGTAAGCTGTTAATTTCTTGTCTTTTTCTGAATATACTCTTGTTTTCTTTTCTAGACCGACTGTTACTTTTTTTACAGCTTCTTCTATATCTTGATTTTCAATTTCTTCATGTTTATTTATGGTTGCGATAATTGCTGCTTCGTTTAAGATATTTGCAAGTTCTGCTCCAGTAAACCCTGCTGTATCTTCTGCTATGCTTTCTAAATTAACATCATCTGATATTTTTTTATTTTCACTATGAATTTTTAATATATCTAATCTTCCTTTCAAATCAGGTGCTGGAATAGTTATTTGTCTATCAAATCTTCCTGGTCTCAATAATGCTTTGTCTAACATTTCTGGTCTATTTGTTGCAGCTAAAACTATTATTGTTTCTTCTGAACTAAATCCGTCCATTTCAACCAACAATTGATTTAAAGTCTGATTATTTTCCGTTTCTGCTCCACTATTTGATGTTCTTCTTGCTCCTATTGCATCTATTTCATCTATAAATACTATACAAGGAGCTAATTTTCTAGCTTTATCAAATAATTTCCTTACTCTTGACGCTCCAAGTCCTGCAAACATTTCGATGAATTCTGAACCACTCATTGATATAAATGGCACATCTGCTTCTCCTGCTATTGCTTTTGCAATCAATGTTTTACCAGTTCCTGGTTTTCCATATAGTAGAACCCCTCTTGGAACTTTTGCTCCCATTTTTGTGAATTTCTCTGGTTTTTTTAGAAAGTCTACTATTTCTATTAGTTCTTCTTTTTCTTCATCTAGTCCTGCAACATCTTTAAATTTAATTTTTGTTTTTCTTTCTGTGTCATCATATACTTGTCCTTTTTCTCCTAACCCTTGCATTTTAAATATCATAACAAATAATGCTATCATTATTAATGTAGGAAATAGATTTAATATTGTTGTAGAAATTTGTGTTATAACACTTTTAGGTTTTTGTATTAATTGTATTTCATTTCCTTCTGCTACTTTTTGTTGTACTAATTCTATAAATGCTTCTGTATTTGGTACTACTGTTCTTTTTTCTTCTTCTTCATCTTTCATTTTTACTTTTACAGAAGTACTTCCTACTGTCATTTCTATTTTTTCTATATTGCCATAGGAAATTTCTTTTATTAAATCTGTATATGCAAGTGTTTTATCATCTTGGTTTTGGTTACTTGTTAGTAAATATATTGCAACACCAGATAAAATAATTATTATTGCAATTGAAACAATTGCTGATATTATTAAATTTTTATTATTTTTTCCACCTTTTTTGTTTCTCATTTATTTATTTTTTGTTCCTTTCACTCATTTTGATAATTTTTTATGCATTTGAACCTTCTGGTTCTTCTCCATTTGTGTCATCTTCTTTTTGTTGTTTTTTCTTATTTTTCTTAGTTGTTTCTTTATTTTCTTTATTTTCCTCGTCATTTTTTTCTTCTTGTTTTTGTTCTTCTGTCTCTTCTTTAACTTGTTTTTCTACTTCTACAATTTTTTGTACTTCACCTTGTTTTTTATTAAATTCTGATTTTAGTATAAATATTGCTGCCATCATATAAATTACGGCTACTAACATATACATTATATCAAAATAGTTAATTGTGTAACTATAAAATGCGTTTATTATTATATAAAGCATATTTAATAGTGTTGGTAAAGTTATAGCATAAACTGCCATATTAAATACTGCTACAAATCTTATTTTTAATCTTAATATTAATGTTACTACATATCCAACTAATGCTATAATTGCTATATACCATAATGTGTTTATAAAATATATAGCAAATGCATATACAAATAATGCAAAAATTAGATTTAAGTATAATGGCATCATATTAGAACTTGTTAAGTAACTTACTAATTCTTGTTTTGTGAATTCTGTTACTTCTACTTCTGATAATAGTTCTTTATATTCATATTTTATTGTTCCTTCTACTCCTTCTCTTTTAATTAGTAATTTGTCTTTTAATATAATTATGCCATTTCCATCTTGATTTACTTCATTTATATATTGATTAATTTGTTCTTCATTATCTGTATTTGTATCAATAATTACTTTTCCAAAGTCAGAGCTTTCATCTACTATAGTTTCTTCTGAGTTTACTTTTAAAGTTCCTTCATTATATGTAAGTTCAGGCACTTTTTCATTTATATATTGTGCTACATTTTTAATTTCTACACTTGTTCTATAAGTTGAGACTAATGATGAAATAATTGCTATCATTAAAACTAATATGCTTAAATATTTTATAGTTCTTGCAAAACCTTCTGCTGATAATTCTGCATATTTTTCTATTTTATCAATTGAATACCATACTTTTTTAAAAAAGCCTTTTTTTATTTCATTATTTTCTTCTATATTTTGTGGATTTTTTTTCATTTTATTTCCATTCCCTTCTAATACTACTATCAACATATTTTATGCTTGTATTAAAAATTGCTTCGTCATTTATTTTTACATCTTTTCCTGTTACATCAACAGTAACATGGTATGTTCCTACTCTACCTAATATAGGGCATTCTTTCCCGTTTATTTCTACAAAGAGCTTTTGTTTTTTTAATATGTTTTTAAAATCTCCTACCATATATCTAATCTTATCAACCATTCTGAACATATCTTTTCCTGTTGTTATATTAACTCCGTCTGAATATCCACATGGAATTACTGCAACTTTAGTATCTTTTTTAGTTGTAAAAACATTTGAATATCCTATATTAAACCCTTTAGGTAGTTCTTTTATTTCTGAAACATTTGCTTTTAAATATCCTACTTTTCTTAGTCCTAATGAATTTTTAAATGAAATTCTACCATTAAAAGCTGATCCTATTCTTACAGCATTTAAGTGCATACTTGGAAATTTTATAAATGCTGATGTATTACATACATGTAGCATACCTGTTTCTATGCTGTTCATTTTTAATACTTCTATACAATCCATAAACCTATCAAATTGTAATTTGGTATATTTATCATCATAATATGCATTTGAAAAGTGTGTAAAAGTACCTTCTATTTTTATATTTTCAAGAGATTTTAGCGTTTTTATCATTTCTTCTCTTTTATTATATATAAAACCATATCTTCCAAAGCCTGTATCAATTTTTATATGAACTTTTATTTTTTTGTTTAACCCTTGTCCAATTTTATCAGCAACTTTTGCCGCTTCTACTGAGCCAATAGTTAATATTATGTTGTTTTTTACTAACTTTTTAACATCTTCTTCTATACTTGTTGAAGATAGCATTAAAATTTTTTCTTTTATTCCTGCTTCTCTTAATTTTAAAGCCTCTTCAATTGTTGACACTGCGAAAAAATCTATTCCATTATCAATTAAAAAATTTGTATAATCAACTATTCCTAATCCATATCCATTACATTTAACAACTGCTATTATTTTTACTTTGTTTCCATTGTCATCTGGTAAATTTTTTTCTGCATATTCTTTTATTTTTTTAATATTATATCTTAAATCTTCTTTATTTATTACTACTGATTTCAAATCTTACCTCCAATGTCCAAATGTCCAAACGGGACGGTTCTTTTTGGACATTTTGTCCAAAAGGGACAGATCTTTTGGGACATTTTTAAATTTTTCTTTTTATTTGTCTTAATGTTCTAAATGCTTTTTCTGAAAATTTGTACATTTTATATTTTAAAGGTTTAAATGGTATATAAATTTCTCCTATGAATTCTGTAAATTTTGCTCCAAATCCTTTTTTAAATCTGTATAATCCATATTGTGGGTGATTTTCGTCAACTACTCCTGATACTCCTCTGAAGTCATATATATCATCATGTCTTGCTATTGCCATTTTTATCATTTCCCATTGTAATAAATAGTTTGGCATCAAGTTCCTATGTTGATTACTACTTGCTCCATATAGATACCAAGTTTTGTTTCCATAGAATATTGGAATTACTCCTGATATTGGTTTTCCCTCATAATATGCCATTAATAGTTTCATATGTCCTTCAGGTACCATGTTATCATACATTTTTTCAAAGTATTCTAGAGGTCTTGTTATGAAACCGTCTCTGTTTCCTGTTTCTATCATAATTTTATGAAAGTCTTTTAAGTCTTCTCTTGTGCCTTCTTTAATTTCTACGCCTTTTTTTGTTGCTAATCTGATATTATATCTCCATTTTTGATGAAATCCTGCCATTATTTCTTCTTCTGTTTTTCCTTTTATATCTAATCTAAATACAAATCTTGGTTGTATTTCATCTTTGAAGTCTTTTGCATCATCTTTTATTTTATAGCCTAAGTTTGTTACTATATCTCTAAAATCTTGGTCATCTTTTTCTATATCAGGTTCGATTCTTAATCCTATTGCATTATATTTTTTTGCAAGTTCTTTGGCTCCATCTGTTAATTGTTTCATTACTGATATATCATGTATGTCACATACAGGACCTCTTGATGCGTACATGATGTTTCCAAATATAGGCATTTTTCTTATCCATACGCATAATGAACCTATTATATTTTTTTCTTCATCTTCTGCTAAAATTACTTCTGGTTTCCAGTTTGGCTTTTTTATTTCTGCCCATTCTAATGATTGTTGAAAATTACATCTTTCGTGTTTTTCTAAAAACTTTTTGTATTCCTTTTTTGAGTCTTCGTTTGTTACAAATCTCATTTTTAATTTTTTCCTCCTAATTATTATTCTCATTTTAATGTATTTTACACTAATAGTTTATTAAATTTTGATAAATTAAAATAAATTATTGGTGGAGATGAGGAGAGTCGAACTCCTGTCCATAATACTTTCCAAATAGACTTCTACAAGTTTATTTTATCTTTTATATTCATTTACAATTCGCCGGTAAACAGGCTAATTACAAATATAGTTTTATAAAATACCCACTATTTCTAAAACAAAAATAGCTTTGTTTCCTACTTTAATATAACACCCTTACCAAATCAGTAGGCTATTTAGTTCAGATGACGCCGCAATTAGGCAGCGTATGCTAATTCTTCGTTGTTAGCGTTTATTTTTAGTTTCCCGTTTTTTTAAGTGGCCAACGAGAATCCACTACTTGCTATCTATTTTTCTGGTAATATGTCGAAACCATTACACCCCCATATTACTTTATCATTATACTATATTTGCTTTTTTTTATCAACATTTATTTATAAACTTCATACTATATTTTAGGTGATTAATATGGCTATTGTTCCAACAAATGTTAATTATAATTATTCTTTAATATCTCAAAATCTTGTTACATTAAACCATACATATTCTTTCCTAAATATTCAGTCAGTTGGAAATAGTGTTTTAGGAAAAAATATTTATGTTGTTAAACTTGGCAGAGGTTCTAAAAAAATTTTTTATTCTGCTTCTATACATGCAAATGAGTGGATTACTAGTGTTTTGCTTATGAAGTTTATTGAAGATTATTGTATTGCCTATATTGGCAATTCAAGATTATATGGTCAGTCTGTTAGAAGATTGTTTAATTCCGTTTCTATTTACATTATGCCTATGGTTAATCCTGATGGAGTTGATTTAGTTACAGATAGTTTAAGTAAATCTTCTTCTGGATATTTAAATGCTTTAGATATATCTAACCAGTTTCCTACAATTCCTTTTCCTAGTCGGTTGGAAGTCTAATATTAATGGTGTAGATTTAAATTTACAATTTCCTGCTGGCTGGGAAAATGCCAAAGAAATAAAATATGCTCAAGGTTTTAATAAACCTGCTCCTAGAGATTTTGTTGGTTTTCGGCCCTTTGACTGAACCTGAATCTTTAGCAATTTATGATTTTACACTTTCTCATAATTTTTCTTTAATTATTGCTTATCATACTCAAGGTCAAGAAATTTATTGGAATTTTCAAAACATTAATCCTCCTCGTGGTTATGAAATTGGTCTTCGTTTTGCTAGTTCAAGTGGCTATTTATTAACAGAAGTCCCTTATAATTCTAGTTTTGCAGGTTATAAAGATTGGTTTATTCAAACTTATAATAGACCCGGTTATACTATTGAGGCTGGTATTGGTGAAAATCCTTTACCTATTTCTCAATTTGATGAAATTTATAGAAAAAATTTAGGTATTTTGATTTTAGGTGCTATTCTTTAGCACTTTTATTCTTTATGGCTTTCTCCAGTTGCATAATCTATTACTATTCCCGGTTGTACATTATAGCAATAAACATTAAAACAAATTGTCTGTCCTTTATCTTCAACTGATAGTGCTTCCATTTCTACTCCACTTGCAAGAAGATTATTGTCTTTATAAATTGGTGTTACTCTATATAAAACATGGTTATTAGTATTATTCTTTATATATTCTGCCACAATGTTTTCAAATGGTAACATACCTTCAATATTTAAGTATCTTGTTCCTGTGATTAAATTCTTTTTGTTTGCATTTTCTCCTGCAAGTTGCCACCCAATTAAATGGCAACGATTATATAAATATTTGTCTTTAATTACATCATCATATCTTTTTTGTACCCAGCCAGAAAGTTCTCTAACTCCCAATAAATCTCCGCGTTCTTCTCCTTCTTTTGGCATTATTTCTTTACACACATTTGCAAATGCCACTCCACTTCTTCCTAGTGTATCCCATTCACTATATTTTTCAAAGGCTTCTGTTGTATAATCTGTTTCTTCAAAATATGGTATATTGTTGTTTATTTCCACATATGGAGTTGATGTATATTCTTGAATTGAACTTAAGTCAAATACTATTTTCTGAACTTGTTCTGAATTTGTTTCAACATTTATTTGGTTTGCATTTGTTGTAACATAGCCATAGACTGATATACAAAGGATTATTAATAATTCTATTATACTTCGATAAAGTTTTATTTTTTTGTTTCTTCTTTTCCTCATTTGTTTACCTCTTTTCTTTGGCCTTCTTCTTTTTGATTTATTTATATATATCATATTTTTTATATTGCTTCAACCATTTTCGACAGACTTTTCTCTTTTATAAAATTATAATTTAATTACCAAATACAAAAGAAAGGGGTAAAAATTATGTCGAAAGAAGAACTTTTAACAACAGAATTTGATTCAGCATGTGATGCTATGACTGCTTTGGCTGATTTTTTGCGTACTCTCGACTTATCTTCAAAAGATGGAGAAACTCGTGGAAATTACCAAAACTTAAGAGTTGTTGGAAATCGGATATTCGATTAAAACTCCAAAACAAAAAGACAGAAGAACTTTCTGTCTTTTTGCTTTATTTTTATGCTGTTTCTTTATTTTTTTTATCAGGCATATGTCTATTTTTTTTAGATTTTGCTTGTTTTATGTCGTTTTTTTCACCAATTATTATTTCTGGTTCTTTTTTATTTAAAACTGTTTCTTTAGTTATTATACATTTTGAAATATTAGTTTCTGATGGAATTTCAAACATGATGTCTCTCATTATTTCTTCAATTATTGAACGAAGCCCTCTAGCTCCAGTTTTTCTTTCTATTGCTTTATCTACAATTGCTTCTAAGGCATCTTGGTTAAATTCAAGTTCAACATCGTCCATTTCTAATAATTTTTGATATTGTTTTACTAACGCATTTTTTGGTTCAGTTGCAATTTTAATTAAAGCTTCTTTGTCTAAGTCTTTAAGTGTTGCAATTATTGGTAACCTTCCTATAAATTCTGGAATTAACCCATATTTTAACAAATCTTGTGGTAACATTTCTTGGAAAATTTCATATTTGTTAATTTCTTTTTGGCTTTCTATTTTAGTTCCAAATCCTATACTCTTCTTACCTGTTCTGTCTTTTATTATATTTTCTAATCCTTCAAATGCTCCCCCACAAATAAATAAAATATTTTCTGTGTTAATTTGTATCATTTCTTGGTTAGGGTGTTTCCTTCCGCCTTGTGGTGGAACTGATGCAGTTGTACCTTCAATTATTTTTAATAATGCTTGTTGTACACCTTCACCACTAACATCTCTTGTTATTGATAAATTTTCAGATTTTCTTGTTATTTTATCAATTTCGTCTATATATACTATACCTTTTTCTGCTTTTTGTACATCTCCGTCTGCTGCTTGTATAAGTTTTAAAAGAATATTTTCGACATCTTCTCCAACATATCCAGCTTCTGTAAGTGTTGTTGCATCTGCTATTGCAAATGGAACATTTAAAATTTTTGCAAGTGTTCTTGCAAGAAGTGTTTTCCCACAACCTGTTGGTCCTAAAAGTAGTATATTACTTTTTTGAATTTCTACATCATCTTTATCTTTTTGGTTGCTATCTTCATGTGCTATTCTTTTATAATGATTATATACTGCTACTGATAATGTTCTTTTTGCTTCTTCTTGGCCTATTACATAATCATCTAAAACTTTCTTAATTTCTTTTGGGCTAGGTATTTTATCTAAATCGTTTAAAGTATAGCCTTCTTCTTCATCTTCATAAACTTCTGCTGCAATTATACTTGTACAAAGGTCTACACATTCATCACAAATATATACACCTGGACCTGCAACTATTTTTTTTACGCTATCTTGTGATTTTCCGCAAAATGAACATTTTACGCTTTTAGGTACATCATTTTTTGCCATATTCTCTTTTTCCTCCATTTTTAATATTAAACAAATCTATTAATATTATATTCTTTTATCCATAATTCCATCAATTAGTCCATATTCTAAAGCTTCTTGTGCTGACATGTAATGGTCTCTTTCTGTGTCTTTTTCAATTTGTTCAATTGGTTGACCTGTTTTCTCACTTAATAATTTATTTAATTTTTCTCTTGTTCTTATCATATGGTCTGCATGAATTTTAATTTCAGTTGCTTGGCCTGAAATTCCTCCGCCTTGACCTCCTATTAATGGTTGATGTATTAATATTTCTGAGTTTGGTGTTGCAAATCTTTTTCCTTTTTCACCATTTGCTAAAAGAACTGCTCCAAAGCTTGCTGCTAAACCTACACATATTGTTGTTACTGGGCATTTAATGTAATTCATTGTGTCTACAATTCCCATACCGTCTGTTATTGATCCTCCTGGTGAATTTATATAAAGATAAATTTCTTTGTCTGGGTCTTCTGACTCTAAGAATAATAATTGTGCTATTACTAAACTTGCTGATGTTGGGTTAACATCTTCTCCTAAAAATATAATTCTATCTTTTAATAATCTTGAGAAAATATCGTATGATCTTTCTCCTTTGCTTGTTTGTTCTATTACATAAGGTACTAAACTGTCTTTTTCTAACATTTTTCTTCCTCCTTCAAATTTTGCCAAAGCTTATATTCATTGACGATTTTTAAACAAAAAAGTTGGTATGAATTTCTTTTGTATTTTTCACCCCAACCTTTCTTTGTGTTCCTTTTAGAACTGTTTATTTAAAACATTATTTTTTTATTTTTGCATTTTTTACTAAAAATTCTAGAGCTTTTTCAGATTCTAATCCATTTTTTATGTATTTTCTTACATTTTCATTGCTTAGGAATTCTTTGTCATCTGATTTTCCATAATTTTTTGCCATTTCTTTTATTTTTTCTACTATTTCATCTTCTGTTGCCTCTATTTTTTCTGCTTTTATTACTGCTTCTAACATAAGTCTAGATTTTATAGCTTCTATTGCTTGAGGTTCATATTCTTTTTTAACTTCTTCAGCTGTTTTTCCCATCATTTGAAGATATTGTTCTAATTTTAGTCCTTGATATGATAATCTATTTTCTATGTTTTTTAACATATCTTCTGTTTCTGTTTCTATCATTCCTGATGGTATATCAACTTTTACATTTTCGCATACTGCTTTAATTACAGCGTCTTCTGTTTCATATTTTTGTTTTTGTTCATTGTCTTTTTCTATTCTGTCTTTAATGCTTTTCTTTAATTCTTCTAATGTATCGAATTCACTTACATCTTTTGCGAATTCGTCATCTAATTCTGGTAATTCTTTCTTTTTAATTTCGTGTAATTTTACTTTAAATGTTGCATCTTTTCCAGCTAAGTCTTTTGAAAAATATTCATCTGGAAATTTAACATTTATATCTTTTTCTTCATCAATTTTCATACCTATTATTTGGTCTTCAAATCCTGGTATAAATGTGTTGCTTCCTATTTCTAATTCATGTCCTTCTGCTTTTCCACCTTCAAAAGCTACTCCGTCTACAAATCCTTCGAAGTCTATTACTGTAATGTCTCCTTTTTCTACTGCTCTATCTTCTATTGATATTAGTCTTGAGTTGTGTTCTTGCATATGTGATAATTCATGGTTTATATCTTCGTCTGATACAGTATACTCTATTTTTGGTATTTCTATACCTTTATATTTTCCAAGTTCTGCTTCTGGTTTTGTTTGGAATACAGCTGTGAATATTAAGTCTTTTCCTTTTTCTATTTGTTGTACATCTATGTCTGGTCTGCTAACTGCTTCAATGTTGTTTTCTTTTAATGCTTCTTCTAATTCAGCTGGTACTACTTCATTAAATGCGTCTTCATAGAAGATTTCTTTTCCATAGTATTTTTCTACTATGTTCATTGGTGCTTTACCTTTTCTGAATCCTGGTATATTAAAGTATTTTGCACTTTGGAAATATACTTTTTTTATTGCTTCTTCAAATTTTTCAGCTTCTATTGTTAATTCTAATTTTACCTCATTTGCGTTTTCTGTTTTTTCTACTTTACATTTCATTGTTTTTTCTTCCTTTCACTTGTTTATCATAATTTTTTTATTTATGATTTTTTATTTTTTAGGTTCTTGGACCTTTTTAAACTTAATAGCTTATATATTATACCATATTTTTCCTAATTTGCAAGGATTTTTTTATATTTTTCAAAAAATACTTGTTTTTTTTATTTTTTTATGATAAACTTATTAACAGTCAATTTATTTTAAAATTTAGGAGGTGCAAAGATAATGGCTAAATGTGCAGTTTGTGGTAAATCACAAAGTAATGGAAATAAGCTTAGCATTACTCGTTCACATATAAGTAAAAGAAGTCCAAGAACTTGGAAACCAAATTTAAGAAGTGTTAAAGCTATAATGGAAAACGGTGAAGCAAAAAGAATTCACGTTTGTGCAAAATGTTTAAAAGATGGTAAAGTAAAAAGAGCATAAGCTCTTTTTTGTTTTTTTAATACCTTTTATAATCTATTTGTATACACAGTTAAGGGATTAGGTGTACACCACTTTTGGTCACCTAATCCCTCAATTTTAATCCTTAATTCCAAAAATTAATTTTACAAAACCTCGTAAAAACTTTGGAACTTTTTTAACAACTATAGTCATATGTAATACCCTCCTTTTCTAGCAAGCAAGCCACATCAACCCAACACACACAAGAGCAACGCCTATTATAAACAGCCAGCCTGTAAGTGGAAGTAATAATACTAACAATATTCCAAGTCCTATTCCTATAAGCACAACTCCTATTGTCTTTTTCAATGCACAAAACATATCATTACCTCCTTTTTTATATTATATTAATGTAAATGTTTTATTGTTCCTCTTTTATGTTACTCCATTTTTTCCCTATTGATTTTTCCGATTTTACCATATATAATATGAATAAATAATATATACATGTGAGGAAATATATGAAGAAAAATGATATAATAAATTTTGTTGAAATATTAAAACAAACTTACCCAGATGCAACTTGTAGTTTAGATTTCGAAACTCCCTTTCAAATGGTAGTAGCCGTTATGCTTTCTGCTCAATGTACTGACGAAAGAGTAAATAAAACTACACCTGCTCTTTTTAAAAGATGCAAAACTATTCAAGATTTTGCTGATATTGATATAAAAGAATTAGAAAATATTATTCACCCTTGTGGTTTTTACAAAAATAAAGCAAAAAATATAAAACTATGTGCAAAACAAGTTCTTGAAAATTTTGGAGGACAAGTTCCAGATAATATAGAAGATTTGCAAAGTTTAGCTGGTGTTGGTAGAAAGTCTGCTAATGTTGTAATGTTAGAAGCTTTTAATAATCCACAAGGCATTGCAGTTGATACACATGCAAAAAGGGTTTCAAATTTAATTGGTCTTTCAAATGAATCTGACCCTATTAAAATTGAGCAAGATTTACTTAAAATTTTTCCAAAAGAATATTTAAAAGATATAAATCATTTATTTGTTTGGCATGGTAGAAATACTTGTGTTGCAAGAAAACCAAAATGTGAAACTTGTGCTGTAAAAGATTTTTGTAAATATTATAAAAAAACAAGTCTTAATAAGAACACTAATAAAGAGTAACAAAAAACTCAATTTTCGTTACTCTTTTCAAATTATTTTTTTATATATTCAATTACTTCAATATTACTATTTTTACTTCTCTCCACCATTTTTTCATAAACTTTATTTCTCAAATTTTCCTGTTGTTCCTTTATATTTAACCATTCATCTGGGAAAAAAGGCCCGTCAATATATGAAACTATTTTAACTTTATCACCATTTTTTCCATACTTTTGGTATGTATTTGTCATGCAAAATGTAGGTGTTCCAAGCTTTACAGGATATTTAAATGATACTGATTTAAATGGTCTTATTTTAGTATAATATGGCCATATGTGTGCCTCTGGAAATATTGTTATAGCATATCCTTTTTTTATTCTGTATTCTATTGTATTTAAGAAATTTTTCATTGCTTCTTTGTTGCTTGGTATTGGTATCGCACCTAACATTTGAACAAAATTGCCTAAAAATTTCATAGAAACATTTTCTGGATTTACTATCAAATAATTTCTTTTAGGAAATATGCTATTACTTATTAAAAATGTATCTGCAAATGCTTGTGTATGGTTTCCATATATAAAATATCCTTGTTTCTTATATGGTTTTAGTTTTTCTTTTCCTATACATTTTGTTTTAAATTTGATTTTTGCATATAAATATTTTATAGGAAGGCTCAATACATTTTGTACAAGGAAGCTACATATATTCCATATTACATTTTTGTGTATATATTTGTAATTTTCATCTATTTTTCTTGGTTCAATCTTAGCTGTTGAAAATTCTTCATTTAATTCGTCTTCATAATAAATAATTTCTTTATTCTTCATTTATTAATGTTTCCTTTTTAGTTGTGTATTCTAGTGGAATTCCATAAAATTCTTCATATATTTCTTTCCAAACTTCAAAATTTTTATTTAACATTTCTTCTGTGTTTTCTCTTTGAGATAAGTTTTCGTCTGGATAAATTGGTTCTGCTATATTTACTGTATACTCTTGAATAGGAAATCCGTCATCTCCTATTATATTGCTATCATTCATTGTTATAAAAATTGGTATAACAGGTACATTGTTTCTTGCAGCCATTTTAAATGCACCATGTTTTAATGGCTTTGGTTTTCTATAATTCCACCACATACTCTGTTCTGGATATATTAATATAAAATCACCTTTTTGTAATAGAGTGTCAACTGCCTTCATAAATTCAACCATTGTTCTTTTATTTGAACTTAATGGTAGTGTGTCACAATTTCTAAACAAAAAGCCATATAGTCCAGGAAAATTAGTATAATTTCCTTCTCTTATTACTTTATATAATTTTTTTTCTTCTATTTTTCCTGATAATCTAAAAACTTTTTCTATTGTAAAACAGTCAAATGGATTAAAATGATTACATGTAACCATTGCTCCAGTCGATACTTTGCTTAAATTTTCCATGCCTTTTATATCTTTTATAATTAGTTTGTTATTTTTTAATAAATTATCTAAAAAGCGTTCTCCTACTTCGTTTGCAAAAACTCTTTTAATTTTGCTTGTCATTTTTGTTCTTAAATAATCTATGTTTTCTGATGTTAAAACTATTGTTGGTGGATCATCTTCTGCATCTACATCAAATTTTCCCTCTACTTCAAGTCTTTCTATCTTTTTTAGCACTTCAACTCTATATGGTGATTTTTCTTTTCTTTTATTTTCTTCATTTTCTGATTTTTTATTTTTTCTTTCTAATATACTTTTTCTTGGTGTTTTACTATTAAGTTTTGTTAGTCTTTTTTTAGATTTCATAAAACTATCTCCTATTTATTCTATCGTCGCCTACGCAATCCGCTTCTTTTTGTGCTAATGCTATAAGTTTTGCACTACTAGCATCATCTTTTTCTTTGTCCTCTTCTTTATAGTTTTTTCTAAATTCTCTTATTTTATCATAAAATTCTGTTTTTTCTGCATATTTCCAAAAATATTCTTGATATGGAACATCATCAAAATACCAAGGTTTAGCTCCTAAATTATAATGTATAATTTTTATTTCTTTGTCACTTTCACCCATAATTGGCATTCTATTCCATGCAAAGTCTAGGATTTTTACTCTTCCCTTACATAATCTGTTTAAATAGTCTTGGTCTTGTGCTACTTCAAATTTTATTTTTTCTAATAAATATAAAAATTTTTCTTGAAATTTATATTCTCTTAATTCTTTTAAGTTCATTAAAAGTATTCCTGCATTGAAATAATTATTATAATCAATTACTCCAACTACTTTTTCAACATATTCTTGGAATATTGGTATTGTTTGAACTACACCGTCTGGTACTGCTGCTACTAAATTGTCTCCTATATCCTCATTATATAATTCTGCCACATCAGCTAAAATTGCTGTATCACTATCTAAATATATTACTCTGTCATATTCTGGATAAAGTTCTGGTATAAACAATCTAAAATATGTCGTATTTGAAAAATAATTACGAGTATAAAGTTTCCCTTGAACTTCTTTTAGCTGATTATTTAAATTTACAAATTCTATGCTTATGTTTTCTTTTTCATATTTTTTAATTTTTAGCATATTCTCTTCTGATACATTTGTGTATAGCACTTTAATTGCATATTTATTTTCTTTTGATGAATTGTCTATTAATGATTGCATTGATACTGCTAAAAATGGTATATATCCATCATCTACTGCGAAAAAAACTGGTATTTCTTTTATATTATTCATTTACTTTTTCCCCTTTTCTTACTTCATATTCTTTTTTCAATTTTATATATTCTTCTAAATCCTCGTCAAATGCATAACATTTTAATACTTCATGCACTTCTTTTATATTCCATTGTTTATAATTTTCTGTGTGTGGATAAGGTTTCCACAATAATCTTTTGCAAAAATGACATATAACAGTATCTTTTTTATTAAATTTTGACTGTTCATTATATATTCTTGGTAATATCATTTTTTTTGTTGTTGCTTTGTATATTGCATCTTGGTCAGCAAATAACATTTTTTTGTTTTTTATTAAGTCTCTTGCTTTTTCTAAAAGTCCTGTTTTTTTAATTTTTTTCATGTTTAGCAATAGCATTCCGGCATTTATATAATCTGGATACAAAAATACTGAACCATATTTTTCTTTTACTGCTGCATATTCGTATTCTGTGATATCTATATTATATAATTTAGAAATGTCATCTCCTGCCATCATGTCAATATCAAGATATAAAATCTTGTCTGGTATTCCTGGAACTAAGTCGGCTAATAATCTTAATAATGTGTATGGTGTACAATACGCATTTTCGTTTTTGCATTTTCCAAATTCTTTTTCATATAAATTTGTAACATCTATTTTTATAACACTATTTTCTGGATTCTTACTTTTTATTACTCTTTCTAAAAATTCAATTTGTTCATCATTAATTGCTGTATATTCTGGTTTTATTCTTGTAAGTTCCATTGTGAATATATAGCATGTCACTATTTCTTGTGTTTTATTTGTAATTGATATAAGCTCTGTAAGTGCTCCATCAAATACTTTTCCATTTCCGCATAAAAGTATATTCATAAACATTCCCCTATATTTTTTTATTTATCTTATTATATATTAATCTTCTTCTTTTTTCAACATTTTTTTAGTTTTTAATGTGTTTATTGTTGTTACAATTGCACTAATTATTACTAGTAAATAAAAGCTTATTCCTCTATTTAGTAGCATTGCACCGCTTATCATATTTTGTTGGAATATAGATTTATAAATTTCTATAAATCCTCCTTCTGTTACTCCAACTGCTCCCGGTGATGGTATTCCCGATACGGTTGCGTATAAAATTGATTGAATTGATACTATTTCTATAAAGTTGTGTCCTTTTAAACCAAATGAACAGTATACCCAGTATGAAACACTATAAAAGGCTATAAATTGAATATATGTTGTTAATATTATTTTTAAAATTACAAATTTATTATTTTTTATATAATCACTACTATTCTGGTATTTATCTACTTCTACTTGCAATTTCATTTTTTTGTCTTCAACATTTTTTATTCTAAATTTTATCATCATTTTTATTACAAAATTAATTAGTTTGTTTAGTAGTTTTTTTGAGAAAATTGTAATTAATAATAGTGTTAGTGCGCTTGCGTTTAGTAGTATTCCTATTATGAAAAAGGTTGTTAATGTTTGGTTTAAATATTTATGGTTAAAGATTACGCTTATTAATGCTATAGATATTGTTACTACTTGCATACTGCTTAAGTTTATTAATAATGCTAGTGTTGAGTTTGCTACTGAGATTTTGTCTTTATACATGTAGTATATTTGCATTGGCTGTCCTCCGCTTGCTGCTGGTGTTATGCTACTAAAGAAAAATCCTACTAATGCATATTTTATGTTTTGCCAAAATGTTGTTTTTTCGTTTAGGTTTTTTAGTGTTCTTCCTATGTTTATTGCTTCACATATTATATATATACACATACATAAGCTTGCTATTAATATATATTGTTTTTTTGCATTTTGAAATACACTGAATATTTCTGTTATATTTTGTTCTTTTAGTATTATATAAAATGTTAATATTATTAATAATATAAATATTAATAGGTTTCTTATTGTTCTTTTTGTTTTTTTCATTTTATTTTCTTCCATCTTTTTTATTTTCTTGTATATTTTCTTATATTTTTTTGTTTTTGTCAACTGGTATTTAATCAAATTTTAAAATTAAAACCTCAAGCATATCTTTCGAAACACTTGAGGTTCTAATGGTGCAGATGGCCGGAATCGAACCGGCACGGTTTATTCAACCGCAGGATTTTAAGTCCTGTGCGTCTACCAGTTCCGCCACATCTGCATTTAATATTTAAACTGGCTGTCCTAACGACAATTGATATTATAATATTAACAAAAACATTTGTCAATACATTTTTTGAAAAAATTTGTGTTTTTTTCAAAAAAATATATAACACTTCTAAAAACACTTTAAAATATTAAGTCACAAGACTTTTAAGCCTGTGACTTAATAAAAATATATTTAAAATCTATGTATTATAAATTTGTTGTGCTATTTCCATCAAATGGAATAAACTTATTAACAATACTTTGTTGTTCAATTCCTTCAGCTCTAAAAGTCATAAAAGATGTATTGATTTTGCTTTCAATTTGTTCTTCTATTTCTTCTTGATTAGCATGTTCTGCTAAAACAAGTTCACTTACTAAAATTTGTTTAGCATTGTTTAACATTTTCTTTTCGCCAGTAGAAAGTCCTTTTTCTTTTTGTTTAAAGCTTAAATTTCTAACTACATCAGCCACTTCATAAATGTCTCCGCTTTTCATTTTATCCATATTATCTCTATATCTTTTATTCCAATTTTTTTCCATTTCAGTTTCATCTTCACTAAGTACTTTAAAAACTTTTTCTGCTGATTGTTTATCTATAATATTTCTTACACCTACTTCTTCTGCTTTGGCTGTTGGTATCATTACCTTTACATTACTAGGCATTTTTAAGATGTAATATGATTGTTTTTCACCTAAAATATCTTTTTCTTCTATTGAATCTATTGTCCCTGCTCCATGCATTGGGTATACTATTTTGTCTCCTACATTAAACATGTAAGTCAACTCCCTTCCGTTTTTTTCAGCAAAAAAATATTATAAAGTTAAGTCAATATGAAATAACTTTATTGGATTTTTTAACCATATTTATTATACTACAAAAAAAATAAAAAGTCAAAGCTTTTATTTTGACTTTTTATGTAATTTTGGCTAAAAACCTTGATATTTCAAGGTAAATTTTTTTATTATTTTTTATATATTTTATTTTGATGTTGAACCAAATCCTCCTGTTCTTTCTCCTTCTGCTTGGTCATCATCTGTTACAAAATATTTTTGGAAAACTCCTTGTCCTATTGCTTCACCTTTTTTTATTGTTATGTCTTCTTCTTTTATGTTGTAAAATGCAAACATAATGTGTCCATCATTGTCAGTATTTCCATAGTAATCTTTGTCTATTACTCCTACACTGTTTGCTAATATTAATCCTTTTTTCTTTGGGTTAGAGCTTCTATTATATAGCATCAATACTTCATCATCTTGCATGTATGATTTTATTCCAGTTTTAACTAATGTTGGTGCCATCCCTTTTTTAAAACTTGGTATTACTGTGTCTTCTGCTGCTTCTATATCATATCCAGCTGAATATTTTGTTTTTCTTATTGGTAGATTTATTCCTTTGTCTTCAAAGCCTCTTGCTATTTCAAATCCTCTTATTTTTTCCATTTTAATTACTTCCCTTCTTAATTCATATTTTATCTTGTTACATTTTCACATATACTTTTATAAATGTCAATAACTATATGAAAAAAAGATATTCTGTAATGTTACAAAATATCTTTTATTTATATTATGCTCTTGCCTCAACAATAAGCTTAATTCCTGTTCTATCTTCTCCTTCTACTTCAACTTCTGCAAAAGCTGGTATGCATACCAAATCAACTCCTGATGGTGCTACAAATCCTCTTGCTATTGCTACTGCTTTTACAGCTTGATTTAATGCTCCTGCTCCGATTGCTTGCATTTCTGCTTTGTTTGATTCTTTAACTAATCCAGCTATTGCTCCTGCTACTGAATTAGGGTTTGATTTTGATGAAATTTTTAAAATTTCCATTTTCTTTTGCCTCCTAATTATAATTTATTTTTTGTTGCAACTTTTATGATGATATTTTATATCTTCTGGAAAAAAATGTAAATAGTTTTTTGGAAATTTTTTCAAGTTTTCATCGCAATAAAAATCTTTTTTCGACATCAAGTTTTCTTTTATCTATTTTATATATATTCTTTTTATTTTTGTTACTTTTGATGTATTATCATCGACATCAAAAACTACTCCATTTAGTATACATTTTCCTTCTGCAATTCTATATTTTTCTGGTAATGTAGTTTCAAATCTTTTTATAGATGCTTTTATGTCCATGCCTATTACAGAGTGTTCTGGCCCTGTCATCCCTATATCTGTTATGTATGCTGTTCCATTTGGTAATATTTTTTCGTCTGCTGTTTGCACATGTGTATGTGTTCCAAATATTGCTGTAACTTTTCCGTCTAAATAATATCCAAGTGCTATTTTTTCAGCTGTGGCTTCTGCATGAAAATCAACAAATATCATGTCTACTTGATTCTGAATTTTCTCTATTATTTTTTTGGCTTTTAAAAATGGATTTTCTGTTAATATGTTTATATCAACTCTTCCCATTAAATTTATAACTGCTATTTTTTTGTTTTTACATTGATATATATTGTATCCTTTTCCGACAACTTCTTCTGGATAGTTTGCAGGTCTGATTATTTTAGGGTTATCTATAAATTTAAATATATCTTTTTTACCCCAAGTATGGTTTCCCATCGTTACTACATCAACGCCTTGTGATATTATATCATTAAAGTTTTTTTCTGTTATTCCCATTCCCTCTGCTGAATTTTCTCCATTTACTATTGTAAAATCTATGTTTTCTTTTTCTTTTATTTCTTTTAGGTTTTGTTTTAATTCGTTTATTCCAGATGTACCAACTATATCTCCAACTGCTAAAATTTTCATATTTTTCACTTCTTTCTTATATTTTTTAACCTTATATATAATACTATATTTTTTAGGATTTAGCAAGTTTACATTAGTATAACGCAAAAAAGTTGTGACTTTTAAGTCACAACTTTTTATCTTGCATAATCAACTGTTCTTGTTTCTCTAATAACATTAACTTTGATTTGACCTGGATAATCCATTTCATTTTCAATTTTCTTAGATACATCTCTTGCCAATATAATCATTTGGTCATCATTAATTTTATCTGGTTTTACTAAAATTCTAATTTCACGACCTGCTTGAATTGCAAAGGATTTTTCAACTCCATCAAATGAATCTGCAATTTCTTCAAGATTTTGTAATCTTTTGATATATGCTTCTAATGTTTCTCTTCTAGCTCCTGGTCTTGATGCACTTATTGCATCAGCAGCTTGAATTAATACAGCTTCTAATGTTTGTGGTTCAACATCTTCATGGTGAGCCTCAACTGCATTTATTACTAATGGATTTTCTTTATATTTTTTAAGAATTTCAACACCTATTTCTACATGTGTTCCTTCCATATCGTGGTCTAGTGCTTTACCTATATCATGTAATAGTCCTGCTCTTCTTGCAAGTTTTGCATCTAGTCCTAGTTCTTCTGCCATAATTCTTGCTAAATTTGAAACTTCAATTGAGTGATTTAGTACATTTTGTCCATAGCTTGTCCTATATTTTAGTTTACCTATTAGTTTTACTATATCTGGGTGTAAGCCAATTACACCTGTTTCTAGGACTGCTCTTTCTCCTTCTGCTTTTATTGTTTCTTCTAGTTCTTGTTTTGCTTTTTCTACAACTTCTTCAATTTTTGCTGGGTGTATTCTTCCATCATCAATTAATTTTTCCAAAGCTATTTTTGCTACTTCTCTTCTTAATGGGTCAAATCCTGATAAAACTACTGCTTCTGGTGTATCATCTATTATTAAATCTACTCCTGTTAATGTTTCTAATGCTTTTATGTTTCTACCTTCTCTTCCTATAATTCTTCCTTTCATTTCATCACTTGGAAGTGCTACAATTGATACTGTAATTTCTTGAGAGTGGTCAGCTGCGCATTTTTGAACTGCATATGTTAATAGTTCTTTTGCAACTTTGTTTGTTTCTTCTTTGGCTTTTTGGTTCGCATCTCTAATTATAGTTGCTTTTTCTGATGTTATATCTTTTTCTACTTCTTTTAAAAGTATTGTTTTTGCTTCGTCTCTTGTTAAAGATGCTATTTTTTGAAGTTCTTGAATTTCTTTTTCGTGTAATTTTTCAATTTCTTGTTTTTGCTCTTCTAATTCTTTTACTCTTAATTCAAGGTCTTCTTCCTTTTTTTCAAAGTTTTCAGAACGCCTATCCAAATTTTCTTCCTTTTGGATAAGTCTTGTTTCTTGTCTTTGTACTTCGCCTCTTCTTTCTTTAATCTCTTGATCTAATTCGTTTCTACTGTTTACAATTTCTTCTTTTGCTTCGATAATTTTTGCTTTTTTTAGATTTTCAGCCTCGATTTTTGCCATGTTTACTATTTTTTTGGCTTCTTCTTCAGCTCCATTTATTTTAGATTCTGCAACTTTTTTTCTGTATGCTATTCCTACTAGTATTCCTATTGCAAGCGAGATTAAGACAGCGGCGATAATGATTCCTATATTCATGAATCTACACCTCTTTCTTATTAAATTTTCAATGTTCGAATCAAATATATATATTATTTTTCTATCAATATATTTTTTTCTTACCTATTATATTTTATCTTTATTCTGCTTAACTGTCAAGAGATTTTTGACATTTTTCAAAAAAACGGAACTAAGGTGTCCCCTTAATCCCACTTACTTTAAATATATATTAGGATCTACTTGTACAAAATCCTTTATTATTTCAAAATGTAGATGTGCTTCATCTGCAATTTCAAATGCTGCTGTATTTCCGACAGTTCCAATTGATTGTCCTTTCTCTACTTTTTCTCCTTCAACAACAAATTCTGATGTCAACAAATTTGAATAAACTGTTTGGAAACCATTTTCATGTTCAATAATAACTGTTAATCCATATCTTGGATCATTTTTTATTGTCTTTACAGTTCCTGCTTCAGCAGCCTTTACTACTGTTGTTTTTTCTGCTTTAATATCAACTCCTGCATGAGTTGTCCACTCTTGTAAAGTTTCAGAATATATTAAACTATCAACAGCAAAGTCTCTAACAACATCTCCATCAACAGGTTTTTCAAAACTTAATTCAACAGTTGGTTTTTCTACTGTGCTATTTGTTTCGCTTGTTGTATTATTTGAAACTACATTGTCTGTTGTTAAAACATTAGCATTTGTGTTTTCTGCTTCTGTTGAATTTGTAGTATTGTTTACAGTTTCATTTTCTTCTACTTTGGCTTCATTTACGCTTTTTCCAATTTCTGTACTAGCACTTTCTGTATCCTTTGTGGAATTTGTATTATTTATAATATTGGCAATTTGTTCACTTGTTAATGTACCTTCCTTTACTTCATCATTTAAACTTTTACTATATATCAAAAGTCCAAATACTATAACAGCTAAAATTGCAACACCTATACCTGAATATTTTATTATTTTTATATTTAAATCATCATCTTGGCTATTTCTCTTTCTCATATCTCTTCTCATAAAATCCTCCTTAAAATTTATTTCTATTTCAATTATTTCCGGATTTTATAAAAATATACATTTTTTACAAAGAATTTATGTCTTTTATCTCTACTCCTGTGTAGAAATGTTTAATTATTTCTTCTGATGTTTTTCCCTGTTTTGCCATACTGTCAGCACCTGTTTGACTCATTCCAACACCATGTCCATAGCCTTTTACGGAAAATTTGATGTTTTCTCCATCTCTTGTTATTTCAAAATTTGTAGATCTTAATCCAAATAGACTTCTAGCTTCAACTCCTGAAAGTTCATGGTTTCCTACTTTTAATGTTTTTACTCTAGTACTTTCAGTGTATTCTAATATTTTAATATCTTCTTCATTTGAAAAATCTATTGAAATATCACTATATTTCTCTTTTAGCTTATTTATTAATTCTTCTTGGCTTAAAACTACTTCTGATGAATATTGAGTGTACGAATCTTCTCCTGATGTTTCTACACTTTGCAAATATGGGTATCCTGTTCCTCCCCACACATTTGCTGGAATTTCTGTAAGTCCTCCACTATTTGAATGAAAAAACGCATTAATTGGTTGATTTTCATAAGTTATAATTTTTCCTTTAGTACTATCTACGCTTTCACATATTTTTTGCCAGTTGCTTTCTCTTTTACTTTCTTCCCATCTTGCTAATCTATCTTCCTTTGAAATCCAAGCCTGACAACATGTAGAGTCATCACAAATGTCTGCATTTTCATGTTTTTTATTTATTATTTTATATATAGTGTATGTTCTTGCAACAATTGCTTGAGCCTTTAATGCTTCTATTTCATAGTCTGCTGGCATTTCGGCTGATACAACATTATATAAATAATCGTCCAAATTTACTTGTTCTGTTTCTCCCGTTTTTTTATGTAGTAAAGTTATTGTGCCATATTTATTGTATTCATATTTCTGTGAATTATCTTCAGCCACTACATTTTCTGTTTTATTTTCTATATTTGTAGTTTCTTGAGATGTTGTAGTTACTGTTCTTTTTGTGAGAATTGCTGGTGCTATAAAGCATATTAAAATAAAAGATAATAAATAAATTAAAATTTTTTTCAAAGTTATTTTCCTCCTTCAGAAATTTAAGAATTTTCTTAAATCTCTTATGCTGAAGTTAATTTAGTTTTCATATTATTTAGTATTTTTCTTTCTATTCTAGATACTTGTACTTGGCTTATGCCAAGTATTTTTGCAACTTCTGTCTGAGTTTTTTCTTTAAAAAATCTTAATAATATTATTTCTTTATCTCTATCTTCTAATTCATTTATTAATTGATTTACTACCATTTTATTTGTAATAATTTCTTCTTCATTTTTTCCAGTTGATATTTTGTCAAATATAGTTAGTTGCTTTCCGTCTTTATTTTCTGAAGTTGCTGCTCCTTCTATTGATTCTATTGTGTTTGTTGATTCTATTGCTATTATTGCGTCTTCTGGTTCTATTTTTAATTCCTTGCATATTTCATTTATTGTAATTTCTCTGCCATTTTTTATTAAAAATTGTTTTTTTAGTTCGTTTATTTTAACATTTAGTTCTTTTATGCTTCTGCTTATTTTTATTGGTCCATCATCTCTTATAAATCTTTTTATTTCTCCTAATATGTATGGTACTGAATATGTTGATAATTTTACTTCAAATGTTGTATCAAATCTTTTTATTGATTTCATAAATCCTATACACCCTATTTGATATAAATCTTCTGCTTCATATCCCCTATTCATAAATCTTTTTACAATACTCCAAATAAGTCCATTGTTATCTCTAATTAGTCTTTCCATTTCATGTTTGTCGCCGTTGTTGTGCTTTCTTTATTGAATTTATATTGTTTTCATACATATGCTTTACCTCTATTTATTCTTTTGTTAAACTGCTTAAATATTCTTCGCTTTGTTCTTCTTGTTTTTTTATTGTTTTTACTAAAGTTACTTTTGTTCCAAGTCCTAGTATTGATTCTACTTTCATACTGTCCATAAAACTTTCCATTATTGTAAATCCCATTCCTGATCTTTCTAAATTAGGTTTAGTTGTATATAATGGTTCTTTTGCTATGTCTACATTTTCTATACCTTTTCCATTGTCAGAAATTTGAATTACTATTTGATTGTCTATTAATTTTGCATTTATTTTGATTATTCCTTGTCTATTTTCATAAGCATGTATTATACAATTTGTAACAGCTTCTGATACTGCTGTTTTTATATCTGCTAATTCTTCAATTGTAGGGTCTAACTGTGAAGCAAATGCTGCAACTGTTATTCTTGCAAATGCTTCGTTGCTCCCTTTACTTATAAATTCTAATTTCATTTCATTTTCAATTTGTTCTTTCATTGCTTGTCCTCCTTTTTTTTGTAGATTGGTTAATTATTTTTGTAGCGAATAACTATATTTCTGTGACTGGTATTAATTTCAATATTCCGCTCATTTCGAATATTTTTTTAACATTTTGTGTTAAGTTTGCTACTTCTAATTTTCCACCTAGCATATTTGTAAATTTATATCTTCCTATTAATAGTCCTATTCCACTGCTATCCATGAAAGTAACACTATCAAAATCAAATACAACTTTTTTAGGCATATATCTTTCAATTTCATGATCAGCTTTCCTCCTTATCTTTTGTACATTGCAATCATCAATTTCATCTGTAATTTTAAAAACTAGCATTTTGTTTTCTTCATAAAATTTTGATTCCATATCTTCTTTCCTTTCTCTTATGTGTTATTTTATTGTTTCTTATGTATTATAATTCTTTTTCCATTTTTTTCCAATAGTAAAAAAGTAGAAGTTTTGTCGAATATATAGAAGTTTTCGACAAAACCATTTTATATCTATTAATAAATTTTCTTGTACTAAGCCGGAAGGTTTTTTACATAAAAAATAGCAAATTAGAAAAAGCAAATCAACTTTGTTTCCTTGATTTGCTTTTTTATTTTAATCATCCTCTGATAATATTTTTTCATCGTATTTTTTATTACTATCATTATTGTTTTGCTTTTGCATCTCTTTTAAAATTTTTTCAGTTTCTTCTTTTTTATTACTAACAATCTTATTCATCATACTGTTAGTTTTTTCAATTAAATCTGGAATATAATCTAGCAATTTGTCTACACTTGATGAGTGATTTACTGGCATTAATTTTACATTGTTTGATTGTATTACTAAAAAAGCCACTGGATTTATTGTAACACCTGCTCCAGACCCTCCTCCAAATGGTAATCTGTATTGTATTTCTTCGTCTTTGTCCATCTTCTTATATTCATCTATTGTTTCGCCTTTAAACTCACTTCCTCCGGCTGCAAATCCAAATGACACTTTTGATATTGGTATTATTACTATATTGTTTGTTGTTTCTATAGGTTCTCCTATAATTGTGTTTACATCTATCATGTCTTGAATACTATTCATAGCCGTAGTCATAAGCCCTTCTATTGGGTGTTCGCTCATTTTTATCACCTTTCTTCTTTTTATTTAATGTACATATTGTATTTATAATATGTATCATTTTTATATGAAATATACCTGAAAATTCTATATTTATTAAATTTTGATTATTGTATATTGGTTTTATAGCAAAGATTTGTTTATCATTGTATTTTTGTACTTTTTGACTTAAAAATATTGCTATAAATGTACTAATAACCGGAATTATAAATGCTGTTATTGCTGCATCTTCTGTTCCTAATTCTATATTTAAATTCATTTCATCTATTTGAATTTTTATATTTTTGATTGCTTTTACATCTTTTATGTCTATATTGTTTTTGTTTTCAATTATTTTTTGTTTTTGCTTGTTTATTGTTTTTCTTATCTTTTCATTATTTAATAGTTTATTTACTTTTTGATTTGTTATTTTTAATTTTAAAATTGGTATAAAATTGAGTGTTTTTATTGTTATTTCTATTTTATAGTTTTTGTTTATGTGTTTTTTGCTTTGTGTTTTAAATTGAATATTTTTAAATTGGATTTTTATTCTTATTGTTATTATTAAAGTTATTATTAGTAAAATAAAAAGAAATAGCACTATATCACCTTCATTTCTTTTTTGTTGATTATATTAGTTTTTCCTTTTTTTGTATGTTTAAACTTGTTTGTTTGCATTTATTGATTTTTTCATAAATAAATGTTATTATATTTTTATAATTATATATACACACAAAGTTTTCATCGAAAGGAGATTAAACATTATGGTTAAAAAGATTAAACGGTATATTATTGATTTAAATTACAAAAAGGCATTGCATATTAGTGTTAGCCTTGGTCTTATTGTAGAACTAATTAGCATATGTCTTATAATATCCGGCTGGAAAATAGTACTCTTTAGATCAGGAATTTATTATCTAGTAGTATGGATATTACTCAGTCTAATAGCTTTTCCAACTTTATTAGGATTGATATTTTTTTTACTTCTTGGAGGCCATTTTAAAAAAAGTTCAGAAGAATATGAAAAAAAAGTAGAAGAAGCCAAAAAAACATTTACTAACTTTGATAATCCAACGGAACTTATTCCTAAAAATACTCAGGAATATTTTCCAAAAGAGATTATACTCTTTTATCTTGAACAAAAAGGTACTCAATTTTGGCTTGAAACTAAAGAAAGTGAAGAAAGTCATGATGTAGATTGTAAAATTTATATTACAGATAAGGATAATCCAGATAAAAAAATCGAATATCCTGAAAAAATTACAAATCTTCTATATTTAAAAAGCCATTTCGAACTAAAAAATTAACTTTGTGTATTAAAAGAAGCACCTTTTTAAGATGCTTCTTCTTCTTTTTTTTGTTCTACTACAATATCTCCAAAAATTTCTTCTTGGCTGGTTTCAACTTTATTTCTTCTTGACATTTCAAGAAGGCCACTAAAAGCTGTTACAACTTCTTGTTTTTCCTTTTTGTTTACTGCAAATAATTTGTTAAAAATAAATTTTTTCTGTTTTGATAATATTTTATACATTTCCTTTACTTTTTCGGCAACAGTATATCTATCAACTAATGCTATTTTTTCAATATTTTTTGCATTTTGATTTATTTTTACACTGTTTCTTTCAACTAACTGTCTGTAAACATCTGGTATTTTTTCTGGTTCATAGTCTTTCTCTAATTTTTGTTTTGGAAGTTTTATTTCTTCTTGTCCCTTATAAAATCTATTAGCATATACACTATAATTTTCTTTTAAAACCTTGCTTATTTCTTTGAATTTCTTATATTCTATTATTCTTCTTATTAATTCTTCTTCTGTTATTTCTTCTTCTTCCTCTTCTTGCTTTGGTAATAATTTTTTAGATTTTAAATACAATAATGTTGATGCCATAACAAGAAATTCACTAGCAATTTCTAAGTTCATTTCTTCCATTGCATCTAAAAATTCTATATATTGATCAGTAATATTGCTTAAATTGACATCATATATATTCATTTTATTTTTGTCTATTAGATAGCATAATAAATCTAATGGTCCTTCAAAATTATCTATTTTTATTGAATATTTTTTTGTTTCAAGTGTTAATATTGACATTTTTTCTCCTTATTTTTCTTCCATAGCCGCATTTATATTTTCTGATTTATACCCTTTTTTTAATAAATATTGTTTTATTTCCTCTTGCTCCATAGAAGCTGATTTTTTGTATATTATATTTGAAGCTGATTTTATTTCATATTCTTCTAGTTCTTCTTTATTGTCATAAATATACTCTTCAATATCATTTTTGTTTAAACCTTTTGATAAAAGTTTGTATTTTAGTTCTTTTATTGATAGGTTTTTTAATGCTAAAAAATTGTTCATTGTTTTTTTTATGTATTCTTGGTCATTTATGTATTTTGCTTGTTTTAAATATTCTATTATATCTTCTAATAAATTTTCTTCAATTGTTCCTGAAAATTTGGTTCTTACTTCATTTTCACTTCTTTTTTTGTATAGTATATATTTTAATACTTTTGTTTTTTGTTTATCAAATTCTTCTATTGTATACATTTGTTTCTTCCTTTTCTTTTTTTACATTTTACTATATAAATGTACTTTTTTCAATATTATTATTTAAAAATCTCAAGTTATAGTATTAATTGCTATAACTTGAGATAATATTATTTCATTTTGTTTATTTCTTTTTCTGATACTCCTGTTATTTTTGCTATTAGTTCTAATGGTAATTTTTCTTTTAGCATATTTTTTATCATTTCAATTTTATTTTGTTTTATCCCTGTTTTAATTCCAGTCTTAATTCCTGTCTCAATTCCTGCTTTTCTTCCATCATTAAAAATCCTTTCATTTTCTTCTCTTATCATATCAAATACAGCTAACATATCACCTTCGCCTCCTACATCTATATTTTTCAAAATTTCTTTTGCCTTCTTCTCACCAACTATATTTAATGCTAAAACACTTGTTGCTTTATTTAAAAATTTTCTTTCTTCTTTAGTATATACTGTTGCATTTTTATTTATTTCAATATAAATTCTATTTAAAGTTTCACATAGCTTTTCTTCCGTTTTTGATTTTTCTATTAACATTATTTTACTTATTATTGATTTTTCTTCTAACAACTCACTATCACTTATTTCATTAATGTCCAAAATGTTATATCTTGATAATTCTTGACCTTTATAGTTTCTCCATTTATGCTGTATGCTTCTTAAATCAAGTTTTGCGTTCCACTTTTCTTTTCCTGTATATAAGACTATTGGAATTACTAATGAATATTCATGCCATTTGCCTATATATTTGTTATCATTTTCCACACTTTCTATTAAATTTAGCTCATATTTTAATATTCTATATGGCATTGAATAATCTATTTTTGTTTGATGCTCAATAAGAAAAAATACATTTTCATTTTTCATTTTATATACTACATCTGATTCTGAGTTTTTTAATTCTTCAGATATATAACTACTATTATATTTTTCAATTTCATTTTCTGTTATTTTTTCATTATCTTTCAAAACTCTATTTATTATTTTTACTGCATCTTTTTTCTTGTCTAGTGCTTTTCTACATATTTTATCATGTGGATTTTTTACTTCTAATAATTGATATTCTGCTTCATTATCGCTTAAATAATATTGTTTATGATTTTCATATTTTTCTTTATATAAGTTATATTCTTTAGTTGTAAATATTTCTATGATAGTTTCATCTCCTTCATTATAATATTTTTTGTTTTTGTTGTCAATATTTATTTAACAGTTAATATAAAATTTTATCAACCTCCTCACTTTCTTATTTCTAATTTTTTTTGGATTTTTAAGATTTAAATTTCGAACAAAATCTTTTGACTAAAAATTAAAGCCACTATATGAAATAAATAATATAGTCTATTTATACCACATATAGTAACTATTGTAAATACTTTTTTGAACATTTTTATGTAAAATTAGTTACAGTTTAGTAAAAAATCATATAATATTTTAAAATGTTGATATATTAATATTTTGCAACAAAAGACCTAATGGCAGACCACAGCTATGTTTTTTGTAAAAAATATTAATATATCAACATTTGTAGCAATTAATTTCAATTTTTACTGAACTGTAACTAAAGCTCATCGCAAAATTTGACAAAAAACTGAGACAGTTTTGCACTGTCTCAAATGTCTCTTATTCTTCGTCTTCGAATTCGCCTTCTTCGTCAACCTCTGGCAATTCTTCTCCCAAACTTTCTTCAAATGCTTTAGTGAAATTAGCTCTTACTTTTTTCTCTACATCATCTAATACATCTGAATTGTCTTGTAAATATTTTTTAACATTTTCTCTACCTTGTCCAATTCTTTCACCGTTATAGCTAAACCATGAACCACTCTTTTCAATTATATCCATGTTAACAGCCATGTCTAAAATATTTCCAGCTCTTGAAATTCCTTCTCCATATACAATGTCAAATTCTGCTTCTCTAAATGGTGGAGCAACCTTGTTTTTAATAACTTTTACTCTTACTCTATTTCCTTTTACTTCTCCATCTTGTTTAATGTTTTCAACTTTTCTTATATCTAGTCTTACTGAAGCATAGAATTTTAATGCTCTACCACCTGTTGTTGTTTCAGGATTTCCAAACATTACACCTATTTTTTCTCTTAATTGATTTATAAATATTAGTACTGTTTTTGTTTTATTTATTGCTCCAGCTAATTTTCTTAATGCTTGTGACATTAATCTTGCTTGAAGTCCCATATGAGAGTCACCCATATCTCCATCTATTTCAGCCTTTGGGACTAATGCAGCAACAGAGTCTACTACTATTACATCTAAAGCTCCACTTCTTATTAAGCTTTCTGTTATTTCAAGTGCTTGTTCTCCTGTATCTGGTTGTGATACTATTAAATTATCTATATCTACACCTAATTTTTTTGCATATACTGGGTCTAATGCGTGTTCTGCATCTATAAATGCTGCTTCTCCACCCATTTTTTGTGCTTCTGCAATAACGTGTAATGCAAGTGTTGTTTTACCAGATGATTCTGGTCCAAATACTTCTATAATTCTTCCTCTAGGAACTCCGCCTATTCCTAATGCCATGTCTAAGCTTAATGCTCCTGTTGGTATTGCCTCTATTTCCATTGCTTTAAATTCTCCAAGTTTCATTACTGAACCTTTTCCAAATTGTTTTTCTATTTGACTCATTGCAGCCTCTAGTGCTTTTTTCTTTTCTGTATTTTCTGCCATATTTTTTCCTCCTTAAATATCCAAAATATTGAACTTTTGTTTGATAACTAACTTATATCATTAAACATTTGTTTTTGTCAATACTTTTTTAAAAATTTTTTAAAATTTACAATTATTTATGCCAATCCTTTATATTATAAAATTGATAAAACCAGTTTGGTTCTAATGTTCCAGCTAATTCTTGATTATATGCTACCGTATATTTATTATTATATAAACTAACATATGGCATTTCTGTTTTATATATTTCGCCCAAGCGCTTATAATCTTGTTTTAACTTTTCTTCATCATTTAAATTTTTAACTTCATTAATTAAATTTGTAACTTCTTCATTTGAATAATTTGCTAAATTATCTTGTCCAAAAAATGTAGATATATCAGGGCTTACAGATAAATTTACACTACACAAAATCATATCATAATTTTTATTATTTATATAATTTTGATATTGTGTATCTGTTGCTTTTATTAAATTTATCCTAAATCCTTGACTTTCTAATTGTTGCTTAATATTTTCTGCAACAGATACTCTGTTAGTATCAGTTGATTTTACAACAAAATTTAACGATATTCTTTGAGTTTTGTAGTTTTCAGTTTTTTGCCAATATTTATTTTTATAGCTCCAGCCATCATCAATCAGTATTTGTTTAGCCTGTTCCAAATTATATCCAGAACTAGAATCTTGCTCATTATATATCCAATTTCCATAGTCTAACAGAAAGCTTGAAACATAATAATTGTTTGAATATACACTTGAAACAATATTTGATTTATCTATTGAATATCCAATTGCTTTTCTTACACTTACTTGTGATAATAATTGATTTTGTGTATTAAATGCAATAAAGTCATGTTCTCTACCTTTCATTTCTTTTGAAAGATATCCTATTGTGCCTATATATTCTTTTAAATTACTATTTTGTGTACTTATTAAATCAATATTTCCAATTTTAAATGAATTATATAATTCTCCTACACTAGAAAATATTGATATTGTTATTTTATCTAGTTTTAAATTGTTCATCTCTGGATAATATTCATTTTTAGTTAAAATCAAAGATGAATTTTGTACTTCACTAACTTTATACATTCCTGTTCCAACTGGCACAATATTGGCATCAAATTGCTTATCACTATAATATTTGTTTGATAATATTGGAAATGTTAAATTATATTCAAAAAACGGAACTTCTTGGCTAAGTATAATTCTTACTGTTGTATCATCTACAATTTCTACATTTGATACATATTGTACATTTGAAGAATATATTGTATCTGAGTCTTTTAACCTATCTATCGTAAATTTTACATCTTCTGATGTGAATTTTTCTCCATTAGAAAATTTTTTATTGTCTTTTAATTTTATTATATATGTTACTTCATTTTGTTTTGCCCACTCTTTTGCAAGACAATTTTCTGCTTTATAATCTGATGTTAATGTAATTAATGGTTCAAATATTATTTTTGATATATCTTGAACATTTTTATTTTTGCTTAATATTGGATTTATGCTATCAAATTCTGCTACTCCTAATTTGATTTCTGTTATTTCTTTCTCAATTTCTTCTTTAGGTTCATATATTTGTGCTTCTTTTTTCTGTTCATCTTTTTTTATTTTTACAATTGCAAATATCATTATAACTATTGCAAATATTATAAAAATATATTTAAAGTAGTTTGATTTCATAATCCACCTCTATCTTTGGTACTATACCCTTTAATTAAAACACTTTTATTATAAATTCATAAAACATAATTGTCAAGTTTTTCATGAGCATTACTTCTATCTTTTTATATAAATAGTTACAATTCAGTAAAATTTTAAAATGTTGATATATTAATATTTTTTGTAAAAAACATATCTGGGGTCTACCTATAGGTCTTTTACTACAAAATATTAATATATCAACATTTATAGCAATTAATTTTTACTAAATTGTAACTATAAATAATCTAGCAATATTATATACAAGTGTTGTACACATACAAAGCACAATTCCACAAATCGTAGGAATTGCAAAAGCAAGCCCAGTCCACTTCCAACTACCAGTCTCCTTTTTTATAGTTAAAAGTGTAGTAGTACATGGGAAATGCAAAATTGTAAACAACATTACATTCATAGCAGTTAGCATATTCCAACCATTTTGAATTAAAATCTGTCCTATTTGTGCCGTATCTTCTATATTTACTAACGCACCTCCCTTTAAATAAGACATCAAAATTATTGGCAAAACTATTTCATTTGCAGGCATTCCCAAAATAAAAGCCGTTAAAATATATCCATCTAATCCCATCAATTGTGCAAATGGATTTAGGAAATTCGCAATTATTGAAAGTAAACTTGTTCCATTTATTGCAACATTAGCTAATATCCAAATCAATAATCCTGCAGGTGCTGCAACTGATATCGCTCTTCCAAGCACAAATAATGTTCTATCAAATATAGAACGCACAATTATTTTTCCAAATTGTGGTTTTCTATATGGAGGTAGTTCTAACACCATTGATGATGGTATTCCTTTTAAAATTGTATTTGATAATATCTTTGAGATTATTAATGTTAGGAATATTCCAAATATTATGACTATTATAACAGCTACTGTTGATAAAATTGATGATAAAAATCCATTGCCTCCCGCATATGCTCCTGCTATAAATATTGTTGCTATTGATATTAAAAATGGAAATCTTCCATTACATGGTACTAAATTATTGGTTAATACAGCAATTAATCTTTCTCTTGGTGAATCTATTATTCTACAACCTGTTACGCCACAGGCATTACAGCCAAATCCCATGCACATTGTAATCATCTGTTTTCCGCTACAACATGCCTTTTTAAAAAAGCCGTCCATATTAAATGCTATTCTTGGCAAATAGCCTAAATCTTCTAATATTGTAAACAAGGGGAAAAATATTGCCATTGGTGGAAGCATTACAGCAATAATCCATGTTAAAGTTTGATATACACCATTTATAAGCATATTTGAAAGCCATAATGGACAATTTATATAATTTGCAAAATTTACTAATTTATCTTGAAAATAATTAAATACATTAAATAATAATTCTGAAGGATAATTTGCTCCAATTATTGTAATCCAAAAAATTATTCCCAAAAACAAAATCATTATTGGAATTCCAAATAATTTTGATGTCAAAATTTTGTCTATTTTTTGGTCTTTTTCTCTGTAATTTTTGTTCTCAAATGTACATACCTGTTTTGAAACATCTTCTGCTTTTTTCATTATGTCTGCAACTATTTTGTCTTTAAAATTTTGCTTAGTTATATTATCTTTAAATAATTTTTTTCTTACTTCTGATAATTTTTTTGATATTTCATCATTTTCTAAATCTAAATTCAAATTTTTCTGAATTGATTTTAATATTTTTTCTTCGCCATCTATTAATTTTATTGATATCCACCTAGACAACTTCTTTGATATTGCAATATTTCTTTTTTCTTGTATTTGCCAAAATGGATTATCCATACTTATAATTTCTTCAATTTCTGGTTCATATTTGACTTCATTTGCAGCTGGTACAATTTCACCAATGCACACTTTATAAATCATATCTTTTAAGCTTTCTAAAGTATGCTTATCTCTTGCAGTTGTTCCCACAACTGGTACTCCTAGCAATTGTTCTAACTTTTTTAAATCAATTTTTATTTTTTTCTTTTTAGCCTCATCTAATAAATTTACACATACTATTATATTATCTGTTATTTCCATTATTTGAAATACCAAGTTCAAGTTTCTTTCTAAACATGTACTATCAACTACGATTATTGTTACATCTGGATTTCCAAAGCATATATAATCTCTTGCTATTTCTTCTTCTTCTGAATTTGACATTATAGAATATGTTCCCGGTATATCTATAAATATAAATTCTTTGTCTTTTATAATTGATTTTCCAGTTGCGTTAGCTACTGTTTTTCCTGTCCAGTTTCCTGTGTGTTGGTGCATTCCTGTTAAGCTATTGAATATTGTTGATTTTCCTACATTTGGGTTTCCCGCTAATGCCACTGTATATGTATCTTTCAAAAAATCACCACCTTAAATTTCATATTACAATATATGTTTTTTCTTTAAGATAATGACTATAAAAATCAATAAAAACACTATCATTTTATTGTAGTGTTTTCATTAAATATTCTTTTATTTCTTCAGTAGTTGATAATTTCAAAGTTTCATTTGCTAGCTTCTGACAGTCTGTTAGATTTAATTGTTTAATTAATTTTCTAACTTGTAAAATTTTATTTGCGTTCATCGAAAATTCATCTAAACCTAATCCTACTAATAACGGAATAAAGGCTAAATCGCCAGCCGCTTCTCCACACATACCACATAAAATATTATTCTTGTGTGCTCCTTCAATTGCACTTTTTATTAATCTTATAACAGCAGGGTTAAAATGAGTATATAAATTTGCTACTTTTTCATTTCCTCTCTCAACAGCAAGCGTATATTGAACTAAATCATTTGTGCCTATACTAAAGAAATCGCACTCTTTCGCTAATTCTTCAGCCATCAATGCAGCTGATGGTATTTCAATCATAATTCCAATTTCTATATTTGGATTAAAAGGTACTCCCTTTTCTGTTAATTCCTCTTTTACTTCTTGAATAATTTTTTTAGACTCCCTTAACTCCTCTATTGAAGAAATCATCGGTAGCATTATTGATAAATTCCCATAGCTACTTGCTCTTAATATTGCTCTTAATTGAACCTTAAATAGATTAGTATTGTCTAAAAAAATTCTAATTGCCCTATATCCTAAAAAAGGATTATCTTCTTTTGGCAATTTCATATATTTTAAATCCTTGTCTCCTCCAATATCTAATGTTCGTATAACTATTTTCTTATTTTTAAGTCTCTCTGCAACTTTTTTATATGCCTCAAACTGCTCATTTTCTGTTGGAAAATCTTCAGAATTCATGTACAAAAATTCACTTCTAAATAATCCAATTCCTTCTGCTGTATTATTTATTACAAGTTCAACATCTTGTGGCACTCCTATATTTGCCCAAAGTTCAACATGATGTCCATCTTTTGTAGTTGATATTTCGTTTTTGTATGTTTTCAATTTTTCTTTTTCTTTTTTAGCTTTTTCTTTTAATTCTTTAAATTTTATCCATTTATCTTCAGTTGGATTTATAAAAATCTCTCCAGTTCCACCATTCATAGCAATAACATCATTTTCATTTACTTGTTTAATTATATTTCTAATCCCCACAACAGCTGGAATTTCATGTGTTCTCGCCATAATAGCCATATGTGAGTTAACTCCACCTACTTCTGTAATAATTCCAGATATATTTTCTAAGTTCAGTTTTGCAGTGTCTGATGTTGTTAGCTCATTTGTAATAAGAATTGTATTAGGTGGTAATTGTGATAAATTGACTTCTTTTTTGTTAAGGATTTTATTTAAGACTTTTCTCTTCATATCAGCTATGTCTGAACTTCTGGCAGACATATATGGATCTTCCATTTCTTCGAATATTTTAATTATATTATCAAAGCCAATTTCTGTGGCATATGCTGCATTACACTTTTCTTTTTCTATTATTTCTATTGTTTCTTGTATCAGTGTAGGGTCTTGTAATATCATTAAATATGCTTGCATTATGTCTTTTTCTGTTCCAGATAATTTTGTTATCAATTTTTCTATATCTTCTTCTACATTATGGATTGCATTATAAAAATTTTGTTTTTCTAATTCGACATCTTCAATCTTTATCTTTTCTGGTTTTATTTCTTCATTTTTTAATATTATTGCTTTACCTAGTCCAATACCTTCTGAAATGCCTTTTCCATTTAGCATATAACCTCACCTCTTTTTTACTAAACTATTTTTTATTAGATGTTGATATATTAATATTTTGAAACAAAAGACCCAATGGAAGACCCTAGCTATGTTTTTTGTAAAAAATATTAATATATCAACATTATTATAAATTAAAATTTAAAAAATGCCTCAATTCATCTAATGCCACACTTTCATCTTCACCATCACACAAAATCTCTATTTCTGTTTTAGACTTAATACCCGCCGACATAATCATAAGCGGAGATTTAGCATTAATCACCTTATCATTTAAAACTAATTTAACATCACAATTATACTTCATTGCAATTTTTGCAATTTCTGTAGCAGGCCTAGCATGAAGCCCTGTCTCATTATCTATCAAAACTTTTTCTTTTACCATATTTTAATCCCTCTCCCACACATTTTTCTTTAACGCCACCATAATTCCCATTGCTACAAAAGAACCAACAACTAATGCCACTACATACCAAAGCCAATTCCCAATTAAAGGCAATACAAATATTCCACCATGAGGTGCCATTAAAGTACAATTAAATGCCATAGATAATGCTCCTGAAATTGCTGACCCTATTACACAAGCTGGCAATACACGAATAGGGTCTGCTGAGGCAAATGGTATTGCTCCCTCAGAAATAAATGATAATCCCATAATATAGTTTAATAAACCTGCTTGTCTTTCTTTTTGTGGTAGCTTTTTTGGAAAAAATGTTGCAAGAAGTGCTATTGCAAGCGGAGCAACCATTCCTCCTATCATAACTGCTGCCATAATTTCATAATGCCCTTCTGCTAACATACCAGTCCCAAAAGTATATGCCGCCTTATTAACAGGCCCTCCAAGGTCTACTGACATCATACCTGCTAAAATCGCTCCTAATATTATTTTGTTTACACTACTCAAAGAAAAAAGAAAATTATTTAAACCTGTATTTATTGCTGCTACAAATGGATTTATTATTAACATTATTATTCCTATTAGTAGTATCCCTGCAACTGGATAAATTAAAATTGTTCTAATTCCTTCTAAGCTTTTAGGCATAAATTTAAGTAATTTTCTTAGAAAAACAATAACATAACCACCTATAAATCCTGCAAGCAATGCTCCCAAAAATCCTGAGCTTACCAAAACTTCTTCTGGATTACTAAATGATGTAAATGTTGTTCCTGCTTTAGCTATTGCTCCTCCTACAAATCCAACTACTAATCCCGGTCTATCTCCAATACTCATTGCTATATAGCCAGATAAAATTAATAGCATAAAATCAAATGCCATACCACCAATTGTTTTGAAAAAGGCTGCTACTGGTGTATTCATACCAAAATTTGATGGATTTATTGAATAATCATCTAACAAAAATGCTATTGCTATTAAAATTCCTCCACCTACAACAAATGGCAACATATGTGTAACACCGTTCATTAAGTGTTTATATATTCCTCTTCTTTGTTTTTCGTTATTGCTTTCACGATTACTTGTTGTATGATGATAAGTTGGTATTTCTTCTGAATTTAATGCTTTTTCTATTAATTCCTTTGGCTTACGAATACCTTCTGTTACCCCTACTCTAATAAGTTTTTTTCCGTCAAATCTTGATAAATCCACATTAACATCTGAAGCAATTATAATTGCTTTTGCATTTTTAATTTCTTCTTCTGTAAGTACATTTTGTGCACCAGATTGTCCTTGTGTTTCTATTTTTATAGCATGTCCTAATTCTTTTCCCATTTTTTCTAAACTTTCAGCTGCCATATATGTGTGAGCTATTCCTGTTGGACAAGAAGTAATTCCCAATAATTCATAATTTTCTTTTTCTTCTATTTCTTCTTTATTTTTTTCTTTTTCAGCTTGGTCAATTATTTCTAAAAATTCTTCTTTAGATTTAGCATTTATTAATTTTTTTCTAAATTTTTCGTCCATTAATAATGTAGATAAACGACTTAAAACTTCTAAATGAACATTATCTTTATTATTAGGAGCTGCAATTAAGAATAGTAATTTAACTGGTTTTTCATCTAATGCTTCAAAATCTACTCCGTTAGGTATAACCATTGCAGCAAGGCCAGGAGCTGATACACTATCTCCTTTTCCATGTGGTATTGCAATTTCTTCACCTATTCCTGTTGAACCTTCTTTTTCTCTTTTTAAAACTAACTCTAAATATTTATCTTTATCTGTAATATTTCCATTATTATTCATCAATTCTACTGCTTGTTCTAATAGTTCTTTTTTGTTTGAAGCTTCTACATTTAAATTAATAGAGCCTTTTTTTAACAAATCTGTAATTTTCATTATTTTCCTCCTTATTTAAAATATCAAAAAAGTTAAAAATTTCTTTTTCTGTTGCTAAAAACATTGAATTAGCAGTAGCTGTTCCTGCTGCCACTCCCATTTTAAGTGCTTTTTCATAATTATTAAAGTTTTTATATCCTGCTATAAATCCTGCTACCATTGAATCACCTGCTCCAACAGTATTGATTTTTTTATTTTTATTATTTATTTTTAATGTGTATAAATAGCCATTTTCATCTAAAAATATTGCTCCTTTGTTTCCCATAGAAACTAATACATTTTGTGCTCCTTTTTCTTGTAATTTTTTTGCATATTCAATTACTTGCTTACCGACTAGAGATTTTGACATTAAATATTTCGCCTAGTTCATCTTTATTGGGTTTTATTAGAAATGGTTTATATTTTAGTGTATTTAATAAAAGCTCTCCTGTTGTATCTATTATGATTTTTACATTTTTTCTTTCTAGCTTTTTGCAAATATTCTGATATATATTATTTTCTATTCCTTTCGGTACACTCCCTGATAATACTAGTATATCTCCATTTTGAATTTTTTCTATTTTGTCATATAATAATTCTATATATTGGTTATTAATAAGTGGTCCTTTGCTGTTTATGGCTGTTTCTCTGTCTTTTTCTGCTATTTTCACATTGATTCTTGATGTTTCATTTTCAATTTTTACAAAGTCAGTTTTTATTCCGTATTCTTTTACTTTTCTTTCTATTTCGTTTCCTACAAAACCTGCTATAAATCCTAATGCTGTTGTTTCTAAGTTTAATTCTTTTAATATTATTGAGACATTGATTCCTTTGCCTCCTGCTAATATAACTTCTTTTTCGCTTCTATTTATTTTTCCTGTTTTTAAGTTATTTATTTTGATTGTGTAGTCTAATGCAGGATTAAATGTTATTGTATATATCACATTTTTTCTCCTTGTTTAATTCTTTCTATTATTTTAAATGTTTCCCAAAATGAAAAAATAATATTCATTTCTTTTTATATTTAACAAAATCAAAGTTTTAAAATTTAATAATATTTGCAATTTTATGTAAAATGTGTTAATATTATTGTCATAGGTGTTTACCATTGTACCTATTTTCCAAATTGCACCAATTGGTGTATGTCACTTATCAAATTTTTTTAAACTTAAAGGAGGAAAAAAAATGGAAAAGTTACTGAACACATTAGCCAATGGACTTAGTATACGGTTTAAGAAGTCTGAAGACTATGAAGGAGAAGTACTAAATGTTACCTTTCAGTCATTTGACTATAGACCTGTAACAAAAGAAGTTCAAGAACTTTTCAAGTCAAAGTTTAAAGAGCATTTGTTTACAAAGCTTAAGGAACTTGAAAGTCCTGGTAACTTTGTAGAATACTCTTTTAAACATGGTGTTGTCTATCCTATGAGTTCTCTCATGGATACTGCCAATGATAATATGGCAGAAGTGTTACTTCAGCTTCCTGCTCTGGAAGCTGGTGAGAGCTACAATCTTCCAGAAAATACTTTTGTTTCATTTAGGTTACTTGAAAAAAATGGCGATAACATTACAGTTGCAATAAAACCTTTATGTAGCTGGACAAAAAATTCTTATGATCAGTAATGCAAACGAAAAAGGCCTATTCTTTTTGAATAGGTCTTTTTGTAATTTGGTACCGATGGTGGGACTCGAACCCACATGGTTTCCCGCACGATTTTGAGTCGTGTGCGTCTACCAATTCCGCCACATCGGCATTTAAAAGTTAAATTACTTAATTATATTAACATATTTACACAAAAAAGTCCAGTAATTATCAAAAAAATAGATGCAAAAATTTTGCACCTATTTTTTCTTTTCCTCTATATCCTCTAAATTAACTATTTCATATTCAAACACAGTGACCTCTTTGATTGAAAAATCTGAAAAATCATTTTCTAAATCTGCAAAATCAACAACCTTAAACTCCCTCTTATTCAATAAATTCAGATGCAATTTAGAAATATCCACAATCATTTTTGTTGATAAATCCATACCTACTGGCAATGTTTTATTTTGATTATCATAAAAAATAATATTTGTAAATCCAATGCCTTTTGTGCCTTCTTTTAAATTTATCTTATATAAGTTAATACTATTACCAGCAGATTTTATAGCCTCTTGCATTTCTTTTTCAGGATTAATATTAAACACATTTATCTCTTTATTTTCTAATTGTCCATCATTTATTGCTTTATACACAGGTAAATTTTCTGGAATAATTCCCTTTTCTAAGGCTTTTGCTATGTTTTGGACAACTAATTGCAAAGCTAATTTATATCCGATTGTTTTTGTATTCTTATTTATTTCAAGTATATTAAACTTGTCTTTTGGTAATTCTCTATGTTTTTTGTTATTTATTTTTCTGACCCTTGTAGTATCTTCTATAATATTTCCAAAAATATCGTATTCTTCTTCATTTAGTGATTTTAATTCTTTGGCTTCATTTTTTAATTTTTTTAGATCTTTTTCTAAATCATCTGGTGAAAAATTATTATTTTTTATTTTATTTAATATTTTAATTAAGTCTGTCGTTGCAATATATATACTATCAGTATCTTCTTTATTTAAGCTATTTCTTTGGATTTTATCTAATTTTTTACCGAATTCTTCTATATCTTCTTCATAGTCAAATGTTTTATCAATTTTTTTAATAACATTTATCTCTTCTTGTTCACCTTCTGGTAAAACGGCCATTTCGTCTTTATTACTATATTTCCAAAATTCAAATATACTTTTTTTATGGCTATCTATCTCTTCAATGTATTTAGCTGCATTTTCAATTTTTTTAGCCATATTTTTTGTTTTTAATTTTAACGCATTAAGGTCCATTAATAAATTTTTCATTGTTGTTTCTAATTCTTCTAGTTCTTTATATCTAGTTATTAGTTCCTCTAATGTATAAACCTTTTTAATTGGAATTTTCTTCTTTTCTTTCTTTTCCTCTGGTTGTGTTTCTTTAGGTTGTTCATCAATTTCTATGTCTTGTTCTTCAACTTCTTCAACTGATTTTTTATTGTTCTTTTTACTGTATTTAAAATAATATTTAAATTTTCCAAAAAATGATTTTTTACACTCTAAAAATGTTGATATTTGTTTTTCTTTTGCTAAGTATTCTATTTCTTGTGTTGCAACTAATTCTTGCAATTGTTTTAACTTTTTCTTATATAAACGAATTTTGCCTTTTAGTTCTTTTCTTCTTTTTAAGCCTATTTTGTATTGTTCTCTTATAAATTCTACCATGTGGTTATATTCTATTTTTTGTCCTTCTAAGAAGAACTCTAAGCTACCATTTTTATCTACATTTGTTTCAAAATCATAAAAATTTGGAAGTTCACTTTGTAATATAAATAAGGCTTTCGTTAACTTATAAAATTCGATTGCTTCTTCTGCAGTTTTTAATTCTACTTTGTAAAAAGTTTTTACTTTTCCATATACATTTGTTTCGCCTATAATTTGAACTGATAAATTACCTTTTTTATCATATACTTCATATATTAATGGCCAGTCTTTTGTAAATAGCCACAAATAGTTTTCAAGGTCTTCAAACTCAGTCTTTTTAAGATATTTGTTTGAATACATTACACCACTTATTGGTACAAAAATTTTTCCAGTTTTTTTGTTTTCTATTTGCCTTTTTAATAAGTAAAAGAAGGTAGAATAATCTGTATCTTCTGTTGGAACTATCATAAAATATTTATCAGTATTTTCTGAATAATATATTTGCCATAAATAGTTTCCATGAAATTTAACTTTAAATGGTATATTTTTATTTAAATTTTCTTGTTCTTTTTTTATTTCTTCTATTTCATCAATGTTCATATTTCTTAGCATATTTAAAAATGTAGTATATTTTAAAATATTATCTTCATTTTTGCTATCCAAATATTCACTTAATGGTCTTGCTTTTTTATATTTTTCACTTAATTCTTCTAGCCTATTTGTTGGTGATAATAAAATTTGTATATCTTTTATATCTATATATCTATATTGTCTATATTGTTTTTCGTCGTAAAGCCTTGGTACTCTATACTCCAATGGTTCATTTTTTTTGAATTTTTCTGGTATATTATCTAAATCTAGTCCTAAATATTCAAGTTTATCTGATATTCCTTCTACTACTTCTTTTTTCTTTCTAGGCAATTTCAAAATCTCCCTTCTATTTTTTTTACTTTATGATACTGTAAAAATTATCAAACTCATATCCTTGTTGTGTTAAATATTCAATAACTTTAGGTAAAAAATCTACTGTAACTTTTTTAGCTTGAGCATCGTGCATTAATACTACTAAACTATTTTTCCCTTCTGTGGTGTTTTGTAAGTTATTCATTAAATATTCTTCTGAAGGATTAACCTTTTCAGAGTCTCCTGTTAATGAGTTCCAATCAACATATAAAATATTATTTTGTTCTAATATTGTTCTTGCTTCTTTTTTTATTTGTGCATATTTTCCGCCAACAAATCCACCTGGAAATCTAAATAAATGTGAATTGTATTCTGGAACATTTATTGTATTTGCCACAATTTGATTACACTGATTATATTCATTTAGCACTTGTTCTGGTGATTCATAAATGTCTGAATATCTATGTGAATAGCCATGGTTAGCTATATAATGTCCTTCATTATATATTCTGTTGGTTGTTTCTGGGAATATTTCTACTTGACTTCCTAATACAAAGAAGGTTGCTTTTATGTTGTATTGCTTTAGTATATCAAGTATTTGCTGTGTGTTTCTTGATGGGCCATCATCAAAGGTTAAATACGCTACTTTTGTTTCGCTTTTATATATATTTTTTAATTTTTCTTTTCCCACATCTGTTAATTGGGGAATTTTAGCTTGTCTTTCTATTTCTTTTTGCTTTTCTATTTCCTCTTGTTGTTTTTGATATTCAATAATTTGTTCTGCATATTTTTTTGATTTTTTAACTCTTAATGATGTGTCAACAACATAATATATTACCAACATTAAAGTTATAATAGTCATCATGATTACTATTATATTAAAAATTATTCTCTTTTTATCTACATATTTTTTCATACTGTAAATATTATAACCCTGATATTGATCCTTACTCCAAAAAAGTCCCATTTATTAATCCTCTTTTATTTTCTTTATTTTTTCATTACTTGTTTTATATATTCTATCTCTTCTTCTGCATTTAGTCTCATAAATATTGGTTCACCTTTTTCAATTACTTTAGCATCTTTTATTTTATCATATTCTCTTAGGCTTTCCCATGTTTTTAGAGTTTCATCTGTAATTCCTATTTGTCTTAATATATTTTCTGAAGTTTCGTTCATAAATGGTTTTATTAGTATTGCTATTTTTCTTAAATTTTCTATTAGATGATACATTGCTGATTTTAATTTTTCTGTATCTTCTTCTTTTGCTAATTGCCATGGCATTGTTTCATCTATATATTTGTTGGTTCTTGATACTAATGCCCATATTTCTTGTATTGAATTTGCAATCTCAAAGTTTTCAAATAGTTTTTCAAATTTTTCTATTTGTTCTATACATGCATTTTCTAAGTTCTCATCAACCTCATTTGGTCTTCCATTGTATTCTGGTACTTGTCCATCACAATATTTATTTACCATTGAAACTGTTCTGTTTAATAAATTGCTTAAGTCATTGCATAAATCAAAATTATATCTTTCAACAAATTCTTCTGGTGAGAATAATCCATCTTGTGATGTTGGCATTTCTCTTAATAGGAAATATTTTGTTGCATCTAGACCATATCTATCTATTAAATCTTCTGGATAAATTACATTTCCTTTTGATTTACTCATTTTTCCGCCTTTCATTGTTATCCAGTTATGAACAAATATTGTTTTTGGTAATGGTAGATCTAAAGCCATCAAGAATATTGGCCAATATATTAAGTGGAATCTTGCAATATCTTTTCCAACAACTTGTACATCTGCTGGCCAGAATTTTTTAAATAATGTCTCATCATCAGACATATATCCTAATGCTGTAAGGTAATTTGTTAAAGCATCTACCCATACATATATTACGTGTTTTGGGTCTTTTAATACTTTTATTCCCCAGTCAAATGATGTTCTTGTAACACATAAATCTTCTAATCCTGGTTTGATAAAGTTATTTATCATTTCTTGTTTTCTGTATTCTGGTTTAACAAAATCCGGATGTTCGTCATAATATTTTAAAAGTCTATCCGCATATTTTTTCATGTTGAAAAAGTATGCTTCTTCTTTCATTGGAACTACTTCTCTTCCACAGTCCGGACATTTTCCATCAACTAATTGTGTTTGAGTAAAAAATGTTTCGCATGGTACACAGTAAAGTCCTTCATACTCACCTTTGTAGATATCTCCTTGTTCCATAAATCTATCAAATATTTTTTGAACTACTTTTTCGTGTCTTTCGTCTGTTGTTCTTATGAAGTCGTCATATTGTATGTCCATTTTTGCCCATAATTCTTTTGCCATTGTAGCCATTCTGTCTACATATTGTTGTGGTGTTTCTCCTGCTTCTTGTGCTTTTATTTCTATTTTTTGTCCATGTTCATCTGTTCCTGTTAACATGTAACTATCTTTTCCTTTTAATTTGTTATATCTTTTTAGTGCGTCTGCTACTACTGTTGAGTATGCTGTTCCTATATGGAATTTTCCGCTTGGATAGTATATTGGTGTTGTTACATAAAATGTTTCTTTCATAATCACTTACCTCTTTCCTTACATTGGGTTTTGTAGTTATGCCTTTTTGTATTTGCTTGACTTTTTGCCCTTTTGTTTTTCTCTTATTTTTTCCTACTTATGTTATCACATTTTTGTTTGTTTGTCTAGATTTTTTGAGACATTTGGGATAGTCCTAATTTGTCTCATTTTTTCTGCCGAATTATGTTGTTATATCTTATTGTTTCCAAAAAAAGAAAGATATTATTAGTTTTACTCTAATAATATCCTTTTGGGGACTATATTTTAACACTATGATAAAAACATATAAAATTTTCTTGTAGCCTCCACTTCATTATGATATAATTAAATAAATTATATAAATTATATAAATTATATAAATTGACATTTGAAAGGACTGATATAAATGAAAAACTTTTTCATAATTTTAGCAATGAAAATACTAAACTTAATATTAAAAATATGTCACAAAAACGGAGGAAACTTTTTAGGAAAAATTGCATTTGACTGGAACCCAGAAATATTCAAATACTTCAAAGTCAACTGTCCAGTAATTGCCGTATCTGCCACAAACGGAAAAACAATGACAAATAACTGCATAGGCTACACCTTAAAAACAGCTGGATACAAAGTTGTAAGCAATGTTGAAGGAAACAACATGGAAACCGGCATACTTTCAACCATATTAAAAAATTGCACATTAACTGGAAAAATCAAAGCTGATTACCTAGTATTTGAAGTTGACGAAAGCTATATCCCTGTTGTATTTAAAGATTTTAGATTAGACACATTAGTAATTCTAAACTTCTTCCGTGACCAATTAGATAGAAATGGTGAAGTTGAATCTTTAATTTTAAGAATAAACGAATTTTTAAAAACTTATACAGGAAATCTAGTTTTAAATAGTGATGACCCAAATGTTTCAAGACTTGGAAGAGCTAACCCTTCAAACAAAAATGTTTATTATTTTAGTGTTGACAAATATCAATTTGCAACAGAACAAATAAAAGAAGCCGGTGAAGGCAAATTCTGTCCTTTCTGCAAAACAAGACTAGAATACCAATATTATCAATATTCACATGTCGGAAAATTCAAATGCCCAACTTGTAATTTTGGTGATAATGAAATTTATAAATTAGCAACAAATGTAGATTTAAAAAATAGATGTTTTGACATTGACGAAAATACTTACAAAATCAATGGAAACAGCATTTATTTAATTTATAATTATACTGCTGTATATTCAGTTTGCAGTTTATATAATATTTCAAATGATATTGTAAAAAAATCATTTGAAACATTTGCTTTAAACAACGGTCGTTTGGAAGAAATCAAAATAAAAGGTGTTCCTACTATAATAAATTTAGCTAAAAATCCAACTGGCAGTAATGTTAGCTTGCGTATTCTAAATGAAGATGATTCAGAAAAAGAATTACTTTTTGTTTTAAATGATAATATTGCTGATGGTTTTGATGTTTCTTGGATTTGGGATATCAATTTTGATAATTTAAATAATGTTTCTAGAATTATAACTTCTGGAACTCGTGCCTATGATATTGCTATTAGAATTAAAACTAGTGGCTTCCCTGCCGAAAAAATTGAACCTTATTTGAACTTGGAAGATGCTGTTAAAGCTTTATATAAAACTAATGTTAAAAAATATGTTATTGCCAATTACACTTCTTTACAACCTACTAGACATGAATTAAAAAAATTTGATGAAATGAATATTGATGTAAGCAATACTGAGTCAAGTGATGTCGACACAATTCGACAAAAAAATGAGACAAATTCGGACTGTCACAACTGTCTCAAAATTTTATATTTATACCCTGATATGCTAGAACTTTATGGTGATTATGGAAATATACAAGTGCTAAAATATAGAATTGAATTTCGTGGATACAAAGCAATTATTGATAAATATTCTATTGGTGATGATTCTCCAAATTTTAATGATTATGATATAGTTTTTGCTGGTGGTGGTGCTGATAATGAACAAAGCATTTTAGCAGAAGATTTGGTTAAATATAAAGATAATATAAAAGAAGCTGTTGAAAATGGCGTATTTTTCTTACTTATCTGTGGTGCTTATCAATTATTTGGCAAATACTACAAAGGCGTTGAAGGTAATATTATTCCCGGCCTTGAAGTTTTTGATTATTATACTGTTGCTAATCCTGATAGAAAGAAAAGATGTATAGGAAATATCGTTATAGAAAGTGATTTAGAAAATACAAATATAAAAACTAAAATTATTGGATTTGAAAATCATGGTGGACAAACTTTTGATATTTCTAATTCTTTTGGAAATGTTTTATTTGGAAATGGTAATAAATTTGGTGATACTGAAGAAGGATTCTTTAAAAACAATGTAATTGCAACTTATTTACATGGTCCTCTTCTTTCTAAAAATCCTGAACTTGCTGATTATATAATTAAATATTGTTTAGATAGAAAATATAACCAAAGTGTTGAGTTAAAGCCTTTAGATGATGAATTTGAGAATTTGTGTAGAAAACAGTTATTAAATAGATTTTTAGAAAAAAATTAATATAAATCAGAGATATGTTGACCACATATCTCTTTATTTTGTACTAATATTGTTCTTCTTTTACTATTTTCCCACTCTTCAAGCTCTCTTTTACATTTAAAATTCTTTGATTAGAAGAACCCCTAAAATGAAGCTTCAAATCCTTTTTATCCTCTTCAAATTTGCCATCAACAATCACATCAATATATTTTAGTAATTCTCTAGTTGTTTGACTATTCTTAGCCATATTCCCCATAACATCTTTTTCAAAATCAAACCCTGTATAACACCAAATATTTTTATCAGGAAACTTTTCCTTAACATCTTTAACCAGTGGCAATAACCCCTCTTGGTTTTTGGGTTCAAGTGGTTCTCCTCCTAAAAGAGAAAGCCCTTCTATATATTCATGGTCCATATATTCAATTATTTTTTGTTCTTCCTTTTCAGTAAATTTATCACCATAATTAAAATCCCATGCACATTGATTAAAACAGCCTTTACAATGATGATTGCACCCACTAACAAACAGTGAAACTCTAACACCTTCCCCATTTGCTACATCTATTTTCTTTATATCTGCATAATTCATAACTTTCTCCTAAATTTTCAGAATTAATGAGTCACCTCATAAAATCCAATTTTTACATATGCAAAACTCTTTGTTTTATCTCCTTAGTTTTCCCAGCATTCCAGAAATTTTCACCCAAATAACCACAAGTACGCCTAACAACATTCATCTTACTATGATCCTTATTACCACAATTTGGACACTCCCACTCATTATCATCATTAATAATAATCTCACCATCAAATCCACAAACATGGCAATAATCTGACTTTGTATTAAATTCAGCATACTGAATATTATCATAAATAAACTTAACTGCAGTTTCAAGCGCCACTATATTATTTTGCATATTTGGTATTTCAACATAAGAAATTGCACCACCAGTAGATAACTTTTGAAATTCACTCTCAAATGATAATTTATCAAAAGCATCTATTTTTTCTCTAACATCTACATGATAAGAATTTGTATAATACCCCTTATCAGTTACATCTTTAATTGTTCCAAACCTTTCTTTATCCAAGCGAGCAAATTTATAACATAAACTCTCTGCAGGTGTTCCATACAACGCAAACCCTATATTCGTTTCTTTTTTCCATTTATCAGCTGTTTGTTTCAAATGTTTCATAACTTTTAACGCAAAGTCATGTCCCTCAGGTGTTGTATGTGATACACCTTTCATTAATTTTGTCATTTCATATATTCCTATATATCCTAAAGACATTGTAGAATAACCACCATATAATAATTTATCTATTTTTTCACCCTTAGCCAATCTCGCAATTGCTCCATATTGCCAATGTACAGGACTTATGTCAGATTTTATTCCAAGTAGCGCATAATGTCTACACATTAATGCCTCTTTACATAGTTCAAGCCTCTCATCTAACAATTTCCAAAATTTTTCTTCATCACCATCTGCAATTATTGCTATTTGTGGTAAATTGATACTTACTACTCCTTGATTAAATCTTCCCTCAAATTTATAATTTCCATTTTCATCTTTCCAAGGAGATAAAAAGCTTCTACAACCCATTGGAGAAAATACATTTCCTTCATAATTCTCACGCATTTTTTTTGCTGATATATAATCTGGATACATTCTTTTGGCAGAACATTTTACTGCTAGTTTTGTTAAATAATCATATTTTCCACCTTTTAAGCAATTATGTTCATCTAATACATATACTAATTTAGGAAACGCTGGTGTAACATACACTCCTGCCTCATTTTTTACGCCCTCTATCCTTTGATTTAAAATTTCTTCTATTATCATTGCATTTTCTTTTATGTATGGGTCACCTTCTTCTAAATGTAAAAACAATGTTACAAAAGGTGTTTGTCCATTTGTTGTCATTAATGTATTTATTTGATATTGAATTGTTTGCACTCCTGATTTTAGCTCACTTTTAACTCTTTCTTGAACTAAATCCTCTATTATCTCTTCTGGCAATTTCCCTTTATATTTATCCTCTATTTCTTTTCTATATTTATCATAACTTTTTCTTAGATATTTTCCCAAATGTTTCATATCAATAGATTGTCCACCATATTGATTGCTTGCAACTGTTGCAATTATTTGAGTCATAACTATACATGCAACATAAAAGCTTTTTGGACTTTCTATCATTTTACCGTTCATTACAGTACCATTATCTAACATATCTTGTATATTTACCAAACAGCAATTAAAAATTGGTTGTACAAAATAATCTGCATCATGAAAATGTAGTATTCCTTCTTGATGTGCCTTAACTATCTTTTCTGGCAATAATAATCTATTTGTTAGATCTCTTGAAACTTCCCCCGCTATATAATCCCTTTGTGTAGAAGCAAGCATTATATTTTTATTAGAATTTTCACCAGCTAACTCTTCATTTTCATTTCTAATTAACCCCAATATTGTTTCATCTGTTGTATTAGATTTTCTTACTAATGCTCTGTTATAACGATATACTATATATTCTTTTGCCAACTTATATTTGCCCATTTCCATTAATTTTTCTTCTATTATATCTTGTATATCCTCAACTAATATTCTCTTTTTATCCATGCTCTCTATGTATTCTATAATACTTTTTATCTCTTCGCTACTCGCCTTCTCTTTGCCTTTTACATCTCTATTAGCCTTTTCAATTGCTACTGAAATTTTTTGTCTATCATAATCTACAATTCTTCCATCTCTTTTTACTATTTTCATTTTGCATTTCCCCCTATTTTTTGAATACATCTTTGTTTATTATATATCAATAAATATCTTTTTCTGTTGCAAAAACAACATTTTTAAAATTTAATTTTATTATGGGCTTTGCTCTAAGGATATATGTTATATTACATTTTTGTTACAAATTTAATGTTGCAAATGCAACTAAAATATAGTATAATGTCCAAAAAGAACCGTCCCGTTTGGACATTTTGTCCAAATAGAACCGTCCCAAATGGACATTGGCAAGGAGGCATTTATGTTATATTTATCTGATATTGAAGATTTTTTAAAGGATTTTTCGTGTACTTGTAAAAGTGTCCAAAAAAAGTCTTTTAAGAAGAATCAAACAATTACAACTTATATTCAAAAAAGAAATCAAATATGTATTTTATTGAGTGGTGAAGCTGATTTGGTTAGATATGATTTAAATGGCGATAAATCTATTATTGAGTATTTTACTAAAAATGATATTTTTGGAGAGGCTTTTTATATTGTTACTACTAATAATGAGCTTTCCGTTGAGGCTAAAAAAAATTGTGAGGTTTTATTTTTTAATTATGATAATATTTATCAAAAGTGTAAAAACAATTGTAAGTTTCACCAAACTTTGTCTGAAAATTTTTCTAATTTGATTTTGAATAAAATTATGAATTTAAATACTAGAGTTGAAATTCTTACCAAGCGTTCTACTCGTGAAAAATTGCGTGGTTATTTTAATCTTTTGTCTACTAGAAATTTGAGTAAAACTTTTTCAATTCCTTTTTCTTTAACTGATTTGGCTGATTATTTGAGTGTTGATAGAAGTGCTATGATGAGGGAATTGAAGACTTTAAAAGATGAAGGTTTTATTAAGAAAAATGGAAATAAAATTACCCTTTTATATTAAAGGGTAATTTTATTGAACTTGTTTTAAGTGCTAGACACCGACCAACACTGCACGGAAGCCATTATCGTAGTACGGAGTGCCACCGGTACTAGCGAATGCAAACGCACCCGCAGTAGAGCCGTCCCAATAAGCACCACCGCGAGGGAAGAATAGAGAGCTAGTATTAGCAAAGTAAGAGTAGTCTCCATTCCAAGCTGTTGAATTTGCCCCTGTAGTTGATGTCTCTAATATTGCATCTCCAAATCCATATGTGCTTGATTTTAAGCCTTTATATATATTATAATTATTTGAACTGCCATCACTTGAAGTATTATATGGATAAACTGTTACCCATTTTGTACTTAATGTTTGATATCCTGTTGTATTTTTTGCTAATGTTGCATATATTTTACCATAATTTAGATTTCCATTTCCATTTGATATATATGCTGATGTTCTTTCCCATACAC
>CAKPCL010000004.1 GCA_934141605.1 uncultured Clostridia bacterium
AAATATTTAATTTCTGTCGTTTCAATATTTTCAATAAATTCTCCACCAATAACATTACATAATACAAATATTTTGCACACACCATAAGCATATATAGGTTTATTATGTTTGTTTCTATCTTGGACTGCAATTATTTTAATTGTTTCTACATCTAATCCAGTTTCTTCTTTTACTTCCTTTATTGTATTACTTGCAACAGATTCTAAAACATCGCACCAGCCACCAGGCAATGACCAAGTCCCATTATTTTCGTGAGTTAGTAAAATTTTATCATCATTAAATATGACTGCTCTTGTATCTATTTTAGGTGTTTGATAGCCTGTTTCGTTACAAAATAAATTCTTCACTTTATCTAAATTTATATTACTTTTTTCTTTTATCATTTCTGCTGATATTTCTCTTAATCTTTCATATCTTTCTATATCATATACATTATCTGTATATGCAAGTCCAGCTTGTGCTAAACTCTGTATTTCTATTGCCAATTTTAGCCATTTTTCCATATATAAATCTCCCATAAAACTTACTATTTGTCTTTTTTATATCATAAAAGCATATAACTTTCAATAAAAATAGCATATTCTTAATAAAGTAAACCCTAATTTTTTATTGTATAGGTATTAGTATTGTGATATAAATTTATAAAAGAATTTTTATAATTAGTGTTACTTTTGTAAAAAAAACATCAATATAAAAGTGTAAGATATCTTAAATAAAAAGGAGTTTAGATCTAAATTGGAAAAAAATAAAGAAATAAAACATTACATAAAAAACAATGAACTAGATTTAGAAAAAATAATAAATGAATATTCTTCTTATACTGCAACAATTATAAATAACATGGCAAAAGAAAACTTAAATAATGAAGATAAAGAAGAAATAATTTCAGAAGTATTTTTTATACTATGGAAAAATAAAGAAAAACTTGACATAAATAAATATTTAAGTCCTTATATTGCAGGAATAACCAAAAATGTAGTCAAAGAATATTTAAGAAAAATTAAAATAAATTTTGATATTTCTGATTATGAAAATAGTTTATATTGTTACGATAAAATAAATATTTTTGATAATAACATTGAAAAAATAAGCAAAATAGAAAATAGACTAAAAGAAATGAAAGAAATTGATAAAAAGATATTTTTAGATTTTTATTATTCTTCTAAATCAATTAAAGATATAGCTAAAGAGCAAAATATTTCAGAGTTCAGTGTAAAGCAAAGATTATATAGAATTAGAAATAAAATAAGAAAAGAGGTTAGATAATATGGATAATGATAAAATTTTTGAAAAAGTAAAAATGAAAATAGCTATATCTAAAGTAAATGAGGAGGATATAGTAATGAAAAAAAATAAAATTAATATTGGCAAAGGAATTGGAATTGCTGCATGTATTTTATTATCAACAACAGGTGTTGTATGTGCTACTAACTATATGATAAATAAATTTGGAGATAATGCAAGTGATGGAGTCCAAACAGCTGTTGACAGTGGTTATGTAAGTGATGTTAATTCAAATTATAAAACTGCAAACGGAATTAGTGTAAATGTAAATTCATTTGTATTAGATGATTCAAATTTTGATATGTCTTTTAATGTGAAATTTGATGAAAATTATAAATTAGAAGATATGTTAAGATTTGATATAATGGATTTAAAAGTTGTAAATGAAAAAGGTGAAAAAGTTTTTGCAACAAAAGAATTAGAATCAGAAGAAATGCAAAAACTGTATAAAACAGAACAAGAAGCAATGGAAAACTATGATAGTTATTCCGGTAGTTATGGAGAAAATTGTGAAAAAGTAAGTGACAATGAAATTAAGTTTAATTTAACAGCAACTGGCAGTAATGACTTATTTCCAGAGTCTCAAAAGTTAATTATTACATTTAATAAATTAAGAATTAGTAAATGGGTAGAAAATAATAAAGAAGAAACTATATTAAAAGGTAATTGGAGCTATGAAATTGATGTTCCAGAAGAGATGTCTAAATCAAATATTATTAATTATAAATTAAAATCAATAAGTGACGAAAATTATAAGTTTGAAAAAGCATATTGCTCAAATACAGCATTTAAAATATATTTAAACAATTGCACTGGTATAGGATGGAACGACAAAGATTGTGTTGAAAATTCAAAAGGAGATAAGTTTTATCCTTCACAAAGGTCTGATGGAGATGGAGAAATTAGTACAAATAAAGATGGAACAATAAAATTCCATAATACTTATAATTTAACAAATTATGATACAACTGATACATTAAAAGTTCATTTGCATAAAACAAATGGCGAAGAAGTACTTGTTGAATTAGTAAAAGAATAAAAGCAGACATTAATAACATTAGCACTTATTATAACATTTTAAAATCCCTCGGCTTAGCCGAAGGATTTTTTATTTTATTTTTTTATAAGTTTTGCCACAAAAAAGCCTTCATAAAGTTCATTTGGACAAACACATAATGTACCATCTATTTTAGTTGGAAGTACTGGTATGTTCTCAATTCCAGTAAAATCAATAGGAACTACTTCAACTTTTCCAGTGCTTAAAACATTTTGAATTATGTCTTCATTTTCACAAGCCAAGACAGAGCATGTTGAATAAACCATTTCGCTCCCCGGCTTTAATATTTTTATTGCTTTTTTTAATAAATTTAATTGTGCTGACATAGACCTTTCAACCAATTCTTTTGTAAATTCATTTTTAATTTTATTATCATTTATAACCAATGTCCCGCTTCCACTACAAGGCGCATCTAACAAAATTTGATCAAATGAGAAGAAATCGTCTATGTATCTTGCATCTTTTGTCATTACAAAAACACTCGTTGCTCCCTGTTTATCTATATTATACTTTAGCCTTTCAGCCCTTATCTTGTTTTTCTCACATGCTGTAATATGTGCTTTATTTTTAGAAAGTGCCGCCATCTGCGTTGTTTTTCCTCCTGGAGCTGCTGCCATATCTAAAATATCTGCTCTTTCTTTTGGTCCTAATATAATAGGAGGCAACATTGATGATAAGCTTTGTAAATATATTTCACCATTTTTGTAAATATCTAATTCTTGAATTGTTTTTTTGTCCGCATTTTTCACTATAATTGCTTCTTCATACCATGGTATTCTGTCATATTCTATATTAGTTTGTTTTAATTTTTCTTCTATTTCTATAATACTGCTTTTTAAAGTATTTACTCTAAATGTAGTTTTTCTTTGTTTTGTATAACCTTCAATGATTTTTTTTGCTATTTCAATTCCATATTGTTCCTCTAGCATTTTAGATAAAAATTCCATATTATCCCCCTATTTATTATTGCTTTTCCACAATTATACCACTCCTTGTGAATTATTTAAATAAAAATTTCATAAAATTTTACTTGACAAATGGAACATTTCAGAGTATACTGGTATACGATATAAGTATATCAGTATACCATGGAGGTGAAAAGATGAAAGAAGAACAAATTGTAAATGCAGCAAGAGATTTATTTACTATGTATGGCTATAAAAAAGTATCTATGGACGAAATTGCAAAAAAAGCAGGAGTTACAAAAAGAACCGTATATATGTACTTTAAGAGCAAAGAAGAACTATTAAAATACTTCATAAATGAAGAAATTCAGAATATGAAAAAAATAGTAGAACAGTCTGAAGATACAAATAAATCATTTATGGAAAATATACATCAAGTAATTGTAAAGCTAATAAAATACACCAGAAATAGAAAATTACTGCATTTAATTTTTCAAGAATCTGAAGCTTTTAAAAATGAAACCGTCATTGAAAGCATAAAAGCGATAGACACTTCAATTCAAAATTATATAAAAGAAAAGCTAGAATATGCCGTAGATAAAGGCTATATAAAAGTTAAAGATATAGACATAACAGCTTTTCTTATTTATAAGATGTATATAGCTCTAATGTTTGAATGGAATGAACAAGAGAAAAAAATTGATGAAGAGTCGATAACAGAGAATATTATTTATATTTTAAAAAATGGATTAGAAAGAAGGTAAATTTAAATGGATAAGAAAAAAATTATGAAAGCTATAGTATTTATTGCCGTTTTACTTATTCCAATAATGTACAGCTTTTTCTATTTAAAAGCATATTGGGACCCATATGGAAACCTAGAAGACATAAAAGTTGCTATAGTTAATTTAGACGAAGGAGAAAATGGTGAAAATCAAGGAACAAAACTTGTAGACTCACTAAAAGAAAAAGATGTTGTAAATATATGTGATGCAACAGAAGAAGACGCTAATAATGGTTTAGTAAATAGAGAATATTATGCAGTTATTACAATACCAAGTGATTTCACACATACACTAAATAATGCTGAAAACTCAGATAGAGTTAAAGCTACAATAAAATATGCACCAAATCAAAAAACAAATTATCTAGCATCACAAATTATCAATAAAATAGTTGCTTCAACAGAAACTGCCCTACAAGGTCAAATTTCAAAAGGAGTTGTTGAAAAATTATCAGATAATTTAAGAGATGTACCTGAAAGTCTTAAAGAAATAAGTTCTGGTGCAGATGAAATACTTAACGGAACAAAAAGTCTAACAGACGGTTTATCTACAATGAAAGACGGAACAGAAACTCTTTCAAATAGCTACAATCAATTTGATGATGGATTAAAAGCAGTATCAACTGGTGCTAGCACATTAGATAATGGTTTAAGTAATTTAAAAACAGGTGTAGACCAAGTTGAGTCTGGAAGTTCAGATTTATCTGAAGCATTATCATTATTAAATAATGGTGCTTCAACACTTGAAAAAAGTGGTGTTGAAGGTATCCAAAAATTAACAGCAGGAATTGATTCACTTTCAACTGGAAGTACATCATTAAATTCAGGAGTTACACAATATGTAGCCGGTGTAAATGCTTACAATGAAAAAACAACAAGTTTAATGAAAGCAATTGTTGCTTACGGAGACGCAAATCCCGCAGTTCTTCAAGATGAAAATATTGCACAAATATATGGTATGTCAAAATTAATATTAGCTTCAAATACATCAGATAAATTAGCTACAAACGGAGAAGCATTAGTACAAGGAAGTTCAAATTTAAAAGCTGGAGTTGATACATTTAAAAACTCATCAAGTAGTTTGAGTAAACTTGGTGAAGGTATTACAACATTAAAAACATCAATTTCACAAATACAAGCTGGTGCAAATAAATTGCAAACAGGTACACAACAATTATCAGATGGAACAAATCAATTAAAGACTGGTAGTCAATCGTTAAAAGACGGAACAAAAACATTAGAAAATAATTCAACAAAAATTAAAGAAGCATTAACTTCATTACAAACAGGTACACAAACTGCATATGATGGTAGCAAAGAGTTAAATCAAGGTGTTAAAACATTTAAAGATGAAGTTGAAAATGGCTTAACAGAAGCAAAAGAAAAAATTAAAAAATTAGATGGCTTAAATAATTACATTGAAGATCCTGTTGAAATAGTTGAAGAAGATTATGGTGAAATAAGTTCTTATGGTGTTTCTTTCACTCCTCTATTCCTTTCTATAGGATTATGGGTTGGTGGACTTATGGCTTTCGTAGTTCTTTACTATGATCAAGATAAGAGATTTAAATTATTAGGTAAATATGCAGATAATAAATTACTTAGAATATTATTGTATGTTGGCATAGGTGCTGTTCAAGGTATTATTACAGGATTTTTACTAAAATTAGGTTTAGGCTTTGATGTTACAAGTAATTGGTTATATTATTCTTCTTGTGTATTAGTGTCTGTTGTGTTTATTAGTATTATTCAGTTACTAATTGTTAACTTTGGCGATGTTGGTAAGTTTATTGGTTTATTAATTTTAGTTTTACAACTTGCCGCTTCTGGCGGAACTTTCCCTGTTGAGACTGTTTCTAAGGGATTCCAAATAATTTCACCTTACTTGCCTATGACTTATACTATTAGATTGTTGAAAGAATCTATAATTCTAGAAGATGCTGGTTTCGTTGGTCAAAATGTTGCTATTCTTGCTGGTATCGCTGTTGTTTGCTTAGCTTTGACAGTTGTTTGCGATGTTATTAGAACTAAGAAGAAAGTGTCTGAATAATTTATAAATTTTATATTATTATAAATTTAATGTTTTTATAAAAGTTTAAGAACCAAATTGGTTTTACACAATTTGGTTCTTTTATATATTTATCCTATAATACTTTACATATAAATAGTATTTCCTTTAAATTTGTGTTTTTTCTGTCCATGCATTAGTTTTAAATCGTCTATAAAATGTATTATACTTTTTGTCTTTCCTTTTCTTTTTAACACTTCCATTATAAAATTTGAATCTAATATTCCCTCTGTACTATAACTCATAACAATATAATCTGATTTGATGCTATCTATAAGTTTTTCAAATTCTTCTTTTACATCTTTTTTTATTCCTTTTGGTCTACCCTTTTATTAACTTTCATACTTTTATACTTCACCTTTAATATTACATAGATAAAATAGCTTCGTGTCAATATTTTTATGTGTTTTAAATATATTTATTATGTATTTTTTATATGTATGTAAATAGGTATTTTTTTGTACCTATTTTATGTTTCATGTTTTTTATCTTTTTTCTTTTTTCTTATCCTTATCTTTGATTTTTTTAATAGTTACAATCTCTTGCGATTCTAAATTTGGGGTTGTTGGAGATAGACTTGAACTATTGGCCTTCGGGTTATGAGAATTCAATTAGCTATTTTTGAAGTTTATTGAAATGTTTAGTTTTTATTGAAATATAAGTGTTTATAGCACTTTTCTTTTACTGAACTCTTGTGCGGTTTTAGGGCATTTTTGTGGGCTTTTGTCCCCTTTCTGTCCCCAAGATTTTGAAAGTCTTGTCGCACAAGATGTTCAAATATACATTTGCAAATTGGGGACATTTTTTAATTTTATATAATTTGGAGGTTTATTTATGAATAGTTTTAGAGAAGTTAATGATGATATTATTAAGGAATGGTTAGAATTTAGAGAGGAGACTGCATTTTGTAATATGACTCCTCAAGATAAAAAATATTGTATATATTTTGATGAATTGGCTGAAAAAATTTTAAATAATGTACCAAAACAAAATAAGAAATATGTCCAGAAGCAATTAGATCAGCTTGATAAAAACTTTATGGATTATCTTTGTTACTGGAATGAGAAATATTATAGAAATGGTTTTGTAGATGGAAGTCAGCTTGTTATGGGGTGTTTAAACAAATAGTAAAAGGCGAGAACATAATCTCGCCTTTTTTCTTATAGCCATTTATTAATTTCTTCTAATATTTCTTTTCTTTGCACTAAAAATTTATCAAGTTTAGTCCCCATTTCTTCTATACATTTACTATAATTATTATTAAAATAAAGAGTAAATCTTTTACTTATTGAATCCTTATATAATTCTAACCATAGATTTGTTTCAATAACCACTCCTAATTTATTTTCAATTCCGAATATATCTATTCTGTCTTTAATTAAATCGTCTGGATTTAACATAAATTGAAATAAATCTACTGGAATATATATAGTCTTTTCACCTTTAGCTTTACGCAACGATATTTTATAGTCATTAAATGCTATTTTTTTTCTAATTGAGACATGTGATGTTTCAAATTCCAATTTACTGCCTAACAAATCCATCTTTTTATTTTTTATCATATATAAATAATTATTTTGTTCAAATTCACTTTCTATTATAAAAAATAAAACCCAAATAATATTCCATACTTTTTCTTCATCTAATAATTTTTTCTCTATTAATTGATTTCTAACTAAATAATATCTAAAAAAAACTTTTTTTAATTTTCTTGGATTGATAAAATTGATTTCTGTTAAAAACTCTTCTATTACACTAATTTTATTTTCATCTAGTTTTCCTAAACTTGCTTTTAAAAATAAACTTAAATTTATGGCTTTATTTGGCATATTAAACGATACTGGAAATATTTTATCTAAAAAACTTTCAGCTTTATTTTCTTCATTATTATATTTATTCATTAGAGCTAATGAAACTGCTTTTTTATCAATTCCAAAAATAAATATAATATCTTGTACAGACAATAACAATTTAATATTATAAATTATATTAAGCATATTTTCACTATTACACCTATCCAAATCATCTATAAATACAATTATTTTTTTATTTTTCTTTTCTATATACTTTTTTACCTTATCTTGAAATGTTTTTATAAAATTATCCATATTATTACTTGGATCTATTTCTTTTTCTAATTGTTCAAAAGCTTTTTCCATATCATATGATACTAGTGGAATATTTACATTTATACCTTTTCCTAGTATAATAAATGCTTGCAATAATCCTTTTCGTGTTGAATCATCCAATTTTATTTTTTCAAGAATCTTATTTAAAATTTTTATACTTAAATTGCTATAATCACTTTCTTCTCTCCACATATCTATCCATATTTTTTCATATTTATCGTTTTCTAGCTTTTCAGCAATAGTTTTCATTAAAGAAGATTTTCCATTTCCCCATTCTCCATAAATTGCAATCATATTATTTTTTGATAATAATTCACTATCAGTTTCAATAAATTTTGCTATTGAATTAGCCTTTTCTAAACTTCCTAAAAAGTCATTAGTCTCATTTAAAATAATTGGTTCTTCTGTTAAATTCATATTCTTTCTCCTTCTTTTATACTTTTAATTATTTCGTCTATTTTTTCTAATTGTTTTCGAGTAAAATACTTTCTTAAAACTCTTTTACAGTAGTTATCTACTATTTCCTTTTGTACATTAATGCTTTCTATTTGTGTTTTTATGTCTTCTATAAAAAATGTACTTAATTCTTTTTCTTCTTCAATTCTAATTTTAAATAAATCATCTGGCTCTCATAATATCTTTTCACTGTAATCTTTTATATCTTCAATTTTACTTTTCAATATTGCCAAAACATTTATTGTATTTAAAAAAATAATGCCACTCACTAAAAATATTTCATTATTTAATTTCTCTAACTTTAATTTGGTGCAAACTGCATCTATATATACCAATATAATTTGATAAACAAGAAAAAGGCTCAAATATAAATTAAATAATTCTTTTAAATCATTTTCTTTTTCTATTAAATATACAAACTCATTTACTTTAGTAGCATGTGAATATCTGCATAAACATTTATAGATATATGTTAAAATGCCTTCTCCTAGTGTATTTTCAAATATTTCATCTTTTTCTATAATGCTGAAGTATTTATTAAAGTTTTCACCAACATATTTTCTAACCTCACTCATTCTATCTTTTTCTGTGTCTTTAATTATCTTATTATATGATTCCCTCATATTCTGATTATCTTCCAAAATAATTGCCTTTAATAACATTTCATAAACATTTCTCAAACATGGTAATGCAACATTAACATTATTTGTCTCTATCATTTTCATAATACTAATAAGTAATTCCCCTGCCGCGCAAAGATTATTTTTACATGAATCATCCATATCATCTTGTTCATCTAAAACCTTTAGTATCTTTTTTATTTGTTTTATATACATTTTATCATATATTTTTATAATTTCATTTATCTTGTCCATCTTTCCTCCAACAAAAAAGCAAAATACAATGTTCAAATATACATTAATATTTTGCTTTTCTTTTGTATTATTTTTTATTAATTTTCAAAGATTGCTTTACTAAAGGAATAGCATTATCTATATCTTCTTCAGAAGTAATTTCTATTGCATAATCCCCATTTGCATGATGTCCAACTTTTGACATATCTAAAGTCAAATTTAATTGATCATTTAATGTGCCTTTTTTCATATTTATAAATAATTTTATTTTTGAATTATATATTTCAGCATCTGCAATATTGGTATTTCCTTTAAAAGCAATATAAAATTTCTTGTATTCTATGTCTATATCTCCAAGATTTAATATTTCATTTTTTAATATTTCATATAACTCTTTAATTTTTTCTGTTGTTTTACTTAGATGATAATCTTCTGTATAAACTTTAATTTCTTTAATAACATCCTGTATTTTTTCATTTTTAGGTGTATATTCTTCTTTCAAATTTGGGTTCTTTGATAATTTATCAAATTCAACTATATCATTTTCATATTTTACTGCTTTAATTAAGTCAAATGGCATACCTTCAAATTCTGTTGCATTTATCTGTCTTTCTGAAAAAAAAGGTGAAATAAATACAATCCTTGCTTGAGACCAGTCTATATCTTTTATTTCATAATTTGATTTTGTTACATTATTATACTTTAAAACAAAAGCTTCTTTCCTTTTTAACATAAGTGCTAGATATGAATACCCTTGATCAACTAAGCTGTTATTCTTTATGTTTTTATATTCTACAATTATAAAAGTTTTGTTTTCTTCATCATATCCTAATGAATCTATTCTACAATTATCTACACTAAATTCTGTTGCAATAAATTTATATCCTAATATTGATTTCATATTATTCTCTACATATGTTTGAAGTTCTTTTTCATTTTTGAAATCCATTTTCTTTAAGATTTTATTTTTTTGTATTATCATTTACCATTATACTCCTTTCAATGAATTTTTTTCTGTTACCATTTAATACTTCTATTCCTAAGTGCATTCTTTTATCTAAATTTAAGTTTGGTTCTATTATTTTAATATATCCATTATCTAAAAACTGAAATTTATTATTCATATATTCTTTACAATGTTCATCGCACAATAACAACATATTGTTTTTATCTACTAATTCATCTTGCTCACATTTATTATATTTAACTATATGGATTGCATTTAAAGCTTTTTCATCAGTTTCTTCACATAATGGACAATAATTTATTTCCTCAAACATTCTATTTCTTTCTTTGCTGTTCTTCATATAAGATAAATATTGTTCTATATTCAAGTTTTCATTTACATTAGATTCTACATCATCATCATACCAAATTTCTTTTTTTAAGAATTTTATAAACATCATCTTTATTATAAATTTATATTTATTAATAAAATCATTATTATTATCAATTTTAGAAGATAATTCTATGTACTCCTTATTACAAGATAATAATGATTTTTTATCTTTTTTCCATATCAATAATTGTTCATAACAATAATTATATAAATCATCAGGCTTATAATGCTTTATATTTTTTATTAAAGGAGATGGATTAACCTTAGCTAAATTAGTATTATCAATATAAAATCTATAAATAAATTCAACTATTCTTTTTAAATATATTTTATTTTCAAATATATTATCTTTAATAAATACAAAATTTAATGCTAGTCTGGTATAGTCTTCTCCAATTGAAGCATCTACATTTTGACTCATAACCTCATTAATCCATTTTTGGTTATTATCCATTCTTACACCACCTTAAACTCAATTGCAAATATTTTATTGATTGTAGTAGTTTTCATTTGCTCTTTTTTTAATTTGCTAATCATATTTCTTCTTTTCTCTTCCACTGATTCTTCTGCATCTGATAATTCTAGCCACATATTCTTTATTTTCTTTGTTAAGTCAGATATTTCTTTTTCTAATTCTTCTTGTTCTGCACTTGTTATAGCATAATCTAAAAGTCTTTGTTTTTCTTTTCTCTTTTCTCTAAGAATATTTGCTTTTAATTGAATACTTCCTGTCATATCTTCAGCCCATCTATTTATTTCTAATGATTCTTTTGCAAACATATCTGCATTTTTTTCTGAAGTAGTTTTAACAATACTATCAATATGCAATTGATGATTTTTTGATAATTCTTCATTTTCTTTTATAGTACATAAACTGTACTTATTTGCAAATAATCTCATTATTTTTTGACATGACTCTTGATCAAGTATAGTCCCATCTTCTAAAATACCATCTAATATCAAAAATTCATTCTCTTCAAATGATGAAATGGACAATTTTGATAAAATCATTATACCAGATTTATTTTTAATTTTTTCTAGTTCCTTTATTCTATATTTGTAATTACTTAAATCAAATTCTACATTCCCATTTATTTCATTCTTATTATAGTATTCTTCAATAATTTTACTACCAAAATTATCATTTGGTGTAAGAATATTTCTATCTAAAGATGCTTCTTTTATAATAGTATATTCTCCTAAAGGTAAGTATTTGTTTTCTTTAATTATTTTAAAACTATAATCTTCGCCATTAAAAATTGCAAAATCTTTAAGACAAAAGTTTAAAACTCTCCAAAAATCTGTCTCATATTCTTTTAAGTACTTATTCGTTTCGTCTAATGTATTTTCAAACTTCTTTTGTATATCTTCATCAAAATTATCTAGTAATTGTTTCCTTGTCTCTATCATTTTGCTATTAATATCTTGTTCGTATAATTTCTGTAATTCATCAAAGGCTTTGTCAATATCTTCAGGTTTTCTACATTTTTTATAAATTTCAATTATATTTTTTTGCAATTCATTAGTTCCTTCTAATCTTCCTAGAATTTCATCTGAAGCTCCAAATACATCATTAAATAAAAACATTTTTTGGCTTAATAATTCATAAATCCTTTTATCAATTGCATTTGACGAATTTAACATATTAATAACAACAACATCATTTATTTGTCCATACCTATGACATCTTCCAATTCTTTGTTCAACTCTTTGTGGATTCCATGGCAAATCATAATTTATCATAACTGAACAAAATTGCATATTTAAACCTTCTGCTGCAGCTTCAGTTGCAATCATTATATCAAAATCGTTTTTAAAACTTTCTAATAATGCTTGTCTAATATTAGATACTTTTGAATTTCTTCTTAATACTTCTTGATTTTGTTTTTCACTCCAGCTAGAATATATTTCTTTTGCAATTTTATCATTATTACTTCCATTAAATTTTAAAACTTTATTGTAATTATTTTTTAATAATAACTCATATAAATAATCTTGTGTTCTCCTCGATTCAGTAAATATAAGGATCTTTTTATTTCTGTTTTTATCTTTTTCAATAATATCAAAAGAATAATTTAATGCCTCCAATAATTTCTGTGCTTTTGTATCTATTTCAATTGATTTAGCTAATTCTATACATTCATCTATTTCTTTTATAAAAATATCTAAAATTGTATTATCAATGTCATTATTTTCTTCATCTTCAATTTCGTCTATATAATCTTCATCTTCTTGTATTTCTTCCATCAATTCACTATCAATAATTTCATCTATTTTTTTATTTTGAATATTATTTCTAATTGATTCCAAGGTACCTATTACAGCATAAGTAGAAGATGATAGTAACTTTCTGAAAATTAAAATTATTAACTGTGTTCTTCCTTTTCCAAAAATTCTTTCAAATCTCGAATCTAAAATTAAGTCTGTTATTTTATTATAGAGCATCTGTTCTTTATCATTTTGAGTAAATTCAAATGTATTGGTAATTCTTTTTGAATATTTAATATACTTTTCAGCCTGTTTTCTCAATGTTCTTTTACATATCAAATTTAATCTTTCTCTTAATTCAGTTAAATTATCCTGATAATTTCTTATATATTTATACTTAAAATAACTTGGATCACCAAATAAATCATTATTGATATATCTTGTTATTCCATATAATTCCATTAGAGAATTCTGAAAAGGTGTCGCTGTTAGCAAAACTTTTTTCTTATCGATAACCCCTTCTAGAATATTCTTTGCCATAGTATTACTTTTTGAATATACATTTCTTAAATTATGCGCTTCATCAATTACTACCAAGTCTATATTTGAATTTTTTATATTTATATATTCACTACTTGCAAAATTAGTAGAACAAATAAATATTTTATTCATAACATCAAACGGATTATCATATCCTCTTTTTATATATGAATTATAATTCTTCCTATCCAATATTTCTGCATTTAAGCTAAACTTCGTATTTAATTCTTCTTGCCATTGTTTTATCAATGACGCAGGTGAAATAATTAGTATTCGTCTTTTACGCTCACACCATGTTTGTGATATAATAATTCCTGCTTCAATTGTTTTACCTAATCCCACTTCATCTGCAAGTATTACTCCATTACTAAATGGATTCTTAAAATAAAATAAAGCAGATTCTATTTGATGTGGATTTAAACTTATTTTAGAATTAAATAAAGTCTGTCCTATTCTTCCAACATTTTCACTTGAAATATTTAGTTTTAATTTTTCCGAAAAATAGCGTGTACTAAAAATGCTATCGATCATAGACATTAATTATCTCCTCCATTTTTATTATGATATTCAATATTATGAAGTGCCAAAAAAGTAGTTCTTTCTTCATTCATAATTTTTTCATCTAATTTTATACTTTCATTTATACCTAATTTTTCCTTATCATTTTGACTCACTTTATTTGAAACCTCTATTTCACCAGTATCAAACTTAAATGTTATAAGATATCTATCAAATAATTTGTCATGATTAGCACATAGTAATAATCCATTGTTATTATTGATTTTCTCATGAACATCACAGTCTTTAGCTGGTTTTATATGGCTAGCTATCAGTAATTCGATATTTTCAATTCCGCATATCATACATTTACATCCATATTCAACAATCAAATTATTTCTAAACATTCTTTGAACATTACTATTTCTAACAACTGCTTCTATTGCGACTGTACCATCTACTCCATATTTTTCTTCTAAATTTTCAATTTCCTTTATTATCTTATTTTCTTGAATTTGAGCTTTTTCTAAATCTTCTTTAGAAAATATTTTTTTCTCTAAGCCTAAGCTATCTTCTTTATCAAATTGTTCTTTAATAAATAATAATATGCTATTTGTATCTATAACATAATTAAAAAACTCACATAACTGTATTAAACTTGGTACTCTATTTCCACCCGTAGTAACACTTGTGCTTCGCACATCTTTAGCATAATAAACTCCTTTTGATTCATCATATAAATATTTTAAATCTTCGAAATAGTCATTTAAAAAAGATGTTCTCTCATATTCATAACCATTTTGTTCTAAATATAGTTTTAAAATTTTATAAACAACACTTTCTCTAAAAATTTTTTCAAATACAGGAAAGAGATCTGGACAATTCATTTCTACTTCTCTTTTTGCCGTACTAACATTAATTCCTTCATTAAATGTAAATGATGTGTCTTTTATTATTTCATATATTTTATTGCCATTTTCCGTTAAATCTAAATAATTTCCTATATCAGCTTCTCTTCCAACTGTAAGTAATCCTAATCCTATCATAAACTCAGTAGTCCAAGCACTTCCTATATTATCAACAAGATTTGTTGTTCTATGTCCATTCACATGTTTTAATGTATTTTTCCCAGCAAGAATGATATAGTTTAATATTCTGCCAACTGGAGCTGGTCCACTAACTATTTGCTTAAATTGTATTCCTAGTTCTTCTATATTAATTCTTTCCATGTATATTCCTCCAACAAATTATAATATTTCTATTGTATTTTATCATATAATTTGATTTTTTTCTACAAAAAAGGAGAAGTTTTAACTCCTCCTTAAAATATATAAATATTCCAGTAATTTGTTGTTTCCTTTTCCTTGTGTAGAATGCTTATAATCATATGTTTTAACTTCTACATTATCATAATATTTTCTGCATAATTCTTCTAATTTTTCGCAACTAATTACTCCTTTGTTTGAATAGCTAATTACTAAATTAGAATTATTCGTTTTACAGTATTTTATTATATTTTCGAATTCATTACTTACTTTACTTTTATAACAAAAATCTGACATAAATCTATCATTTCTATATTTTGCTTTATATGATACATCTGGATTATCATATTTTACCACTGTTTCTAAGATATGATAAAATCTAGAATATTGCTCTCCAGAATATGGTGAATCCAAATAAAATGTTTCTACATTTTTCATTTCTTCAAGCTTTATAAGTTTTTTATAATCAAGATTAAATGATTTATTATTCATATTATTATTAATTATTTTCTTAAAATCTTCACATTTATATATAAACTCATTCCACACATTCATATTCCTTAGCGGAATAATTCTTTTATGATCTTTTGGCATATATTGTGCAAAATGCCCTGTGGTAGATTGTACTTTACACATAACACTCATCAAAGCTGTTAAATATAAGTTTCTTTTATTTTCATCATTTATTTGCTCTATAGCAAATCTTATTGAGTCAATATCTTTACATTGTAAATCAGAAAAATATGTATCTGAATATGTTTTATAAAAAAAGTTATATTCCATTTCTTTTAAGTTTTTCTTATAATTCTCTTCTAAATCTTCTTTACAACTCTTTTTACTTATAATAACTAAATTATTTTCAATTAACGCCTTAGCTATACATTCACTATACTTTTGAACATCATTTGCATATATGGTATATCTGCTTTTCAAAGCATAACCTATGCAATTTGTGCCACTCATCAAATCACATACTATTGATTTTGGTGTTGTAATTTTTTCAATTTCTGGTATAATAAAGTCTAATAATTTATGTTTATTTCCCATATACCTTATTGTTTGAATATTATCATACATTATATTTTCTCCCATATTATTATATAATCATGTGTTATTATATCACTATATGTATTTCTAGCTGTTGTTAAGGATCTACTATTATTGTTAATTTCATCTAAAAATACATCCTTCAATTTAAATCCATTCTTTTCTGCTATTAATGTTAGAAATTCTCCTGTAGAAATCTTTTTCTTTTTCATTTTACTGTCTGATATTTTCATAACAAGATATTTATTTTTCTTTAATAACTTTGACATTTTAATTATGACTTTTTCCATTTTATTAAAGAATTCTCCTATTATTTTTGCACTTTTTATATCAATAGCATACATATCATAGATCACTTCATTTATCTCTTTATAATTTGTCAATTCTATGTCTTTGTATTCTTCTTTTTTTAATTTGTCATTTCCTATCATTTCATGAGCCAAGTTATTATACTCTTCCAATGTTTTTATAACTTCCATCCAATACATTTCTAATTTTAGTGTTTCAATATAGCGTACTGATGAAATATATGGAGGATTAGTAACTATTAAATCTATTTTGTTTTTGTATTTATTTAAATCTATTTCTGTAGAATCCCCTTCTAATATATCTGTAAAATTCTTATTGTTTTCATAAATTGAATATGCTTTTGCTCTTGATTTTACAGCTCTTTTAAAAGAAGCTTTTACATCTGTATGTATTTTCCCCTCTTCTTCTAATTGATGCATTCTTTTACTAAATCCAGGAAAAACATGTCTTGTATCTGCATTACTTACATTTTTTATAATAGCAGATAAAGTTAATAAATAAAACTTTTTATACTCTATACCATATTCTTTATTCTTATCAAAGTATTTATCTATATCTCTCTTTATTCTAATTAAATCATCTTGTACAAAATCCTTAAACCAGTGGTCTCTATTCATAATATAAGGCTTTTCATCTTCTTTAACCTTGGTTTTATCTTTTTCTATCATATCTAATAATTCATTATTAATCTTATCTAAAATTCCTACATCTAAATTGTATGTTTTTGTTCTAGCAATTTGAACAGATAACGGATTTATCTCTACACCAGCAAAATTTCTATTTAATCTTTTTGCTTCTACTGCAACAGTTCCAGATCCCGAAAACGGATCGAATATAATATCATTTTCTTTTGTGAATTCTTTTATAAAATAGCCTGGAATAGCTGGAATAAGTTTGCCATAATATCTATGAAAAGAATGAATATCTGCTCTGTCAAGCTTTTTCTCTTCATCCAAGCCTTTTGAAAAATTACTATTATCATTTATTTTAAACATTTTTATTATCTCCTTCATAATTCTCTATTATTTTTAAAAGCTCTTGCTTCATTTCCTTTTTCGATTTTTCAATCAGATGTTGTTCATTATTATTTTCTAATATTAAGTCCATACCAACATTTTGTTTTATAAAGAAAGTCAAATTTTCTAACCTTTTTATACTTATTTTTTCATACATTTTTTTATTAACAAAATTTTTTAAATTTGTATAATCAATCTTTTCTGATGGATATTTTTCATTGTATAAAGAACATATAGACCACACATTTAAATAATCAGATATATTTTCTAAATACCTTCTATAAACCTCTTTTTCCATTGTCTCTCCCCCAAAAATTATTTCACGAGATTATTTTACTATATTTTTATGGTAATGTCAAATATTTTACTATATATATATGGTAATTATTTTTATAAAATATTTCCTTTAAAGCCAAAGCCTTAAAAGAAATATTTATATTTACCTATTTATTCTCTCTTTCTTTTTCTTTTGTTCTTTTCCCTGTTCCTTATCTTCTACTTCTTTAATCTGCTCTTTCATTTCTGGAACATTATTATAAATTACATCACAAAGTTTTATTTCTTTCTTTACTTTCTTAAGCATATCTGTAACAAGAATAATATCTTTAGTAATAGCATCTCTATCTTCATCATTGTTACATTTATTTCTGTGATAATATAACTTATTTCTTTTATTAAGTATTATCTGTTTTTCTCTAAGTTTCTTAGCTCTTAGATCATCTACTGCATCTGTTGTTTCCAATTTATATTTACACATAAATCTAATCTGTTCTGAATAGAATTCCATTTTCTTTATTTCTTTTTGCATTTCTGGTGTTAGCTTGTATTCTATATTATTCTTTTTATGAAATCCTAATAAGAACTTATAATAGTAATATAATGCAATTATTCCTTTAGGCTTATATTTTTTCTTTACACTAAATTTGCTTGAATAAAACTTTGATTTTGTAACTCTATAAGGAACTATATCTGCTCTTCATACATAATCGTTTTGTAGAATTCTTTTTGTTATGTTATCAACAGAATATTCTTCTCCAAAAGCTCTTTCAACTCTTATATTTCTTTTATAAGGTTCTCTCCTTACTGATAGTTTTCCAGCTCTGTAATAATATTTATATCCCATTGATTCTAATATTCTGCGAAAGTCTTTTGTTGTATAGGAATTCTTAATTGCATAATCTAAGTCTTCTTTAACTTCTTTATGATAATCACTTTCTTGTATATGCTTTTTATAGAAGTTTTCAAAGTTTATTCCAGATTTGCATTTCTTTTCTTCTAATACACTTAAACCATATTCCTCACAAAGTTCATCAGATGTTTTTCGCAATAATGCTGTATTTTCAAAATTACTATAATACTTATATCCATCCTTAAATGAAACTGAATTAATTACAAAATGATTATGAAGATGTTTAGTATTTAAGTGAGTAGATACCACTACTTGAAATCTATCTCCCCACATTTCTTCTGCAAGTCTTACTCCAATTTCATGAGCTATTTCTGGTGTTACTTCATTTTCCTTAAACGATTGCTCTGCATGAAATGCTAATATGCCATCTGTTTTGTGCCAAAAATCCTTTGCATTTCTCATTTCTTCTACTGCAGAATCTACATCACAATTTATACCTGTTGTATAAAATTGTTTTTCTGTTTTATCTGCATTAGTTGCATACATCATTACTTGTCTTATACTATCGTAATCATCTACTCCATTTTCTAAATAATCATTTTTTGTTTTTTCCTCATTAGTTGTATAATCCATCACATGATCTAATCTTTTTTCTACTTTCCTCCTTTTTATTTACTTTTCTAAAATTTTATATTAAAATATATTTATAATCATTTGGGTTAGTATTTAGTTTTGCGGCTTATACTAACTCTTTTCTTTTGTCTTTTCCAAAGATGATTATTCCTCTACACATTTCATAAAGTCTTGATATTATTGAATCTACTATTTCTTCATTGTTATTACATAAAAGTCTTTTTCTTAACTTTTCTTTGTTATAATTTGTTGTAATTATTATTGGTAAATTGTTCTCATATCTGTTATTTATTATTGTAAATAATTTTTCTAATGTCCATTCACTAGGTCTTTCTTTACCTAAATCATCAATTATCAACAATGGAATTTTTGAATATTTTTCAATAACATCACTCTCACAATTGCCATCAATTTTGTAAGTATCCTTTATATCATTTAGTAAAGTTATTAGTGTTCCAAATATAACTGGTATTTCATTTTCTATTAAGTAATTTGCTATACTTGCTGCTAAATGTGTTTTACCTGTTCCAACTCCTCCAGTTATAAATAAACTTCCTTTGTTATCGCCTTTAACAAAACCTTCTGCATACCTTTTTGACTTTTCATAAGCCATTCTATTGTCATTATTAGTCATATAATTTTCAAAATTATATTCCATTAATCTTTTGTTCATTTTGCTATTTAAGTAATATCTCTTTCTTAGCATCATCTTTCTGTTATACTCCCTTTTATATTCTATTGCAGCTCTTCTATCATCAACCTTTTTCCAATATATCTTTGCTTTCATGCAGTCACATCTTACAGGCTCTCCTGATAAAACAAACTCTCTGTCTCCTACTACAAATCTCATTGTCTTTTGTTCTAATTCCTTTCCACAGAATTTGCATTTTTCTATTTTTATTGTGTTTGTACTTATCATATAAACTTCTCCTTTCATAATTAAAAATTGCTTTTTTAGTCTTTAAATCCACTATCATTTTCTATTCTAATCTTTTCTTCTCTATTCTTATCTTCTGCGTTATCTAACATTACAGTATCGTTATTTATCATTTGTTTATCTCTAAATCTTTGCTGTCTTTTCCTGTTGTCTTCCTTGATTTTTTCGAGCTTATCAAGATTTTGATAAACATCCCAATTTTTAATATATATTGTTCCATCTTCTACGAATATCATGTGAAGATTCACTAGTTGTTGCATGATCGTTGTAAGTTTGTTTACTGTCTTGTTCATAATTCTTGCAAGATCATCTATTGTTATTGGGATATTCTCACCAAGTAGAACTGCTCCATGTGCATTACACTTTGCAGCTAATGCTAATAGTTGAAACCATACTCTACAATAGGTGTCCCCATCCCTACTATTTAGTAGCTTTTTAATTTTTTCATTGTCAAATATATCTGCCTGTATCTTAAACCAATGAACTTCAACCATTTTTCTTCCTCCTTTGCTATCTTACTGAAGCTCGTTCTTTTTCACATAGATATTCATCCAGTGCTTTTACTCTAAATAAGAACTTGCCGCCTACTTTTGAATATGGTATTTGTTTTTTCTTAACCAGTTGATTAATTAACCAATATGATATTCCTAAATAGTCTGCTGCTTCTCTCATTGTTAGAGTTATTCTTTTGACTTCCTGAAATTCCATATACATTCCTCCTTTCTTTTGAAATTTTATCTTCTTTGTTGACAACTTATCTTTTGTGTGGTAAGCTATTATTATAAGTAATCAATTACTTGTTTTATGTTGTAATTTTACTTAAAAGTCAAGTCCTGACTGGTTTTGTCTCTGTAATTGATTTTGTGTAATAATCACTTACTATGGTAAGAGTATATCAGTAATCTATTATGTTTGTTAAGGGCTTACTGTAAATTTTTTATAATTTTTTAGGAGGTATTCGTATGAGCCTTAATTTTAGTGCATTTGAAGAAAAAAATATTTTTAAATTTGCTAAATATGAAATTAAAGAAATAAGCAAAACTAAATATATAGTTTCAGATAGTATAAATAAAAAGCACTCTAGTGGTGCTCCATTAATTGATATAGAAAAAGATTTTGAAGAATCTATTTTAATAGATTTATTAAATATAGGTAAATTAGTTTTTTATAACGAAAATGATATAGAAAAAAGTGTTTTAGACTTTGTAAATAAGTATTCTACATTAGGGTTAATAAACGATTTACCTTTAAATAAATACTTTTTCTTAGATGATAAAATAGTTTTAAAAGATTATAACTATATTGGAAATTCTGATTTAACAGCAGTAGTAGATAGAAAGAAATATTTTAAATTATTCTTCCCTACTTGTGATGATAGTCATATAAAAGAATTAATTAATGAAGTAACTAAATTAGCAGAAACTCCTGCCATGGAAAAATACATATTATCTGATGTAAATAAATTATTAGCAGGATCTAATTTATATTGTGAACCTCTAGATATGTTTGTTCAATATGCTAAATACTTATATAGTTTATTAAATAATATTTCTAATGAAGATAATTACAATATAGATGAATTATTAAAGCAATTTGAAATTAACAATGTTAAAATAAGTTTGTCTAGAAAAGAAACTTTATCCGTAGAATTTCAAATCACTTGTTTAAAGCAATATATTGATTATTACTTCGCTAAAACAGTATCACAAGATATTAACTTATTAAAGATATGCAAATTCTGTAATAAAGCTTTTCTTGCTGTTAATCCTAAAGCTGAATATCATACTCCTCAATGTAAGAATAAAGCAAATGTTTATAAAAATAGAGCAAAAAATAAATAGTCCATTCTAGGACTATTTATTTTTATATACTATCTATATTATTTTTTGAAAACGGACTTAAATCTTGATTTAAAATATCATCTCTTTTATTTTCAATTAGCCCTAAAATCATTGAAGCAGATACATTATTATCTATTTCTAATATATCAATTATTTTCTTTGCATCACTAGTTTCTATTCCTAAATCATCCAATATCTTAAATGATGTATCTAACTTATTAAATGTTGCAATCAGGGAAATAAATGTATTTAAAAATTCATTTTCGATTTTTGGCTCAATAATTTCTATATAATTAACAAATTTAGATAATCTAAATTTAATATAGTTTATTAAATTATATAGTGCATCAATAAACATGTTTATATTTTCTCTATCACTAGTTATATTAAATCTAGTATTAAATTCTTGGATCATCGCCTTTATACTCTTTTTATTCAGTAGATCATTAATATACACCTTATATGGTAAAAAATTTATATTCAAGTTTAAATTGTTATATTTTTCCTTTTGAAACATATATACTGGTGCTTTAATTAATTCTGTTCCTATTTTTATACAATCATAAACGCTTCTACATTCTGATAATCTTTTGCTTAATCCTTCTTCAAAAAATTTTACAGTTTTATTCAGTTCAAGATTTTTTTCAACCATTACTTCTTTTGTAACACTATACTTACTGCTTAACAATTCTATTTTTTTATCATATTCATTCTTTTTATTTTCATCAGCGTATTCCTTATTTAGATATAAAACTTCATCATCCGAATAAATTTCTTCATCCTCAGCTCTGATTTTTAAATCTAACCAACTATTGATATTAAGCAAATCATTTAAAATTTCTTTATTGCAGATTAATATCTTTCCTATTTTAGGTTCATTTGGATTTAACCTTCCTACTCTCCCTATTAAATTATTTAATTTAAAAGTATCACCTGGATTATCCACAATAATTAATGATTCTGTTGGTGTATTTATTCCTTCCATTAATGTATCAGTACATAATAGTATTTTCATATTTTTCTTGTTATATTCATTTTCATAAAATTTTCTTAAGTACATTGGCGTTTTTCCATGATGAATACCTATTCCTCTTTTCAATAAATCAATTACATACCATTCTTCACCTATACTTTCTTCTAAATAATCTATTTCTTTTTTATATAGATTTGCATAATAATCATTTTCAGGTATTTTGTTTAAAATCTTATCTATATTTTTATATATTGATTGTGGACTATGAAAATATATTAATTCACTATTAAAAGTAATATAGTCTTCCCAATTTTCATCATCTTTCAATATATCTTTTTGATTATATATTGGCATATAATTGGTATAATACTTAACAATATCCAATTTAGTATTATTAAAATTTACGTTGCTAATATATGGTCCTAATAAGGCAATTTTTTTAGCTTGTTGTACAAGATCTAAATATACCTTATTCATAAAAATTAGTCTATCATCTGTCTTAACATCATGTTCTGTACCTTGCAATTTATATATTTCATCAAATACTAATAAATCTATATCAATATCTTTAGTATTTTGAACAAATGTTGAATCTGTCCTTTCTGGTACAAATACAAAAATATTTTTTTCTTTTAAAACTTCCCCACTATTTATACAAATATTATATATATCTTTAAAATAATCATAAATCTTTTTTAATAATTCGTTCATTAATGCGATAGTTGGAATTATAAATACAATATTATTTAGTTTATCACTATTCCTTTTAATAAATTCTAATAACACAAACGTCTTTCCAAAACTTGTTGGAGCACTCAGAAAAATATTATGCTTATCCAAGATGTCTAATATTTCTACTTGATATTTTGTTAAAATAACACTATCATCTATTTTTGAAGTATAAATAATTCTATTTATAGAGTTACGAAGACTTTCTTTTTTTTCATACATATTTAAATCTAAAAAATTTAATTCTTCATTATTTATTTGTGAACTACTAAAAGTTTCTTTTAAGATTTGCTCTCTTCTTGCTCTTATTGAGTCATCAAGGTATTTATATACTATTTCTTCATTCATCTTTACAACCTACTTCTAAAATATTTTAAAAATTCATCTTTTGATAAAATCGGTAAAAAAATCATAATCATTTCTGCCGATTTTATTTCAACATCTTCTATTGTCCCAAATGAATTTGTAATAATACGTTCATAATCTTCTTTTAAATATACATCATCATTAACTATAAATGATATACTTTTTATTGTAACTTCATCCATACTTTTCTCTTCTAAAGTTTCTACAATATTTACCTTCTTAGCATCATCTTTTGCAATAATAACATTATCATGTGTCTTTATATAACTAAATTCCAGCACATTAGCATGCTCTGTAAGGCTTTCTTTTGCTCTACTAATTGCATCTCTTAAACTACTATAAAATTTAGCTTCTCCATAATAAAAAATTTCATTTTCATAATCATAGTAAATATTATCATTCATATATGATGGCATTTTAGGTGATGTTTTTAAAGAAATTTTTGAAATCAACGTATCTATATTAGTTACTCTATCTATAAAAATGCTCATTAAATATTCTGCAAGATCTCCTTGAAAAGTTGAATTTTTTATATTTAATTCTTCTTTATCCCATCCAATAAATCTAAAAACATCTTCAATACGACTATCTATTATTCCTTTATCAATTAATTTCTTAACATATAATCTAGTATCTTTTAATGTTTTCGTGCTTTCTTTTTGTGTAGCATAATAAAATAGATTTTCATTATTTAATAAAAGATCACAAATAGCTTCATATAATATTGTTTTATTTCCCATTAATTCATCCCATGTATATGATTTTAATCTTATCTTTTTAATGTTCTCATTTTCAAACATATTTATATCTATAAATTTCATACTACACCCCTTTACACTTTGAAACTTATTATATCAAATTTTCCCATTATTCTCAATACTTTGACAAAACCTTACATTATATTACAAAATTCGACATATTAAATTTATATTACATTTTATCTAGTTTTTTATTGTTCTATATTAGTTATTTTATGAATCTTATTGTAATCTTTGTAACACTTGAAAAATAAGCAAAACTCACTAGTAATCATTAATATTTTGATATATAATAATCTCAATTAAATATGAAACTCTCACCCATGGTTATGCCTGAGAGGAGGTGAAAAAAGGCAATGGCTGGGAGTATTGAAAAAAGAGGTGAAAATACTTATAGGTTAGTAGTATCTACTGGTAAAAATCTTGATGGATCTAGAGCTAGAAGAACAAAAACTATCCATGGAACTCGTAAAGATGCTGAAATTGCACTTGCAGAGTTTGTTACAGAAGCTAATCGTGGATTAGTACCTGAAGGAAAACCAGTAACTTTTGAAGAATTCTATCATATTTGGCAAGTAAACTATGGTACAAAGGATTTAGCGCCATCTACTTACAACAGATATGTTGGAATGTTAGAAAGCAGAATTCTTCCATATTTAGGCTCTTTTACTTTAGAAAAAATTAAACCTACAGATCTTATGAAACTTTATGATATGCTAGAACAAGATACACAAATTAAAAGACTTGCTAAAAATAATGGTGAGCGTACTTTGAAACCATTATCCAAAAAGACTATTCTAGAACATCATAGACTAATAAGTGCAATGCTACACAAGGCTGTATATTGGCAACTAATACCTTATAATCCTGCAGATAGAGTTCAACCACCAAGAGCACCAAAAGCACAACGTAAATTCTACGATGATGAACAATGCAGAGTTCTTCTAAAAGGATTAAATGAACTTAAAGATAGCGAAATAAAATATAAGGTTGCTATTATTCTTACAGTATTTACTGGAGTAAGGTTAGGAGAATTAATGGGACTAGACTGGGAAAATATTGATTTCAAAAACAAAGAAATATCCGTAAATAAATCAAGTCAATATTTAGCAAGTACAGGAGTTTATACCAAGACACCTAAAACACCTAGTTCTTATAGACACATTTCTATACCTGATTCTGTCATTGAAATACTTGAAGAATATAAATTATGGTATGATAGTAAAAAAGAGCTTTGTGGCGAATTCTGGGAAGAATCTAATAGGTTATTTATACAAGATAATGGTAAACCTATGCATCCCGATACAGTAAGTAAATGGTTTGTTAAATTTGTTCAAAAGATAGGACTACCTTATTTGAATTTTCATGGTATTAGGCATACAAACGCTACTCTACTTATTTCTCAAAATGTTGATGTAGCAGTTGTAGCTGCAAGATTAGGACATGCACAAATTAGTACGACATTTAATTTCTATGTGCATCCACTTGCTTCTCACAATAGAAGTGCAGGTATAGTCTTGCAAAATTTATTAGTCGATAAAAACTAATATACTTATCAGCTAAAACTCTTAATTTCAATAAATTCAAAAATTGCTTTTTTTAAGATTGTAAATGAGGATTTATGCTATTTTATGAGCTTTATAAAAGCTTGTGTCCCCAAGCTGTCCCCATTTTAGTCAAAATTATATTAAGGTCAAAAAAAATAAGAGTCTGCAATCTCTTGCGACTCTAATAAATTTCTTTGGTTGCGGGGGATATACTCGAACTTACGACCTTCGGGTTATGAGCACATATAAACATTAACGCACTCTTTTCATATACTCCTCAACCAATGTAATCCTTGCCTTATCCTTTTCCCTATCACTACTTTTTAAAAAATCATAATACATTTCAATACTCTGAAGATTATATTGACCAAACCTTTCAATTTTCCACTCTTCCTTAGTCTCTAAAACACACTCAATCTTATCATTTACAATATACCAATCATTTGTCTTCTTCTTTAAATTATAATTTTTCTTCAATTCCTCAAGCCCCTTTTCAGTAACCGCAATATCTAAATCCCCTGCATCTGGATATATCCCTCTCATAACTAATGCTCCGCTTGATAAAATCCAATATTCATTTTTATCTAATTTCAAACTTTCTATTAACTTTATTAATTCCTCTTTATTCATTCTCTTATCCATAATTAATCTTCACCACCTTTCACAATTTTTTTGCTATCACATTAAATATATGCCAATGCTTCATGTTACCTAATCCAGTAAAATCATCTTTTTCAACTTCTTTAAATTCTATAATCTTAAAACCTTTAAATAATTCTATCACTTGCAATTTGGTCAAAAAAGTCATCTCAACTTTTGTTTTTTTCCACTCATCATTAACTCCAAAAAAATTACCCACAAAATATCCTTCCTTTAGCATACTATCATTTATCTTATCCCATAATTTCTTAAAATTGTTTTTATTGCAAAATGAAAGACTAAAATTAGCAACAATTAAGTTATTCTTTTCTAATTCAATATATTCAAATTTTTGCCTCGAAAATTTAAACTGTTTTAATTCTTTTTCAGATAATTTTGATGTAATTAATGATTCAACATTTTCTATATCAATTGCTAGTACATTCCAGCCTTTTTTTATTAAACATACTGTATCTCTTCCTGCCCCACACCCAATATCAACCGCATTACCAGGTTCTACATTTAATTCAATAAATTTTCTAACAGTGTAATTGGCTTTTGCATTTTTTGTATTATCATAATATTTTTCTATATTTTTCATATTTCTCGTTCCTTAAGTATTTTTTTAAATAATTCCCTAGTATTATTATATGTAATTGTTTTAATTGCCTCATCAAAATCTAACCATTTTATATCATTTACTTCACATTCCTGTGCTTTTATATTTCCACCTACACATTTGGCAATAAATAAAATCACTTGTTTTAATTAACAGATTTCTGATTTAATATATTTCCAAACTCATCAAAGTTTTTGATTTTAAATGTTATTAGTTTTTTCTTCTACTATCTTATAAAATTCATTTAACTCACATTTGATTTTTACTGTTATTTCATTACTTTCTTTTAAACTCATTTAATTTTCTCCCTTATTATTTTATTTGTGTTTGTAATATTTTTTTGGAATTTTTTGGTAATTTTCAAAAAACACTTGACAAAACAAACTCCAAAGTTGTATAATAAATAAGTCAATACATCGCGGGGTGGAGCAGTTGGCAGCTCGTCGGGCTCATAACCCGAAGGTCGTAAGTTCGAGTCTTACCCCCGCAACCAAAACAACATTATCCGAACATCTACAAAATGTAGATGTTTTTTTATATTATAAAATCAATATCAAAAACTCATTTTAAAATATAAAAAGGGATTTAATGTGGTGGCTCTAAAATTCCGTCACAAAATCCCTATTTTACTTATTTATTATTTAATTCCTTATATCTTTTAATTTTCATAGTAGATGTTTTTTCAAACTCGCCTTCTTTAATTTCCAAAGACTTAATAGATTTATAAGAAGTCAACTTTTTATTTACTTCCTTAACATTTTTCCAAATCACATCATAAATTTCTTTGTCAGAAAGTTTACCATACAACTCCTCTATTTTTTCATAATCAGGAATAACTCTAGCTGTTATAATCAATTCTTTTTCTTCCTTCTTACTGTCAGCCTCTGGCTTTTTACCATAAACCATAGATTCTTTTATTTCATCTACTTTGTCTAAAAGCATTTCTATTTCCTCTGGATAAATATTTTTTCCATTTTGAGTAACGATAACATTTTTGCTTCTACCAGTTATAAATATATAACCGTCTTCATCAATATAACCAATATCACCTGAATGGAAATATCCATCTTCGTCAATTACTTTTTTAGTTTCTTCTTCATCTTCATAATAACCCATCATCAAAGTTGGTGTTTTAATTAATAATTCACCTTCACCATTTTCATTTGGATCTTTTACTTTAACATCTGCTTGAACAATTGCTTTTCCTGCTGAGCCTACACAAGGTTTATATTCTGGTGTTAATGCTGATATTGGAGCTGTTTCTGTTAATCCATATCCTTGTAAAAATGAAATTCCTATATCTTCTAACCAATTTCCTACTTTTCTATCAATTGGTGCAGCTGCAGAAACTATTATCCTCAAATTTCCACCTAAGTTGTCATATATCTCTCTAAATACTTTTTTCTTTATATCTATTCCTGCTCCTTTTAGAGCATTAGTAACAGATATCATTGTATTTACCATCTTGTCTTTTTTACTTTTTACTATTTTTTCATTTATTTTTTTGTATAAGCTTTCTACTAAAAGTGGAACAGTCAAGATTGCTGTTGGCTTTGCTTCTTGTAAATTAGGAACTATATATCTTAATCCTTCACATATTGCTACTGATGCTCCAGTTGCCATAGGAAGTAAAAATCCTATAGTTGATTCATAACAATGATGTAATGGTAAAACTGAAAATAGCATGTCTATTGGATACAATTTTACATATGCTGATACAGCATTGATATTTTCAGCTAAATTCCTGTTGTTTAACATTACCCCTTTTGCATTTGAAGTAGTTCCTGATGTAAAGAATAATATTTTAAATTCTTCTGGGTCTATTTCTATATTTGCAAAACTATTATCTCCTGATTTTATTATAGCTTTTCCTAAATCTATTAAATATTGTAATCCTACATCTTTTCCTTCTAATTTTTCATCAGATTTCATTTTAATAAAATATTCTACTTCTGGAACTTTTTCTTTAATTTTTTCAATATCTTCCTCTTTTTTTGGTGAATATATTATTGCAGATGCTTTTGATCTTCTTACTATGTTTTCTAATTCGTTTGTTGGTAACTCTCTATCAGTTGGAACTGCAATACCTACTCCACATAGCATTGCCATATATGATACATACCAACCATATTGTGTTTCTCCAATTATTATTACCTTTTTGTTTTTTAGATTTAAAACATTAGTTAATGCTGTTCCTAGTCCAAATACATCTTCTTTAAATTCTTTATATGTAGTTATTTTGTATGGTGTTTTATGATCTGGCTTTTCTAGTATACAATCTTCATTTGGATATTTTTCTGCTGATTGTAAGAAAAATTCTTTTACTGTTTTATAGTGTGTCATATCTTCATAAGGTGTTTCTCTTTTTTTCTTTAAATTTTTCTTTTCTAATTTTTCATAATCAATTTCATTTAGTTCTTCCATTACATCCATTTTCATTTTTTTGAATTTCATTTTTGGAACTTTTATATCTCTTAATCCCATTTTCATTACCTCTTTTATTTTATTTTTATATTGATATTATACAAAAAACTCTTAATTTTTTCAAGACTATTTAAAATTTTGTAACAGCTAGTCAGTTTTATATCAACATCTATTCATGCATATAAAACAATCCCTACTATATAAGCTATATATGTCAATACAAATGTAATCCCATTAGCTCTAGACATCTGATTTTTCTTACCAACAAAAGGAAACATTCCTAAAACAATTGACCCAATAATTAAAAGGATTATATTACTATCATAAGATTTTGAATAATTAATCGGTGCCAACACAGCAGAAGTCCCTATTATTAACAATATATTAAATATTTGAGAACCCAATATATTACCTATTGCCATATCCGTTTCTCCCTTTTTAGTAGCAGCTATAGATGTTATTAATTCTGGCAAACTTGTACTAAATGCAACTATTGTTAAACTTATTAATTTTTCACTTATCCCTAATCCTTTTGCTATTTCCACACTATTATTTACTACTAAATCTCCACCTAATTTTAATCCTATTATTCCCATTATAATTCCAAATAAGGATTCCCATACTGGTACTTCTTTTTTTCCTTCTGTTCTTATCTCTAGTATTTTTTCTGCATTTTCAAATTCTCCACCTTTTTTTGCCATTATTAGATTATAAATTATAAATAAAACACAAAATGCTAATAATATTATTCCTTCTTTTCTGGTTATAATATTAATTTCTTCACCATTTCCATTTATACACAAAATAAATAAAAGTACTGTTGCAAATATTGTGTACGGTATTTCGAATAATCTTGTTTCTTTTTTGAAAACCAAGGGTTTGATTATAGAACATGCGCCTAATATAAAAAACATATTTGCTATATTACTTCCTACAACATTTCCTATTGCTAAGTCTGAATGTCCTTCTATTGCTGATGTTACACTTACTACTAATTCTGGCATTGAAGTACCTATTGCTACAATTGTCAATCCTATTACTATCTCTGGAATATGAAATTTCTTTGCAATTTCACTTGCACCATCTACTAAAAAATCTGCACCTTTTATTAATAAAACAAATCCTATTATTATAATTATAATGTTTAAAAGCATATCTTTTTCCTCTTTCTTTTTAAATTTGAATTTTTATAGTTTAGTAGCAAAAAAGCCTATTATAAAACCTATCATATTGCCAATAGCTGACATTCTTCCTTTATATAATTTATTTGATTCTGGTATTAATTCACCAGAGACAATATATAGCATTGCACCTGCCGCAAAGCTTAGGCAAATAGCAATTATCGCTTCTGATATTGAGCCTATAATTGCTCCAAAAAATGCACCTATTCCTGTTGTTATCCCTGATAAAATTACATAAAAAATAACTTTTGATTTTTTCATTCCACCATTTTTCATAGGTACTGCCATTGATATTCCTTCTGGTATATCATGTAAACAAATAGCTATTGCTAATCCAAATCCTAATCTTAAAGATGCTTCAAAGCCAGACCCTATTGCCAAGCCTTCGGGAAAATTATGTATTGCTAATCCAATTGATACAATTATTCCTGTTTTTAACAAATCATTAGTACTTGCATATTTTTGCTGTTTTTTATTAAATTTTTTTTGAACTATTACATCACAAAATATCATTGATATTATCCCTATTAATACTCCAAATACAACTCCATATATACTGCTAATTCCCAATGCCTCTGGTATTAAATCAAAACATATTACCGCCATCATTAATCCTGATGCGAAAGATAATATAAAACTTAAAAATTTATTTGAATTTTTTTTGATAACTATTCCTAATATTCCTCCTAATGTAGTTCCAAATGTACCAAAAAATAATCCTAATAATGTTGTTTTTAAAATTTCATTCATTATAAAACTCCTTAAAATTTACTTTATTCAAGTATATTTTAAAGAGTTTATTTTTATACATATATAATTATTCTTCATCACCTTTTAGTCTTTCTGCTCTATCTGCTGCAATTAAATTATCAACCATTTCATCAATGTTACCATTTAAGAAATTTTCCATTTGATAAATGCTCATACCAATTCTATGGTCTGTAATTCTTCCTTGGGGATAATTATAAGTTCTTATTTTCTCACTTCTATCTCCAGATCCAACTTGAGATTTTCTTGCATTTGCAACTTCACTGTCTTGTTTTTGTTTTTCTATTTCATATAGTTTTGTTCTAAGCATTCTCATTGCATTGTCTCTGTTTTGGAATTGTGATCTTTCTGTTTGACATTCAACTACAATTCCTGTTGGCTCATGTATAAGTCTTACAGCTGATGATGTTTTATTAATATGTTGTCCACCAGCTCCTGAAGAACGAAATACTTCCATTTTTATATCTGCTGGGTTAATTTCTATTTCTACATCTTCTACGACTGGAAGTACTGCAACCGTAGCTGTTGATGTATGAATTCTTCCACTACTTTCTGTGTCTGGAACTCTTTGTACTCTATGTACACCACTTTCAAATTTTAATCTGCTATATACTCCTTTTCCTGTAACCATAAAAGTTATTTCTTTATATCCACCTAAGCCTGTTTCATTTTCGTTTAAAACTTCTACTTTCCAGTGTTTAGTTTCGGCATACATTGTGTACATTCTAAATAATGTACCAGCAAATAGTGCTGCTTCTTCTCCTCCTGCTCCTGCTCTAATTTCACATATAATGTTTTTGTCATCATCTGGGTCTTTTGGAATTAGCAAAAATTTTAATTCTTCTTCCAATTTTGGTAATTTTTCTTTATTATCATAATATTCCATTTCTGCCAATTCTTTAAGTTCTTTGTCTTCCATCATTTCTTTGGCATCTTCCATTGCTTGTTTTGCTTTTTTATATTCTCTAAATTTTAATACTACATCTTCAATGCTTGCATGTTCTTTCATCAATTTTTGCCACTCTGATTGATTAGATATTACTTCTGGGTCACTAATCATTTTTGTTAATTCTTCATATCTTTTTTCTACTGCTTCTAATTTCTCAAACATAAAAATTCTCCTTTAATATAAATTACCTTGCTATTATACTACAAATTTATTATATTTACAAGTACAAAAGGTTTTTTATTATTTTTTCAAATATTAATATATCAACTCTTATAGCAATTAGTTTTAATTTTTAAATTATAATTTTATATAATTAAATTTAATGTCTGCATTTTCTAAAATATTTTTTTCCCTGTTTGTACATGTAAAAATAATAATTTGTCTATTACTAAATTTTGTATTTAAATATTCTAAAATATTTTTTAATCTTTCATCATCATAAAAAGCAAAAGCTTCATCTAATAAAATAGGAACTTTTTCATCAGATAATTCATCAACCATAGAAAGTCTTAAAGACAAATACAATTGGTCAATAGTTCCAATGCTAAATCTGTTTGCAGGAACATAGTCACCATTTTCTAGTTCAATAATTAATCCTTCATCTTCATTAAACATGACTTTGTTATATTTTCCATTTGAAATTGCAGAAATATTGTAAGATAAATTCTCTGTAAATTTAGGGGTTACTGAGTTTTTCATTTTCTCGTAATTTTCGTTCAAAACTTCTTTTGCTAAATTAAAACTTGTATTTAAATTTTTTAAGGTTAACATTTTTTCATTATTGTTAACTATATCTTCTTCTATTTTTGATAAATTTTCTAAATTTGGTTCTATATTTTTCTTGTCTAAATTCAAAGTATGTAATGTTATTTTTTTATCATTTATTTCTTTTTGTATTTTTTCAATTTCATAATTTATATTTTCTAAATTAATAAAATTATTTATTTTATTTTTTTCTATTTTATTTAAATATTTATTTTTTATTTTTTCTTTTTCTAAATTAATTTTAAAATTAAAATTATTTTTTAATTTATTTATTTCTTCGTCCAAATTATTTAAATTATTTTCCAGAATTTTTTTCTCATTTTCTAAATTAATTAATTCAAAATTTATTTTTTCAAAATTATTTTTTTCTATTTTTTGTTTATTTTTTATTTTTTTATTTTGATTACTAATTAAAAATATATAAAAAATTAAAAACGCTGGTACTGTAAGAAGAAAAATATATTTAAAATTATTATTTTTAATAAAAATAAATTGTAAAATATTTATTAAAATTAATATAATAAAAATAATATTTAATATTATATTTTTATTTTTTTTATTTTCTAATTTTTTTTCTGAATATTTTTCAAAAATATTTTTATTTTCATTTTTAAATTCATTTATTTTTTTATTTAATAAATCTATTTTTTCAAAATTTTCTTTTTTAATATTTTCTTTTATTTTTATTTTTTCATTTTCAATTTTTTCATCCTCATTTAATATTTTTATTTCTCTTAAAAAATTATTTTCATTTTCCAAATTTTTAATATCGTTACTTAAATTATTTTCTTGTTCTTCAAATTCATATTTAAAGTTTTTATATTTTTCTAAGTTTTCTTTTTCATTTAATAATTCTTGCAAATTTCTGCCAATTATGTTAATAGGCTTTTCCCTAGACCTATCTGTTCCAACTTCATCTAATTGCCTTCTATTTATTCTATCAATTACTAGTTTAAATGATGTGCTATCATCTCCTGTTTGAGCTAAATTTGCTATTTTTTGAATTAAAAAATTCTGAGCTTGGTTTTCTAATTTCACTTCATTTTGATTAATTGCAAGTGTAGATAAAAATAAATCTTCATCTATTTTAGTCTGTTCATAAAAAAATTCATTTCCTTTATTTTTATCAATATTAAATTCTTTTGAAATGTCTTCCATATTTTCATTAAATATTTTGGGATTTTTTTTATTAAAATCTCTATATATTTCAAATTTTTGTTTATTATCCAATTCGTATTCTACTTTGCCTGAAAATTCTTCTCCAGTCCAAGGTTGGTATTTTTCGTAGTCTGAAATTTCTTTTCCTTTTTTATTTTTAGAAATTCCATAAAAGGAATTAATTATAAAATTAATTAAAGTAGATTTTCCGGCTTCATTTTGCCCATAAATTATATTTATTCCATTTTCTAAACTAATTTCTTTTTCTTTTATTTTTCCATAAGAATTTATTTTTAATTTATTAATTTTCAAAATTTACTCTCCTCTCTATAAAAATTATTTTATTCTAATGCTTCTAAACCTATCTCTACTGCTTTTTCTATTATTTCTTTATCTTCTTCTGATAAATTATCTTCATTTAATTTTTGTAACATTTCTTTTGCAAATAGTCCCTTTAATGTAGTTTCATTTGCTAATTTTTCTAAATTATAATCTATTTTTGTTTTATTTTTTATTTTAATTATTTTATCATTTAAAATTAATTTATATAATTCGTATTTATTAATTTCAAATTTTCTTTTTCCGACTAAAATAATTTCTATTAATTCATTTTCTTTAAATTTTATTTCATTAATTTTTTCAATTAATTCTTCTTTAGAATTTATTCCTGTTACATCAACTTCTTGTAGTTTAAATTCCATTTCATCTAATGGCATAAATTCCAATTGTATCTTGTCTTTTTCTAAATTTCCAACAATCATACCATGTGAACCTAATTCATCAAATCCTAATGAAACAGTAGAACCTGGATAAACTATATTTTGATTTTCTTCTTGGTTGTAATCCAATTTATGTATATGTCCCAAGGCTACATAGTCAAATTTTTTTGTTTTTAACATTTTTCTGGTTAATGGATTGTATTCATTATTTTCAATTGCTCCTCCATCTAATGAACCATGTATTACTAAAATATTTAATTTAGTATTGTCTTCTATTTCTATATTTTCAATTCCACTATTTTTGCAGTAAAAATCATCAAATCCATATCCATATATATTTGCTTCTTCAGTTTCTATTTTTTCTATTTTTGAATTGAATATTTTAACATTTTCGTTCCAAATAAATTTATTATAATATGAATTTTTTATGTATGGATCGTGATTTCCAGGTGATATAAATATCTTTGTTTCTGGTATTTCTTTAAATAAATTGTTTATATATTCTATAGTTGATTTTTTTATATATTTTTGTTCATATAAGTCTCCTGAAATAAATAAGTATTTTATATTATTTTCTTTTATATATTCTATTGCTTTTTTTAGAGCTTTTCTTTGTTCTAATCTTCTTAAATTTCCTAGTCCTTCCTTGTCTGAAAGATTTACAAAAGGGCTATCAAAATGTATATCTGCTATATGTACAAATTTCATATTTTCCTCCATAATATTTATTTTATATAGTACTTACTATACAGTATTTAATTTGAAAAAACAAGCGAACACACCAATTTTTTATAAAAACTTTTGTTCATTTTAAATTATATTAATTGGCAAAAAAAAAATGAAAGTTAAGTAATTATCTCAACTTTCATTATAATATTAATTATCATCTAATGGACCAAATAATTCATCAAATTTTGCTTCAAGTTCTTTTTGTAAATCATATGTATCTTCTTCATCTTGTGGAAGCACTGGTGCATCATCTAAATTTAGTATGTCATCTAGTGAATTTTTTTCTTTAGGTTCAGCTACTTTTGTTTCCTTTTTTTCATCTATGTCATTAAATAAATCATCTAAAGACTCAATATCTAAATTATTTACTTTTTCTTCATCTTTATCTTCTACATAAGGATTGTATGGATTATATTTTCTCCATGTTCCTCTTTCTATTTCCCCTATATCATTATGGCTCATTTCAAATTTAGCCATTTCCTTAGCCATTGGGTGCTTAAAGTAATAAAATTTATTTGTTTTAATTGGTTTTAAGCCTTTTTCAAAAATTATACATACATCATTGTCTAATCTTCTTAATTCATCAGGTGTCATTAAAGCTCTTGCCATAACTTGGTCTGAAACGCTCTTTCCAGTTCTATGATTTTGCTTATCTTTGTTTATTGATATACTATCTCTTTCTATTGTTTTTTCACCTAATTGCTTTGAAAAGTATTCAACTGTTTTAAATGAGTTACTTCCTAAAAATACATGTGTATCACAGTTACCCATTATAGTTTCATATGATTTTTCATAAACTGCTTCTAATTGATCTATATTTTGTAATATAACGCTAAATGATATTCCTCTACTTCTTGATGTTGATATTTTTTTATCAAAATCAGGTATTTTTCCTATATTTGCGAACTCGTCTAATATAAAATATGTTCTTTCTTTAAGTCTTCCTCCATTTTGGTCTGCATAATCATATAACTGTTGTATCATTTGTGAGAAGAAAATTGTTAATAAAAAGTCATATGCTGTGTGAGTATCTGATGAAATTACATATACTGCTGTTTTTTTACTTCCTATTTCTTCAAAATCTATTGTATCTGTTGATGTTAATTCTGCTATATCTTTTGAATCAAATTTACCAAGTTTTGATTGTAATGAACTTAATATTGATCCATAAGTTTTTTCTGGTGCTATTTCAATTGATTTATAGTACATTCTTGCTGGGTGGTCATAAGGCAATTGACTCATTAAATCTGAAAGTAAGTTACTTCCACCATTTTTATTTGCAGCTCTTACTAATTCCGCACAACTTGCTAAATTTTGCTCTTCTTCTGGTCTTGTTGCTATTAAGTAATAGATTAATGCTTTTAATAGCATTTCTGCCATATCGTCCCAATATGGGTCTGAGCTACTATCAGTTTTTTGTCCTTTTACTATTGTATTTGCTATAACATCAACATCTAGTTCTGATGAAATGTGCATTAATGGGTTATATCCATCACTGAATTGTGGTCTAACTAAATTTAGTACTTTTATATCATATCCTTGTTCTTTTAAGTATCCTGCTGTTCTATCATAAAGTTCTCCCTTTGGGTCTGTGAATACATAAGACCCTAAGCATTGGTACGCATTTGGAATTGAATAAGATGCTGATTTACCAGAACCTGATCCGTCCAACTACTAGTACATTTACATTTCCTCTTTTATCAAGTGGTAAATAGTTGTCTTCTGCTAGAATAATTCCTTTATTTCTACTTAAAATTTGGTATTGCTCTCCTCTTTGACTCCAGTCACTTGAGCCATGTTCTATATTTGTGAACTCATTTTTTGGAGCTGATTTAGCAAATCCTATAAAAAATAATACTAAATAGAATATTGTAAATCCTAATAATAGAGAAAAGTAATTATGTGTTACACCTTCTGTTGAAAGAACTTCTCCTATAGTTTTAAATGGATTTGTTATATTTGCTGTTAGCTGTTCTATAAAAATTTCTAACGAAAATGTTCCTCCTACATTTGCTTTAAATGCACTTAGGGCTAATGGTGCAACAAATACTATGGCTAAAATAAGCCATAGTATTGCACAAATTATAAATTTTTCTTTATTTTTTTTCATTGCTCCTTGAATTTTGTAGTTCATAAAAATCACCTACTATCTTTTGTATTATCTTTCAGTTTGTTTTTCATTTCCACCATCATATGCTTTTATAGACATCCCTTGTTGTAAGTCTGTACTTAAATTTGGTATTTTTACACCGTTTGCTTTCAATACTGTTTTATTGTTTTCGACAACATGATTTATATCCATAACAGCTATTTCAAAATTATCATTTTTTCCAGCTGGGTTAGTTTTTACATCCTTTGCTCTATTCGCCATTTGGCTTCTCCTCCTTATTCGCTATCTCTTATTTCAAATGCGAAATAAGATTTATATGGTTTTAATTTACATTTTCCTTTTACTTCATTTGTTTTTTCATCAAAATAAAGCACTGGCTTTATCTCTTCTGTAGTTTCTGGGTCTATAATAGAAATTGGTCTCTTCAAATTTGGGGTATATTTAAACTCTTTGTATTCTGAACTTTCTTCTGAATACAAAGTTGTAAACTTAAATGGTGTTGGTTTTTTAGTTATTTTAACTTCGTCATTTATTAATAATCCTGTATTAATAACAACTTTATCTTCTCCAAAAGATAATATAACTAATCTATTGCCATCTTTAGATGGGTTTTCAACATAAAAAGTCTTTTTATTAAAATCTCCTCTTATTTCTTCGGTATGGTCAAGTCTTTCTACTGTATATTTAGGATATTCTTTTAAAAATTCTTTTTCGGTTTTATTTACTTGATATATAACAGTTTTAACTCCTTTAGGATCTGTTATACTAAAATGTTTTCCTTGTATATTATCCATTTTTATACCTCATTTCTATGATTCCAATACATAGTTCATCTTCTGTCACATCACTAACTATTATTATAGCCAATTTTTAAGTATTTGTCAATACTTTTCGCATTTTACATGTGTTAATCCCTTGGATTAAAATTTGACATTTCTTGCATTTTTTCAAACATTTCTTTTTCATCTAGTTCTAATTTCTTAGGAACCATTATTTTTACTTCCGCTACTAAATCTCCTCTTCCACCTTTTCCGTCCTTATACCCTTTACTTGGTATTTTGATTTTTTCTCCACTCTGTATTCCTTGTGGTATATATATTTTTGTTTCTCCATCTATTGTTTTTAAATCAATTCTTGTTCCTAAAGCCGCTTCCCAAGGAGTAAGTTTTAAATCAGTATGCAAATCGCAACCATACAATTTAAAAGCTTTATTATCTTCAATGTCAATTTTTATAAGCAAATCACCATTTTTTCCGTTATTAATTCCTTTTTTTCCCTGTCCTATAAGCCTTATTTTTTCACCATTTCTTATTCCTTCAGGTATCTTTACTGAAAATGTTTTCATCTTTCCTTCTACTGTTCTTAAAGATATCTTTTTTTCTAGACCATAAAAGGCATCGTCTAAACTAACCTTTATTTCTGTTTCTATATTTTCTCCTCTTATAGGTTCTTTTTCTTTTTTAGATTCTTCTTTATCTGGTTCTTTTATATCTCCTAAAAATATGTTAAAGATACTTTTTCCTTTGATTTTTTGATAGTTTTTTACATTATTTCTTGAGTTCCATACTCTATCATATTTTCTTTTAGAAGCTGGTGAAGATAATACTCTATATGCTTCATTTATATCTTTTATTCTTTCTTCTGCTAAATTATCTCCAACATTTAAATCTGGGTGATATTTTTTAGCAGATAATCTATATGCAGTTTTTATTTGGTCTGTTGAAACTCTGCTTGTTTCTAAACCAAGTATCTTATAATAATCTTTATATTTCATTTAACATCCTCCCCAAAATAGGTAGATATATTATATCACAAAACCAAAAAAAATCCATACATTTTATGGATTTTTTAAATTTATATTTATTCTAAAGCAAGTTCTATTAATTTATCTAACAATTTAGAATAATTAATGCCAACTTGAGCAAAAAGTTTTGGATACATACTAATGTTAGTAAAGCCTGGTAAAGTATTTATTTCATTAATATAAACTTTTTGGGTTTCATTTTCCACAAAGAAGTCAACTCTTGATAATCCTTTACCATCAACTGCTTTAAAAGCTTTTATTGCTAATCTTTGTATTTCTTCTGATTTTTCTTTAGAAATATCAGCTGGTATTATTGTTTTTGATTCTTGATTATTATATTTTGCATCATAAGTATAAAATTCATCTGCTGATTTTATTTCTCCTACACATGAACTTATAACATCTTCATTTCCTAAAACAGCGCATTCTACTTCTCTTCCAAATATTCCTTCTTCTATTAAAATTTTATTATCATATTTTGCAGCTTCTTCTACTGCAAACTTTAATTCTTCAAAATTATGTGCTTTATTTATTCCTACACTTGAACCTGAATTAGATGGTTTTATAAACATTGGAAATTTTAATTTAGATATTACATTTTTTAAAATTTCATCTATTTCCAAAATTTCTTCATCAAATTCATCATCTACATAAATATATTTTTCATTATATTTTCTTATATAAGCATATTTTGTTTGATTAATATTTGCTTTATCAAATATAACTTTTGTATATGCTTTATCCATTCCAACACTTGATGCAAGTACTCCACACCCTACATATGGAATTTTTAATAATTCAAGAAATCCTTGAATTGTCCCATCTTCTCCATACAATCCGTGCAAAACAGGAAAAATAACCTCCATTGTTTTTATATATTCAACAATATTTGAAATTTTTTCTCTATTTTCAAGTTCTTTTCCCTCTTTTTCTATTTCATCTATTTTTATTTTAAACCACTCACCCGTCTTGTCAATATAAATAGGGCTTATTTCATATTTATCATGGTTTAAATGTTTTATAACAGATATTCCAGATACACATGAAACTTCGTTTTCAGTTGACATTCCACCAAAAATAACTCCTAGTTTTATTTTTTTCATATAATCAAATCCTTTCTATTAAATACTTTATTGTTAATAATATTTATTTAATTAAATCTTCTACTATTTCAAAAAACTTCATTCCATTAGAAGCTTTAAATAAAATAGCATCTCCTTTTTTCCAATTATTTTTAATAAATTCTTGTATTTTATTTTTGTCTTTAAAATAATAAATATTATCTTCTTTCATTCCATTTTCTTTGGCCATTTCAGCAATATATTTTGAATTTTCTCCACTGCATATTAAAATATCAATATTATTTTGTGCTACTTCTTTTCCTACCTTTTCATGTAGTTCTTTTGAATATTCGCCTAATTCAAACATATCCCCTAAAACAGCAATTTTTCTATCATTTTTTAGTCCTTTTAGATATTTAAGCGACGCCTGCATTGATTCGAAACTTGCATTGTAACTATCGTTTATAATTGTTACTCCATTTTTTAATTCTGTTATATCCATTCTTTTTTTAGTTAATTCAAAAGTTTCAATTCCTTTTTTTATTTGTTCTACATCCAGTCCCAAAAGATTTCCAATAGTTGCTGCACATAATGCATTATATACAAAATGAATTCCACCAACCGGAACTTTAACACTAAATTTTTTTCCTTTTAAGTTACATGTAAATTCACTGCTATTCTCATTTAAAACAATATTTTCTGCCATTACATCAGATTCATTTTCAATTCCATATGTATGTATTTCTACATCTTTATTTTCTAAATAATATTTATGTAATAGGTCGTTATCATTATTTATAACTAAAACTTTTTTATCCATCCCTTCTAGTATTTCTAATTTTGCTTTTAAAATATTTTCCCTTGAGCCTAAATTTCCAATATGTGATGTTCCTATATTTGTAATGACTGAGATTGTTGGTTTTGTAATTTTAGTTAACTTGCTTATTTCGTTAAAATGATTCATACCCATTTCGATAACTGCTGCTTGTTGATCTTTTAAATTATTGATTGTAAATGGAAGTCCTATTTCATTATTATTATTTCCTTGTGTTTTTAATGTCTTATACTTTTGTGATACTACATTTGAAATTATATCTTTTGTACTTGTTTTTCCTACACTTCCTGTAACGCCTATAACAGGGAAATCTTTTCCAAATAATTCTCTTTTATATGTTGCAATGTCTGCCAATGCTTTAATTGTGTCATTTACTTTTATTATATTTTTGTTTTCATATTTTTTTATGTCTTGATTTTCGAAATCCATTCCTTGTATAATTACTGTTTCTGCTCCATTTTCAAATGCTTCTTTCCATAGTGTATTTCCGTCAAATTTTTCTCCTTTTATTCCTATATATGTATCTCCAGAGTTTATTATTCTTGTATCTCTACTGAATTTTTTGCACTCTGCGTCTGGATTTCCAGCTATAAGTTTTCCATTTGTTACTTCTATTATTTCTTTTATTTTCATATAATCACCTCTATTTTTTCTTGTTAGATTATATGCTTTTTTTTTTATTTTTGCAATAAATTGTTTTTATTAATTATTAATTTTTGCATTTTAAATATAAAAAATCAAATTATAATTCAAAAAATATCGAATTTTGCGACAAAATTCGATATTTTAAACTATTTGTTTTCCACTGAACGATTAGCTATTTCAATAGCCTTAGTAACTATATTACCACAGTCTCTAGAAGAAACACTCGCCCAACTTCCACCATCTTTTTTTACTTGATCATAAACACCTAATTCTTTAGCGATTTCTTCTCTTAAATTTTCAGATATTAATTTGCTATTTCTAGACATAACACCCTCCTAACCAATAAACCTTAATTAAGATTTATTAATATTATTATTAACAAAAAAACAAAAAATATTTTAGTAAAAAAATGTTAAAACAGCACAATATTTTTTATTTATAGTAGTAAAATATTAAAAACAATGATATATTATAATAGATTATTAAAAGGAGAAAAAAATGGAATTAAAAGAAAAAGAATTATTAGAAGAAAACCAACAAAATTTAACTGCAGAAGATGAAAAAATAAAAGATGCTGAAACTTTTGAAGTAATAAATAATGGCCAAAACACAACTCATTCTGATGTTCTCGCAATTTTTGGTATTTTAACTTTAATATTTGCAATACTATTATTAATAACATTTTTAACTTTTACATTAGTAAATACTCAAAGTGAAAAAATTATTAAAGGCGTATATATAATAGATGTAGATGTTTCTAACTTAACAAAAGAAGAAGCAAAACAAAAAGTAATAAATCATATAAATTCAAGTATTCCAGATGAAATAAATTTAAAACATAACGATTTTGAAGCTTCAATTTCTACCACAGAATTATCTTTATATTTTAATATAGATGAAGCAATAGAACTTGCATATCAAATTGGAAAAAATGGAAATATTTTTGAAAATAACTTAATTATCTTAAAAAATCTATTATCAAAAACTATAATTACACCAGGGCTTTCAATTGATGAAGAACAACTTAAAAATGATTTACAAAATATTTCAAATAATTTACCTGATAAAATGATTGAAACTAGCTATTACATTGATGAAAATAATTTAATAATAACTAAAGGCACTGCAGGAAGTGTTGTAAAAATTGAAGAAAGCATAAATAAAATAAAAAAATCTATAAATAATCTAAAATGTGCATCTATAGAATTAGTTACAGAAAAAAAATTCCCAAGTAAAATAGATTTAGATACCATATATAGCGAAGTTCACAAAGGCCCAATTGATGCTTATTACACACAAAATCCATATAATATAATACCTAGCGAAAATGGTTTAGATTTTGCAATTTCTCTAGATGAAGCTAAAAGCTTACTACAAGAAGAAAAAAATGAATATTCTATACCCTTAAAAATATTATACCCTAATGTAACAACAAATATGATTGGAACAGAAGCATTTCCTGATATGTTATCAAATTTTTCAACAAAATACGCTGCAAGCAACAAAAATCGTACTACAAACTTAATTTTAGCTGCAAACAAAATAAATGGTACTGTTCTAATGCCTGGTGAAACCTTTTCTTATAATAAAGTTGTAGGAGAAAGAACCATCGAAGCCGGATATAAAGAAGCACCTATATATGTAAATGGAAGAGTTGAAGATGGTTTAGGCGGTGGAATTTGCCAAATCACAACAACTTTATATAATGCAGTATTATATGCAAACTTAGAAATAGTAGAAAGAAGCAATCATCAATTTATTCCTTCATATTCAAATGCAAGTAGAGATGCAACTGTTGTTTATGGATTAATAGACTTTAAATTTAAAAACAATAGAGAATATCCTATCAAAATAACTTGTTCAGTTTCAAATGGAATTGCAGATTTTAAAATATTTGGTTTAAAAAGCGAAGACGATTATGAGGTTCAACTATCATCTAGAATAACCTCTACTACTTCAAATGCAATATATTCAGAAGCATATAAGACTTTGAAGAAAAATGGTAAAGTTATAAGTACAGAAAGGATTTCAAAAGATACATATAAAAGACATTAAAGAGGGATTGAGGAGCTACCACTCCAAATCCCTCTTTTTTTACATTGCTAATGTTCCATTGGGTGTATTAGTAATAATTAAAATATCTTCCTCTCTTCCATTTTCAGCATTTATATAAACTAAAAACTCTTGAGATTCTACTTTTCCCTTAAACTCATAACACAAAATTTCTGTCTTATACTCAGTAGGAATAATTGCTAAACCTTCAGCATCTATTTGCAAATCTTTATTTAAAGTCTTTTTAGCTTCTTCCTTGCTAATTTTAACCTTAGAAACATCTCTTTGAGTATGATTATTTAAATAACCTGTTGCTTCAATTCCAAGAACTTCCCCATTATCTAAAGCAACTTTTACTTTAATCAAATCTGAGTAAACAACTACTTCACCTTCAGTATAAGCATAATTTATAGTTACAACTCCCTCTTGTTTTAAGTAATAAGTTTCTTTCATATCAGTAAATCCGTGGTTGTTTAAAAATTCTTTTCCTTTTGTATTTGCTTCATCTTGAGAAATAACTTCAGTATTTACATTTCTATTTGAATTCATGTAAACAACATGCCCACCTTTTTTAGAAATTGAAATATTAACACTGTCTTCTGAATTTGTTTTTATAGAAAAATTATATTCAGGAATAGTTGCATTTTCAGAATATCCTAAATTTTGTATTTCTTTAACATTATCTTTTCCTATGAAATCTATTGCTTTTTGTTTTGCTGTTTCTTCATCTATATCATCTCCTGTTAATCCTTTTGGATTACCGCTTGTTAAATGTTCAGAAAAAGCACCATCATATATTAAACCTGAGTATTCATGAAAGTTTTCTTCCATATTGCTAAATCCATCTAAAGAACTTGTACTTACTTGTTGCGCAAAAGCAACTGTTCCTTTTTTGGTAAGCTCGTTCCACTTTATTCTTCCAGAATTTATATCATCAGATAATTGACTTAAGGTATTTTCTAATTCAACACTATAAGAATGTAAACTTTTTAAATTTTTAAAATCTTCTTCTGTTAAACTTTCATTATAAATATTTTTTCTTGATAATGAATAACTATAATCACTAACTTGGTTTAAAAATTTTTCTGTATTCTCTAACTCTTGACTTTCAATAGGCAATTGTGAAAGATATGCTTGAGCTAAGTTTGCCTCTCTCCATACATTTGTTAAAGTTTCAGCCCCATGTTCTGGAGTACTTGAAATTAATGATTTAGCAAGATATGTCTCAACATTTTCAACATAATCTACTAATTCATAAAATGCCCTATTGTAAGAATTTTCTGATGCTTGTTTTGCTGTTTTCTGATTTTTAATTAAAACTGCAACTAGTACAATTATAACCATTAAAGCTATAAAAATAATGCTCAACATATGGACTTTTTTTAATCTACTTATCCAATCTCTCATTTTTTAAATCTTCCTTTCATTTTGTTTATTTTAGTTCAAACTTATTTACAAAATCTATGTTTACCAATAGTCTTTACTAATGGCCTAGACCATATCCATTTATTTGTTGCCGTATTTGGATTAAAATAATAAACACAGCCTCCAGTAGGGTCCCAACCGTTCATTGCATCTTGTGCAGCTTTATAAACTGTAGAACCTTCAGATATTGGTGCATTTATTTGTCCATCAGCCACCGCAGTAAATGCTCCTGATTGATAAATTACTCCTGAAATACTATTAGGAAACCTTGAGTCTTTTACTCTATTTAATATAACTGCCCCAACTGCAACCTGTCCTTCATAAGGTTCTCCTCTTGCCTCTCCATTTATAGCCCTTGCCATTAATTGAATATCTGATGTATTTGAACTTTTTGCCAAACTTACAGTATTTACTTGCCCATTATCCACAATAAATACAACAATTGTTAATAACACTATAAAAAATATAATTAAAAATGCCTTAATAATTTTTTTCACAATTTTCTCCTTCTTATTTCCTTTTTTAAATATTATTTCATTTATATTTTGTATAAAAAATTGAAAAATATACCTTCGTTGAAATATTTTTTATAATATGTTAAAATTAAGATATCTATTTGAACAAAGTGAAAGGAGTATTACTTATGAAAAAAATTTTGATTTTCTATGCTTCATATGGCGGTGGGCATTTAAATGCTGCAAAATCCATAAAAGAATATATTGATAATAATTACAAAAACTATGAAACTGAATTAATAGATTGTATGAAATATGTTAATAAACCAATTGAAAAGGTTACAACAGCCGCATATAGAGAAATGGCCAAAAAAGTCCCTTGGGCTTGGGGAAGAATATATTCCGATTCCCAAAAAGGTCCTCTAGCACATATTTCTTCAAGGTCTAACAAAATATTTGCAATAAAACTTTTAAAACTATTACGCGAAAAACAACCTGATTTAATAATTTCAACACACCCATTTGGAAGTCAAATGTGTAGTTATTTAAAAAGAAAAGGAAAAATCACTGCAGAAATTGCAACAATAATGACAGATTTTTCACCTCATGACCAATGGTTAGTACGGACATGAAAACACAAATTATTTTTTCGTTGCAAATGATAAGATGAAAACTTACTTAATATCAAAAAATATTCCAGAAAGCAAAATATTTGTAACAGGAATTCCAATTTCATCAAGATTTTTACAAAAATTTGACCGAAAACAAATTTTTGACGAATTAAATCTAAAAGACAATAGAAAAACTATTTTATTTTTTGGTGGTGGAGAATTTGGACTTGGAAAAGCTAAAACTTTTGAAATTTTTGAAACTTTAGTTGAAAATTTTAATGATATACAAATAATTGCTATATCAGGAAAAAACGAAAAAATGAAATTAAAATTTGAAAAGATAGTAGAAAAATATAGCAAGCAAGATTATGTAAAGGTTTTAGAATATACTAATAAAGTACCAGAATTAATGTCAATATCTGACTTAGTTGTAACAAAACCAGGTGGTTTAACAACTTCAGAAAGCCTTGCTTCTAATTTGCCTATGGTCATAATAAATCCTATTCCCGGTCAAGAAGAAGAAAATGCTGAATTTTTAGAAGAAAAGCATATTGGAATTTGGATTAGAAAAAATGATTCTGGTTATGAAGTTTTTAAAGATTTATTATATGATGATGAAAAATTAAAACAAATGAAGTTAAATACAAGTCTTCTATCTAAAAGAAATTCAACAGAAGATATTTGTCGAATTATGTTGACTTTTAAAACAAATAATTTATAAATATATACGAAAAGTGGAGGCAATGCCTCCACTTTCCTCATTTCTTAAAGTTAGTTGCTTTTGGAATTATAATTCCTTTTCCTTTGCAGAAACGGCATTTCTTTCCAAAAACTCTGCCCTCTCCATTACAGGCAGAACAAAGTCTAGGTCCTAACCGGGCCTTTTCTTTTTTGCTCATGTCTTGTTGCCTCCTCCTGTAATGTTGCTTCTTTTATAAAGTTACATAATTATTATAACATGTTTTTATATAATTTACAAGTATTTCCCATAACAAGAGATGAAAAATAGAATAGAATATATTAAATTTCTCTTCTTCCTTCCAATGCTTTAGTTAAAGTAATTTCATCTGTGTATTCCAAATCTCCTCCAACAGGAATTCCATGTGCTATTCTTGTAGCCTTAATTCCTAAAGGTTTTATTAATTTAGATAAATACATAGCTGTTGCTTCTCCTTCTACTCTAGGATTTGTAGCAAGTATAACTTCTTTAACTTGTCCTTCCATAAGTCTTGAAAGGAGTTCTTTAATTTTTATATCATCTGGTCCAATCCCATTCATTGGGGAAATTGAACCATGTAATACATGATATACACCTTTAAATTCATGTGTTTTCTCCATAGCTACTATATCTCTTACATCTTCCACAACACATATTAAAGATTGGTCTCTTTTAGGATTAGAACATATTGGACATGGGTCTGTATCAGATATATTATAACATTTACTACAATATTTTAAGTTTTTCTTTGCCTCTACAATAGAATTTATAAATTCATTAGTTTCTTGCTCTGAACAATTTAAAATATAAAAGGCAAGCCTAGCAGCAGTTTTATGTCCTATGCTAGGCAATTTTTCAAAACTTTCTATTAATTTTTCTATTGATGGTGAATATAATGACATAAGTTTTTCTCCTTTATTACATTAATCCAGGAATATTAAATTTTCCAAGTTCTTGACTTTGTGCTGAATCAACTTTTCTTAAAGCTTCATTTACACATGTTAAAATTAAATCTTCTAACATTTCTACATCATCAGGATCAACTACATCTGGTTTTATTTTTATTTCTTTTATAACCTTTTCACCTGTAACTTTTACACTTATTGCTCCTCCACCTGCTGTACTATCAAATTCTTTTGTTGCTAATTCCTCTTGTGATTTTTGCATTTCTGCTTGCATTTTTTTGGCTTCTTTCATTAAACTGTTAATATTCATTCCGCCAAATCCTCCCATACCTCCTGGGAATCCACCTCTTTTTGACATTTTAAATTTCTCCTTTCAATTAGTTTTAATAAAATTATTCTATTATATTAAATGGTATATCAGACTCATTAGCCAATTTCTGTATATCATCTTCTGGATTATGTTGCATAGCTTGATTTTGAATATCTGATATATATTTTATGTGTACATTTTTACCACAAGCTGTTGAAAGTAAATTTGATATTTCATTTACATTTTCTTGTTTTTCTAAAACCGCTTTTCCGAAAGCAGTTATACCATTTTTAAATTTAATTTCAACTGTCTCGTCGTTTATTTGTTCAGCTTTTGTGTTCATTAAATTAGTATATAACACTATTTTTCCATTTTGTTTTAAATCACTAACTATTTTAGGCCAGCTTTTGCTTAAATCGCTTGAATATGTTTTTTGAGTAGTATTGGAAGTCCTAATAGTTGGTCTTTCTGGTGTCATACCAGATGCACTGGTATTTACTATATTTGATTGTGTCATAATATCTCTTCGTGGTTGAACTGGTGCTGTTTGAGTAACTATTTTTCCAGACCTTAAATAATTTTCAATTTTTTCAACTCTTTCTTCTATGTTTTTTCCGCTTCCAATATCTTTACTACATAATTTAATTATTCCAGCCTGAAACATAATAGTCTTTTGAGTTGACCATTTTATATCATTTTCTAAATTTGATAATTCATAAATTAAATCAACTAGTTTTTCTTTTGTAACTTTTTCAGATACATTTTTTATATTTTGAACTTCCTCATTATTATATAATTCTACTTTTCCAGATGACTTATATATTAATATATCTTTTACATATTTAATAATTTCCCATAAAAAGTTATTTAAATCTTTTCCTTGATTTAATATTTCTTCCATACTAGCTAAAGCTTTATCTACATCATATTCAATAATTGCTTCTATTATACTATGTACATATGTTGTTTTAGGAATTCCTACTAAATCTTTTATTTTATCATCATCAATTTTATTTTCTCCGTCTTGTATACATCTCTCTAAAATTGATAATGCGTCTCTCATAGCTCCTTCAGATAAAACAGCTATAATTTTTAATGCTCCGTCTGTAATTTCTATATTGCTTTCCTGACAAACTATTCTTAATCTTTTTATAATATCTTCATCTGATATCCTTTTAAAATCAAATCTCTGACATCTAGAAAGTATAGTTGCTGGTAGTTTTTGAGGTTCTGTTGTTGCTAAAATAAATTTAACATGTTCAGGTGGTTCTTCCAATGTCTTAAGTAAGGCATTAAACGCTCCTGTTGAAAGCATATGTACCTCATCTATAATATATACTCTATATTTTGCTTTTGTAGGTAGAAAATTAACCTCTTCACGAATGCTTCTAATATCTTCAACACTATTATTTGAAGCCGCATCCATTTCTACAATATCTGTAAGTGAGCCATTTAAAGCACCCTTACAAATTTCACATTCATTACATGGTTCACCATCTTTTGGATTCAAACAATTTATTGCTCTTGCCAAAATTTTTGCAGAAGATGTTTTTCCTGTACCTCTTCCGCCATTAAACAAATAGGCATGGCCAACTCTATCAGCCATAATCTGATTTTTTAATGTTCTTGTAATATGTTCTTGTCCAACAAGTTCTGAAAATGTAATTGGTCTAAATTTTCTATAAAGAGCTGTGTACCCCATATTATCACATCCTTTATATATTTTCCCTATTGTACTATAGCAAATTTCAAAAATTTCCTATAATAGTATAAAATTTAATCCCTCTATAGAGAGCACTCCACATAAAGATTTTCTACTTATTGCTGCTTCCTTCCGGACCTGACAAGGTTCATAGGTCTCTATTGGATTACTCTCTATACAAAGATTAAATCTTATACCTTTGTAATTATATACTGTCTTTTAAAAATTAGCAAGTATTTTTTTATATTCTTTTAAATACAATATTTTCTAAATTTGTGTACTCCATACTTTGTGTTCCATCATTTACTACATCATTAATAGGCAATTCTAATTCAATATTAGATTTATATGTTTTTCCACTATTTAAAGTAATATAAATATCAAATGAAGCTTTTAGTTTTAAGTCTTCATTATTAATATTTAATTTTTTCAATAATTCACTATGATTTATTTCTTCATCATCATTTGAAATATAATTTCCAATGTTGCTAATTGCATATCTAAAAACTACTAATCCACCTTGATTAGATATTTTCATTTCTTTTATGCTTGAATCCATACTGCCTATATATTCTATTTTAGAAGTCTCATTTTCAGCCGTATTTTTAAAAATTACACTATCTACATTGCTATCAGCTTTTAATAATTTTACTTCTCCAATTTTAGGGCTTTGTTCTATATTAAAATTATCTAATCTCACATTTTCTATTATTTCTGTGTCTTTGTAGTTTTCATTTCTTTTTATATATAAATATATATCATTATTTTGATTTACTGATAAATTCCACTTATTTGTTTCATCATCAATATCTGTCCCTTCAACATTGCTTATTATAGACATTTTTGATATATAAAATGGAAGATTTCCTTCGCCCTCAACATTATATTTTAATGAAATTACTCCTACAACAAATAATATTGCAAATATGATAAATAATACCATTATTATATGAAATTGTTTTGTGTTTGTAATTTGTTTTATTTTTTCTTTCAAATTTTCCTCCTAAACAATTTATTTTAATATTTTTATATAAACTTGGTGTGCCTAGGCGGACTCGAACCACCATCGGTCGCTTAGGAGGCGACTGCTCTATCCTGCTGAGCTATAAGCACATGATATTTGCTTACATATTATATTATAATCTATCTAAAAAAGCAAGTAAAAGTTATCTTTAACTATTGACAATGTATGCTATAATATAATAAAAACTTTATGGAGGATTACTATGCAAAAAATATTAAGTTATATGCGTAAAGCAATAGAAGAATATAATATGATAGATGAAAATGACAAGATTGCCATTTGTTTATCAGGAGGAAAAGACTCAATAACAATGTTATATGCCTTTAAAAATTTACAAATATTTTATCCAAAAAAATTTGAAATAATAGCTATAAGTATAAACCCTGGGTTTGAAGGCTTTGATACAATTTTTTTACAAAAAATTTGTGATAACTTAGAAATACCGCTATTTACAGAAAAAAGTCATGCACAAGAAATTGTATTTGATATAAGAAAAGAAAAAAATCCTTGCTCATTATGTGCAAATTTAAGAAGAGGAATTATAAATTCTATTGCTGTACGAGAAGGTTGCAACAAAATAGCTTTAGGACATAACCAAGATGATGTTCTAGAAACATTTTTACTTAACTTGCTCTATGCAGGTAACATTGGAACATTTTCACCTGTAAGTTATATGGATCGTTCAGGAATTACTTTAATTAGACCTTTAATTTATACTCCTGAGAAAGATACAAAAAGATTTATAAAGAAAAATAATTTAAGTGTATTGCCAAAAGTATGTCCTATGGACGGAACATCAAAAAGAGAATCAATGAAAGAAATGATATTTACTCTACAAAAAGATATTCCTATGGTTAGAGCAAACCTTTTTGGTGCTATTAAAAGAAACTTACCTGATTGGAAAATAAAAAATTAAGCGAGATTTGGAGTAATATCCCACCATCCCGCTTTTTATTATTTTACTATTGCAACCATTGCATTTTTTAAATCTTCAAGTTTTTTATCACTTTCTTCTTCTGAAGTACCTTTAACACCCATATATAACTTAATTTTAGGTTCTGTTCCAGAAGGTCTAACACAACACCAGTTATTATCTTCTAATTCGTAATACAAAACATTAGATTTAGGAAGTCCAGTTGTAGTTTCTTCACCTGTTATCATATTTTTAACATAATCTCTATCTATGTCTTTAAAAGTTAAAACTTTATAATCTCCAATTCTTTCAACAGGAGTATTTCTCATATTTGTCATCATTTCTACTATTTTTTCTGCACCTTCAGCACCTTCTAATACAATTGATACTTGAGTTTCTTTATAATATCCATATTTTTTATAAATATTATTCATTTGATCCCATAAAGTTTCTTCCTTAGATTTATAGTAGCAAGCAGCTTCACAAAGAGCCATTACTGCAGCAATTCCGTCTTTATCTCTTGCATAGTCTCCAATTAAGCAACCATAACTTTCTTCAAAACCAAATACATATTTATGGCCATTTTCTAATTCTTCTTCTTTTTTCATTATAGCCCCAATATTTTTAAATCCTGTTAAAACTTCATATAGTTTTAATCCATATTCTTTAGCAATTGCTTGTGTTAAATTAGATGAAACTACTGTTGTTATCATCATTCCGTTTTCTGGCAAAATGCCTTTTTCTTTCATTTGAGAAATTCTATATTCTGCAATTAATAATGCTGACATATTTCCTGTGTATGTCATATATTCTCCTGTTTTGCTGTCTTTTGCATATATTCCTAATCTATCTGCATCAGGGTCTGTTGCTAAAACTACATCTGCATCTACTTTTTTAGCTAATTCAAGTGCAAGTTTAAATGCTTTTTTGTCTTCTGGGTTTGGATAGTCAACTGTTGGAAAATTGCCATCTGGTTCTTTTTGTTCTGGAACAACATATAAATTTTGTATTCCTATTTCTTTTAATAGCCTTTCTGCTACAGTATTTCCAGTTCCATGTAATGGTGTATAAACAACTTTCAAGCTTTTTCCTTCTTCTTTTACTACTTCTGGATTTAATATTAAGTTTTTTAAAGTACTTATATATTTGTCATCCATTTCTGTTCCTATTATATTTAATAAGCCTTTTTCTAATGCTTCTTCTTTAGAAATTTCTTTTATTTCACTAAATTCCGCTACTGCTCTCACTTTTGCAATTATATCTTTATCTCTTGGTGCAACTATTTGTGCTCCATCTTCCCAATATACTTTATATCCATTATATTTTGGTGGATTATGGCTTGCTGTAATCATAACTCCTGCTGTACATTTTAATTCTCTTACTGCAAATGATAATTCTGGTACTGGTCTTAAATTTTCAAATAAATATGTTTTAATTCCATTTGCATTTAATATTAATGCTGTTTGTAAACTAAATTCTTTTGACATTTTTCTTGAGTCATAACTTATTGCTACACCTTTGTCTTGTGTCCCTTGTTCTATTATGTAATTTGCTAGTCCTTGTGTTGCTTTTCCAACTGTATATTTGTTCATCCTATTTGTTCCTGCACCTATAACTCCACGAAGTCCCGCTGTTCCAAATTCTAGTTCTTTATAAAATCTATCCTCTATTTCTTTCTCATCATTTTTTATTTCTAATAATTCTTTTTTTGTTTCTTCATCAAAATCTGGACTTTCGCACCATTTTTTGTATTCTTCTAAATAATCTTTCATAAAATCATTTCCTTTCTTCCATTTTTTCTGTATCATTATAATAACACTAATTTAAATAAAATAAAAGAGTAAATATTATAAAATTTACTCTTTCAAAAATATTTTATTTTAAATGATGAAAATCTTCATATAATTTTCTAGCAGTACTTGGGCAATCAACACCTGCTACATCTGCATTTTTTACAGGCGCAAATTCTTCTTCTCTATTTACTCTTAAAATTGCCATATCATCAACTTCACCAAAAGCATCAAACAAAAATGCTTCAAATTTATATGCATTTGGAGAATCTGGAACTACTAAGTTTCCATCTGCATCTATATATTTAGCTTTTTTAAAAGCACTATGGTATGGTAATGGTGTTTTTCCCATTCTTTCTACCGCATCAATACTAAATAAGTTACATAGAATATGTGATTCACCATATAAAAGTTCACCATTTTCATCTATTGCTTCTGCCATTTTATCAGTAATTTCTGAATATTCTATAACACTTGGTTTTCCATTTCTTTTACAGAATACTCCAACTTTTTCGTGTGGATTAGCTTTAACAATTGATTTACAAGCAACTGTAACTCCTTTATCAATAGCAATTCCCATTAAGACTGGATCAACCATTTTTACTAAACAATTGTCTACTCCTCCAATAAATACCCACTCTATCCCAAGTTGTCTCATCTTTTCAGTCATTCCACTTTTTACTAATGATTCATATATTCCACCATGTCCATCTGCTGCTTGCTTAATTAGTCCGTCTTCACCAATTAATATTTTTCCTTCTGTATCTACCATTGGTAATTCACCTTGAATAAAGAAGAAAATATTTTTATCTTTTTGATATCCAAAGAATTTATTTTTTTCAAAGAAATTAACAGTTTCTGCGTTATTTTCTCTGCTTGTCATAATAAACCATGGTATAGTAACTCCGTATTTTTTTCCCTCTTCTTTTAATCCATCACTTAATAATTCAAATAATGATTTATGAGAATCTAGTCCAATGTCATAAGTTCCTTTAGGTCCATTATGTCCAAGTCTTGTTCCTTGTCCACCTGCCATAGTAACAGCAGCAAGTTTTCTCTCTTGGATAGCATGTTTTCCTATATTTTCATAGTATTTATAATCATCATATAGTTTATTTTTATCCAAGTACTCCATTGGTTCAATTACATCATCTTTTTCTTCATTTTCTTTTTTTGTATTATCATATAGATTTTTTATTAATTCAAAATCAATGTTTAAAATTTGGTTTAATAATTCTTGTTTATTTTTATCATCTAATTTTTCATACCCATTTAATAAATGTTCTTGATTAAATTTTTTTAGTATGACTTTTACTTCTTCTAGTTTTCCTTCCATAACTTTCTTCCTTTCAACATTTTTGTTATAAACATATATATATACCATTTTTAAAAATTTATCAAGTATTTTATTAATTTTAGTTTAATTATAATAATTTTTCTACTCCTGAAGTAGATAATACTTTTTTATAATTTTTAGCAATACTGCTAACATCTTCATAAACTTCATTAATATCATAACAGTCTATAATTTTTACTTCATTGTTTTTTATCCAATTATTAATATTTTTATTAATAGTATTTATATAATTTTCTTTACCTTTTATAAATATTATTGTTTCTTTTCCATTTTCATTTGCATTTTTTATTTCTTTAAATTTACTTACATCATCATTTTTCCAATCAATTTTTGTTATCTTATTTTTTTCTTCTTCATTTAAATTTATTCTTGATAATAGTTTGTCTACTGTACCATTTAAATCATTTTCTGTCATTATTATAACATTGTTGTCTTTCTTTAAATTTTCATTAATATAAGGTAAACTTATCATTTCAAAATGATAATCACTTGCGAAAAATAAGCATAATTTTTCTTCATTTTTACTCTCTTTTACCATTAAAAAACCAACCCTTTCAATTTCATAAAGAAATCTTTTTTCTTTAGAATACATTTAATTTTTAATACTGGTAAATTTTACCATTTTTAGAAAAATATGTCAATAATATTTCAAAAATATTTCAGAAATATTTCAGATTTTTTGTTAACGCTAATTATAATGTATAAATTTATATAAATTGTAAATAATTAATTTAAAGAATAATTTTCAAATAAAGTTTTTTGGAGGTAACTTATGAAAAAATTTTTAAATAAAATGAAAAATTCCAAAATAGGTATTTTTATGATTTTAATTTTATTATTATTTTTATATACAACAGTATGTGCAATTTCATATGTTAGTGCGGTTTCTACTGATATTAGTAATAGTGTTTTCAGATTACATGTTATTGCCAATAGTAATAGTGATGAAGATCAAAATTTAAAATACAAAGTAAGAGACAATTTATTAGCTTATATGAACAATATCTGCAGTAATTGCTCTTCTAAAGAAGAAGCTATAAATATAGTTTCTGAACATCAAGAAGAATTCAGACAAGTGGCTTTAGAAACAATTAAAAATGAAGGATTTTCTTATGATGTAAAAATAGAAATTGGAAATTTTGAATTTCCAACAAAACAATATGGTGATATTTCCCTACCTGCAGGTTTATATGATGCCTTAAAAGTAGAAATAGGAAAAGCTGAAGGTAGAAATTGGTGGTGTGTAATGTTCCCTTCTTTATGTTTTGTTGACATTTCTTCTGGAATTGTACCTGAAGAATCTAAAGAAGATTTACAAAATGTTTTATCTAATGAGGAATATGCTATAATATCTAATACTTCTAATAAAGGTATTAAATTTAAATTTAAGCTACTAGAATTTTTCGCAACTAATAATTTAATAGCATCAAAAAATTAAGTTAAGCTAAACACTTGCAATACTTTACTCTTTATGGTATATTTTAAGCAATATAATATTACTCGGGAGGAATTCAATTGGAAAAATTACTAATAACAGGACCAACACCATTAAAAGGTGAAGTAGAAATAAGTGGAGCAAAAAATGCAGCGGTAGCAATTTTACCAGCTACATTATTAATAGATGGAGTTTGTACAATAAATAATATTCCTAATATAAGTGATGTACAAATTTTGTGTAAAATATTAGAAGAAATGGGAGCAAAAATAGTTTGGAATACTCCAAATGAAATTACAATAGATACAAGAAATATAAAAACAACTCAGGCACCTTTAGATTTAACTAGCAAATTTAGAGCATCTTATTATCTTATAGGATCAATGCTTGGAAGAGCCGGTGAAATAAAAGTTGGTATGCCTGGTGGTTGTAAATTAGGAGCAAGACCTATTGACCAACACATAAAAGGTTTTGAATTATTAGGAGCAACTGTTGAAATAGAAAAAGGAATAATATCAGCTAAAGCAAATTGTTTAACAGGAACTTCTATATATATGGATGTTGTCTCTGTTGGAGCTACAATAAATGTAATGTTAGCAAGTGTACTTGCAAAAGGAACAACTATCATTGACAATGCTGCAAAAGAACCTCATATAGTTGATGTTGCGAACTTTTTAAACACAATGGGAGCTGATATAAGAGGTGCCGGAACAGATGTTATAAAAATTAACGGGGTAGAAAAATTACATGGTAACGCAACATATTCAGTAGTTCCAGATCAAATAGAAGCAGGTACTTTCATGTTAGCAGCGATAGCTTCTAAAGGTGATTTATTAATAAAAAATTGTATCACAAAACATTTAGAATGTATAACAGCTAAAATATTAGAAATTGGTGGAAATGTAGAAGATTACGGTGATAGCATACGAGTTTGGTATAGCAAGAGACCTAACAAAGCCATAATAAAAACATTACCTTACCCTGGATTTCCAACAGATTTGCAACCTCAAATGGGCGTTGTTTTATCAACTGCAAGCGGAACCAGTATTATAAATGAAAGTATTTGGGAATCAAGATTTCAATACACTGCAGAACTAAACAAAATGGGAGCAAAAATAACATCTCAAGGAAAATCAGCAATATTCGAGGGTGTTGATGAACTTTTCGGAGCGCCTGTATATTCAACAGATTTAAGAGCTGGAGCAGCCTTAATAGTTGCTGGTGTTTCTGCAAATGGTACTACTGAAGTCTACAATCTAGAACATATAGATAGAGGATACGAAAATATAGAAGAAAAATTCAGAAAAATAGGTGCAAATATACAAAGAATAAAAGAATAAAAGAATAAAAGAATTTAAAATCAGCAAAGGAAGAAATAAAATGTTAAATTTTTGTAGCTTATACAGTGGAAGTAGTGGGAACAGTTTATTTGTAGAATCAGAAAATACCAAATTATTAATTGATGCAGGAGTTAGCAGTAAAAAAATAGAATCAGCATTAACAAATTTAAATATTGACCCTTCATCAATAAATGGAATATTAATAACACATGAACATTCTGATCATGTACAAGGTTTAGGAACATTTGCAAAAAAATTCAATTTACCTGTATTTGTAAATCAAAAAACACTAGATGCAATGCCAAAACAAAAAGAAAAAATTCCAGAACAAAATATAAAAAAATTCAAAATTGAAGAAAAATTTGAAATTGGAGACCTTCAAATAAAACCATTTTCAATACCACATGATGCCGCAAATCCATGCGGTTTCAATGTATTCAAAGATAATAAAAAAATTAGTATCGCAACAGATATTGGACATATGACAAACGGAGTTTTAAAAAATTTAGAAGATAGCATTTTTGTTTTATTAGAATCAAATTATGACCCAGAAGTTCTAAAATTTTCTAGATACCCTTACATATTAAAATCAAGAATTGCAGGACCAACTGGTCATCTATCTAATGAATCAGCAGGTAAAACAATATCACATCTTTTAAACTCAGGTCTACAACAAGCCATGCTTGGACATCTAAGTAAAGAAAGCAATTTTCCAGAATTAGCTTACAAAACAGTTGTAGATGAAATAATATCAAGTAACTATAACGAAGAATCTTTAAAATTAAGTGTAGCAAGTAGAGATATTCCCGGAAATATCATCTCATTTTAAAATGTCCAAACGGGACGGTTCTAAATGGACATTTTGTCCATTTAGAACCGTCCCATTTGGACACCATTTGGACAAAAAGGAGTAAAAAATGTTAACAATAAATATAATATGTATTGGAAAAATTAAAGAAAAATTTTTTAAAGATGCAATTGATGAATATTCAAAAAGATTATCTAAATATTGTAAATTAAATATTTTAGAACTTCCTGATGAAAAAATTCCTGATAAAATAAATGAAAATATTCAAAATGACATTAAAACAAAAGAATGTGATAATATTATAAATCACATAAAAAAAGATTCTTATGTAATTTGTTTAGATTTAACCGGTAAAGAATTATCTTCAGAGGATTTTTCTAAAAATATTGAAAATATATCTATGGAGTCAAGCCAAATCACTTTTATAATAGGTGGTTCTTTAGGTTTAACTCAAAAAATTTTAAATATTGCAAACCAAAAAATATGCTTTTCTAAAATGACTTTTCCTCATCAATTAATAAGAATATTCTTATTAGAGCAAATTTTTAGAGCTTTTAAAATATCTAATGGTGAAACTTATCATAGGTAAATTTATTTTGGATTGTAGGGAAAATACTTTTATGAATATCTATGAAAGAAAATATTATGTGGGACGACACTTATACTAAAACTTTCAAGTAATTTTATCAAATATATTTTGGGGGGAATATGATGATATAATACTTTCCCTACAAATTTAAAAACATTATTAAATTTTATTATTGATTTTTTTTAGAATTATGATTGCTAGTATTTTAGTAATCATTTTTCTGACTATAAAAAAAATTGATATAAATAAAACGAATATTAAAATCATGGTTACATTTTACAACACTTTCCATAAAAAGTCAACAAGAAAATTACGACAAAAATCGACAAATGGCAACGCTTGTAACTATTCCAACAAAATCTGCAATTAAAGATGCCCATAAAACAAATCTTGTCTTTTTTATTCCCACACTACTTGTATAAACAGCAATCGTGTAAATTGTAGTTTCAGTAGATCCCATAATAACAGACGCAATTAATCCAATATTACTATCAACTCCAAATTTATTCATAATATCTGTTGCAACAGCAATTGAACTACTACCAGAAATCGGTCTAATTAAAGCCAATGGTAATATTTCAGTTGGAAAATTAACTAAATTTAGAATTGGTGTTAAAAAATTACTAATTAAATCAATAATTCCTGAACTTCTTAAAGCCCCTATTGCAACAAATAATCCTACTAAAGTAGGAAAAATATTAAAAACAACACTTATTCCCTCTTTTGCTCCATCTAAAAATATATCAAAAATTTTTTTTCTTTCTATAATACCATAGGAAACAATAATAATTATCATTAATGGCATTGCTATATTTGAAAAATATTCTATAATCTTCATTTTGAACTCCTATTTACCAAATTTTATAAATAACTTTGTTGCAGTAATTCCAGCTATAGCAGCACACACCGTCGCAATCCATACTGGCACAATAATAGATGTAGGATTTGTAGAACCCAAAGAATTTCTTATAGCAATAACGGTTGTAGGAATTATTTGTATTGACGCAGTATTTAACACTATAAAAGTTGCCATTTCATTTGTTAAAACCTTTTTATCCTCATTTTTTTCCTGCATTGATTTCATCGCTTTAATTCCGAAGAGGAGTCGCAGCATTTCCAAGTCCTAAAATATTAGCAACCATATTCATAGATATTTCATTATATATATTGCTATCCTTTTTTAAATTAGGAAATAATACTTTCATAATTGGAGATAAAATTTTAGTAATTTTTTGCATAGCAGATGTTTTAGCAGCAATCTGCATTATCCCACTCCATAAGCACATTGTGCCAACCAAAGTTATACATAAATTAACAGCTGTATTTGTACTTTCAAATATAGATGTATTTAATTCTTTAAGATTTCCAGAAAAAAAAGCAAAAATAATAGATACTATTATAAATACGGGCCAAATTGTATTTAGCATTAACATCACCAATACAATTTTATTATTTATTTATTTTTTTATTACATTTCAATTGACCAAATTTAGTATTTATGATATATTTAATGTATATTATTAATAGGTATTGTAAAAAGTAACATTAAGGAGGAAAAACATGAAAGCTACTGGAATTATAAGAAGAGTTGACGAACTAGGAAGAGTTGTTATTCCTATAGAAATCAGAAACCAATTTAATATCATAGAAAAAGATCCAATTGAAATATATGTAGATGATTCTTCAATAATCTTAAAAAAATATGAACCTAACTGTGTTTTTTGTGGTAGTACAGAAAATTTAGTAGAATATAAAAATAAATTAGTTTGTGAAAAATGCTCAAAAGAACTAAATATATTACATGAAAAATCAAAATAAAAAGAAGTATACACTTCTTTTTTTTTAAATAAATTTTTGATAAACCTCATTTTTATTTAAATTTCTATCTTTAGCAACTTTTTTTATAATTTCTTTTTTACTAAATCCTTGACTTTCATAAAACTTATAATGGTCCTCTATACTTAAATTATTTAATTCATTTTCCTCAACTAAATTACTATTTCCTTCTATAATTAAAACAATTTCACCTTTTATTCCTTGTGTTTTTTCAATTAAATCATCAATATTTCCTCGTATAAATTCTTCATGAATTTTTGTAATTTCCCTTGCTAAAACAATTTTTCTATCCTGATTTAATATTTGCTTTAAATCTCTTAGAGTAGTTTCAAGTTTGTGTGGAGCTTCATAAATTATTACTGTTTTATTAGATTTTTCTATTTCTTCCAACTTATTTTTTCTTAATTTTTTATTTAATGGTAAAAAACCTAAAAAAGCAAATTCCTTTGTATCAATTCCTGAACAAATTAAAGAATTAATCATTGCACATGCCCCTGGAATTGGAACTATATTTATTTCTAGTTCTATACATTTTTTTATAATTTCTTCTCCAGGATCACAAATCCCAGGAGTACCAGCATCAGAAACCAGCGCTATATTTTTACCTTCCATTAATTTTTCTATTAAAACATCTGATTTTACATCTTCATTATGCCTATGATAACTAATTAAAGATTTAGATATTTCAAAATGATTTAATAACTTTAATGTATTCCTTGTATCTTCTGCTGCAATTAAATCCACTTCTTTTAAAATTCTTATTGCTCTTAATGTAATATCTTCTAAATTTCCAATAGGTGTTGCAACAATATATAATGTTCCATTTTTATTTTCCATTTTAAATCAATTAACCTCCTACATTTTATTATATATTTTTAATATTTCATCAGTATATGAACCATCATTTTTATAAATATATAAATTTTCTCTAAATTTTAAATACTCTCCCCCATTTTTTACTCCTTTTACCAAAACCATTTTAGGAGGATTTTTTTCATTTGAAAAAACCATTCTAATTTCTTTAGGTTCAATTTTATATTTTCTCATTAAAGAAAATATATCAACAAGTCTATCTGGTCTATGAACCATATAAAATTCCCCTTTACATTTTAAAAGCTTACTAGAAATCTTAATAAAATCTTCTAAATCCGCCAAAATTTCATGTCTTGAAATTAATTTTTTTTCTGCCTCATTTATAACTCCTGTATTCTGCTTTTTATATGGTGGATTTGTTACAATAACATCAAAAGAATTCTTTTCTAAAACATTCTCTAAATTTAAAATATTTTCATTTATAACTTCAAATTTATTTTCTAAATTATTTAATTTAGCACTTCTACATGCCATATCATATACTTCTTCTTGTACTTCAACTCCAATAATTTTCTTTAACTCTGTTTTTTCACATAGTAAAATTGAAATAATGCCTGTACCTGTTCCTAAATCTAATACCTTTGAATTTTTTTTAATATTTTTCGCAAAATCAGACAATAACACAGCATCTATCCCAAAACAAAATCCTTCTTCATTTTGAATTATCTTTAAATTATTAAATTCCAAATCGTCTATTCTTTCATTTTCTTTTAATTCTATATTCATCTTTTTTCCTTTTATTTTTAATGTTCTTTTATAATATATCATAAATTTAAATTTTCATCAACCAACTATAATTCACTTAATAACTTGTTTTAGAATATAATATATAAAAAAACGAAAGGATTTAAATTTATGCCAAGTTTATATAGATGTGAACACTCTCAGATGCCTAAAAAAGTGCCTCCTCCACCTCCACCTCCTCCAAAGCCTCCGAAACCCACAAAACCTGCTAGTCCACCTAAACCACTAAAAAAGAAAAAATTAAGTTTTAAAACCTGCAAAAAAAATACTATTAACTCTCTTTATGAAGTTGAACATTTTTTAAGAAATTTTAATAGCTTTTCCAAATATATAAAATTATATAAAATATTAAAATAATAATGTCCCAAAAGAGCAATCTCTTATGGGGCATATTCATCTTTAAATTCATCACTTATCTGTCCATTAATTAAAATTTTAACTTTATTAACTTCATTCAATTCAGTAACAGTATTAACAATTGATTTTATTAAATTTTCTTTTTCTTTGCTATCATCTTTATTATAATTAAGCAATTCACTTGAAAAATCTAAAGTTAAGCACTCACCTTCTAAAGAAGAATTCAATATTTTAGTATTCTCTGGAATAACACTTTTAAGTTTATCATTTTTAGGCCCATTAATTAGTAATTCAATTAAAATATTATATGGTGATTGTATAAGTTCCTTCACATTAACTAATCTTGCTTCAGGTTTTAACACATTTGTCTCTTTATCCGGAAAATATAAACTTACTATAGTTTCTCTTAATTGTTCTTCAGAAATTTCTTCTTGTGGAATATACTCATTTTTTAGTTCGTTTTCTTTATTTTTCTTTACCATCTTAATTGAAAAAAATCCAATAACAAAAATAATAATTAATAAAATTGTAAATAATAAAATAATTTTCTTGTTTTTCATAATTTCCTCCTATTTTTAATATTTATACTCAATTCTATTATTTGTTTGTCCAAAATATGCAAAAATTCAAGAATGAAATAAATTTTTAAAATTGTTTCCAAATTTTGACATTTGACAAATTGCCCTTTTCCGTATAAAATTAGGACTATAAAAAGGAGTAATGTAATATGGATAAGATTTTACATGTCGGATTAGATGTTGGTTCAACAACAGTAAAAATAATAGTTATGGATAAAAACCAAAATACTATATATAAAAACTATCAAAGACACTTTTCAGATACAAAAAACACTGTATGTAATGTGCTAGAAAATTTAGCAACTATGTTTCCTGAAAACGAATTCACAATAGCACTTACAGGTTCAGGTGCAATGTCAGCAAGCAAATTTTTAGGAGTAGAATTTATACAAGAAGTAGTATCTTGCAAAAGAGCAGTAGAAAAATATATTCCACAAACTAATGTTGTAATAGAACTAGGCGGAGAAGACGCAAAAATAATTTATTTTGATAAATCAATTGAACAAAGAATGAATGGTACATGTGCCGGTGGAACAGGAGCATTTTTAGATCAAATGGCTTCATTACTTCACACAGACACTGCTGGTATTAATGAACTTGCAAAAAGCTATCAAACTATATATCCAATAGCTTCAAGATGTGGAGTTTTTGCAAAAACTGATATACAGCCATTAATAAATGAAGGTGCAGCAAAAGAAGATATAGCAGCATCAATATTTCAAGCTGTTGTTAATCAAACAATTAGTGGTTTAGCCTGCGGAAGACCTATTAGAGGAAATGTAGCATTTTTAGGTGGTCCTTTAAGTTACTTACCAGAATTGAGAAAAAGATTTATAGAAACTCTTAATTTAACTTCTGAAGAAGTAATAGTACCCGAAGAAGCCCATTTATTAGTAGCTAAAGGTGCAGCCCTTGATTCCCTAAACACTAAACCTATAACAGTAGAGGAATTAAAACAAAAAATAGAAAATTTAAGAACTTCACAAGATAATACCACACACCCAATCGAACCATTATTTATCAATGAAGAAGATTATAAAAACTTTAAAGAAAGACATGATAAATCAAAAGTAGCAAAAACTGAAATTTCCACATATGAAGGTGATTGTTACCTTGGAATTGACGCAGGTTCTACAACTACAAAACTAGTATTAATTGATAAAAATGGTAACTTGCTATATTCATTATATGGTAGTAATGAAGGCAACCCTTTAAAAAGTGTTATGGGTATGCTTAAAAAACTATATGAAGTTCTACCAGAAAAAGCCATTTTAAGATATAGTGGTGTCACAGGATATGGAGAAAAATTAATACAAACAGCATTAAATGTTGATTTAAATGAAATTGAAACAATAGCACACTATACAGCAGCCAAACAATTTGAGCCAGATGTCACAGCAATAATTGACATTGGTGGACAAGATATGAAATACATTAAAATGAAAAATGGTGTAATTGACAATATAATGTTAAATGAAGCTTGTTCTTCAGGTTGCGGTTCATTTATTGAAACCTTTGCAAAAAGTTTGAATTTAGAAATATCAGAATTTGTAAAAGAAGCAATAAATGCTAAAAGACCTGTTGATTTAGGTTCAAGATGCACAGTCTTTATGAACTCAAAAATTAAACAAGCTCAAAAAGAAGGCTATACTGTTGGTGACATATCAAGCGGACTTTCATATTCAGTTATCAAAAACGCTATTCAAAAAGTCATGAAAGTTAGGGATACTGCCACTTTAGGTGACCATATTGTAGTACAAGGTGGAACCTTTTACAATGATGCCGTATTAAGAGCCTTTGAAAAAATAGTTGGTAAAAATGTAATAAGACCAGACATTGCAGGACTAATGGGTGCATACGGAATGGCATTACTTTCCAAAGAACAATATGAATCAAACTTAGATATGGAATACAAATCAACTATACTAAAATCTGATGAATTAGATAAATTAGAAATAAAAGTAACACACACTCGTTGCAATAATTGTGAAAATCATTGCAAATTAACCATAAATAAATTCAGTAACGGTTCAATACATGTATCAGGAAATCGTTGTGAAAAAGGTGCTGGAGTTGTAGCTCCTAAAAAGAATTTACCAAACTTGGTGCAATACAAATATCAAAGAATATTTGACTACAAACCATTAGAAGAACAATACGCAACAAGAGGAACTATAGGAATTCCAAGAGTTTTAAATATGTATGAAGACTATCCTTTCTGGTTCACATTTTTTACAAATTTAGGCTTTAGAGTAATTATATCAGACAAAAGCACTAGAAAAACATATGAAAAAGGTATGGAATCTATGCCATCTGAATCAGTTTGTTATCCAGCAAAACTATCTCATGGTCATATTGAAAACCTAATTGAAAAAGGAATAAAAACAATATTCTACCCTTGTATGCCATATTCAAGAAAAGAGTATAAAAAAGCCGACAATCATTATAATTGCCCTATAGTAATTTCATATTCAGAAGTATTAAAAAACAATGTTGAAAATATAAAAGCCAATAACATTAAATTTATAAACCCATTTTTACCTTTCGATACAAAAAATCTTGTTAAAAAGGTTCAAGAATTAGATGAGTTTAAAGAATATAATTTTACAAAACAAGAATTAATGGAGGCAGCAGAAAAAGCTGAAGCCGAATACCAAAAATGTAAAAAAGACATTAGAGACAAAGGTACTGAAACAGTAAGGTATATTGAAGAAAACAATTTAAGAGGAATTGTTTTAGCAGGAAGACCATATCACATAGACCCTGAAATAAACCATGGTATTGATACATTAATCACATCACTTGGATTATGTGTTTTAACAGAAGATAGTGTTTCTGACAAAGCAGAAGCAAAGCGTCCAATAAGAGTTGTTGATCAATGGGTATTTCATGCTAGATTATATGCAGCTGCTGACTTTGTTGGAAAACATGACAATTTAGAATTAATTCAATTAAACTCATTTGGTTGTGGAGTTGACGCAGTTACAACAGATCAAGTTGAAGAAATATTATCAAGTTACGATAAAATGTACACTTTAATAAAAATAGACGAAGTAAACAATTTAGGCGCTGTTAGAATTCGTATACGCTCACTTTTAGCAAGTATGAATAAAAGAATCTCTAAAAAAGAAGAAGAAAAAGACCTTGGAGACTACGGAATAAAGAAAAAAATCTTTACTAAAGAAATGAGAAAAGATTATACAATACTTTGTCCTCAAATGGCCCCAATTCACTTTGAACTAATTGAAGCCGCCGTACAAGAATCAGGATATAAACTTGAATTGTTAAGAGATTGTACTCAACACACAGTAGAAACAGGATTAAAATATGTAAATAATGACGCATGTTATCCTTCAATACTAGTAACAGGTCAAATGATTGAAGCCCTAGAGTCTGGAAAATACGACTTAAATAAAACGGCATTAATCATGTCTCAAACAGGTGGAGGCTGTAGAGCTACAAACTATATAGGCTTTATAAGGAAAGCACTTAAAGATGCTGGATTTAGTAATATACCAGTTATATCATTTAATGTTGTTGGTATGGAAAAAATGCCTGGATTTAAACTAACACCAAAAATGATTGAAAGAATGATTAAATCTGTAATCTATGCTGATTTATTACAAAAGGTCTTAACAAAAAATAGAGCATATGAATTAAATAAAGGTGAAACTCAAAAATTATACACTGAATGGTTAGAAAAATGCAAAAAACTTGTTAGACATTCTACAAATAAAGAATTTAAGCAAAGCATTTATGATATAGTAAATGATTTTGAAAAAATACAATTAGATACAAGCATTAAAAAGCCTAAGGTTGGAATTGTTGGAGAAGTTTTAATTAAATACCACCCCTTTGGAAATAATTTTGTTGCAGATATGCTTGAAAAAGAAGGTGCTGAAGTAATTTTACCTGATTTTATGGGATTTGTTAAATTTATGGCAACACATAAAATTACATTTAATAATTTATTAAATATAAATAAGACTTCTAGCAAGATAAGTAAGTTAGCAATAAAATTAATAGATATATTAGAAAAAGATGTAAAATTAGCGTTAGCTAGCTCTTCTAAGGGTTATTTACAACCATGTGATATTTGGCACTTAGAAGATAAAGTTAAAGATGTTTTATCTATTGGAAATCAAACTGGTGAAGGTTGGTTCTTAACAGCAGAAATGATTGAATATATGGAACATGATATTCCTAATATTATATGTGTTCAACCTTTTGCATGTTTACCAAATCATGTTGTTGGTAAGGGTGTTATTAAAACTATTAGACAAATGTATCCTGATGCTAATATTTCTCCTGTTGATTATGATCCTGGTGCTAGTGAGACTAATCAGGCTAATAGAATAAAATTGTTAATGACTGTGGCTAAAGATAATTTAAAAAGGCAGGAAAATGAGAAAAAAATTTTGGAAAAAGAAAATTGTGAAAATTCTATAAAACAGGAAAATGAAACAGTGTAAAAGAACAGGATTGAAGTCCTGTTCTTTTTGTATATTACAACGATTTTATATTATTTTCTTTTAAAAACTTTTTAGTCTCATTATATCCCAATTCATAAAATTCATCTATTTTACTCATATCCAAAAGAGAAACCTTTTTACTTTTAATCTTTATAGAATAATCCATCCCATCAAGCTCATATTTAGAAAGCTCCTTTCCCATTAATTCAAAAGAACGAGAAGCTACATCAATTAAATTTTTACAACAATTTAAATCTACTTCATTTTCAAAAATAACACTTACTACCTTATCAGCACCTAAAAGTTTAACCTCACGCCAAGGCACATTTTCTCTAATTCCCCCATCAATTAATTTACTACCTTTATAATTACACGGAGAAAAAACAGCTGGGAAACTACAACTTGCCTGTACTGCCTTACCAATCTCTGCATCATTACAAAAAACAGTATCATTAGAAAAAAACCTCATTTTTGAAGATGTAAAACACAATACTTCTCCTGTACACATGTTAACACTAGGAATAACTAATGGCATTTTTATATCTGAAACATTATAAATATTTTTTTCAGCACATACTTTATTAATTAATTTATTTATAGATTTTCCCGAATTTAAGCCATCTATTATTATTGTTCCAGTTGTAATTATTCCAAAAAATAATTTTAGAATATTTTTAAAATCAACATATTTTATATTTCTACAATACTTTTTAAAAATTTTATATATTTCATCTGGTTTATATCCAGAAGCATAAAGTGTAGCAACAATGCTTCCAGAAGATGTTCCACCTATATAATCAATTTTTATTTTACTCTCTTCCAGTGCTTTTAACACTCCTATATGTGCAGCACCTTTTACTCCACCACCTGATAAGGTTATACCTAAACTCATAATAATCACCTAATTTATAATATGAATTATATTTTTTATTGATTATATTTTTATTTATTTTTTAGTCATTAAAATAAAATGTAACAATCTTAGTTTGATTGTTACATAAAAATTATATTTCAGTACTTTTTTATTTTTTATATTATAGGTCTTTAATTTCTTCAATTGATAAACCTGTAACTTTACATATTGTTTCATTAGTAATTTTTTGTTTTTTCATATTTTTTGCGATATCTATTTTTTCTTGTTTTGCTCCTTCATTAATTCCTTGCTCTACTCCTTGTTTTATTCCTTGCTTTATTCCTTGTTCTATTCCAGCCTTTAACCCTTTGTCATAACCAGCATCAGCAATAGCCTTTTTGTCCATTATGTATTTTTGTCTTAACTCTGTCAAATATCTTTCATGTTCATCTTGGCTTATTTCTTCTAATACTTTTTTTGCTTTACCTATTTCTTTATTTTCTTTCATATCAACCACCTCTGGATTTTCTATAAATCTCACCCATGAGTTCAATCTTTGGTCTGTTTTTGCCTTATATCTGTTGAACTTTGGTAATTCAATTATATAAATTTCCATTACATCTGTCAATATTATTTTTTGATATTCCTCTTCCCTTATATTCCATTTTGTTATGTATTTTTCTATTTCTTTCAGTCCTTCTAGCTCATAATCTGTTATTAGTATAGCAATAGATTTTTCTAAATTTTCATAGTCTGCTCCTTGCTTTATGCTATTATTATACATTTTGCTCCAATAAAATAAGATTCTTTTTTCTATATTCTTTTTGTCCACTACTTGCATTTCTATATTGCAATTAATACAATTATCTATTTTTGCTTTTATGTCTAAAATTCCTACTTTATCATCTAATAAATCCTTTTCTAATATTGGATTACAATCTAATTTTAAATTACTTATAGATTTTTTTAATATTGAACTTAATAAAGCTGTGGTTATGTCTTCATTTCCTTCATAGCCAAATATTCTCCTAAAGACATAGTCTATTTTGGGGTTTAGTAAATTTTCTATAACACATTCCTTCTTTCTTTTATTTTTTGTTTAAGTTTTGAATTTTGGGCAGAATTGCCTGAATTTTGATTTAATTTTTTCTGAAATATAAATTTTATATATATTAACATATTTCTTTTTATATTACAACATATTTTAATATAAAATACAAAAAAATATCTCTACTTAAATAAGTAGAGACATAGTTAGTTTGTTCCCGGTTTAAATACCACTAAAAGCACAATAAAGTAAAATTAAAAAAATAATACATGCGACAATGCTAAAAAAATACAAGCAAATTATTGCAAATAAAATTATAAGTGCTACAAATATTAAAATAAAAATACAAATTAATACCTTCTTTTCAACACTATTGTTTTCATCAAAAATGACAATGATAAGAACTATAAATGCAATAACACATACAACACCTATAACAAATGGAATCAATGGTGCAACAAAAACTTGAAAAATACTACTTAATACCCGGTCTAACATTTTTTAACCTCCTTAATTATAAAAAAGTTTATTAGTTACTAACTACATATGTAATAACACATTTTATAAAAAATTTCAAATATTTTCCATTTTATATAATTCAGGATTTTATTTAAATTAATTTATTTTCTTAAATAATTTATTTATATTCTTTTTAATTAATAAATTAATAATAAAAATAATTATTAAAAAAATAAATAAAATTAAAATATTAGCTAAAATTAAATTAAAATCTTTAAAAATTTCATATAAATATTTAATAAATAAAACAACAATTATACTTAAAACATATTGATATAATTTATTATTATTATTTTTTATAGCCTCATAATCAGCATTCCAATTTAAATTAGGTTTAATAAAATCTACTAAAACCATTAATTCACTATTTAATATATTTAATAAATTTGCACCAATAAATAAAAATAATAAATAAATTAATTCAAAAGCCGGAAAAACAATTTTAATAATTATTAAAATAATTAAAATTAAAAACATATTAAAAATTATTTGAGGCATTGATTTATATATAAATTGTTTATAAAAATCTATCGGTATAAATTTTAAATAAATAGCATTTTTACCTTCTCTTGATATTGCACTAATTGAAATATTTAATAATGTAAAAATTATTTGTATTAATGCTAAAATCGTACAAATTACACCTAAGTCCATAGAAATTTCAATATTCTGTTCTGCAAAAAAATCTGATTCTATTAATTTTCTTATATTAGGTGCAAAAATTATGCAAATAATACTTAATGAAATCATTAATATTAATACTGGAAAAATACATTGCATAAAAAATGTTGGATTTTTAAATAATAATTTAAATTCTTTTTCTATATAAGATTCATAAATTTTTTTATTTTTAAATTTATTTTTTGTTATTTTTTTATTATTTTTTAAATAATAATTATTATTATTTTTTAAAATATTTTTTAAATAATATTTTTTACCAACAAAAATAAATAATACAAAAAATATTAAATTAATAAAAATAATTTTAAATAAATTAAATATTGAATTTATTTTATTATAATTATTTAATATTTCTACACTAGGATTTATTATTAAAAAATAATTATTTATATTTTTTAATTTTTCATTAAAATTAGATATTGAATTTATTACCTCTGTATTTTTTAAATCAAAGTCATCACCTATTTTTTCTATTAAATTATTCCCTATTTTAAATTCTAAAATAAAAATAAAACTTAAAACTAATAATGTAATAAATATTTGAACAATATCCTTATTTTTTATAAATTTTGTTAATTTAATTAAAAACATCATTAATATACTAATTATTAAATTAATTAAAATTGGAAAAATTAATATAATTAAAATCATATATAAATAATATAATAATCCAGCATTTGTATAAATACCATATATTAATAACGGTGATAATGCAAAAATTATTTCAGTTAAATATACATTAATTAATATAGTATTAAATTTTGCAATTAATAATTCTTCCGATTTTATTGGTAATGGCAAAACATTTTCAAAATCCTTCGAAAAGAAATATACATTTATACTAGCAAGAATAATTTGAAATGCCATTATTATCATTAAAATTAGAAAAAATACATTTAAAAATATTATTCCTTGATTTATTTGTACTAATATTTTTATAATTTTCATACTTAAATATGTTATTGCAATAACTAAAATAATTAATAACCATACAAAAGGAGATTTCCAATTTATTTTATTTGTTTCTTTATCAATTAAATAAGGGTTTTGAAAATTATTTTTAAAAAATATTTTACTTAAATTAAATATATTTTTTATTTTTTTAATCATTTTTTATTATCTCCATAAATAATTCCTCTAAAGATTTATTTTCTTTTAATTCTTTTTTCATTTCTTCATAAGTTCCAACAAATAATAAATTACCCTTATCTATAATTCCAATTCTATCACATAATTTTTCCGCAACATCTAAAATATGTGTTGAAAAAAATACAGTTTTATTTTGTTTAGTATGTTCTCTCATTAGATTTTTTAATTCATATGAGGATTTTGGATCTAATCCTGTCATTGGTTCATCTAGTATCCAATTTTGTGGATTATGTAATAATACGCTTATTATTATTAATTTTTGTCTCATACCATGAGAATAACTTTCTATTTTATTATTTAATACATCAAAAATTTCAAATTTCTGAGCTAATTCTTTTATTATTTTTTCTCTATCTTCTGTTGAAACATCATATACATCTGCAATAAAATTTAAGTATTCTATTCCCTTTAATTTTAAAAATACATCTGGATTATCTGGTACAAATCCAAGCCTTTTTTTGGCTTCTATTGGTTCATTTATTATGCTTTTTCCATCAATTAAAATATCACCTTCATCTATATCTAATATTCCAGTCATCATTTTTATTGTTGTTGTTTTCCCTGCACCATTTGGTCCTAAAAAACCAAATATTTCTCCATCATTTATTTTCAAATTTAAATTATTAATTACTTTGTTATTTTTTTTGTAATTTTTAGATACATTTTTTATTTCTATCATAAAATCGCTCCTTTATTGAATTATAAAACAAAAGAGGTTGCTTTGCAACCCCTTTTTATTCAATTCCAAAAGACATAGTAAAATCTCTATTTTCTTCTAATTTCATTATAAATGTAATTTTATTAACTTTTTCTAAATCATCACTATCCATTATATTTAATGAATATGTATAAATTCCTCCAAGATTTTTAAATTCTAAATATTCTATTGTATTTTCTTCATAAAAATTATTATTAATAAAAGTACTAAATTTTTCTATTGTATTAAAATAATTATTTTTAAATGTTTCATCTAATTTATTATAAACATATTTATAATCTTTTGCTTCAATTGCTGTAATTGCTCTTTCTATATTCATACCTACTTTTACTTGATCTGTAGCTGAATCATATTTTTTGATGTATTCTGGAAGATCAACAGTATAAGTATCTAAAATAACATTATAATTCATTACACTATTTTCATTAAAAATATAATAATTTCCATTTTGGTCTATACAAACATATTCTGTATAATCTTCATATTTCGTTTTTTGGTATTTAGATAACTTCATTATTATATTATTTCTTACATTATTTTTAGCATAAGTTTCAAATGTCGAAAAGTCTCCAAATCTTTTTTCTCTATATTCTTCATTTAAGTTATTGTATACTAATTGCCTATCGTATAATATTTCTTTTTTAAATTTTGCAAATAAATCTTGCACATAAGCTTCATCATTTATAATTTCATAATCATAAATATTGATTTTTTTATTTTCTACACTATCTGATACTTGCATATTAATTTCTTGTCCAAGCTTTATATCACTTAAATTTTGTTGAATATAATCCTCTAAATATACTGAAAATGTTTTGTTTGATGCATCAATTTTTATTAATACTTCAAAGTCTTTAATCTCTTCACTGCTTTTTTCTCTTATTCTTCCTTGAACTAGATATAAATATATATTTTGACTTTTTTGACTTACATACATCTTATTTACATTTACATCTGACTGTTTAATTTCTTCTAATTTTGTCTCTATATTATTTAAAGTTATATTTTTAAAATTAATATAATCTTCATCTAACATATTGTACAAATATTCTTTGTTTTCTTCTTCATCATCTATATCAGCTTCCTCACTATCAAAAAGTGACATATAATAAATATAAAATTTATTAACACAAGTTTCAACTGCATAATAATCATTTCTAGTTGTTACATATTGTATGGTACTATCTATCTCTTCAGTTGTATCATCGTTTCCAACCTCATCTATATTATATACAACCTCTCCTCTGTTAAAATAGATTATACCCATTATTACAATAATTATTAGAACAACAACGATAGCTAAAATAAAAATTATTTTTTCTAATTTTGACATTTCTAACTCCTTAATTATTAATTTGGTGCTCTTAATGCGTAACTAAATGTTTTTGAGCGTTTACTTGGTGATGCTTTTCTGATTGTCTTTCCACTTCCGGCATTATAAACTTTATTATCTCCTGCATATATCTCAACATGGTGATTATAGCATAATACATCTCCTGGTTGTAATTCAGAAACACTTGAAATTCTTGTCCAGCCTTTTGAAATCAACTTACTTTGTAAATCATTTGCCCCATCTGTATGTTCTGAATCGTCTAAATATCCACATTCTTGTAATACCCAAGAAACATAAGTAGCACAACAGCTATGTCTATATTCAGTTTTTGATTTTTCAAAAGTTATACTTAATCCATGTTTTGAACCATTTGCTGTATCTTTTCCACATTCTTCATAGTCATTACCACCATATACACAATAAGAATATTTTTTTTGCTCCATATACTCATGGATTATTTTTGCAGTTTCCACTATTGAGTCACCCATTTCAATATGCCATTCTTTTAGTTTGTCATAATATCCTGTTTGGAACAATGTCCATTCTGATTTTCTTCTATTTTCAAGTCCTGCAAGATAAACATTATCACTTGTAACTGGAACGCTCATATATTGTGTATATAATAAATTTGTATAATCAGCAGTAGAATTTTTTTCTTCATATTGGTCATCTGTCTCTTGATTCCAATACTCAGTATACGCTTGCATAAATGTTTTTCCATTTCTTTCTTGTAATGCACCACTGTTACCACAGTTATATGCTCTAGAAATTAACGCATTAATCTGATAATCTGTTAGTCCTAATCCTGATGTTTTTGTTTTAATATATGTTGATTTATTTTCTATTTCCATTCTTTCTATTGAATCAACAAAGTCTATTGGAATAGCATCACCAATCTTAGTTGAATATCCTGCTTCTTCAAATTTAGATTTATATCCACCATTTTCAATATCAACACCATATCCAACAGTAGGATGTCCCGCACCATCATCTTCAACAATATACATCGTTCCATCTGCATTAGTTTTTGGGCCACTAGCATTTTCCCATTGATGAATATATCTAATTAGTTGGTCAGTTACTGATGTATTTATTGAATTGAAATTAGATTCTTCATATGCTGAAAAGTCATAATCAGTAACTCCATAATCAGTTCCAGTAGCCTTATATAATAAATACTTTGTTAAATCAACCATATTAACTGTATCAGGATTATTTTCTAATATTTCTATAAACCAATCTGTAACTTCAGAGCAAATTCTATTTTTAGCATCCTTATGTTCTTTTTTACACAATAAAGAAACAAAATTTTCTTTATCATCACTTGCTTTTTGACTTACTTTTGGTTCATTTACAACATCACCCTCTACATAGTTTTGTTCTACAGTTGTTGTTTTGGTTGATACACTTCTATTTATCTTATTTACTTTAATATCTATTACAACACGCCTAACTTCTTGTTCAATTTCATAATTAGTAGTCAAACTTGAACTTTGATTAGAATAATTCTTTAAAATATATTCATCTCTCATAGTTTTTGCATATGCTACTGCATCAGAATCTCCTAATAATGTTATAGTAATATTTGAATCATATATACTTGATACACCTTCTATATCATTTAAATCTCTTTTTTCTTCATCATCAGTAGTCGTTTCTTCACTTTGGTATGAATATTCCTTGCTATAATCCACCATCCATACATCTGCTTTTGTTAAATCAACATTAACAGTATTACTTTCATATTTTCTTGTTATATAAGCAGAATATGTTGTGTCACTTGTTGAAGGACCATAACTTGTTGAATAATCTTGATATTTTTTTACTTTCCCTGAATTGGGATCGTTCACTCTAACAGTTATATTTTTGTTAATTTCTTTACTTTCCGTATATTCATATGTATCCTCATATGTAGTTGTTGTTACATTATCATAAATTGAAATTATAATTTCACTTTCTTCAACTAAATCAGCTAACTCTAAAACAAAATCCTTATCCTCTCCAATAACTAGTAAAGCCCATAAATATTGAAAAGGCATTGTATATTTGTCAACAACACTCTTATAATTAATAGTTTTCTTGGTTATATTTCTTTCTATCTTAAGATATTCTGAATTATAATACTTATCCCCACTAATCTTATCCTCTTCTGAAAGTCCACCATACTCTATTCCATCATTTTTTAAAGAATTAATATCAAAATTTTCATCACCTGACTTAACTTCATATGTTTCAGTATTAACTACTGCAATTTCTACATTTCCAGAAGTATCTAATGTAAAATAATCAAGTATGCTTGTCCCATCTGATAGCTTTTCAACTCCTGAATCGATATTTTCCTCAAACTTATCTCTATCCATATATTTTAAGGTGATTTTTGTACCATCGGTTTTATTTCTTTGAAACTCAATTATTCCATTTACTGAATCTTCATCTGCTCCATCAATCTTAGGATATTGAGTAACTAATTCAGCATTCATAAGTTTTTGTAACTCATCTGAAGAATCCAAATATTTTGAAACATTGCTTCCTTCTGCAATTAAGCTATTCCAAATTTCATCTTTAGTTTTTTCTGTTGTTATACCGTCACTTCCAATTTGTGCAGAATTTGTATAGTTAGAAACAACATATGGTGTATTGGCCCAATCATCTTCATTATATGTTCCATCTTCTATTGAAATTAAATACACAAAAGAAGATAATAATATTAATGAAACCACTAATAAAATTGATATTATAATTATTTTTTTGTATTTTATTAAAGCTTTAACTACTTTTTCCAATTATTATCTCCTTTCTTAATTTTAAACATTTGCTAAAAATTTATAAAATTCATAATTTTCTTTATTATTTAAATATTCATTATAATTTAATACCATTTTAGAAAATACCATATTTTTTATTTTTCTAGTAGAACTATATTTATTTGTAAATTTAATTTTTATATTACTCTTGTAATTACTGTCTATTCTTAATTTACTTTCGTTTACTTCACTACTATAAAAATAATATTTCATATCATTTTCATCAGTTAAGTATACAGATTTTGTATCATCACTTGTGTCTATTAATATTGTATTTTTTGAATTATTTTCAATTGTTAAATTATATATTTCATAATCCATATATGTGTCAATTTGTGTTATGTTTACTTTTATATTTTCGTATGTTGTTTCTTTATTACTCTTTGTACTTGATACATAATTATTTATATTAAGTTTATTTTCATTTCCTTGTTTTACTATTGTCATATAGTCTTGATTTGTTCTGTTATTGCTTAAATTTCCTGTTGATAATATATTTCCTGTTATTCTTACTGTATATGTGCTTCCTGTCCAATTTTCTACTGTATATGTTTTATTATCTTCATCAAAAATCTTTACATAATAATAGTCATAAAAATCTTGTATTGTTGGAAACATTACTTCTTTGCAATCATCTGATAATAAGTTATACGCATTATTTATATCTTTTTTATTGCAATATTCTATAAACTTATTAATTACTTCTGTATCATTTTGTATTTTTGATGTTGATATACTTTCTCCTGTTATTTGTGATTTGTCTGATATTAAACTACTATTGTTATTTACTATTGTTGTGTTTGAATTTGTTATATTTTGTTTTGTATTTTTATTTCCATGTCCTGCGTAATAATTTAATAGTTGTAGTAATAAAAAGCCAAAGGCTATAATTAGTATAATTCTTATAACTTTCTTCCTGTTTTGATTAAATAATCTTATCAATTTATACATAATTATAGCCTCCTAATATCTTATAAATCATTTCTAAAACTGAAATATATTTTATTTGCTTCCATAATTTCTTTTGTCTTATCTCTTGCTTTTTTATCTGAAGCACCTTTCTTTTTCAATTTTCCTTGAACAGTATCAGCCCATTTTTTAGAATCAGCACTATTCATTTTTGATGTATCTCCTATAGTTTTTGAATATTTTACTAAAGCCGCTGTATTATCATCTGATAAATTCATTTTATTCTTTAATTCATATGCAGCAATTATATCATCTGTATCAGTTATACCCTTTGTTACAAGATTATCTACAAATCCACTTTTCATTATTTGTTTAACATCATCTTTATTTCCGTCTATTTCTCTTTCGAATTTTTTCTTAAATTCTGTGTCTTTTTTAATTTTCTCAATGTATTTGTCAATTTGAGCTTGACGATAATCACTTTCTGATTCATATGAACCTCTATTTGCTTCTTCAAATGTTCCATCAACTCTGAAGGTATCATCAATTCCTTCTGATATACCTTTTCCAAAGTTATATCCTCCCATTGCTCCTGTTGCTGCATATTGGAATCCTTTTGATGAATCTCCTGATGCAATTCCTAAAATGCCTCCTGCTGTTGCAAAAGTTGCTGCACCTATTACTCCTGCTGCTGTTTTTAATGGATGAGCATTATCAAATCTATTAATCATTTTCTTTTTCATTCCATTTGCATAATATTTAGCACCTGATGCAATACCTTTTGCATAATTTCTTTTTATTTTTGGTTTTTTACCATTTTTTTCAAGTAAATTATTTGGAATCTTAATTTTACTTTTTGTACCAACTTGTTTAATTCCTGAATTATTAGAAGTTGGCTTACTTTTTGCTCCGGTTTGTTTAGTTCCTGAATTATTAGAAGTTTGTTTACCTTTTGTTTTTTTACTATTGCTTGATAACTGTACATTTTGTGCTTTCATTTGTTCTTGTGCCATTATATCTGTTTCTTCTAAATTTTTATTCTCTTTAATTTCAGGATTAAGAATTGCTTCATCTTTATCAAAATCTGTTTTAAACCTTGGAGCCTTTTCATTATCCTCTTTTCCAGCAACTTTTCCTTCTCCTTTGCCTCCTTGAGGGCCTTTTGGTGGTTTGTGTCCCATCAATCTATTTACACCATTCCACATTAAAGCTGCTCCTGCTGCTCCTCCAAGCATTCCTGGTGTTTGTGCCTTTTCGAATCCAAAGAATTTTCTTAATATTTTTTCAGCTGGAATCATAAATCCTAAAGCTACTATTACATAAATAATATTCTGACTTGCAAATGTCATTGCAGAACCTATTAATATCGTATACAATATTAGGTGCATTGGTTGTATTAATAAATTAAATATATATTCCTTAACCCACATATTAAATGCTTGTGCTTTTCCATCGTTCATCTTATCTAATGGATATGTCATTGCTACTAAAGGTGCTATAATTGTTAAAAATGCCATATATATAACCCTTTTTACATATGTAAAAACAAATATTATAGTATATATTACTAGTACTATATATATCAGTTTCCATCCAATTGCCATATATGATTCTGAAATTTCACTTGTGTCATCCTTATTTACTTCTAACAATTGTAATTTTAATCTTGCCTGCTGCATAAAGTTTTCTGCTGGCCATGCCAATACAGTTGAATTTGCTCCAGCGGGATTACCATCTTGATCTGTAAAAAATTCATAATATGGATTAGTAGTATCATCTTCTGTACCTATAAGTACTTCATATGCTTTTTTTACTCTTTTTTGATCTTTAATAATAAACATCTCTGGCCTTTCTACTTCAGTTTCTTTAGTTGCAGTTACCTGAGTAGTATCCACTATCTCTATTATTTTTTTTACTAAAATATTTGAAAATGACATTATATATTGCATTACAAACAATAAGCAAATAGCAACAATCCAATCAACCAACATCTGTTTATATTTTGCTTTATCAGCAGATGTACTTGATATTAATATTCTTATTCCAACATAAACAAGAATTGATAATAATGCTACTATTGCTATATTTCTTAAAATCACGTACCAACTTGCTACTGTTGATTGTAATTCTTTAGCAGTAGATGATACTTTTCTTACTACTTCTTTTTCTCCTGTAGCAACTTCTACTAGTTCTGTTTCATCATTCATCGTTGTACTAACTACTGTTTCTGGATCACCACTTTCATTTGTTTTATTCCTTATGCATTTCCAAAACGGATTTTGTTGACCCATATCTTCTACTAAATACATGAAGTATGTATATCCATTGTAATGCCATTTAAAAGAAATTTTATAATTAACCTTTTCACTAGTTTGAGCAATTGTTTTTTCCGATAATTTGCTTTCTTCTATTCCGCATAGTTTTTGAATTATATCATCTTTTAAATATTCAGTTAATTCTCCATCCACATAATACTCACTTTTTTTATTATACTCTACTTTTTCAAAACAAGTATTTAAATCTGGCATTCCATGTTTTTCTTCTAAGTTTTTAAATTTATTGTCCATTACTGATACTTCTTCACGTTTCATTACATCTTTGGTTTCATATATTCCCTCTTGTGGATTAAAAAAATCTACATCCAATAATGGAATTTTATTAGAAAATATTTCTTGTGGTGTCACAAAAAACATTGGCAGTTTAAAATTACTTGGTAACATTCCCTCTATAATTGTCGTTGTAATTGGAAAAGTCACAGTAGTAACACCTATTGTTATTGAAACTATTGCAGCACCTTTTATTGCAGCTGCAATACCAACTGCAACACCAGAAGCAGCTCCCGCTGTTAAAACTGAAGCAGCTATGACTACTGCACATACTGCAACAGCAGCAACAACAACTATAAATTTTGACCAAAAACCTGACGATGAATTAATTGATATTAAAGAATCATCCACATCTAAAAGCATTTTTTGTATTAAAGTCATTGTTCCATCTCCAAGAGAAACAAAAAGGGACATAATTGGATTAAGTAATGCTCCTCCTATTTCTCCTCCATCAGCTTGTACAGTCTTTGGTATACAAAAGCTTACTATTGTAATTAACACAAATATTAATACTAGCTTCTTAAATAAACTCTTATTTTCAAAAATTTTCATAAAGTTTAAACCTCCTGAATCTTATTAATTATTTCTTTTTGCAATTTGATTTAAGTTTGTCTCAACAAACTCAAACTCTTTCTTAGTTGGCATAATCTTCAATATAGCAGAATCAGCACCAACCTTTAACAAACCTTCACCCTTTTGACAAGTTACTAAAAAGTTTGCTTCACCTTCTGATAACTTAAACACTTCTTTCAAGTATTGTATTTCAGATTTATCTTGTGCTAAAAATAGTTTTGTATCTGAAGAAGTCAAAACAGCCTGTGCCTCTGGTTTCTCATAAAAATCTTGGAATCTTTGAGAAATAATAGCCAAAGAAACATTTCTCTTTCTGGCACGTCTTGCCATCTTATTCAAGAAATCAACTGCCTCTGGATATGGTAATAACATCCAAGCTTCATCTACTAAAACTCTCTTTTGTGTAGCTCTTTTTCTATCCTCACTGTTCTTCTTAACGAATTTTTCCCAAATCCAAGAAAGCAAAATCTGTTGTGCAAGAGGTCTTGCAAACCTTTCCTCTAATTGAGAAATATCCAAATTTATAAATGGAGCACCATCTAATAATTCAAAAGTTGACTGACCATCAAAATAAGCCATCTGTCCATCATATTCTCTTATGTACTGTTTCATAACTTTTAATAAATAACTATAATGATATTGATAATCTTTATTAGTATTTTCTTTTGCCTTTGTTTGAATTCTTTTATACCATGAACCTATTGTAGGCATTTCTTTTTTCTCTTTTGTAAATAAATTTCCATTAGCCCTTCTAGCATCAATATTTTTATATAAGCTATCAGGATTACTATTTATACCAAGTGCTGCATATTCCTCAGCAACAGATTCAGCTATAATTTGTTTAGTCAACTCATTAACTTCATCTGAACGAGTACTTCCTCTAGCCATTGTAAGTAAAGCTTGTGTAACATCTTCAACTTTATTTTCAATATTTAAAGTCATCCTTTCCTTACCTGTAATCTCATCTTTAACAACTTCTGTTTCAACATCAAATAAATTTATTATTGTTTGTGATGTTGGGCTAATTACAACATTTATTCCACCAAGACTCTCTGCAACTATTGTATATTCACCTTCGGCATCTAATGCCAAACTCTCTATACCCATGAGTACAGAAGATCTTGAAATTAATGTTTTCATTGTTACTGATTTTCCCGCACCAGACTTAGCAAATATAACCATGTTATAGTTTGTAAGTGATGGGTGGAAATTATCAAATAATATAGGTGTTCCTGTCTGTTTGTTAAAACCTAATGGAACTCCAGTAGGGTGTCCTACCTCTGATGTAGTAAATGGGAATACTGTTCCCATTGAATTTCTATCAAATGTATGTGTTTTGTTTATTCTGTCGTTCATAAAAGGTAAATTAGATTTGAAAGCATCTTCTTGCATACCCCATGCAGTTTTTATTCCTACTAAAGATTTAGCCATTTCAGAAGATAACAATTTTGTTTGTCTATCCAAATCCTCTAAACTATATGTAAATAAAGTAGATACTATAGAAGCCTCGAATAATTTATTAAATCCTGCTGCTATTTCATCTCTTAATTGTTCTGCTTCAAGTCTTTTTTGAGAAATTGTACTTTCTCTATTTATATTTCCTTTATCTGCTGCTACAATTCTTTCTGTTTCAAGCTCATTTATTACCCTGTTTAAATCATTTTGTGATTTTTCTTCTTTAATAGGATTTATATATATTGATGTATTTACATCTCCAAACATATACATGTCCCTAAATAATTCAGGAAATGTACACATCCTTGGAAGAGATGATACAAAGAAGCTTCTAGCATATCTTGTTGTATTAGATATAATTTTTAAATAATCTATATTTGAAGCATCTACTCCTGATGGTGCTATCAATTCTTTTATTGTTTTTTTCCTTAAAATTTTAGAGTTTTCTTCTGGGTAATCATTAAACTGATTTTGTAACTCTTCTTCTTTTAGTAGTTGATTTTTTGCCATCTTCTTCTCCTCCTTCTTCTTTTGTCTCTTCTTTGTTAATTTTCTTTATTGCTTTTTTTGCCACATCTTGTCCTAATGCTTCTTTATTTTCTTCTATTAAAGATTTTGCCATTTCATCTATTAAAGCATCTAGTTCTTCTTCTTTTTCTCTAACTTTTCTTTGTTTTTCACTTTCATCTAAAACATCATATACTGCTTCATTTGCTTTTTTAATAGCTTCTTCTTCTATCTTTATGTCTAATTCTTTCATCCTATTATCTAAAACATCTGGTGCTGTAGTATATAAATCTTCATATCCAGCATTTAATGCTCTTTTTAAGTTAAATGTTTCAGATTCATCTCTGTTATATGCAACATATAATAATTCTGCTAATTCTGTTGAATTTAGTATTTTACTATTTATTCCACATACAGATAATGAACTTATTATTGATTGAGCTTTTGTATATAGTTCTGAAAATGCTAAATTTGAAATTTCTTCTTTGTCATAATGTGTATCAGAAGCTTCTTCTGAATAATGTGGTATAATTACATAATAGTGTTTGCTTAATATGTTTTTATTTAAGCTCATTCTTTCTGTATTATTTACAATATCAAGTCCGTATTCATATAAGTTTCTTTGTCTTGCTAATTCGTATTTTTCTTTTTCTAATTGTTTTTCTGTATATTGGCCAGAACGCAATTTTTGGTTATATTCAGCTTGTTTATCTCTGTAATTTTTTGCAACAGTATCAACTCTGTCTTTGTATGTATGAATACTTCCTTCAAGGTTTACTGTTCTTGTTTGTACATAAATCTGAATTGGATATCTTAATGTATTTAAAAATTGTATAAATCCTTGTTCAACACTATTTTTTTCTAATCCAGACATTAAGTCAAAATTTATTCCTTGACATTCTATAACCATTAAAAATCTTTTTCCATCTTTTTGAACAATCATGTTATCAGAAATATTATCAAATTCCATAAATTTAAATATTGATTGTTTATTATAACTTTGTGGTGCGCTTGGACTTGCTTTAGAAGCTTTAGTCTTTTTTGTGCTTGTTGATTTTTTATTTTTTGCTTTTGGTTGTTTATTTCTTAATTTTAAAACAATGAAAATTATACATAAAATAATAAGTACGCCAACCATTATTCCTAGTAAAACTGTTAATAAATCTATAACTTGATTATTGCTCATCTTTTGTTTCCTCCTCTTTTACCTTTTCGTCTTTATAGACATATATTCTGTTTCCGTTCTTTTTAAATTTTATCCATCTTAGAATAATGTCATCTATGTTTTCTCCTCCTGCTTTTCTGGTAATTTCAAATGCTGTTGTTTCTGGAACTTTAAATGTTCCTATTGCAAAACCTATTGCACCAAATATTACTGTTATGATTACACCTACCATTGTAAATCCTAACATTTTCATAATTAAGAAAAATATTAATCCGATTGCAACTCCTATACATGTATATATTAATGCTTTTGTTGAGAATATGAATAGTATTCTTCCTTCTCCTTTATAATTTCTTGGTATTTCATAAGTTTGCATATTTTTTCCTCCGTATTTTTTATTTATAATTATCCAATTAATATTATAACATAAATTGTGGATAATTGTACAGTTTTTATCAAAAAAAGTGGAAATTTAATATATTTGTAATATTTGTGTAATATCTTGTTAATTTTTTTGCTTTTTTAATATATTTTTAGGCAAAAAAAAGAATACCTAAGTATTCTTTTTTTATATCTTTTATACATTAGTATTATTTAATGTAATAGCAAAATTATATATCACTCCAGCTATATTAGAAGCTGCAAATACTAAAATTGCTCCTACTAAATATGGTATCATTGTTTTCTTGTATTCTGCTTTTTCTTCAGCACTTCCCATCATATATTTGATACCTAAAATTACTAAAACAAGAACTGAAATAATTGAACCTACAGATTGAACCATACCAATTATTCGCTTACCAATATTAGTAAATTCATCAGCCTTTTTTCCATCTAGACCTGATGGATCTAAATAATCAGCAAATACTGTTGAAAATATTGATAATATCATAAGTATAGCAATCATTACTGGTAAAATTTTAGCTAATTTTTTCATAGTTTTATCCTCCTTTTTATTTATATTTATATTAAATTACCTAGTTTTCTAAGTAAACATTAATAACTATTTTATAATTTGCTTCCTACACTAATAACTGCCTTCCATATTCCAAAAGCTCCAAATACTACTACACACCCTATAACAAATGGTATTAAAGATTCTTTTATTTGTGCTTTTTCTTCCATTGAACCCATTAAGAATTTAACTCCTAATACTGTTCCTATTCCTACAGCCACTGCCATACCTATCATAAGTAAAATATTGTATATCATATTTGATGTGTTTTGCAACTTAGAATAATCTAATGATGCTGAAGAATTTTCACTTCCAGCTTGTATAAAACTATCTCCACCGTGAAATTACATCATCAATTCCTGCTGCTTGTACTGTATTTATATTTATAAATAATATATTTATAACAATTATTAGCATAATAATTAAAATATTTTTTATTTTCATTTCATCACCTATCTTTAATGTATAGCTTTATATATTGCATTTACAAATGTTGAACTTGCAAATACTAATATAATTCCTATTATATAAGGTATCATTGTTTGTTTATAATTTGCTTTTTCCTCTGCACTTCCTAACATGTACTTAATACCTATTACTACTAAAGCTAAAACTGATAATATTGACCCTATTGCTTGAATTGCTCCTAATATCACACCTACTTTATCCGTAAAAGCTTTTGTATCACTTGTTGTAGGTTCTGTTTTACTTGGATCATAATAATCTGGACTTGTAATTGGATCCTCTGCAGGTGCTACATAAGATCCTCCGGTATTCTGACATATCTGGTCCTAACTGGTCTGCAATACCTTTGGCTACTGCATAAACCTTATTATAATTAAATACATTAACAAGTAAAAAAGCAATCATTAATATCAAAACTATTTTTTTAGTTTTCTTCATAAAAACCACCTTCCCCCTTGCTATATAATTAATTATATACTATTTTTTGATATTTTTCAACTTTTTTGTCATTTTTTTGCTTTAAATTATTTTTTGTCCTAAAAATCGACTAAAACCATATTAGCATATATAGTTATTCTTTGTCAAATATTTATTTTAAAAAATTCAAATTTATTATAAATTTTATAAACTTTTTCGTGATTTTTTCACATTTTTAGAAATAAATTTATCAAACAAGTAAATATCTTAAAAAAATAATGCAAAGTAAAAACCTTGCATTATTTTTTTGGCGGAGATGAGAGGGTTCGAACCTCCGCGCCCCTTTCGGGACCTAACTGTTTAGCAAACAGTCCCCTTCAC